>JAXLVX010000033.1:0-35720 GCA_046328795.1 Anaerolineales bacterium | reverse complement strand
GTGGCGGAAAAACCGTCGTTCCGCGGAAGTTTGAAATACAAACGATGTCTCATCTTTGCCGACGGTTTCTACGAGTGGAAAGCGCAGCCCGGCAAGAAATCAAAAATTCCGTTTTATATCCACATGAAAGATCGAAAACCGTTCGCCTTCGCGGGCTTGTGGGACACATGGAACAGTTCGGACGGTTCGTTGATCCGTTCATGCGCGTTGATCACCACCGAGCCGAATGAATTGATGGCAATGATCCACGACCGGATGCCGGTGATTCTGCATCCGCGCGATTACGCAAGATGGCTCGAACCTTCGGCGCAAACGCCCGATCAAGTCCTGCCAATGATCAAGTCCTATCCCGCCGAGGAAATGGATGCGTACCCGGTCAGCACGCTGGTCAACAAAGCGTCTACCGATGTTCCTGAATTGGTCGTCCCTGCAAAATAAGTGATCCATAGAATCCGTTTAGCGCTTGCAACGCGCTTCCCCGCGCTGTCATCCCGCGACTTCGCGATCTTCTGGCTTGGGCATTTGTCCTCGCTGATCGGCACCTCGATGCAGAATACGGCTCAGCCGCTGCTGGCATATCGCATCAGCGGCAAGCCGTTCGATCTTGGGCTGATCGGTTTCGCGGTAACTGTGCCTGTGTTCTTTTTGGCGCTGCCCTCCGGCGTGTTGATCGAACGCTGGGATAAACGCAAGGCAGTGATGATCCTGCAAGCGGTGATGTTGATCGAAACACTTGTGCTGGCTCTGCTCACGCTGGCGGGGTTGATCCAAATTTGGCACATCGTCGTGCTTTCGTTAGTTTTAGGCACCGCCACCACGTTCGAGATCACCGCGCGGCAATCCATGCTGATCGAGATCGTGGGACGCGAACATCTGCCCAACGCGATCGCTTTGCAATCCACGGCGTTCAACATATCGCGCGTGTTGGGTCCAGCCTTGGTAGCCCCTGTCTTATTATTCATTCCCAACAACGGCGAAGGGTGGATATTCCTTGCGAACAGCATCAGTTTTGGGGCGATCATCCTCAGTCTGTTTTTCGTCCGCTTGCAGCACAAACCGCAAACCGTGATCGTTGAGCAATCGTTCGTCCGAAATTTTTTGGACGGCGGCAAATACATCCGCGCAAACCGAGGCATCGCCGCCATCATCTTGATCGCCGCGATCATGGGATTGTTCGGCTTGCCGGTGATGCAGCAAATCCCTGTGCTGGCGCAGGATATTCTCTCGAAAGCCGGGGATGCGAAGTCTCTCGTGGATGCGCGCAACAGCGCCCTCTACGGTTCGCTCGGACTTGGCGCGTTGATCGCGGCGGTGACAGTCGCGTTGAACAATTCCGAATCGCGGCGCGGGACGCGTTTGTTACTGGGTCAGGGCGCGTTCATCAGCGGACTCATGGGGATCGCTTTTACGCGCGAGTTGTGGCACGCCGTTCCGCTGATCGCGTTGATCGGCTGGGGCAGTGTGACGCAATTCACGATGTTGAACACATTACTGCAAACAAAAATAGACGATCAGGTGCGCGGACGGGTGTTCAGCATTTACCTCTGGGCGTTTCAAGGCATTGCGCCGTTCGGAAGTTTGTTGATCGGATGGATGGCGCAAACATGGACTCTCCCTGTCACCGCGCTGACGTGCGGGGCGATCTGCCTGTTCGGCGTCGGCATAACCCAACTGCGTTATCCAGAAGTGCGAAAGTCGTCTGCTTAACGTCAGGTTAGCGTGGTTGACGCCGATTTTTTTGCCGTGTTATGATGATTACCGAAATGGACAAGAATGGATAGTAAAAATAAAACTGGAATTCTCTCCCGCCTGATCGAGATGTTGATCGGCATCGGGTTGGGCGAATCGTTCATGCGGATCGGCACGCTGGTCTTTTCGGTGGCGCTGATCGGCGCGGTGATCTGGCTGGCGCGCTCGTTCTTCACGCAAGCGTCGGCTGAGGCGGCGGTGAATGCCGCCGCGGCTGAACCAACTGTCATGGTGGAAGGAATCGATTCGTCCGCGCAGGCGGTCGATTCGTACGGCGGAGTCCCGCGTTTGGCGCAGGTGCATACCACCATCCCGTCGCGCCCGCGTGAAGAGATCGTGAAGTATAAAGTTGTCAAAGGCGATACGATCTTTGGTATCGCGGAAAAGTTCGGGCTTGAACCGCAGACCGTGTTGTGGGGAAATTATTACATCCTGCTCGATAACCCTCATGCCCTGCAACCCGATCAGGAATTGAACATCCTACCTGTGAACGGGACATATCACGAATGGCAGGACGGCGAAGGGCTGAACGGCGTGGCGGAATATTACGGCGTGACCCCGGAAGATATTATTGATTATCCCGCGAATCATCTCGATGCCAAAACGATAGGGGATTTGGCGCATCCGAACATCAAACCCGGCACGTGGCTGATCGTGCCGAACGGACAGCGTCAATTCATTTCGTGGAGCGCGCCGCTCGGCGTGACGCGCGAGAATCCCGCGTCTGCCCGCGTGCTGGGACCCGGCGCGTGCGAGCCGGTCAGCGGAGGCGCGGTGGGCTTCGGCACATTCATTTGGCCCTCGGATTATCACCGGCTTTCAGGCTACGATTACACCCCCAATGCAAATCACTGGGGCATAGACATTGACGGGGACGAAGGTCAAGCCGTGTACGCGACGGACGCAGGCGTGATCGTATACGCGGGCTGGAACAATTACGGCTATGGCAATATGATCATGGTGGATCATGGCAACGACTTCCAATCACTGTATGCGCATTTGAGCAGTATCAACGTGGTGTGCGGTCAGAGCGTTGGACAGGGAAATTTGATCGGGCTCATCGGAAGCACCGGGAATTCGAGCGGGCCCCATTTGCATTTCGAGATCCGCTCTGCTTCCTCGCATGTCAATCCATGGGATGTGTTGCCGCCACCGTGATCAAATACGCAAGGAAACAGGCGCAAGACTTTACGGAACGAACCGCTAAGCCCGCAAAGAACGCAAAGATTTTTGTTTTTCTTGGCGGTCATAGCGTACTTCGCGGTGAAATGATCGCAACCGCCCATAGCGCGTAACTTGCGCCTTGCCGATACACTTTATCCCGGCTATAATGCCGTCACTTCGGGCGCTTAGCTCAGTTGGTTAGAGCGCATCTATCACACAGATGAGGCCAGGGGTTCGAGTCCCTTAGCGCCCACTAAATAACGAGTCGTTAGGCTCGTTATTTTTATGTTCACCGTTCACATTTTTTCTGATATATTTCTCTCGACATGACCACAAGAACCAACGAGCAATGGATCGCCGAATTAAAGAATGAAGGCGCCGAACGAGAAGCCGCGCTGGAAGATTTGCGCGCCATCATTCAAAAAGGTCTGCCGTATGCGCTCTCGCGCTGGCTCTCGCCAGACCAGCCGCAGTTCAATTCACTCGTCGAAGAAGTGACGCAAGAAACGCTCCTGCGCGTGTTGAGTCAACTCGGCACGTTCGAGGGACGCAGTCAATTCACCACGTGGGTACACAAGATCGCCGTGCGGATCGCGCTGACCGAACTGCGCCGCAAACGCTGGCGGGATTCGTCGCTGGACGAACTCACCGAAAACGAAGACGTTCCTCCGCCCCCCGGCCTGCTCGCCGATTCACAAGCCGGACCCGAAACCTCAGCCGAACGCGCCGACATGCTCGCCCGCGTCCGCCGCATCATCGAGGAAGAACTCACCGACCGCCAGCGCGAGGCGCTCGTCCTGCTCGGCGTCCGCGATATGCCGATGGAAGACGCGGCGCGAAAACTCAAGACCAACCGCAACGCATTGTATAAACTCCTCCACGATGCGCGGGTGCGACTCAAAAGCCGCCTTTCCATGGAAGACATCGCGCCTAACGAAGTCCTTGCGCTTTTCGAGCAGAAGTAAGATTAGCCAAACTTTAAACATCAAAAAACGCAGAATATGAACATCAAGGAACTCATCCAACGAATTCGGACAAGCCTCGGCATGCAACAAGATGTGCCAAACGAGGTTGTTTTAGGATTCCTGCGCGTGCTGGAGGAAGTCCGCGCCGAGGAATTGACCTGCGATGAGATCTATTCAAAACTGGATGAATACGTCGAGAGGCAGGCAGGCAAGCACGACGCCGCGGAGTTGATGCCGCTCATCCGCGAGCATTTGGACATTTGCCCCGAATGCTGCGAGGAATACGAGGCGCTCTTGAAAGTGATCGAAGAGGCGGAACAAAAATAAAAAATTTGTCACCCTGAGGGAGCGCTCTTCCGCGACCGAAGGGTCTTGCTCTTCGTTGTTAGAGATTCTTCGCTTCGCTCAGAATGACATCCGTTTATAAGTTTGACGGCGATCATATGACCGCCGTCTTTTTATTCGTGAAATAACTTCTCCCCCGCTTGGATAGGAACCTTCAGCCGATTCTCAGCGGGCGTGATCGGGCAGGACCACATCTCGTTGTACGCGCAGTAAGGGTTGTATGCGATATTGAAATCCACGAGAAAGCGGTTGCCGGGCAACGGCTCGGGTTCGAGATAACGCCCGGCGGGATAGGTCTCTTTCCCCGCCAGCGAATCAACGAACGGCAAAAAGAATCCGTAATTCGCCTGATAGATCGTCAACTCGGCGTCCTGTCCATCCGCTTGAAATTTGAACTTCCCAAACCGGACATACTCCTGCACCCCGCCGGTGGAAGTTTGCATCGTCATAGGTTGCTGATCCTCGAACGGCTCGACTTGCACCTCAAGCCGAAGCGAGTCATTTTCAGGGAAATAATTTAAGCCCTTGAAATCTCGTCTCTGCTCCGGGGTCAGCGGGCTTTGCGGATGCTGTCCGAAATACTCATCCTTCTCTTTACGAAATTCATTGAGTTCTGTCATTATGTCTCCAAGTCTTATTCCTAGAACAAGAGGACGGCAGGAATCTTACGGAGTGAAATCATTTTCAATATAAAGCACGCAAACCCTATTTTTAGACGTTCGCGTCATTCGCTTTATTCGCGCTATTCGCGTTATTCAGAATAATCTTGAATGATTGACACGTAGTGACGGCTTTAGTCGTCTTACTACGGCTAAAAAGCGACTGAAGTCGCTACTACGTTGTCAGACAATATGAACTATCCCGAATAGGGCTTTTGATTCTGATTCTTGAACAACCCTCTTGCACATTCCATTTTCCTGTGCTATCGTTATTTCGCATGGACGAAAAGACCATCCTCATCGTTGAAGACGAGCCAGACGCCGCCGAATTATTCGCCGAGATGATGCGCGTCGGCGGCTTTCGCGTGGTCAAAACCATCACCAGCGCCCCCGCGATGGATCTGCTGACGAACGAAAAGCCCGACCTCGTCATCCTCGATGTGATGATGCCCGACATCTCCGGGCTCGACATTCTGCGGAAGATGCGCCTCGACCCCGCGCTCGCGCATATTCCGGTGGTCGTCGTTTCCGCCAAAGGCACTCCCACCGACATCAAAACCGGCATGGACGCCGGCGCATCCACGTACCTCACCAAGCCGGTCGGCTTCCTCGAACTCAAAGAAGCCGTAGACCGCGCCCTGAGCGGATAAGGCACAAGTCCTTTGCGCGCGTTCATTGCTATCGAAATCCCCTCACAAATTCAACAAGCGATTCACAAAGCGACCTCCAATTTGCGGAGCGAACTCGGTGGGGCGATTCGCTGGGTCTCGCCAGAAAACATTCACCTCACGTTGAAATTTCTCGGCGACATTTCCCCCGCTCAAGTGGATGCGCTGACCTCGACCCTCCGCGCCCAAGCGAACTCCGTCCCTGCATTTGACGTTGAAGTAGGCGGCATCGGCTCCTTTCCCGACGTGAAGCGGGCTCGCGTCTTGTGGATCGGACTCAACGCCCCGGCAGAGCTGATGGCGTTGTCGCGCGGAATCGAATCCGCCTGCGCTCGGCTCGGATATGAATCCGAAAAGCGCGGGTTTTCTCCGCACCTGACGATCGGGCGCGTGCGGCAGGATGCGTCCGCGGCTGACGCGCAAAAAATCCGCCGCGCGCTCGAAGCCGCAACGATTGACTCACTCGGCGCTGTGCGGGTAGACTCAGTGCATCTATTCAAAAGCGACTTGAAACGGAACGGCGCGGTGTATACAAAACTTTTTTCCGCGCCATTAAAATCGTAACGCCGACTTAAGTCGGCGCTACACTGAGGTGAAACCTGAACGCACTCGAACTCGCGCACCAAATCGTTGACGCCCTGGAGGACAAAAAGGGCGAAGACATTCTGCTTCTCGACATCAAAGATGTCGCGTCATTTACTGATTATTTCGTCATCTGCAACGGCACCAGCGACCGCATGTTAGACGCGCTCGCGAAAGGTGTGTTGGAAGCGACGAAAAAGGACTACAAGAAAAAATCCCGCGTGGAAGGGAAATCGCAAGAGGGCTGGCTGGTGATGGACTTTGGCGACGTAGTCGTGCATCTCTTCTCCCCCGACCAGCGCGAACATTACGACCTCGAAGAACTGTGGAGCGACGGGAAGGTATTGTTAAGAGTTCAATAGTCTCATAGTTTAGTTACTTATGTTTCGCCAAAATAGTCGAACTCTTAAGTTTGCATTTCTGGTCACTCTGACCGTTTTATGCGCTTCAATGATTACAAATGTGGCGCTGTACAAAGAATTGTTGAAATACTACAAGCTTTTGTATGCCGCCGAACTTGACCCTCTTGGTCTTTCATATTTCCAATCAGATAACAATCTGCAGGGAAACAACAAACCGATCGTCATCTTTTTTGGCGACTCCAGAGCAGCGCAATGGATCGCTCCACAAACCGATGACTTTATATTCGTAAATCGGGGAATTGGAAATCAAACCTCCGCGCAGGTTTTACTGCGATTTGAAGAGCATGTTAAACCCCTACATCCTGACGTTGTCATTGTTCAAGTTTGTATCAATGATCTAAAAACCATTCCCCTATTCCCTGAAAGAAAAGATGAAATTATCGGTACCTGTGAAGCAAACATCAAATCAATACTTCAAAAATCGCTTGAGCTGAATTCAACCGTCATTCTAACAACTGTTTTTCCAACATCAGGCAGCGTGCCGCTTACTCGCCAATTGGTATGGTCAGATGACGTTTATGACGGAATCACCGAGGTCAATGACTTCATTCTGAATTACCACGATGACGGCGTTATCGTTTTCGACTCAGGGAAAATCCTTTCAAACCCCGAAGGAAATACAAAAAGTGAATATGTGTATGATCTTCTCCATTTAAACGCGAGTGGTTATTACGCATTAAATATGGAACTTATTCAAATTCTCGAAGGGTTCAAAACGACAATCCCTTGATTGCCAAATGGTCTCTCGTTTCATGAAATCTCATCGCGCCGCCATCTTCCAAGCATTATTCGTAGTATTCCTCTGGGCTACCTCATGGGTCTTCGTCAAAATCGGACTAAAAGACATCCCTCCAATTACATTTGCGGGGTTGAGGTATTTCTTTGCTTTTCTCTTTCTAGTGATCGGTCTCTTGTTCAGCGAAGCAAAATATGAGATCAGAAAATTATCCCGAAGAGCGTGGCTGAGGTTGACTCTGCTCGGCATACTCCTGTACGCCGCCACACAGGGAGCGGTCTTCGTCACGCTGGATCGCCTCCCCGCAGTGACAACCAACTTACTGATGAGTTTCAGCACGATCGGCGTGGCGACGTTGAGCGTTTTCTGGTTACATGAAAAACCGACGTGGATGCAATGGGGCGGCATCTTGCTCGCATTGATCGGAGTGATGATCTATTTCATGCCGGTCTCGATTCCCCAGAACCAAATGATCGGCGTGATCGCCGCCCTCTTCGGCGTGACGACGAACGTGATCTCCTCCGTTCTGGGCAGGGAGATCAACCGCGCGGAAGCGCATCATCCCCTCGTGGTGACGGTCATCAGCATGGGCGCGGGTTCGATCATTTTACTGCTCGCAGGCTTTGGCATCGAAGAGCCGCCCACCATGACGTTGCAAGGCTGGGGAATCATCGTTTGGCTGGCGCTGGTCAACACCGCATTCGCCTTCACGCTTTGGAATCACACCCTCCGCACGTTGACCGCAACCGAATCAAGCGTCATCGGCGGCACGATGATGATCTGGGTCCCCATCCTCGCCTTCCTCTTCATCGGAGAAAACATCACGGGCAAGGAAATCCTCGGGCTGATCGTCACCGCCGCCGGGACGCTGATCGTCCAACTCAGAAAATTCCCCTCGCGGGTCAAAGCATCTACCACATAAAAACAAACATCCCGCCGACTCACGCCAACGGGATGAATTACCAATTACAAATTACCAATTACAAATTACCACTTACCAAATCCACCATCACCTCCTCTCACCAACCACCTCCAGTCTCTAATCTCTAGCTCCAGTCTCTATTTTTCAAACACCCACCGATCCACATCCCTCTTCCAATCCACCAACTCATCGTTCTTGAACCACAACCCAACCTCGCGGACACCGCCTGGCTTATCCGAAGCGTGGATGAGGTTGCGCCCCACCTCCAGCGCGAAATCGTGATTTATCGCAAGCCGGGAGAAGATCCCACCGGCTTGGTCGAGCCAACCGTCTGGCGGATCGCGGCGACCGCGTTCGGCCCTCTCCCACACCATCGCCATTACCGGCGCGGACGTGATGTATGCGATCAAACCGTCATAGAACGGTTTTCTGCCTTCATGCTCCGCAGGTGCATAATGCCGCGGTTTCTGCTGCGATCCAAACTCACCGCAGCTGAATTTCAGGAAATGACGAGTCGCAATCCGCGCCGTTCAAAACGAGCGATCGCCTCGCCCACCAATCCGCGCTGCACGCCATCGGGCTTTACTAAAACGAGCGAACGTTCCACAGATTCCTCCAAATAATATTTTTAGACCTCACAGGTCTTTGAGACCTGTGAGGTCTGTTTCAACGAAGTAACTCTTCCGCTTTGGTATACGAATCCAACGCATCCTGCAAACGGTTGCCGCGCATGTACGCGTCGCCCAGCGTTTGCCAAATGCTCACCTCAACGGGATACCGATACGACGCCTCGCGTAGATCGAAGATGATCTCATCGAGATAGCGTCCCTTCTTGATCAACTTGGTATACGTATCAAGCGCGCCCGGAATATTGCTCCGGTTCAACTCGTTGCGCGCCTGACTCAACACAATGTCCACAGTTTGAGTCAGCATACCGGTTCCCTTTCGCGTGACAGGCTCCTGATACGTTGAAACCGGCGTCGCCGGGCGCGGTTCGGGTTTTCGCACGGGCGGAGCGGCTTTCTTTGGCTTCGGCTCCGGTTTCGGCTCGGGCTTGGGTTCAGGCTTCGGCTGTTCAACTGGCGCTTCAAACGCTTCAGTCTGTTGCGCTTCGGCGGGCTGCCATTCCTCGGCGCGCGTCGGCTCGATCTTTGTCGGCTCGGCAACCACCTCGCCTGTTTCATCGCGCAGCCACGATGGAAACTCCTCGCGCGACGATGCAACCGGCGCATCCGCATCCACGCCTTGCAGCCAACTCGGCAGACTTCCCGTGTCAATTCTTTCGGGGACTTCCGGAGTCGTCTCGCTTGACCAATCCATGGATGACGAATCCGCTTCATTCGACGGGACGGCTGATTCAACCGCGGCGGGCTTTTCCTCCGCTTCGATGTTTTGCATCCAATCCGGCAGATCGTCGCGCGGCGCAGACTCAACCACAGCGGGCTTCTCCGCTTCGTCCAGACTCTTCAACCACATCGCCGTCTCATCACTCGATGAGGCTTGCGCCGGTTCCGCCGCCGGAGTTTCCGCATCCAGATTCTTTAACCACATCGCGGTTTCATCCGCCGGAGATTCTTTCATTGGCTCGGAAGACGGGGTCTCCGCATCGAGGTTCTTCAACCACACGGCAGTTTCATCGGCTGACGATTCTCTCACCGGCTCCGAGACAGGACTTTCTGCCTCTAAGTTCTTTAGCCACATCGCAGTATCCATCGGTCTTTCCGGTTGTTTGGCTTCTTCCTGCGCGGGCGGAGTTGACAGTTCGCCGGTCGCTTTCGCCTTTTTCACCCACTCGGGTTCGCTTTCGATGCGATCCTCCGGTTTGACGAGCAAACCTTCGGTTGAACCTTGCTTCACCGCGAGGCTTTCAAGCCATGCAAACGCATCGTCTTGTTCTTGACCACTCGTGCCAGCATCTGCCAGATTCGCAACCGACGTGGATGGAATTTCGCTTGCCGGTTCCAACGTCGGAGGAGTCATCGGCGGCGCGGATGGGATTTCATCCGCTGGTTGTTCAACAACTGGCGGAGCCGTCGGTCTTTCCACATCGGCAGATAACGACTTGGCTTGTTTCACCCAGTCCGGTTCATCTTGTGGACGGTCTTCCTCTTTGAGGAGCAACCCTTCTGTTGAGCCTTGCTTCACCGCGAGGCTTTCAAGCCACGCAAACGCATCGTCTTCCGATGGCGTGTTCGGGGTTGAAGCGACTGGTTGCGGCGCGGAGGGAGTTTCTGCTGGTTTCGATTCTTGCGGAGGTGTTGTCATTTGATTGAGGAAATCAAGTTCGCCAGATGCGGATGCCGCCACAGAAGTTTCCGCGCTTACATCTTTCAGCCAATCCGGCGTTTCATCCATTGCAGAGGCAGGTTGTGACGAAGTTTCTGTCGAGCCGCCTAGGTCTTTCATCCAATCCGGTTGATCGCCAATCGCAGCGACAGGTTGTGTTGAACCTTCTGTCGGACCGCCCAAATCTTTCAGCCAGTCAGGTTGATCGGCAGATGCTGTCTGCGGCTGTGACGGGGTTCCGGTTGCGCCACCTAGGTCTTTCATCCAATCGGGTTGATCGGTTGAGGCGATTTGCGGTTGCGTTGGAGATTCTGTTGAACCCCCCAACTCTTTCAACCAATCCGGTTGATCGCCGAACGTGGCGGCTGGCTGTGCTGGTTCTTGCGACGTGCCGCCCAAATTTTTCATCCAATCGGGTTCATCGCTCGCCGCATTTGACTCAGGCGTGGAGGGCAAAATACTCGGGTCAATGCGATTCATCCAATCCGGCATCGGTTCATCAGATGAAGATTTTTCAGTTTCAGAAGGAGCCATCGCCTTGATCCAATCCGGCATATCGGCGGCGGCGAGCGGCGCGGCGGAAGTGGGAGGCATTGTCTCGGCGTCATCCATCATCGAGGCTTTGCTCTCGTCGAATGCGCCAGTAGATTTGCCCCAGCCCGCGTCGCGCAAGAAGTCTGGGATCTCCTCCGGGGTGTTCGCGGCGGCATCCATGCGGAATCCAGCCCCCCCGTCGGATGGAGGCGTGGTTTCCGTCTGCTTGAGACCGGGTTTGAGCCAATCCGGTTCCGCTTGCGTGGCGCTCGGCAAACCGATCCCCTGCGTGTCGCGCCAATCGGCGGGCATGCTCACCGATTGACCGCTCCAATCGAAGCGTTCGATGGAGATGGCTGAGTCGGGCGCGTCGGAGGTGTCGAGGAGCGAGCCGGTGACTTGCCCTGCATACGGGTCGAGTTCGATCACGCGCCGGCGATTTTCACTCACGCTTTCGGGTTTCTCCGCGCCGAGGATATCCACAAGGATGGCATTGGCGTCGTAGCAATATTGATAACGGCGCAAGAGCGAGGAACAAACTTCGATCGCTTCGTTCTTCTGCCCGTTGCGATAATGAGCGCGCGCCAGCAGAACTTCCATATCGGCGCGGCCGCTGTCTTCATTCAATACGTTTTTGATCTCGGAGATCGCCTGCGGATATAACTCGCCCTTCACGTACATGTGCGCGAGCGCGCCGCGCGTCATGCGGATGCGCGGAGGCGTCACGCCGTCGCGCATGCCGTACAGCCGCTGGAGTTCGCTTTGCACGGCGGCGTTCGAGGGTTGGGCTTCAAACGCCCGTTCCATGTGCGCCACCGCGTCTTCGAGTTTGTGTTCCTCATCGCGGATGAGGCTCATGCCCACGTTCGACACGAAATCGTTCGGCACACAGCCCAACACGCGCAAGAAGACATCCGCCGCATCGCGGTATTTTTTCATTTCGAGGAACGCTTTGCCGAGCAAGCGATAGGTTGAAAGATTCTTGGGGTAGGTCTTCAGGATGTGGTGACAATGAGAAACAGCCTCGTCCAACTGGCCGCGGTCCAACATGTTTTCGATTTCGCGGTTGTACGCTCGTAAGGTTGTTTTAGCCATGAACCATTTTGCTCCTGTTCGCTATTATAACGCACCTTAATTCGCCGCAGGCGCACGGAGGAAATGAGTTTTTACTCGGTCATTTCTGTACACTCTGGGGCTGGTGGAATCACAAACATAAAATCGTCAGTGATAAAACAGCGGCAGCGGCTTGACGACATCCGTACTAAATGTATGCCCGGCGAGAGTCATTTGGCGAGCCTCCGTCAATTTCGACTCATCATCAGCATGGATGGTGAAGAGCGGCTCGCCTTTTTGAACTTTGTCGCCGACTTTGTGATGGACGACGATGCCGACCGCGTGATCTATCGAATCGGATTTCTTCGCGCGTCCGCCGCCGAGGATGACCGACGCCTCACCCACGCTTCGCGCATGGACTTGGGAGATGCTCCCCTCCATCGGCGACTCCACCACTTCGACATATTTCGCGCGCGGGAACTTGGAGGTATCGTCCACGTAGGACACGTCACCGCCTTGCGCCTTCACCAACGCGCGGAATTTCTCGAAGGCAGAGCCGTTCGCCAGCGCTTTTTCGGCTTGGGCCCGCCCGTCGTTCAAATCTTTTGCCCGCTTTCCGATCACGAGTAAATGCGCGCACACATGCAAACAATGTTCGCGGAAGTCGTGCGGTCCGCCGCCTTTCAACGCGTCAATCGCTTCGACCACTTCAAGCGAGTTACCGACTGCATGACCCAACGGTTGGTTCATATCGGAAAGCAACGCGACCACTTCGCGCCCGGCGAGTCTGCCGATGTCCATCATGAGTTTCGCAAGAACACGCGCTTCGTCAAGATTCGTCATAAACGCGCCGAGTCCCACCTTCACATCCAACACGATCGCCTGCGCTCCAGCTGCGATCTTTTTGCTCATGATCGAGGAGGCGATCAACGGCGTCGAGGGGACGGTTCCCGTCACGTCGCGCAGGGCGTAGAGTTTTCCATCCGCCGGAGCCAGCGCGAGCGACTGACCGGTCAGCACCGCGCCGATCTCTTTGAGTTGTTTTTTGAATTCTTCGGTGGTCAAATCCACGCGGTAGCCGGGGATCGATTCGAGTTTATCGAGCGTGCCGCCGCTGAAGCCCAACCCGCGCCCCGACATTTTGCCGACGGGCAATCCGCACGCCGCAACGGTGGGAAGAACCGTGATGCTGGTCTTATCGCCAACGCCGCCAGAGGAATGTTTGTCTACGGCGAGGTCAACCACGTCGCTCAGATCGAGCGTGTCGCCGGAGTACGCCATCGCCAGCGTGAGGTCGGTGGTCTCGCGCGGGGTCATGTCGTTGAGCATAACCGCCATGGCGAACGACGCCGCTTGATAATCCGGCACATCGCCCGACACAAATCCCTTTATAAAAAATTCGATCTCTTCGCGGGTAAGTTCGATCTTGTCGCGTTTTTTGATGATGATGTCTACTGCGCGCATGGGAGGCTCCTTATTCAAAATTGCAAAATTATTTTATCCCATTATGCGAAGTAGGTCACGCTTGAAGCGTGACCTACTTTTATGACTTCACTAGTTTATAACTATCTTTCGCATCTTGCACCGTCCACCCTAGCTCGGATATTCGGTCGCGCAGACGATCAGACTCCGCCCAATTTTTATTCGCTCGCGCGGCGAGGCGTTCCTCTGCGAGCGCGATCAATTCATCCGATGGTTTATCTTCTTCAAAGCGCGTCGCGTTGACGACCATTTCCCACACGTGAGGCGGAATATCTTTTTCAAGAGGGCTGGGGATCTTCACGTCGCCCAACTCGCTGAGTTTAAATTTTGAGCCTGCCGGGTACATCTCCGGGTCACATTCGCGGACGATGGAAACGCTGCTCACTCCGCTCACCTCGCATTGACCGGACTCGATGTCCACGATGAGACCGGTGTGTTCATCTAAACCGATGGTTTGATTCTCCACAGGGACAAGATCGCACCATTCGGCGAAACGATCCATGCCGATGAAACAACGGCTGGTGTCGAGGTCCGCGCCGCCTTCGGCGTTGTTCCAGTGCGGGATGAACGAGATGTGCAAACCGAAATCGCCGAAGAAGTTCAAGCCGTCCACCGCGTGGGCGATAGCGGCCACTTTGTAAATCTCATACGGCGCGTAGGCGCCGATGGAGATCGTGGCGGCGGAGGCAAAGATCAACGTGGCGCCGAGGCGGTGGCGGGCGCGGATCACATCCCACGTTGATCCCTGCAAATTGCGGATCGCATACGTGGGACTGCCCGGTACCATGAATCATGTTCGCATTCAACAACGGCTTGACGATCTCAGGGTCATCGGGACTGAACGCGGGTTTTTCTTGCGCGCGGGAACAACGTCCACAAAAGGCTTATAGTTTTGCAGGCGCGTCTTCATGAACTCTCCCACCTTGCCAACGACTTTGCGATGAATTCAACTCAAAGCCTGCGGCGTTTCAAGCAATGCGATGCGGAGCGGCTCGTTGATGCTTTGCAAGCGATTCAAAAATCCGCCCGCCCGCTAACGATGTTTCGCCTGAGCGAGGAATGCGATTTGTCCGATATATGTCAGTTGGATGACGCGGGCAATTCATCTATTACGATTTTCGCTTGACCGCTTGGATAAGATTTTCTTGCTCAGCCACAGAGTCACAGAGATCTTTGAGAAAGTTCTTAAAACTCATCGCTTCTCCGTCTCTGTGGCAAAGATGACTTTCACAAGAAGTCTGTTTCAACAATTCTCTCGCCTTCTTCCAAATCTCGTCGAACATTTTCACGGTCAATCTTCCCGTCAACGTGTTTTGCTGGCTGGGGTGATACGAACAAAGTAACCAGTGATCAGTCGTCAGTTCAAACACAGCGCCGTGAGAAAATTTCCATGCAGAATTTCGGATGGAATATATTTTCAAAATCCGCTCGAACGCAATCCGCCCCAAACAAACGATCACCTTTGGTTTCAAAATTTCGATCTCGCGTTCGAGATACGGCTGACAGTTATTCAACTCTTCGGGACTCGGCTTGTTATCCGGCGGAGCGCATCGGGCGGATGCTGTAATGTACATATCTTTGAGACGAAGACTATCGTCTCTTGACTCTGCTTCAGCCTGATTCGCAAACCCAGCCCGGTACAACGCCGGATACAAAAACCCGCCCGATGCGTCGCCCGTGAATTGGCGTCCCGTGCGGTTTGAGCCGTGCGCACCCGGGGCGAGTCCCACGACGAGGACACGCGCGTTCGGGTCGCCAAATCCCGGCACCGGCTTGCCCCAATATTCCTGATCTCGATACGCCTTGCGTTTGACACGCGCAACTTCCTCGCGCCACGCTACCAATCGCGGGCATTTTCGGCAGGTTATAATCTCGGCATTCAACTCATCAAGTTTCATATCTTCGATTGTATCAGGAGCCGACATGAAGCCTTTGCGTAAAAACGTTGCTATTGCAATTGACGGCGGTGGCGTGCGCGGCATCATCCCAGCCAAAGCCTTAACCATGCTGGAGGCTGAGGTCGGCAGATCGGTACATCAGATCTTCCGGTTGTGCGCCGGAACGTCAACGGGTTCGATGCTGGCGGCGGGTATCGCCAGCGGAGCAGACGCGACAACTCTGCTTCAACTCTATCTCAACCTGTGCCCGGTATTGTTTCGCAAATCGCTCTGGACAATGATGTGGCTCTTTCGCGGTTATCGTTATTCGCGCGAACCGCTCATCAAGCAGTTTGGGGAAATAGCGCAAGGTAAGACTCTCGGCGATCTGTGGAACGCCTTCCCCTCGACCGCGCTGGTAACAACCACCTATGACCTCGTTTCGAACCGAACGCGTTTTATCAAATCTTGGGATAAAGAGTATCAGAGTTGGAGTGTGGTAGACGCTGTGCTAGCCTCTTCCGCCGCGCCTACTTATTTCCCGGTCTTAGATGGTCGCTTCACTGACGGGGGAATCGGTTCGTACGACAACCCATGCTTCTTAGCCGCCTACGAACTGACTCACGTTCTGCAATGGAAGCATAGCGAGACTACGCTCATTAGCCTCGGCACTGGCCGTCCTCCCGAACACATCAAAGTGGGCGAACCTGATCAGTACAGCGCAATTCAATGGCTGCCGAAAGTTCTTGAAACTCATTCACAAGATGCAAGCGACCAGCAGGTAATTCTGGTGAAAACAATGTATCCCGATCTGGACTTTCGCCGCTATCAAATTGACCTCGAAAAACCCATCGCAGTTGACGATTACAGCAAATCACCCGAACTGTTGGCTTATGGCGAACATATGGGCAATCGTATACTGAATGACCGGACCGACGATGTCCGCCTCGTTACCGCGCCAAAAATGAACAAACCACCGACTATAAGATCAGCATCGCGTCGCCAAACGAATAGAAGTGGTAACCTTCGCTGATCGCAGTTGCATACGTTTCGAGAATCCGCTCGCGACCCGCGAACGCGCTGACTAGCATTAGCAAGGTGGACTTCGGCAAGTGAAAGTTGGTGATCATCGCGTCCACAATTTTGAAATGGTAGCCCGGGAGGACGTAGAGGGATGTTGATCCGATGTAGGACAAGATGCCATCTTGTCCTACTGCCGCCGACTCCAATGTTCTCACCGATGTTGTTCCCACCGCGATCACCCTGCCGCCTCTTACCCTAGTTTCATTGATCGCGTCCGCAGTTTCTTGAGTCAACTCACACCACTCCGAATGGATATTGTGTTCTTCGGGATCCTCTTCATTCACCGGCGCGAACGTATCCAAGCCGACATGCAATGTGACATACGCGACTCGCACGCCTTTGACCTGCAACTCCTCCAGCAAACGCGGCGTGAAGTGGAGTCCAGCCGTCGGCGCGGCGGCGGAACCGGGCTCCTTGGCGTAGACCGTTTGATAGCGTTCGGGGTCGTTCAATTTCTCATGAATATACGGCGGAAGCGGCACATTTCCCACTTTGGAAAAATATGATTCGATGGGTTCGGAAAACTGAATCAACCGTTCCGCTCCGTCCAACTCCTCAATGATCTTAACTTCTGGTCCATCATCTATTTGTGCCAATCTGCCTACGCGCAGACCTTTCCCGCCGACCAATGCTTCCCACGTGAGTTCATCGCGGCGGCGCAATAACAAGAGTTCCACGCGCCCGCCAGTTTCTTTGCGCGCAAAGATCCTCGCAGGGATGACTCGCGTCTGATTCAACACCAGCAAGTCCCCTGCGTTGAGGTAATCCGTCACATCGCGGAAGATGCGATGCTCCAATTTTCCATTGTCACGATGCAACACCAACAGGCGCGACGAATCGCGCGGCTCGGCGGGCGTCTGCGCGATGGAGGATTCGGGGAGGTTGTAGTCGAAGTCGGAGGTGTGCATTGAGACAATTCTACCCTCCTCCAACCTCTTTCAAAACCGCAAGAATCCCCCGTTTGCCTCGCTTGTCGCCTCGCCTCCGCCGTGATACACTTTACTCAACGAAGGCAAGAACGAGATCTATTCTTTGCGCCTTCGCGGTAAAACAATGGCAAAAAACCTTTTGCTCGTCACTGGCGATGTTTCTCTCGCGCGCGTACTGCTTCAGGGGCTGGTGCAGGAAGGCTTTGGCGCTCATGTGGTCAGTAGAAAGTCTGAAGCGGTTGTGCGGGCAGACGAGACGAATCCATCCGTCGCCTGCCTCGACCTCAACCTCGGAGAACGCGCCGTCGCGGAGATCGGAAGCGCCCTCCGCACGCTCAAACCAAACTTGCGGCTGGCTCTCTTTTCAGATGATGACATCCCACCCGCGCTGGACGAAATTCGCCCGTGGACTCTCCTGCGCAAACCGTATCATTTACCGGAATTGATCACTATGCTCAATCAAGACTCCACTCCCCTCTCCAAACCCATCTCACAACCTGCCAACACGCAAACAAGCGATCCCGCTCTGCCGTGGCTGCAAGATGTGACAAAAGCCGCGCAGCACCTCACGCGCCTCACGCTTGAATCGTCCGCTCAAGCCGCGCTCATCACCCGCAACGACCGCATGTGGGCATACGCCGGCGGACTCGAACAGAACGCCGCGAACGAACTCGCCATGTTGGTCACGCGTCACTGGGATGGACAAAAAGGAAGCGACCTGCTCCGCTTCTTGCGACTCGAAGCCACCAAAGCCGAACACATGCTGTATGCCACGCGCCTCGCCGACGATGTCGTGCTGGCGCTCGTCTTCGACGCTGAAACGCCGTTCAGCACCATCCGCTCGCAGGCTGGCAAACTCGCGGATTCACTGTCGCTTTCGGAGGCTGAGGCTGTGCCAATGCCGCCACAGGCGAGTCAGCCCTCCGCGTCGTATGAATCGCCGACTCAATTTGTGGATGACGGCTACGAGGAAGACATCCCTTCGATCTCGGATATTCTTTCGGACGTCCCGTCTCCGACTCCCGATGCGACGGTTTATCCGTTGCCGCCGAGACGTCATCGGGACTCGCCCTTCGGCTCCCGCTCGTTCGAACGGATACAGCCGCGAGAGTTCGCCCGCCGTTCGCGTGGATGAATTGATCATGCCGGATCAACGCCTCGAAGAAACGGTGGAGCATGTTGTGCAGGATTTCGACGCGACCATGCCGTCGAGATCGCGCCCGCGACCTGATACGCCCGTGCGCCGACCGATGCCCGGCGAGTTAGATGAAACGCGCCCGCACTCGATCACTGAAGTTGCAAGCCGCGTGATGCTCGAACCGATCACGCCCGGCTTATATAATTTGACGTACGCGTGCCTGCTCGTGCCGCGTTTTAGTTCGCACCACCTCATCGGCGACGTTTCGGACCGGCTTTCGGAATGGCTGCCGCAAATTTGCATCGCATTCGGCTGGCGGTTGGAATATCTTGCCGTGCGCCCGGAATATATGCAGTGGGTAACGAACGTTCCGCCATCGGCTTCGCCCGGTTATCTCATGCGCATCATGCGTCAGCAAACTTCGGAAAAAATATTCGCTGAGTTCCCGCGTTTGAAAAAGGAAAACCCATCCGGTGATTTTTGGGCGCCGGGTTATCTCATCATGGGCGGCACGCAGCCTCATCCGCCGCAGTTGGTGAAGAATTACATCAAAGAGACGCGCACACGTCAGGGATATTCGGATCCAAAAAACGCCCGCCAATAATTGGAAATTGTGTTCTAAAAATGACAAGCGCAGAGTATAATCACTCTGGGCTTTGTTTTTGATTGTTTCATCACTGGTTGAGTAGCGAGCGCTCGTTGCGAGCGTATCGAAACCAGCAATGTTCAAAAGTTGTCATATAACAAAATTGTTTTACGCACTGGTGGTTTCGATACGCCCTTCGCTGTCGCTCAGGGCTATCAGCGCAATTACCCTTGCAATTACTCCCATGCCCCACCCTCTACGCCATTGACGGACACGCGCCTGCGCTTATCGAATGTATTTTGCATTGACGGCTGTCGGCGGAAGTCAGCAGCGCTGGCAAGCATCGAAGGGCGAACCCACTGCGAAGATCTATGGATTCGCGCGCGAGTTGCTTCGCATCATCGAACAAGAGAAGCCTGAATATCTCAGCGGTCGCGTTCGATGTGGGCAGACTTTCCGCGATGAAATTTTCCCCGAATACAAAGGCACGCGCGACAAAATGCCCGATGACCTACGTCCACAGATCAAGCGCATCCGCGAAATGGTGGACGCGTTCAGCATTCCGCGCTTGAACTCGAAGGCTACGAAGCGGACGATATGGCTCTGTGGCGCGCATCGCCGCGGAGCAGGGACTCAGGTCAAGATCGTTACTGGCGACCGCGACCTTCTGCAACTCGTGGACAAACGCGCAGCGGTCTATCTCGCGGGCGATGACCGGTGCCCATTCATCAGAGATGAAGATGTGACTCAAAAACCGGCGTGCCGCCGAAACAAGTGGTGGATTACAAAGCGCTCGTCGGCGACAAGGTCGATAACATCCCGGCGTGGCAGGCGTGGGCGAAAAGACCGCGATTACGCTGCTCGAAAAATATAAAACGCTCGACGGCATCTACAAAAACATTGACAAGATGGAAGCACGCTGGAAAACAAAACTCGAAGCGAACAAAGAGAACGCCTATCTCAGTTACACGCTCGCGCAGATCAAAACCGGCCTGGATATTGAACTCAATCTGGAACACGCGAAGGCGCAAGATTTAGACGTCCCTGCGTCAGGGGCGTTCTTCAAAGAGATGGAATTCCGCACGTTGTTGAAGACGCTTGAAAAAGTGACTGGGCAACCAGTATCATCCGCTTTCACGACTTGTTCGTCTCCGCCCAGCGTGAAGACAAGCGGACAGATGTCCATGTTTGCGAATGAGCCGCAGGTGGTTGTGTCTCCCAAAGTAGAATCAAATATCACAGTCCGCATCGTTGACACTGAAACGAAACTCGATGATCTTGTCAAAGCGTTGAACAAGGCAAAGGTTATTCCTTTGACACGGAAACAACTTCAACGGAAGAAATGCGCGCGGACATCGTTGGCGACATTTCGCTGGCGATTAAGAGGTGAAGGTTATTACATCCCCATCGGTCACAATGTGGGGACAAATCTTCCGTTGAAAAAAGTTGTCGCCGCGCTCGAAGCGCCGATGGCGAATCAAAATCGGAAAAGTGGCGCACAACGCGAAATACGATTACATCGTGCTGGCACAGCACGGACTTGTTGTTTCGCCGCTCACGTTCGATACGATGCTCCGCCGAATTCGTCGTTGACCATCACTCGCGCAGTCTCGGCTTGAATCTCGCCTTTTGTGAAACTCGGCGAAGAGATGACTCACATCGAAGAGTTGATCGGCAAGGGCAAAAAGCAGATCAGCATGGCAGACGTGGCGATCGAGTCCGTTGCGCCGTACGCGGTGGCGGACGCCGAAACCACGTTGCGGTTGATGCCGCTCCGAAGAAAAGAACTCAAACGAGTGGACGGCGAAAAATTGCTCGAAGAAATTGACATGCCGCTCCGCCCGTTCTAGCGAACATGGAAATGACAGGCATCTCGCTTTCCGATCTTCCATTTTTGCAGAGATGGATAAAGAGTTGACAAAACGACTTTCGCAGATCCGAAGAAGGTATTTGATTCTGTTGGTAAGCCGTTCAACATCAACTCCACGCAACAACTTTCGGATGTGCTGTTCAAAACGCTCGGACTCGAACCGCCCGATAAAAACAACAAAACCGCCAGCGGACATTACTCCTGACGCGGGCGTTCTGGACGAGTTAAGTGGCAAACATCCCGTTGTGGATTGGGTGCTCGAACAGCGCGAACTCTCGAAAATAAAGTCAGCATGTGGACGCTCTGCCATCCGCCATCAATCCGAAAACGAATCGCGTGCACACATCCTATTCGCAGATCGGCGCGGTGACGGGGCGACTCTCCTCGAACAACCCGAACTTGCAGAACATCCCGATTCGCACCGAGACGGGACGCCGCGTCCGCAACGGATTCATCGCGGGCAAAGGCAATGTCCTTCTTTCGGTGGATTACTCGCAGATCGAGTTACGCATCGTGGCGCACATGGCACAGGATGACGGGATGCTCGCCGCCTTCCGCGCCGACGAGGACATCCACGCCACCACAGCCGCGGCAATTTACAACGTCGCGCTCGACGCGGTGACCAAAGATATGCGCCGTCACGCCGAAAGCGATCAACTTCGGTCACAATCCTGGCATGTCCGCGTTTGGGCTGATGCGCGGCACCGATCTCACGCTGGCAGAAGCGGAGAATTTCGTCAAGGCGTATTTCACGAAGTTCCCGGCGTGAAAAAATATCTCGATGGCATTCGCAAACAAGCCGCGCAACAGGGGGATACGTTGAAACGCTCCTCGGGCGGCGAAGGTATTTCCCGCTCTGCCGAGCAAGACCAATCCACAGATGAAAGCGCGCGAAGAACGCGAAGCCATCAACGCGCCAATTCAGGAACGGCGGCAGACATCATGAAGATCGCCATGTTGAAGATCCCGCCCGCGTTGAAAAAAGCAAAGTTAAACGGCAAGATGCTCTTGCAAGTACACGATGAACTTGTGTTGGAATGTCCAAAAGACGAGTTGGAGAAAACGGCAAAGGTCGTGAAAGAAACGATGGCGAATGCTTATCTGTTGGACATTCCCCTCTCCACCGAGGCGCGGTACGGAGCAAATTGGGGAGAGATGAAAGTAATCTGAATCTTTTTAAACACAAAGGGCACAAAGTTTACAAAGGAACCAAGGTCGAGTCCGCTTTAGCGGGGTTTGTAGAATAGCACGGACGTTAACGTCCGTGCGGGCAAAGCCAACGCAACAAAACTCATCGGATAGAACCTTCACAATTTCCTCGAGTCCTTTGCCGCCTCGTATTTAAAAACAGAACCATTGCAGGGATAGTGCATTCCCGCCCCTACGGTATAATTCAAAACATGCCCGGAAACGAAGAACTCTTCCAAAAAGCGATGAGCGAGGGACATTCCGCCGCGTGGGATCAGGAATGGAATAAAGCCGCGTCGGCGTACCGCAAAGCATTGCAGGAAATGCCCGATCAGCCCAAGGCGTTGAACAGCCTCGGGCTGGCGCTGTTCCAACTCGGCGAATTTGACGAGGCGTTAAGAACCTACAAGCGCGTCGCGCAAATTTCACAGCAAGACCCGGTGCCGATGGAAAAACTCGCCCAACTGCTCGAGCGCACCGGTCACCTCAAAGAAGCCGTAGAAGCCGCCTCGCGCGCCGCCGAACTCTTCCTCAACCAGCGCGACATAGACAAAGCCATCGAGAACTGGGTGCGCGTCACCACGCTCGACCCGGAGAATCTAGCCGCTCATTCGCGCCTCGCGCTTGCGCACGAACGCCTCGGTCACAAGCCTCAAGCGGTTGTGGAATATCTCAATGTAGCGAGCCTCGTCCAGCGCACGGGCAACATGGAAAAGACCGCCGAACTCGTCAACAAGGCTTTACAACTCCAGCCCGAAAGCGCGGAGGCAAAACAAGCGCAGACGATCCTCCGCTCGGGGCAATTGCTCCCCAAACCCCTGCGCCCCAAAGGCGGCACGGGTCCCATCGCGATGGCGCAAGTGAAACAACTGGACACGCGCAAGAAAGAATCCGATTCGGGACTCGACCCCATCGCCGAAGCGCGGCAGAACGCGCTGACGCGTCTCGCCGAAATTCTGTTTGAATACTCCAGCGACGACGGCGCGTCCGTTCAACAGCGCCGCGGACTGCAAGCCCTCATGCGCGGCACCGGTCAACTTTCGATGCAACAATCCGAGCAGACGAAAGTGGTTCTGCATCTCGGACAGGCGATTGACGCGCAGACCAAAGACAACGATGCGCAAGCCGCGGAAGAACTCGAACACGCGCTCGAAGCGGGCTTCGATCATCCCGCGCTATATTTTGACTTGGGGTTGATCCGCTCGAAAATTGATCGGCACGAATCGGCGCTGAGGCAATTGCAACACGCCGTCAAGCACAACGACTTCGCGCTGGGGGCGCGTCTGCTGATGGGGCAAGTCAACCAGAAGATGGGACGACTCGGGCCCGCATCCATTGAATACCTCGAAGCGTTGAAGATCGCCGACGCCGCCGTTGCCCCGTCCGAACAGTCCGATGAGATCCGTCAGATGTACGAGCCGCTCATCGAGGCGCAGGCATCCGTCACCGATGAGGCGGCGCTCAAACGATTGTGCGACAACATCAACGATATGCTCATGCGCAAAAATTGGCGCGATCATCTGCACAAAGCGCGCGAGGAAATGGCGCGCACGAACGAAAGCGACATGCCCATGCCGCTGGCAGACGTGATCATGCAGGCGCAATCGAGCGCGGTGCTTGAAGCCATCAATCACGTGCATCAACTGGCGCGGGCTGGTCAGCATCGCACTGCGATGGAAGAAGCGTATTACGCGCTCGCATCCGCTCCGACGTATTTGCCTCTTCACACATTGATGGGCGATCTGCTCGTGCGCGAGAATCACACACAGGAAGCCATCGCAAAGTTCATGACCGTGGCGCAGGCATACAACGTGCGCGGCGAATCGGCGCAATCGTCAAAGATATTGAGGCGCGTGGTGCAACTCGCGCCGATGGATATGTCGGCGCGCACGAAATTGATCGAGCAACTCGTTTCGCGCGGTCAAGCAGACGATGCCATCCGTGAATACATCGAACTCTCCGATATTTATTACCGCCTCGCCGAACTCGACATGGCGCGCAAAACTTTCACCACCGCCCTGCGCGTTGCCCAACAGTCGAACGCCGACCGCGCGTGGAACGTTCACATCCTGCAGCGCATGGCGGATATTGACATGCAGAGATTGGATTGGAAGCAAGCCATTCGCGTCTTCGAGCAGATCCGCACGCTTCGCCCCGACGATGAGCCTGTTCGCAAAAATCTAATTGATCTCAGCTTCAAGCTGGGTCAGCCCGCGCAAGCGAACGCCGAGATCGAAAGTTATTCTTCCTATTTGCAGTCGAACAACCGTGACGCGCAAATGATCCCCTTCCTCGAAGACCTGCTTACCGAGCGTCCCGACGATCCGATTCTCAAGCGCGCGCTGGCATCGGCATATCAACAAGCCGGGCGCGTCGAAGATGCCGTGAAAGAACTCGATACGCTTGCCGATTCGCTTTTGAACACCGGCAAGAAGGAAGAGGCGATGGTGGTCATCAACCAGATCCTCCTGCTCAACCCGGCGAATTCGGAGCAATATCGTCAACTTTTGAGTCAGATACAACAGTGAAAAAAGTTATCAGCCACTGATATACACATCTTCAGCCAACCGATCTTCAGGTTGGCTTTTTTATTGCTCATCAGCCTCTCACTCGCCGATGCTATAATCGCGCCTCGTAAAGCGAGATACGCAAAGCGCCTCGCTTTATAATACTCTCACATCGGAGGGGCAAAGATGCCTCAAACCCAAAACCGCGCCGTGATGAAATGGCTGTACGTTTTCGCCTTCGTCGTGGCGTTTCTCGTCGTCTTCGGCGGATTCGTCCGCCTCACACGCTCCGGTCTTTCCATCGTCGAATGGAATCCCATCAGCGGAACGGTCCCACCCATCGGCGAACAAGCGTGGCAGGAGGAATTCGCCAAGTACCAGCAAACGCCTGAATACATCAAAGTCAATACCGGGATGACGCTCGAAGAATATCAATATATTTTCTATATCGAGTGGATTCACCGCTTCATCGCGCGCTTTGCCGGGTTAATCTACGCCATCCCGGTTTTCTATTTCCTGTTCAAGAAAGCCATCCCCTGGAAAGAGTTCGGCATCTATTTCTTGATGGGCATGTTGTTCATCTCGCAAGCCTTCGCAGGCTGGATCATGGTCGCCAGCGGACTCGTTGACCGCCCCGCAGTGAGCCACTTCAATCTCACGATTCACCTCTTACTTGCACTCACGCTGTTTGGTCTCGCGTTGTGGACCGCGTTCGGGCACAACTATGGATTTCCTGCGGCGGGCAAAAAAGCAAAATGGTCTTTGCCATCTAAACTTGCGTTCACATATTTCGGCTTGCTCATTCTGCAGATCAGCTATGGCGGCATGACCGCCGGACTCAAAGCCGGTCACGTTTCCAGCACCTGGCCCCTCATGTTCGGCAAACTCATCCCGCCGAATCTGTTCAACTCATTCATCAACGTATTTGAAATGCCGCAGACCATTGTCTTCATCCATCGCTGGTTTGCCTTCGCCGTGCTGATCGCGGCGTTCGTCATGTATCACAAGGCGCGTAAACAGAACTATCACGTCGAAATCAAAAACGGACTCATCCTTCTCGTCAGCGCGGTCATTTTGCAGATCACGCTCGGCGTTCTCACGATCCTGTCGTTCGTGAACATCGTCATTGCCCTGCTCCACCAAGCGACAGCCGTTGGGCTGTTCGCGCTGGGCATCTATTTCATCCACCGCTTCCGCGCATTGGATACAAAGGAGATCTACCATGAAAAAAATTAAATGGATCCTCGCCGCCCTGCTCGTTCTAATTCCTTCGATCTCGGCGCTTGCCAAAGGGGAATTTACCTACATCACCGTCAGCGGACCGGGTATCACCGGCGATTTGACTATTTCCGATCCCGCATTGACTCAAAACTTCTTCGCTTTTGGCGATTTTTCCAAAGGCGCGGTGGATGCGCCCGCCGACCCCGGCGAGGGCTATCAAATCATCCGCTCCTTCGTAGTGAACAATAAAGAGGCGCCGTTCGACAGCCTGCAATATTATCCCTACACCGGATATGTCTACTACAATGGTTTGGGAGAAGGCTCGTCTGAATACGATAAAAAATGGTATCAAGCCGACCCGGCGGCAAAAGAGCCGTTCCTCTCCGCGCTCAAACAACGCGCCTTGTTGACGTGGCTTCCGCTGGCTGTGTTGGCGTTGATTCTCGTCGTGTTCTTTATCGCGTATCGGAAAAAACAACCTTCCGCTTGATATAAAAAAGACCTGACAGGTTTTCAAAAACCTGTCAGGTCTGCGAGAGGCAGAACAACAAAGGGGGGGCTTTATCTCAACACGAACGTATCCGTCTTTTCCTCGTATGCTAAAACGCTCACCTTTCCCTTTTCAAAATTCACATCGCCTGAAAACGCCAGACGGAATTCATCCGAATCATCTTTGATGAAGACCTCCACGTAGCGAGTTCCAGATTCAATCTCAAGAAACTTAAGAGCGGCGATGCGTCCGTTGCCGCTCACGCCGGTCGGCTTGAAGACATCCTCGAACACGGTTTCGCCGTCAATCACAACGCGCACGCTCATGGGATAATGCGTGCCGCCGAAGATCTTTTCGGGGTCGGCGCCTTCGGGCAAGGTGATGCCTTCCGGGATTTCGGCAAGTTCAACTTTGCCCTTCGCATCCACCGCGATGCGCAATGCGGATTCATCCGCCGCCGCCATTCCCGTGCGAACATCCAGCGGCAGGGCAAGCGCAAACAATCCCAACAATAAAATTGTTCCCAATAACGCGCCAACCAGCGACGGCACAAGCTTGTTGCGTTGCTTGATCTCCGGCAGGATGGGCTGGGGTTTATTTTTCTGACCCGTCTCGCTGTGCAAATCATCGAGCAGTTTTTCCACAGGTTGCGGGTCGGTCGGAGTGGCTTCCAGCCAATGCAGACCTTCCCCTACCAACGCGGGGCGATTGTTTAACCGATTCAGAATCGAATAGGCGTCTTCGCGGTTCACATTGTCATAGTACGGCGCCGACAAAAGCACAACGTCCCGCGCGCCTTCATTAGGCAGAGTCTTGATCCAATCAATGTTGACCGCGCCAATACTCGGCAACACCGCGGTGACAACGCGCGCCTCATCCTTCGATCCCCAATCGGTTACGCCGACGGAGGCTTTCTCCTCATTGACGTTTAACTTCGCGGGCAAACCGCCCAACGTTTGGGTTCGCTGGCTGGCAAACAACACCGTGACGGGATGCCCATCCTTTATTTCGCGTTTCATCGCGCCTTTTACCACGCCAAAGACCTGCTCGCCGTTATAGCCGCCTTTCAGATCCAGCGCATCCACCGGGCACGCGCCCACGCAAATGCCGCACGCCGTGCATTGACTTGCGTTCACCACCGCCAGTTTCGGGTAACCCGAATCGTCGTTTCGTTCCACCATGCGGATCGCGTCATACGGGCAATCGGTATAACACAACGTGCATCCCGTGCATTTTGCGTCGGTCACGATCGCGGGACCATTGTCGCGTCCGGCGGCAAGCCACGGGAGGAAAAACAGGCTTCCCACGAGAAGGATCGCCAATCCCCAAAAGATGACGTTGCCCCACATATCGGTCAGAGGCAGGAGGACGAGATACAAACTATCCACCGGCACCGATTCCACCATGCGGCCCAGATCGGCGGGTTGGTACGACATGGCGGGTCGAATCAACGAAAGCACGATCAGCCCGACCAGCGCTTGAAACGCCGCCCAGCGCGGAGTCCACCAGCGGGCGCGGGAGAGGCGCAGGCTGTGAATGTTGATGAAAAAGAATGCAATGAGCGGAACGAACAAATGCAGGAACAGAATGATGACGAAGTTCGAAAACGTGCGCGAGGCAAGGTCGGTCGAGATATACGTCAGACCGGAATAGCCCGCGATGTTTTTCATCATGAATTCGGTCATCCACTGGGCGCGCTCATCCCAGATCATCCAATACCCGAACGTGCCGGTCAGCCACACCATCGCCAGCATGATCCAGCCGCTCGTCCAAGCCAGCCAGCGCGGACCCCAGAAGCGGTCGCCCAAAAACATGCGGCACAAGTGCAGGACGATGAGAATGATCATCGCATCGGAAGCGTAGCGATGCACACTGCGGATCAACGAACCGTACCAAGTGGAACTGATCTTCGCCACCGTATCGTACGCCACCTCCGCGCCGGGGCGATAGAAAAGAGTCAGATATGCGCCGGTGGCGATCAACACAACCAGCATGAAGATCGTCAGCGTGCCGAGATGATGGAGCGGGTTGAAATCCGATTTGGCGAAGCGGCTGACAACGCCCTCAACCGAGATCCAACCTTTTTCAAGCGCGCGCATAAAGCGCCGTTCAGTGTAGAGTTTTTTTGTCATTGGTTCCTTTTGTTATCAGTGGTTCTGTTATTCGACCACCGAAGTTTCTTCGTTCAATAACGGAAACTTATTCATCTTCATCGCATTCGACGTGACAAAAATACTGCTCACCACCATTGCCAATGCCGAAAAGACAGGCTGTAACAAACCAGCCATCGCCAGCGCAACGCCGACGAGGTTATAGATCACAGCCCAACCGAGATTTTGCCTCACACGCTTCATCGCCTCGCGCGAGAGGTCGAACAGCCACGGCACCACGCGCAAATCGTCGCGCATCAACACAATGTCAGAGGCGCTTCGAGCAACATCCGCGCCATGATTCATCGCCAAGCCCACCGCCGCCGAAGCGAGCGCGGGCCCATCGTTAATCCCATCGCCAACCATCGCGGCGTTATCGGCGAGCCGCTTCATTTTTTCATCGGGCGTCAGCGCGGCTTGCACAGGGATTCCCAAAACTTTTCCCCAGCGTTCGCCCGCGCTTTGTTCATCGCCTGTCAACACACCAAGAGTCAACCCGCGCGCGCCAATTGATCCAACACGTCTTTCGATTCGGCGCGGATGGTTTCATCGAGAGACAGGATGCCGCGCACGCCCCTCCCATCCCGCGTAGACGACGACGCGCCCCGCTTCTTTCCACGTGCGGGCTTGGTCGCCGATTTCGTCGGGCATCTCCAACCCTTCGGCAGACATGAGGCGGGAGGAGCCGATGACAATTTGGTAATTGGTAATTGGTAATTTACCAACAACGCCAAACGCGGGGATGGCTTTGAACGATTCAGGCTTCGACGAGTTCAATTTGATTCTGACTTGGCAAACTCCACGACCGCCTTCGCCAATGGATGCTCGGATTCATTTTCAATGGAAGCAACGAAACTTGAGAGAAACTTCTTTCTTCTTTCCTCTTCTTCATCGTCTGGGAATCATGCCAACAAAAACTTCATGCACTCTCATCGGCAACTGAGTCAGCGTTCCCGTTTTATCGAAGAAAACTTGCTTCACGTTTGCCAGTCGTTCAAGGGCGGCGACGCTTCGCAAGAATCACCCCGATTCAGCCGCGCGTTCGAGCGAGAGCCAAAGAGTTAACGGTGTGGCAAGCCCCAACGCGCACGGGCAAGCGATCAGCAACACCGAGAGCGCCACGATCAACCCTCTTTCCGCGCCGCCGATGTTGGTCCACACGAGGAATGCGATCGCGGCGGAAGTCAACGCGGCGGGCGTCATCCACGCGGAGAGTTTATCCACCGTCCGTTCGAGCGGAGAGCGCGCCCACAACGCCTCGTGAAGCAGGCGTCCGATCTGACCGGGCGGTGGTCGAGTCGCCGACGGCGGTGGCGATCACTTCAAAACTGCCGTCGAGGTTGATCGTCCCCGCTTTGACCGCGTCGCCTTCGCGGTGAGTCGCCGGCTTGGGTTCGCCGGTCAACAGCGATTCATCCACATCGCCTTCGCCGGCCGCGATCAATCCATCCGCTGGAAATCGTCCACCGGGGCGAACGCGGATGCGCATACCGGCTTGAGATCGGCAACGCTCACTTCTTTATCGGCTTCACCGGTGACAACCAATGCGGTTTCTGGAATTTGTTCGAGCAATTTCATCACCGCGGTGTTGCTCGATTTATGCGCCTGCATTTCGAGCCAGCGCCCCACTGAAACCAAAAAGATAAGCATGGTGGCGGTGTCGAAATACAAGCCGCCATGACCCACGATCAAATTGCGGACGGACAAGCCGAACGCCGAAAACGTTCCGATCATGATGAGGGTGTGGATGTTGGGTTGTCCGCGCAGCAAACTCGCAAAGCCCGCGCGCAAGATCGGCAAGCCGAGCAGAAGCAGCACGGGGATGCTTGTGACCATCATCATCACTTGGAAGAAATCCACGAGCGGCTGCGATTCGGGCGTTGCCCAGTTGAAAATTTCGCGCGCGTAAATCCCCGCGCCCACGATCATGTCGTGCAAAACCATCACGCCGCCGATGAGCAGACTCGTGAAGAACGCATCTTCCTCATCGTAGGGTTTTTCGTCGGGGAGAGTCGCTTTATAGCCGAGGGACTGGACGCGTCTTTTTAGTAATTTGTAATTCGTAATTGCTGGGTCAAACGTGATGTTGGTTTGCCCCTGAATAAAACTTGTCTCGGCATTGACGACGCCTTTTGTGCGTTTGAGTCCTTCGCTCACCAGCCACGCGCACGAGGAACACCACATGCCGCTGAGATCGAGAGTGACATTCTCCGCATGTCCGCCGTTTGCAACTTGCGCCGCAGACTGCGCGGGAGCCTCAGCCAACAACGCCGCCACTTCTCTGCACGATGGACAGCAGAATACATCCCCTTGCTCGTTGGTGAGCGGATGACGAGTCGTCAACCCGCAGAGGGAGCAGGTGGAGAGGGATGTAGCGGGGATGGCGGTTGCGAGGGTCATTGGATATTGCGCGATACAGTTATGAGACACGAGATACGAGTTACGTGTTTCCTTGTCTACCTGTGTACTTGTTTCCGTGTTTACGTCTATACGTGTCTACCTGTTTCCTACCACAACATCACTTCGCCGATCATGAAGTGGTTCACAAGACCGAGCGAGGCGAATCCGCGCATGGCGAATTGAAAGCCGAAAAGCATCATGACGAGGGCGGCGAGTCCGCGCGACCAGATGCGCGAGTTGGATTTGTTGGCGAGCAACTTCACTGCGAGCAAACTTGGAACAGTGGCAATGCCAAAGATGAGCATGTTGAGCGCTCCAAAAACAGCCGACTTAGCCGCGATCGCCGTCACCAGCGCGGTGAGGACCAAGCCGCACGGGAGGAGTCCCCAGAGGAGGCCGAGCATATATGAAGTCGGGAGTGAAGCGGATTTGAAAGCGCGGATGGCGCGTCCCCAACGCTGAGTCAAAGAGGAGAATAAAAGTTCGGGCGAGGGGGTTAATCCAATAAATGCGGAAGCCATGTAAAAGGCAGCGAGCGCGAAGAGGATGGAGAGCGCGGCTTGAAATGTATCGAGCGAGGCGAGCGCTTCGCCGAACGCGCCGAATAATAAGCCGAGCAGGGTATATGTTGAAATGCGCCCGGCGTGCGCGAGCGCCCATGCGAATTTGTTTTGAAATACGGGCTGGCGGTCAAAGAGAATCACAACGGCGCTGCACATCCCCACGCAGTGACCAAGACTTCCCAGCAAGCCCAATAGCAACGAAGCCAACATTGTTTACCGCAAATGTACAAATAAACCAAGAAAGACTTCGGAGACCTTGCGATCTCCGAAGTCTTTTGAGTCAAACTATCGGATGAACCACGTGCGCCCGAGCAGCCACCAATTTGTCAGATAGTACACCGCAAACCAAACGAGGAAGGCGATGACCAGCACGAACGAACCTCTTGGCTGGTTTTGCTTGCTTTCCATATCGTGTTCGGTCAACTTCGTGGATTCAAGCACGGGGTTGTTATCGCCGGAGACGAGGAGCAGTTTGTTCGCTTCAAGGCGCGGACCGGTGAGGATGGAGGTCAGCACAATGGTGACGAACATAATGCCGCCGATGACCGCGATGATCGCGCCGATACCAAAGACGGCAAGCGATAATTCGATGGTGCCAGGGACGACGCCGGCGAAGGTGATATCCCAGTTGCGGCGCGCAACGCCTTGCAAACCGCTGACGATCATGCCGAGAGAAACAAGGAGCATGCCGCCGCCAAACACGTAAGGCTGCCAGACCGCCCACTTCTTGAGTTTGAGTTCCTTGCGGAAGATCAGCGGGATCACATAGTACGTGAAGCCCATGAAGGCGGTTGTCGTTCCGGATACCACGGTGGCATGGAAGTGACCCGGCAAGCGCAACGTGTTGTGAACCAACAGGTTGATCTGCTCGGTGCCGATGACAACGCCGGTCACTCCGCCAATCCAGCCGAACATAACCATGGAAACGACCAATGCGGCAAAGCCCGGTTCGCCCCATGGGGCATTACGGAGCCAGCCGAATAGTCCTTTTCGATAACCTTTGGCGCGCAGAGCAACTTCCAACGCGGCGGGGATGGAGAATGCGTGCATCATCGAACCAAGCACGGCGAGGTACATGGCGTATGAAGTATTGACCGCTTTCCACGCGAACGACAGACCCGGGTCCACCAACAAGTGGTGAGCCGAACCCAAGTTAATGAAGAACAGGTACAACACGAACGCAAGGCGCGAGAACTTTTCATTGACCGGGCGAATACCCACAGTGATCTGAGCGAGCGAATACCAGATGGAGATCATCGCCGCGAGATTCACTTGCTGGGCGGGATGCCCGAACCCCCAGAAGAAGTTGCGGTAGATGCCCGGATCGAAACTAGGAAGGACGCCCAACGACCAGAGGAACGCCGGCACTACCGCCGCCGCGCCTTGAAGGAGAGTATAGGTTGCCAAGATCGCGGCTGTCAGCAAACCAAAGGCAACAAGGGGCAAAGAACCTTCAAACCGTTTTTCGCGTTTGGCAACCACGATATTGATGAAGAACGTGATGACCGCGATCAACGCTCCGACTGCGAACAAAATATAACTGAGATAGAACGCCGGGCTGGCTTTGAGCGGCAAATAGGCTGTATACGCCACCGTATTCCTCGGGTCAACCAGCACAACGACGTTTGCCATCAACCCGCCGACCGTCATGAGGATGAAACCGAGCCAGGCGGCTTTTGGCGCGGCGTGCCTCGCATTCAACAGCACGGTCGAACCGAAGTGCAAGCCTGCGATCTCAAAAAACACCATCCATGCGATGAGCATGTCAATGCCGTGGAGGGTAAGCAAGCGGTAGAACCAGGTCGCGTCGAGCAGATGAACCGCCTGCCAGCGCGTGAGCGCGATCAACAGCGCGGCGAGTCCGCCGATGGTCAGCGTGACGACCGCCATCACCGCGTTAGCGATGATCAGCCGTTCCGCGTGCATGTCCACTTTCAGGGTGAGGACCGGGCAAGTGCGGTAATCGTCCTTCGAGTCCTTCGCCCATGGAAATGTAGGGGCAAGAGTTGCCATTGCATCTTCTCCTATTTCACGATGACCTTGCCCACCATGGTGTGGTGACCAAGATAACAATATTCATTGCAAACGATGGTGAACTCGCCGGAAGTGGTCGGCGTGATCGTTGCCACATAATCGTAGCCCGGCAAGACTTCGAGGTTGATATTCACAGGCTGAAGTGAAAAGCCGTGCGCATAATCCATGGAGGAAATATGCAGGCGGTATTCTTTCCCTTTTTCCAATTGCAAGATGGGATACCACTGCCACGCGCTGGCGCGAATGTACACGTCGCTGCCGGGAGGCGGGGCAACCACCGGAACGCTGTTCTCCTCCCCCACTTGATATTGCGCTACAAATTCGTTCACCGTGGCGGCGTATTGCTGGGGCGTGGTGCGGTATGTTTCCGCGGGCACATTTTGCTTGCCCATGTAATACCAGAGCGGCATCATCACGGTCAGAAAGATGCACCAAACGAGAGCCACAGTGAGCCATGTCTTCTCGAGGCGGCCCATCGGCTTCCACCAATTTTGTTCAGGCGCTAACATGATTGATATTCTCCTTTTGTGAAATTCGGCTAGGGCGCCGGGGGGACGCTCAACAGATTCGAAATTCCCCACACGTTGTAGATCAATGTGCTGATGAGCAATGAGAGCAGGAACAACAGCCAGATATTATCGAATATCTTCTGACCCAGCGACATCGGCTCAGTCTCTTGCTTTTCCTTCTTAGACATGGCATTCTCCTTTATATATGAAGATACTGCTTCAAAACCTAAAGATTTGCAACATGATAGCATTCTAAGAAGTAAAAGAAATGTGATGAATGTCACAGGATACGTCATGACATACGTCAGTTTGGGTATTCCCTCTCTTTAAGATGGATTTTCGATTCTTGCGCCCCATTGACGCCTGATTCGCCCTCTTCAAGATCGCGCGCCGCCCCAACGTATTGACAATGGTCATACCGGGCTAGTAACGATTGTCACTTTCCTCGCCCCGCTCAATTCTGATACACTTTGTCCATAAATTTACCATTCCGGAGGAATGAAGATGAAGAAAAATTTGTTCGTGTTGTTCGTGCTTAGCGCGGTGATCCTGACAGCATGCGGGAAATCTGCAGCCGCTACACCCACGCTTGAGCCTGTTCCGGCAGAATTCGCCGGTAAGACCAACCCCTTTGGTCCCGATGCGGCGGCTGATGGCGCAAAGATATTTGAAGTCAACTGCGCGCCGTGCCATGGTCCGCAAGGTCACGGAGACGGTCCTGCAGGCGCGGCGCTCGACCCCAAACCGAAGAAATTATCTGAGTTTGTGCCGACCGTTAGCGATGACTTTCTCTTCTGGCGCATAAATACCGGCAAGCCCGGCACTTCGATGGCGCCGTGGGCGGGAATCCTGACCGAAGACCAGATCTGGCAGGTGATCTCGTTCCTTCACACGTTGAAGTAACAAGGCTTTCGAATAAACAAAAAAGCGATGCAGAGTTGCATCGCTTTTTTGTCGTTAATTTTTCCGCATTCGTGAATACAGCGCAAAGCCGAGAGTCCCGAACATTAGCCCGGTCACCGACGCGCCCCATGAAAAGAAGTTCAAGAAGAATGTAGATTCCAATACATGGATGATCATCAAAAACGGCAGGACGATACCGAGGATCATCAGCGCCACACCGAGACTGAGAAGGAAGCGGGAATTTTTCATAAGGCTCATCCATTCTTTCAACCGCTAAGAGCGCAAAGTTCGCAAAGAAATGCTTTTATTTTTTCTTGGCGTTCTTAGCGGGCTTTGCGGTTAATCTATTGATACAACCAGCAAGCCACAAAATGATTTGGCTCAGGCTCGAAATCCAACGGCTCTTTTTCATCGCACAACCCGGCGATGGCTTTCGCACAGCGAGGATGAAAGCGGCATCCTTTGGGCGGGTTCACCAAACTCGGCGGCTCGCCGGGCGGCAACTCCTTGAACGATTCGGCGTTGCGAAAATCAGGGTCGGACGTGGCGGCGAGCAGCGCGTGCGTGTATGGGTGTAACGGATTCTCCAACAAACGGCGCGTATCTGCCTTCTCGATTAAATTACCCGCGTACATCACAAAAATTCGCGCTGAAAAATATTTCACCGTTGACAGGTCATGCGTGATGTAGATCATCGAAAGCCCA
>JAXLVX010000032.1:0-36007 GCA_046328795.1 Anaerolineales bacterium | reverse complement strand
CTTCGGGGATCAACACTTCAAATGGATAACCTTTGATTTGACTTGTGATCGGACAAAGGATTGCCAGCCCAACCTTCCCGTTATACGCCGCTGGAGATAAAACTAATGCAGGACGTCGTCCCGCCTGTTCGTGCCCTGCCTGTGGATTGAATGTGATCCAAACGATGTCGCCGCGATTCGGAATGTACCCCATGATCTCACCAAACTTCATTCCCTACTGATACGCCGCTGTCAACTTCTTGATGAAGGTTGTTTTTGTTGATACCTGCCAGCAATTCATCCAACGTCCATTGCGGGGCGCTGATTGGTTTAACGACGATCTTCCCGTCCACAAGCGAAATTTCAACCGTGGAATCGTTCTCCAGGTTGGCATCCAGCGCGAACGTTTTCGGAATCCGCAGTGCGAGGCTGTTGCCCCACTTCTGAATTTTGGTAAGCATATCGTATCTCCTTGTGTGTCTACAATAAAGATACACCCTTTTCGGTGAATCAGCAAGGGCAAAAGCCTGAATGCTTGTGTTTTGGGCGCTCAGGCGAGGAAAGATGCGGAACGGTTTTCGTGGGTGAAGAGAGAGGAGGAATGTTGGAGGGATTACATAACGATGTGCGTTAAAACTAAGTTCGCAACGTGTCTTGTTAACTGTAATTTAGTTGTGCAGATATTTCTTGTTTACGTAAACCAGCCCTTACCTTTGACCAATAGACCAAATCGATATTGTAAGAATTAAGAATCTGAACACACTTCTTATGAAAAAGAATAAGACGACAAAGGTAGACATTATCAAAAGAGCATCCATCCATTTAGTTTTGTTACCTGAGATGGCTGTTCCATTGTTTCGCTTCCTCCACCGCGCGACCCAGAGCAGAACGACAGTAATGATTGCGCACGTAAAAAATACAGGCTTGAATCCTATCATGAAAAAATTGATATATCCTGTTGGCAATGGAAGGTCTGGGATTACAGCCAGTAGAAGTTGAGATTGTTGGAAGCCTACCCACATACTCCAAAGAATACTCGATACGGAAATTAGAAAGCCGTAAACCATTATCCGCGTGGAGTGTTGCGGCGTTTGTATCTTGTAATACGCCCACAAAATTATCCTTGCGCTTATGTAACAAAGCCCTAGTAACAGTAGCAGGGAAACTATTGATCCGAACAGAGTAACATTAGGGGAGTAAAGTTCATAAAATACTTCTTGGAATCTGAAGAAGAGAAGCGTGCCTAAAAAACTAATAACGCTGAGGGCGATGATCGCTATGCCGGGATTAAGTCTATGATTCTTCATCTGACATCTGCCACTGTTGCTAAACCAATAGCTAACTATCGTTATGAGTAATCTGACTGTATAGTCCTTGTGTGCTAAATTATACCTTCGTTGCCAACAAGAAAGAAAAATATATTGGTGAATTTATTTATCTTGATTTCAACCCCGAGTCTTTCTATCTCATTTTCCAACTCTGTGAGCCTGTAGCCTTTATGCTGGCGAACTCGCATCCATCACCTGAAACAACGTAATCTGCATCCCATCGGGGTCTTGCAAGCGGGCGTTGTAATCGCCCCATGGAGTCATCACTGGCTCGTGGACGAGGGTCGCGCCGTGGGCGAGGAGTTTGTCCATGGCAGCGTGGAGGTCGGGCACTTGCAGGGCAAAGCGGATCTGTCCGCTGAGGCGTTTCCCCGCTTCGAGCGAGTCAATCGTCTCGGCTTGCGCTTCATCGAAGAGTTCGAGGGTGGCGCGTCCCATGTCCAACACCAGCGCGTGACCATCTCCGTTGTTCCAGATAGCGGCAGGTTCGATGCCGAGTCCATCGCAGTAGAATTTCACTGCGCGTTCGAAGTCTTGCACGGTGAAGGCGACACGTAATTCAAGAACAGGGTGGTCGTTGGGCATGACGGGATTATATTCCCAATCTCTGAAACGGCAATCGTCTACGGTACAATCAATCCGCATGAATATCAAAAAAACTGACATCCTTTGGATTCTCCCACTCTCGCTTCTCTTTGGCGCGGCGCTCGCTTCTCTCCAAGGCGGAGTGTTGGCTCGATCTTCTTTCCTCTCTCTTCTTTCTTTGACCCTCCCTCAAAGCCTCTCACTCATGGTCAACGGCGGACGTAAACTTGCGCTCATGATTACCCGCGTTCATCCTTCGCTTAGCAGGCGGAGTTGCTACATATACATTGCTTCCCGTGTATGGATACTCCAATTCAAGCGACGGTCAAGCGGGCTACGTTTTCACTGACGCGCATCGGCGCGACGAACAGGCGTGGAAATTAGCGACCTCTGACACGCCCATCTACGACGCGTTCGGCGGCGACTATTCCTACGATCAATACGGCGGACTACTCGCATTCAGCGCGTTGATCTATCGCTACCTCTCGCCCGACATGCATCGTCCGTTGATGATGGTGTTGCTTGCGGCATTCATCGCCGCGTTGGGAGTTCCATTTTTGTGGAGGGCGACGAATCAAGTCTTCGGCGAAAAAGTCGCGTGGGCATCCGCGTGGATTTTCGCGTTGTATCCCGAATCCGTTTTGTTGGGCGGGTCTGCGATGCGTGAGCCGTATTTGATGTCCCTCTCCGCGATCGCGTTTTGGGGATTTGTTGAATGGCGAAGTTGGGCGGGGTCTCCCCGCCCAACGCCGCACCCAGCGATTGTTGCAATTGCGCTCAGCCTCGTCGGCATGTTGCTCTTCTCTCCCGCAGTAGCCGTGTTCACATTGATCCTCTTCGCAGGCTGGATGTTCTTCTCGCGCGAACGCGCGAACATCTCATGGAAGCCAGTCATTATCTTCGCGCTCGTGTTCCTCGTCGGCTTGTTCGCGTTGTCGTCGTCGCTCAATCGCAAAGGCGTGTTCGACACAACCTCGCCGATGTCGGTGCTGAACGATTGGATTCAACTTTCGGTCAAATGGAATGTCTATCAGATCGAACGCGAATCGGGCTGGGTGCAAAAATTATTCGATGAAATGCCCGAAGGCGCGCGCCTTCCCTTTGTGGTCACGTACGGGATTCTTCAACCCGTGTTGCCTGCCACGCTCGTCGTGCCGACGCTCCCGATTTGGAAGATCATCTACGTGTTGCGCGCGCTCGGCTGGTACGCCCTGCTTCCCCTGTTGATTCTTTCGACGAAAGCCGGGTCAAGCCCGCCCGTCGAAGGGAATCGCGTTGCGTCCAGCCGAAGCATCTTCATCTGGCTCTCGCTTCTCGTCTGGACGTGGATCCTGCTCGCCGCTCTTCGAGGCGGAGGCGACCAGTGGGACAATCCGCGCTATCGGACGATCATGTTCATGTGGCAGGCGCTCGTCGCGGGCTATGTCTGGGTTTGGTGGCGCGAGACTCGCAACGCGTGGTTTGTTCGCGTGATCGCATGTGAAGTTGTTTTCATTTTGATCTTCACGCAATGGTACGCGAGCCGATATTTTTATGTGGGCGGACAATTGCCGTTCGCGGTGATGATCGCGTTGATCGTCGGGCTGTGGGGGGCGATCCTTGTCGGCGGCTGGTGGCTGGATAAAAGGCGTGGTTCTGAATCGTCCCGCAGGATGCCTCACGAATCTTGACCGTTCAAAAAACCTACGGGACGTTTTATCGGTTATAATTCAGTCACTGAATTTTGGATTAGGAGATTCCATGTCCACCGCCCTCATTACAGGCATCACAGGTCAAGACGGGTCGTATCTCGCGGAGTTGTTGCTTGCCAAAGGCTACCGCGTGATCGGCGTGGCGCGTCGTTCGAGCACGATGACCTACGAACGCATCAATCATTTATTAGATGACATCACCGTCGTGCAAGGCGACTTGCACGACCAAGGTTCCCTGCTTTCGTTCCTCGAAGAATACAAGCCGACCGAAGTGTACAACCTCGCTGCGCAATCGTTCGTGCCAACCTCGTGGAATCAACCGGCGTTAACGGGTGAGATCACCGCGCTCGGTGTGACGCGCATGTTAGAGGCGATCCGCTTCATCAACCCGAAGATTCGTTTTTATCAAGCGTCGTCGAGCGAGATGTATGGCAAGGTTCTCGAAGTGCCGCAAAGCGAAGAGACGCCGTTCTATCCGCGCAGTCCGTATGGTGTGGCGAAAGTGTACGGGCATTGGATCACAGTGAATTATCGCGAGTCGTTCAACATGTTCGCGGTATCGGGGATCTTGTTCAATCACGAGAGTCCGCGCCGCGGATTGGAATTCGTCACCCGCAAGATCGCGGACGGCGTCGCGCGCATCAAACTCGGACTGGCGAAGGAACTCCGCCTCGGCAACCTTGAGTCGCAGCGCGATTGGGGCTACGCGGGCGATTATGTTGAAGCCATGTGGCGTATGTTGCAACAAGACGAACCTGATAACTTCGTCATCGGCATGGGAGAGACTCATTCGGTGCGCGAGTTTTGCGAGATCGCTTTCGGTCACGCGGGGTTGGATTATAAAGAGCATGTCGTGCAAGACGAGCGCTTTTATCGTCCCGCCGAAGTGGACCTGCTGATCTCCGATCCAACGAAGGCGCGCGCCACGCTGGGCTGGGAACCATCCGTCACTTTCAAGGAACTTGTCACGATGATGGTGGACGCCGACATCAAGCGGCTGAATGGCAAATAGTTGGCAATAAATTGACTCTATCCGAAATCAAATCGGGACGCTGATGAACGCAGAAAAACGCAGATTTTTCTTTTCGAATCAGCGTGGGTCAGCGTTTACACCACACTTGCGCTCGGTGCAAGTGTCTGCGTCCAACAAAGATTTTTGATTTTTACGAATAAAGTTTAATGAATTCCAAAAGAAAACTTCCGCTCATCGAGATCGTCACATTGTTGGGGGCGCTTCTCTATGTGGCGCGGTCGTTGTATTTCGCTCACTCGTCCCTCTCCATCGGCGATGAAGGCGCATATTTGTTCAAGGGGCTTGTCTTCGCCCGCGGTGAATTTTCTCCTTTTGAAGATTACGGTTACTGGACCAACAAAGCGCCGCTTGCCTTTTTGATTCCCGGGTACATTCAATATTGGTTTGGGGCGGGTCTGCGCGAGGCGCGTTACTTCGCGCTTGCGGTCAGTTTCCTCATGCTGGCTGGTGTGTGGATTCTGGCGAATCGCCTGGGCGGAAAAAATTGGGCGGTGGTAGCTATGTGGGTCTTTGCGCTTTCCGATGCAAACACATCAATTTATAGTCAGGCATTATCGCAGGGACTGGTCGCTTGTATGCTCACGTGGGTTTTTGTTTGCATACTTGGCGAGAAACGTCCGTTTTGGCAATTGATCATTGCTTCGTTGCTGTCCGTGCTCATCGTGATGACGCGGCAGAACATGGTCGTTTTCTTCCCTGTTCGTGCTGTACATTTTTTGGCAACATGGAAAAAAAGCGGGCGCATGGTCGCTGGCTTCAAGCGCGGCGCTTTTCATCCTCTTTCACATCCTCTATTGGCCCAATATCATGCAGTTGTATCAGCTGTGGTTACCCGAATCGTTTACTCCCTTTCTGGATTATTCGCCCGTTTGCCGTGTTCGGCTACGATGCCTTTGAGATCGGCAACTTGAGCCGCATCCAGTCCGTTGCCATCGGCATTCAACATCATTTCTTTATTTTGTGCGGATTCGCGGGCGCGTTGATTCTCTTCCCATCAAAACTGGAAATGGAAGGAATAATCAAGACTCACCTTCTTGCCTTGTCGTTCCTCTCGTTATTCCTCATGCACACGTGGGGTTCGCTCTTCAATCAATTTTGCATCCAATGTTTTTCGCCGTATCAAATGTTTTATTCCGTTGCGGGATCTTTATTCATCGTCATCGTCTTTTTCCAACGGCATCAGCGACTCGACTCTCCGCCGCGCGCTTCTCATCGTTGTGTTATTACTCTTCGCGGCGGGCTTCGGCTCTTATTATTTCCAACGCACAGGCGAGTGGGCGCTGGCGGCGACTAATTTCCGCGCGTGAATAGCGCGGCCAATTCACGTTCGCGTCGTTGGGCGAAGTGCTCACATACATCTTCAACTTGCCGCTCGATGTTCAAACGCGTCGGCGCGGCATTCACAGGCGCGCTTGCGGAATCGTTCTCTTGATTTGTTATTGACCGCTCAACGATTTACCCCTCCATCAAAAAATGGACGGGACAAAAAACGCTTCTCTCGCGACCCTCAACCTGTTTCTCCTCATCGGCGTGATCTCCTCCCGCCGCCAACGCAGGGACGTACGCCACGCCATGCTCAACGAACTTCCTCTACGCATTACGAACAGGCAGGACGCGCTCCTCGCCGACGCGATCTCCCCCAGATAGTTTGATCTATTGGAAAGGGAGCGGCAGGCACATAGCCATGTTGCTCTATTTAAAAGATGTCCGCTTCTTCCCTCCGCAGATCACGGCGGGAGCGGGCTACGTCCGCGCGGGAGACCCCGAACGCTTGCTTCGCTTCGGCTTGTTCAGCGATGAAATGGATTTGCAGTGGCGGGAATCTGCCGATTACTTTATTATTTGGAAGGGTTATCCAAACACGAACTTGGATGATTTCCAAAACGACCCGCGCTACGAGCCTGTCCCGTTCGATATGGAAAACCTCGCCCAATGCGAAGATGTGCTGTACTTATTTAGGAAACGTCCATGAATCTCTCCCTTGTGATCCCCGTCTACAATGAAGCGGCAAGCCTCCCCTTGTTGTATGACGCGATCGAAAAAGCGTTGAAGCATCTCAAGCAACAGTGGGAGGTCATCTTCGTAGACGATGGAAGCCGCGACAACAGCCTCGACGTGTTGCGGGCGCTCGCCGAAAAGAATCCGAATCACGTGTGCGTGCTGGTCTTCCGCCGCAACTTCGGGCAGACCGCCGCCATCTCCGCAGGCATTGACCACGCGCAAGGCGAAATAATCGTGTTGATGGATTCCGATCTGCAGAACGATCCCGCCGATATCCCCCGTCTGCTGGCAAAGTTAGACGAAGGCTACGATCTCGTCAGCGGTTGGCGCAAGGATCGCAAAGATAATCGCCTCACGCGCACCATCCCATCGAACATCGCCAACGGATTGATCTCGACCGTTACGGGTGTGCATCTGCACGATTATGGTTGCACGCTGAAAGCCTATCGCCGCGAGGTGTTGGGCGGATTCCGCTTGTACGGCGAGATGCACCGCTTCATCCCCGTGTTCGCGCATTCCGTTGGGGCGCGCATCACCGAGATTCCCGTCAGCCATCACCCGCGTCAATTTGGCAAAGCAAACTATGGCTTGGACAGAACCGCGAAAGTCATCCTCGATCTGTTCACGGTGAAATTCCTGCTCGAATATTCGCACAAGCCCATCCGCTTGTTCGGCGGCGCGGGCGCGGGGCTCATGCTGTTGGGCATGCTCGATCTCGCGTATGTGTTCATCCGCCGCATGTTTTATGGTGTGCCAGCCTCCACATCGCCGTTGTTGTTGATCGGTGTGATGTTATTCATTATGGGTTTCCAATCCATCCTTATGGGGCTGATCGCCGAATTGCTCGCGCGCACGTATCACGAGTCGCAGCGTAAGACGACATATACCTTGGCGGAGATCATTCAGGGGAAAAAGAAGAAACAGATCGGCTGGTTTTCCAAAACAAAAATCTGATCCTGCGCGTGTTTGGCACCGCGCTGGCGATACTCTTGATCGTCCTGCTCATCGAACGCGAAGGGTGGAGCGAGATCACGAGTTCGTTGAAAGAAATTCTCACTCCCCGTTTTTGCATTGGCATTGCTTTCCTTGTTGGTCTCGCGCCTGTTCGTTATTTTGCGCTGGCATGTTCTGCTCCGTTCGGGCGGCGTGGATATTCCATTTTCGAGAACGGCGCAATTAACTCTCACAGGTTTATTCGCTTCCAATTATTTGCCCACCACCATCGGCGGCGACGTGGTGCGTTTGGGCGGAGCCATGCGCCCGGCTAACGCGCAGTGTGTCTCGCCTCCATCGCCGCAGACCGCGTCATCGGCATGGCGGGCATGTTCTGCGCCGTGCCGTTCGGTCTCATCCCCGCATGGAATATTCTGGCGCGGCAACACCAACTCAACGCCATGCCTCCGCTCGCTGCAAAGATCACCGACTTCATCCGCCAACGCTTCATTCATTTTCCATCTGGCTCAAACAACCTCGCCGCGTTGACTTCACCCTGTACACATTGGGCAACATGATCTTCATCTTTGCCTCGTTATACATCCTCATCGAAGCGCTTGGGGCGAACACAACCCATACACGCTCGTCGCGGGCATTTGGAGTCTCGCTTATTTTGTCACGCTTATTCCGATCTCGATCAACGGCTACGGCGTGCAAGAACTTTCGCTCACGTTTTTATTTTCGCGCGTTGCGGGTCTCACGCCCGCCCACAGCCTCGCCGTCGCCGTGTTAATTCGCATCATTTTTCTTTTGGCAAGTTTGCCCGGCGCGGCGTTTCTTCCTTCCGTGTTAGCCGCCATGTCCGACCCGAACGCGAATTCATCCAAAGGACTGCCCTGACCATGCGCATCCTCGTTTTGAATCACGAGTTTCCCCTTCAATCGGCGGCGGCGGCGGCGCGCGGCGGGAGAGCATTTGCCAAGCCCTCGCCAAGCGCGGGCACGCGATCAAAGCGAACTTCTCACTTCAACGATCTCTCGCGCGAAGGAACAATGGGAGCAGATTCCGATGTCATTCGCGTGGATTCCTTACCTTCGCTGGATCAACCTTCCGTTATTTCTCGATGGCTCGCCCGTTTTTCTGCAGACGGGGCTGGGCTCCGCCTGTCCGTTTTTCGCCCTGATGGATCATTCACTTCATTGCCTGCCGGCGCGCTGGCATGGATGCTTTCACGACTCACGCGAGTCCCCTACGTGCTGACAGCCCACCTCGGCGACGTGCCCGGCGGCGTCCCTGAAAAACGGGCAACTGGTTCCGCTGGATATTTCCTACAACGCGCTGGATCTGGCGTGACGCAAGTGCAAGAGGTCGCCGTCAGTGAATACACACGAAGCCTCGCGCTCAAGCACTATAACGAAGAAGTCTCGTCATCCCCAACGGAAGATGTGGAGGAAAACCAATCTCGATCTGGAGTCAACAACCTCCAGTGATCATCTTCGCTGGTCGCTTCATGGAACAAAAACTTCCTCTTTGCAGATCATTGAGACCTTGAATGAAATCAAAGACCTCCCATGGAAGTGCGTGATGATCGGCGACGGCCCCTTGATGCCTGACGTGAAAAAATCCATGGAAGAGCTTGGGTTAGGGGATCGTTTCATATTAACAGGCTGGATCACGCCCGATGAAGTGATGAAACAATTCGAACAGAGCGATATTCTTCATGCCCTCGCTTTCGGAGGGATTGCCCGTCGTTGGCGTGCAAGCATTGTCCAAGGGACTCGCCATCGTCGCCAGCCGCGTCGGCGGGTTTGTTGATCTGGTAGATGAAGGTCGAAATGGTTACTTGGTCGAAGTGGGAAACAGCGAGGGATTCAAATCCAAGTTACAAGAATTGCTCACAAACCCCAGCCGCCTGTTATCATTGCGCCAAGCCAGTTTGGAAAAAGCGAAGTCGTTCGAGATCACTAAGATTGCAGAGCAATACGAAAAGATTTTCATAGAGATTAATCACCCAAAATGATTTCTCGTAGTAACGACTTCAGTCGTTTGTTTTGTGGCAGAAAGGCGACTGAAGTCGCCACTACGAAAATTTTCCATTGAAAGGACAACAATGACCAAAACAAACGATTCTTCTCACCGGCGGCAACGGATTCATCGGCGCGAACCTTGTGCGCCTGCTAGTGAAAAGCGGACAATACCGAGTCGTCAACCTCGACGCGCTGACCTACGCCGCCAATCCGCTTTCACTGGCGGACTTGAATGGAAATCCCGATTATGAATTTACGAGGGAAGCATCACCGACCGCGAGCTCGTCGCATCGCTTTTCAAGCAACATCAGCCTTCCGTGGGCATTCTGCATCTTGCCGCCGAATCGCACGTGGACCGCTCCATCGTCAATGCCGGCGACTTCCTGCAAACGAACGTCATTGGCACGTTTACCCTGCTCGAAGCCGCGCGGGTTTATTGGAATGGTTTGGCTGATGAAGCAAAGAGATCGTTTCGCTTTTTGCATGTTTCAACCGATGAAGTCTCTCGCCTGCTGGCGCACGCTATCGACCGAAGAGACCTCCTACGCGCCGAACTCGCCATACTCCGCCTCGAAAGCCTCCAGCGATCATTTCGTGCGAGCCTTCCATCACACGTACGGATTGCCGACGGTCATCACCAATTGCTCGAACAATTATGGTCTGCACACCCCTGAGAAGATGATCCTGCTGATGATCCTCAACGCGCTTTCAGGCAAGCAGCTTCCGGCCTATGGCGATGGCTCGAATGTGCGCGATTGGTTGTACGTGGAAGATCATTGCAAGGCGATTCGACTCGCGTTTGAAAAAGATGCCGGGCGAAGTGTATGTTGTGGGCGGAAGCAACGAGCAGATGAACCTTGATCTTAATCAAATTTGCAGTATTCTCGATGAGGTCGCTCCGCCGAGTGAAGTGAATCAACTCCGTGAGATGGATTGAAGAGTTACAAAGACCTGATCCGTTTTGTGACCGACCGTCCGGGGCACGACCGCCGCTACGCGATCGACGCGGGGAAGATCCAGCGCGAGTTGGGGTGGCAGGCTGAGGTCCGGTTTGAAGCGGGTTTACGTCAAACGATTGAATGGTATTTGCACAATCCAGAATGGGTGGATCCGCGATGAGCGGCGGCGCGTACGGCGATTGAATCATGAAAATTGGCGTGGCGCGCTGGAGAAGGAGGCGAAGTGAAAGGAATCATTTTGGCAGGCGGCAAAGGCACGCGGCTCTATCCGTTGACGATCGTGATGAGCAAACAGTTGTTGCCCGTGTACGACAAGCCGATGGTGTACTATCCGCTTTAATGTTGATGCTGGCGGGGCATCCGCGAGGTAAGTTGATCATCAGCACGCCGGATGCGTTGCCCGCGTTCCGTGAATTGTTGAAAGACGGCTCGCATTGGGGCATGAAATTCGAATACAAAGAACAAGCCGAACCGCGCGGGCTTGCGGATGCGTTTCTCGTTGGGCGCGAATTCATCGGCGACAGCCCGGTGTGTTTAATTCTTGGCGATAATATTTTTTACGGTGAAGGGATGATCTCGCTGTTGCAAAAGTGCGCGTCGCTGAAAGAGTGGCGCGTTCATCTTTGGTTATCGCGTCACCGATCCCGAACGATACGGCATCGTGGAGTTCGATGCCGACGAGAATGTGGTGAGCATCGAAGAGAAACCCGAAGCGCCGAAATCTAATTTTGCTGTGCCGGGAATTTATTTTTATGACAATCAAGTAGTAAGCATGGCTGAGAAAGTGAAAACCATCGGCGCGCGGCGAGATTGAAATTACAGACTTGAATAAACTTTATCTCGAGCAGGGGAATTTGAAAGTGCGAGTGTTCGGACGCGGCGTGGCGCAGCTGGAAGTGCCGTTACGCATGACTCGTTGCTGCGCGGCGATGTTCATCGAAGCGATCCAGAATCGGCAGGGGCTGATGATCTCATGCCCCGAAGAGATCGCATATCGAATGGGTTTTATCAACAAGGCGCAATTGAAAACACTGGGCGAAGAACTGCGCGGCAATAGTTATGGCGCGTATTTGCTGGAGATCGTTTGAAAAAGAGCAGTGACGCGAAAGGATAATGGCGTGACGAGAGAATTTTAATTTCAAAGAGTGGCGACGGCTTTTCGTTCGAGCGATACATCTCGGTGGACGATGTGAAGAAATTTGCCGAAGTGGTCGGCGATCTGAATCCGATCCATCTCGATGAACATTTTGCCGAGAACTCGTTTTTCAAAAGAGAATTGTCCATGGCGCGTTTCTCGGCGGGCTGATCTCGAAAGCCTTGGGCATGGATTTCCCCCGGCGAGGCACGGTGTACATTTTGCAAAAAACTCGTCGTTCAAGCGCCCCGTGTTCGTTGACTCAACCGTGAAAGTAGAAGTGAAAGTGACCACGTGGATGCGGAGAAGCGGCGGCTAACATTGGATACGACGATCTTTAATTCAGACGGGAAGGTTTGTCTCGCCGGGCTCAGCCGAAGTGTGGCTGCCGAATAGAGGATTCAAACCGTCCCGCAGGTTTTTGAGCAAGGCTATGTTCCCTCCAGCAAACCTGCGGGACGTTATTTCATATGAAAACTATTGCCTCCATCGTTGGCGCAAGACCTCAATTCATCAAAGCCGCGCCGGTGTCGCGCGCGCTGGCTTCGCACTTCAATGAAGTGATGATCCACACGGGTCAACACTATGATTACGAAATGTCCGATCTCTTCTTCAAAGAGATGGACATGCGCCAGCCTGATTTCAACCTCGGCATCGGCGGCGGGACGCATGGCGCGCAGACCGGCATGATGCTGATCGAGTTGGAAAAAGTTATGTCCAGTGTGAAGCCGGATTGTATTCTGGTCTACGGCGATACGAATTCCACGCTGGCGGGGGCGTTGACGGCGGCAAAAGCGGGGATCAAACTCGCGCACGTGGAGGCAGGCTTACGGTCCTATAACCGAGCGATGCCCGAAGAGGTGAATCGCGTGTTGACCGATCACGTATCCAGTTGGTTGTTTTGCCCAACTGATGTCGCAGTCCAAAATTTGGAGAAGGAGTGGGACCGAAGGGCGTTCATCAGATCGGCGATGTGATGTATGACGCGCTGTTGCGGAACCTTGAACTGTCGCGCGGGAAGTCCCACATTTTGAAGCGGCTGGATTTGAAGAAAGGGGAGTACGCGCTGGCGACCGTGCATCGCGCGGGGAACACCGACAACCCGAAGAATATGCGATCCGTTTTGGATGCGTTGGGCTCGCTTCCGATTCAGGCGGATCTTCCCGCGCACCCTCGCACGCGGAGCAGAATCACGAGTGGGGATTTACCGTCAATTCAAATGTGTCGTTGATCGAGCCGCTGGGTCCGCTGGATATTTTGCAGTTGCAGGAAAACGCGGATTGCATCCTCACCGATTCCGGCGGGATGCAAAAGGAAGCGTATTTGCTCGGTGTACGCTGCATCACGTTGCGAGAGGAGACTGAATGGGTGGAAACGGTCTCCGCGGGTTGGAACAGCCTCGCGGGCGTGGATGCGAAGCGGATCAAATCCTTGTATGAAACGTGGAAGCCGGAGGGGGAGCGTCCGCTGTTGTATGGGGATGGTCATGCGGCGGAAAAGATCTCCAAATTTTGCAGAGCGAATTGAATTAACGCAACATCGCAAGATGAATCTTGCGGCACATTCACTTGACAAGGTCAATTTTCTGTGTGAGAATTCAGAAACTGAATGCTCACATGACCGAAATCAAACAACACGAATACTCCCTGCTCAATGAAATTGCTCAAGACTCGATGGTCACTCAGGCGAACCTTTCGGATCGCCTCGGCATCGCTGTTGGAAGCGTCAACTGGTACATCAAGCGGCTGATCCAGCGCGGATGGATCAAGGTTTCGCATCTCGACCGCACGAGACTGCAATACGATCTCACCGCCGACGGGATGGCTGTCTTCACCCAACGCGCCTTGAACTACGCCCGCGACTCGCTCAAGGTCTACGGCGATTTTCGCAACAAGGCGAAAACCTTTGTCGGCGGACTCCAGCAACAGGGGATTACCCAAGCCTACATTCAAGGCGACGATGAACTTGTGGATATTTTGCGCCTCACCTGCATCGAAGCGGGAATCCGCTTGCTCGATTCGCCCAATGGGATTTTGTTGAAAGTTGTCGGGCAGGATTACCGCCTCATCGAAAAAACAAAAAAGGGAAATCAATAATGGGAATCCGAATTCATCCAACCGCAGAAGTTTCAGACAAGGCAGAGATCGGCGAAGGCTCGAGCGTGTGGCATCACGCGCAAGTGCGCGAGGGCGTGAAGATCGGCAAGAACTCGATCATCGGCAAGGGAGTGTACGTGGACGCCGGTGTGCCGATCGGCGATAACGTGAAGATCCAAAATTACGTTTCGGTCTATCACGGCGTTGCCATCGAAGACGGCGTGTTTGTGGGACCTCACGTCTGCTTCACCAACGATATGCGTCCGCGCGCCGTCAACCCGGATGGTTCGCTCAAAGCCGCGGACGATTGGACGCTGAGCGAGACGCGCATCAAAAAAGGCGCGGCGCTTGGAGCGAACTCCACGATCCGTTGCGGAATCACCATCGGCGAGTGGGCGATGGTTGGCTCGGGAAGCGTGGTGACGAAAGACATCCCTGCGCATGGACTTGTCTTCGGCAACCCGGCGCGCTTGCGCGGATTCGTCTGCGCGTGCGGCGAGATGTTTGAAAAAGATTCGCAGTCCAACGAGACTGTACAATTGAAATGCCCGAAATGCGGGCGAACACATGAAGTATCCATACAGGAATGGGAGATGACACAATGATCCACATGGCAAAGCCCCAAATGGGCGCGGAAGAAAAACAAGCGGTAATGGAAGTGTTGGATTCGGGCATCATCGCACAGGGCCCGCGCGTCAAAGCCTTTGAGGAAGGGTTCGCTGAAATGTGCGGAGTGAAGCACGCGATAGCCACGTCTTCCGGCACGACCGCACTGCATCTTGCCATGCTCGCGCATGGGATCGGCGAAGGCGATGAGGTCATCACGTCCGCGTTCACGTTCATTGCTTCGGCAAACAGCGTTTTGTTCACCGGCGCGAAACCCGTGTTCGTGGATATTGACCCGCGCACGTTCAACATGGACCCGGCGAAGATCGAAGCCGCGATCACGAAAAAGACGAAAGCGATATTGCCTGTTCATTTATATGGCTTATCTTGCGACATGGACCCGATCATGCAGATCGCGGAAAAACATGGCTTGACTGTCATTGAAGATGCGTGTCAGAGTCACGGCGCGGTATACAAAGGCAAGAAGGTCGGTTCGATGGGAACTGGCACATTCTCTTTGTATCCCACTAAGAACATGACCTCCGCTGAGGGCGGCATGATCACTACCAACGATGCAACCATTGACGAGTTGTGCCGCGTCCTACGCCAGCATGGGATGAGAGTCCGCTATTATCACGACATGCTCGGCTACAACTTCCGCATGACGGATATTCACGCCGCGATTGGTCTCGCGCAACTCAAGAAGCTCGAGACGTTCAACGCTCAACGGCACGCGAATGCTGAATTCTTGAGCGCCAACTTGAAGGGCGTCCGAACGCCTTTCGTCCCCGAAGGGCAGACGCATGTCTTCCATCAGTACACGATCCGCGTTCCGAACGGCAAACGCGACGCGCTCCGCACGTACTTGAATGACAACGGAGTCGGTTCCGAAGTGTATTATCCGGTGCCGATCCACAAGCAAAATTTTTACGTGAAGGATCTGGGCTACGATCAAAGCCTGCCTGAAACTGAATTTGCAACCACCGAAGTTTTATCGTTGCCTGTGCATCCCGCGTTGAGTCCGTCTGATCTTGAAACGATCGTGAGTACGGTCAACGATTTCATGGAGAAAAATTCATGAAAGTCGCAGCATCGGCGTCGGCACGATGGGCAGGCACCATGCCCGCGTGTATAGTGAACTGCCCGAAGCGGACCTGGTCGCCATTTCGGATTCCGATTCGATCCGCGCGGATCTGACTGCCGCAAAGTTCGGCATCCGCGCATACACCGATCATCGTGAAATGTTGGAAAAAGAAAAGCCCGATGCGGTCTCGGTCGTTGTGCCGACTGCCATGCACGAAGCGGTAGGCATGGACGCATTGAACGCAGGTTGCAATGTGTTGATCGAAAAACCGATCGCCGCAACTCTTGACGAAGGCGCGCGATTGATCGAGAAGGCGCGCGCGATGAACAAGGAATTGATGATCGGTCACGTCGTTCGCTTCGACCCAGCGTTGCAAGCGCTCAAACAAAAATTGGACGCGGGCGAGCTCGGGCGCATCTATCAGATCTTCTGCCGCCGCGCGGGTCCATTCCCCACGCGCATTCAAGATGTGGGCGTGGTCATTGACCTCGCGCCGCACGATGTGGACATCATGCGTTTTCTCGCGGGAACGAATCCCACGCGCGCATACTCTGAGATCGAGCAACGGATTCACACCGATCATGAGGATTTGCTCTGGGCAACGCTTCGGTTCCCCGATGGGATCATCGGCGGACTGGAGATCAACTGGCTTACGCCGACGAAGATCCGCGAGGTCTGCGTGCTCGGCGAGCGCGGCATGTTCCGCGCCGATGCGCTCACGCAGGATCTGTATTTTTACGAGAACTCGCTCGTCAACGATGTGCAGTGGGCAACGCTCCAGACCATCAAAGGCGTGAGCGAAGGCAGTATGACGCGCTATGCCATCCCGCGCTTCGAGCCGTTGAAAGCGGAGTTGCAATCGTTCCTCAAAGCGCTGCAGGATGGGAACCCGGCTCCCATCACCGGGGAGGATGGACTCGCCGCTCTGAAAATCTCTCTCGCCCTTGTTGAATCGGGGCGAACGCATCAGGTAGTTGATCTGCAATGAACTTGAATGAACTTCGCGCCCGCATCGAAAATAAAACCGCGAAACTGGCTGTCATCGGTCAGGGATATGTCGGCTTGCCGGTTGCCGCGTTGTTCGCCAATGCAGGCTTCGATGTGTTGGGTGTGGATCTGCGACGCGCCCTCGTTGAAAAGATCAACGCGGGCATCAATCCCATCGAAGGGAAAGAACCCGGGCTGGCAGAATTATTGCAAACTGTTGTTGTGTCTGGCCGCCTCCGTGCTACAACCGATTACAACGAGTTGAACGACCGCGATGTTTTTATCGTCGCTGTCGAAACACCGGTGGATGATAACCACATTCCGCATTACAACGCGTTACGCGCCGCGCTTACAAGTCTTGCGTCGGTGATGAAGCAAGGAGCGCTGGTCATTGTCGAATCTACGATCGCGCCGCGCACGATGGGCGATATTGTCTTGCCACTGCTGGAAGAAAAAAGCGGAAAGAAAGTGAACGAAGATTTTTATCTCGGCAACTGCCCCAGACTTAGTGATGCCGGGCAAACTTCTCAAAGTCTGAATACCATGAGCCGCGTGGTTGGCGGCATGACGCCCGAAACGTCTGAGACAATGATCGCGCTATACAAAAATATCGTCGAGGCTGATCTCGACCCGGCGGATTGCATCACGGCTGAGTTGGTGAAGACCGTCAATGCCTACCGCGACGTGCAGATCGCGTTTGCCAACGAAGTGGCGCTGGTTGCCGAAGCCGCGGGCGGCGACGTGTGGAAAGTGCGCGAACTGGTGAATAAAAGCCAGGGCGGCAGATGCACTTGCCAGCGCCAAAGATCGGCGGTCGCATCCGAAGGATATTGCTGGCTGTGGCGCATGGCGCGGAGGAAAAAGGAGTCAAATTGCGTTTGATCCCCGCCGCGCGCGTTCGGTGAATGACTCCATGCCCCTGCACATGGTCAAATTACTTGAGGATGCGCTTGCGAAAGTTGGCAAGTCCATTCTCGATGCGCGGATCGCCGTGCTGGGGTATTCCTATCTCGAAGACAGCGACGACACGCGCAATAGCCCAACTCGCTCATTCGTGGCGCGTTTATATGAACTCGGCGCGGAGCCGGTGATCCACGACCCATGGATTCCCGAATACAACGGCGACGTGTACGAACGAGTCAAAGGCTGTGACGCGGCGGTAGTGATGGTGGCGCATAGCGCGTATAAGGAGTTGGATCTGGAGAAGTTGAAGTCCGCGCTGAGGCTTCCGGTGTTGGTGGATGGGAGACGGGTGTTGGATGAATCTGCATTGCTCACCTCAAGAATGATTTATCACCGCGTGGGGTCCGCGATTTAGTTTCAAAAATTCCTATGTTAAGAAGCAATATCATCGCAAATTTTCTAGGGAAGGTTTGGCCCAGCCTGCTTGGTATTCTGCTTGTGCCGGTCTATTTGCAGTTTTTGGGCGTTGAAGCCTACGGATTAATTGGTTTTTTTACTACATTGCAGGCATTGATCAGTTTTCTTGATCTTGGTTTAAGCACAACTACAAACCGGGAAGTTTCCATGGGATTTAGTCTGCAAGAGGATAGATCCCGGGTTCGCGATCTGATTCGTACGCTCGAATTTATCTATGCTCTTGTTGCGCTGATAATTGGACTCGGCTTCTATCTTGCCTCGAATTGGCTGGCAGTGGATTGGATTAACTCCTCAGACTTGTCGGCGGAAACGGTTCGCTTTGCTACGATCATCTTCGGGATTTCTCTTGCATTGCGTTGGCCGACGGCGCTTTATGCAGGCGTTTTGCAGGGATCAGAGAGACAGGTGTTATACAATGCTCTTTACATTATTATTTTCACCTTGAGGAGCGCTGGAGCGGCATTCGTTGTAGTGTTTGTTTCGCATACCATTTATGCCTTTCTAATTTGGCAATTAGGGATCGCCCTGCTCGAGCTTCTTGTTATGGCTCTAGCCGCATGGAAAGTCCTAGGTTATGGTTCTGGTCAGCCTCGATTGGATTTTTCCCGGCTGGGCGGGATTTGGAAATTTAGCATTGGAGTTAGCGCGATTTCCCTGTTGGCTGCGTTCATCAAGCAGTTGGACCGCATTCTTATCAGTCGTCTGCTTCTTCTTGAACAGGTGGGATACTACACTGCGGCAAGCGCCGTCTATTCGGCGGTTTCCCTGCTCACTGTGCCATTCACCTCTGCGGTATTTCCGCAGTTTACTGCCCTGATCGCGGAACGGAACAACACCGCGCTTGCCTCTATGTATCATAAGACTTCCCAATATATTTCGTTCGTCGTTGCTCCGGTATCGGCGATCCTGATGTTCTTTTCGCACGACATCCTTCTGGTATGGACGCGTTCGGAGGATGTGGCTCTCCATGTCGCGCCAACCCTGTCCGTTTTGGCTGTTGCCGCGTTATTTAACTCGATGATGCAATTGCCCTTTATGTTGCAATTGGCAGCAGGCATCACATGGATTAGCTTGTGGAACAATGCCGTCAATCTAATCGTTCTGGCGCCGATCATGTATTTCCTGATCAGTCAATATGGGGTTACGGGCGCGGGAATTTCCTGGGCGTTGTTCAACTTGTTATATTATTTGATCGTTCCTCATGTCATGCATCGCTACATCCTGCCGGGCGAAAAAACCAGTTGGTTTCTGATGGATACACTTTCGCTCATGTTTCTTGGTACCTTGCCATATGGTTTGATCCACTTAGTGGGTTATGAAAACCAATGGAAATTGTTTTTTGAGATCATCCTTGGTAGCCTGTTCTATATTATTATCGTGTTGGTGTTCTACCCAACAATCCGTTTGGCGTTGATGGATATGGCATTGAACAACCCTCTGACACTTAGGGTCCGCCAAGTGGATATGGAGAAACCGTGAACTCGAGACTCGACAAACTTGTGAAAGGCTTGAAGTCAAACCCTGTTGATGTCCTTCTCCGGATCATCCGCTGGTTGGGAGCATATATTGTTTCGTTTGCGGCGGTCATTTTCTACTATTTCATCCGCATGCAGACTTTGTTTGTGCCCACATGGACAATCTCCAGATTGAAGCAGGAATTGCGCCCGACAGTTCGGCTTGATTATTCGTTATTCCCCATCTTTCTTAATGCCGACTCTCACATAAGCCTTTCTCGGGCGCGTTCATGTCAAAAAGAACCCGAGACAGTTGCTTGGATCGAATCCGTAATGAAACCGGGGGATGTTTTTTATGATGTGGGTGCGAATATTGGGGCCTATTCGTTAGTAGCCGCAAAATATTTTCAAGGCGATCTCAAAATCCATGCCTTTGAGCCAAGTTTCGCGACGTATTATGAACTTTGCAAAAATGTTGTTCTGAATGATTGTAATGAGAGTATTACTCCCCATATGATTGGGCTATCAAAAATCACTGGTCGTATGATGTTTAATTATCATTCCTTGGAAATCGGCGACTCCCTACATATTCTGGGAGAGGATCTTACTGTTGCAGATACCACCTTGCAGCCCGTTTTTCGTCAAGAAATTTTGGCGTTTTGCATCAATGATTTAGTTCTCACTCACAACTTTCCTGTTCCTACCCATATTAAACTTGATGTGGATGGTACCGAACTCGACATTTTGCAGGGCGCTGATCAAATACTTTCTAAGGCGCCCCTAAAATCTCTGTTGGTGGAAGTAAATGCTTCGAATGGTCAAGCCGATTCGGTCAAGCAATTCCTCCACAGGTATGGTTTTATAATTTACTCGCAGACTGCTCGAGGTGGACCATATTGGAACTACATATTTTCTCGTTACCACTAAAGAGCCACCTGAAATTTGGACCTTTGGGTATTTTGGAGTCGAAAACTTATGGATACATACTTGCGAAAAATCGGATTATTAATTCAGTCGGCTCTGCGACTTATAGGTATTGCTGCGTACCCGCGCAGGAAAGCTTATCACTATGTGCCGGACATTTATGGTCATGCCGCATATAAACAGATTCCTCTCAATGAGATACCAGTATTCGGTGAACTGGCTTCGCAGGTCATTCAGGATAGACGCTCCACGCTCTACTATGATCGTTTGCATGTGATCTTTCAAGCCTTGGTTCATCTCAAGACACAGTTCGAGACACATGAAAAACTTAACCTGGTGGAAGTAGGCGTATATAAAGGCGGCACAAGCTACTTCATCGCCTCTCTCGTAAAGCATTTCAATCTACAGGCAGCGCATCATGCCTTCGACACATTCGAAGGGCACGCCGCGCAGGACATTAACTCCTCTGTGGATACCGACCATCGCCCTGCCCTGTTTAGCGATACTGAATACGAAACGGTAAAGAGTTATCTTGGCGAGTTCGATAATGTACTTGTGTTCAAGGGACGATTTCAAGACACATCGCATGAATTGGCTAATAAGAAGATCCATTTTGTGCATTTCGACGTGGATATCTATGAGCCAACCATCTTCGGCCTCAATTTCTTTCACCAACAACTTGCGCCCGGCGGCGTGATCGTTGTGGATGATTACGGGTTTACCACCTGCCCCGGCGTAAAAAAGGCGGTGGATGAATTTGTCACCGCCACGCCCGGATATTTTTCATTGTCGTTGCTCACAGGTCAATATTTGTTAGTCAAATTGGGTAAATAGGAAATCAAGCATGGCTAGAACACTCACACTTGACTCGTTCGCTATCTCCGACAACTCCGACTGCTATATCATCGCCGAGATCGGACACAACCATCAAGGTGACTTGAAAAAAGCAAAAGAACTGTTCAAAGCCGCGGCGGAGTGCGGCGTGAACGCGGTCAAATTGCAGAAGCGCGATAACAAGTCCATGTTCACGAAAGCGGCATATCACAAGCCGTATGAGAATGAGAACAGTTTCGGCGCCACCTACGGCGAGCATCGCGAGGCGCTCGAATTTGGTCGCGCGGAATACGTGGAGTTGCAACAATACGCGAAGGAACTCGGCGTCACCATGTTCGCCACCGCCTTCGATATCCCCAGCGCGGATTTCCTCGCCGAACTCGATATGCTGGTGTACAAAGATCGCGCCGGGCGATCTGAAAAATACGCCGTTGCTGAAACATGTGGCGGATTTGGCAAACCTATGATCATCAGCACCGGCGGTTCGAACATGGAAGATGTGCAACGCGCCCACGACACCGTCATGCCGTTGAATAAACAATTGGCGATCACCGCAGCCCGCACCTCATCGTATCCCGCCGAACATCATGATCTGAATCTGCGCGTGATCAGAGCCTTTGCGATCTCAGTTCCCTGAAAATGTCATCAGTCCTGTCGGATCACGAAAATGGAATCGCGATGGCAACCGCCGCGTATGTGCTGAGGATGCGCATCGTCGAACAGCATTTCACCATCAACCATACGTGGAAGGGAACCGATCAGGTCTTTTCGCTCGAACCGATTGGCATGAAAAAACTTGTGCGCGATCTGCGCCGTGTGCGCGAGGCGCTTGGCGATGGCGTCAAACGTGTTTATCGAACGAGGTGACGCCAATCTCAAAGTTGAGTAAAAAGAAGCTGGTAGCAAGCCGCGACCTGCCCGAAGGTCACGCATTGACCGAAGCGGATATCGCCATCGATCGCCCGGGCGACGGATTGCCTCCGTATGAATTCGAAAATCTGCTCGGCAAAACGCTCAAACGTCCGCTTGCCCAAGATGATGACATTTTTGTTCGAGGACTTGAAATGATCCCCGACAAATCCCCAACTGGATAGGCGGCGCCAGGTATCCCGCCAAAGGCGAGTGGTTCGACAAGTTAAACCCCGCCAACAGGAAACTCTGGCGCGCGCCGCCGTTCACGCGCCGACGATGTGACTGCCGCAGTCCATTCGGCTCGACTGCGCCTTTGACAGTTGGTCTCCACCCCCGCCGTTCAGCGCGGACTCATCCTCCACAAGTTGGTGGTGGCGATGCAGGATCATCAGGCTGAGATCGCGCATATCGTTGCCGCGGAAACTGGCAAGTCCGAAGAAGCGCTCACGGCGAAACCCGGCGGAGCCATCCAGTGTGGATTGTTCTACGCGAGCGAAGGTCAACGGTTGTACGGTCGCACAGCAACGAGCGGCACCCCGAACAAATACGCGATGACCGTGCAACAGCCATCAGCGTTGCAGGGTTGATTGTGCGGCGAATACTCCAATTACGAATGTGGCTTGGAAAATTTTTTCCGCGCTGGTGTGCGGCAACACCGCGATCTTGAAAGCTATCGAAGACACGCCCGCCACTGCATGGATCGTCGGCAAACTTGCAAAATCAGCTTGCCCGATGGCGTGTTGAATATCGTTCACGGTTTTGGCGAGGAAGCGCGCCGCTTGTGAAGCCCGACGTTGGCGTGATCATTCACTGGCTCTACGGAAGTCGGGCGATTCATCAACGCGCGGCGGGCGAACGGTTTGCGCGCATCTCGCTCGAACTCGGCGGCAAGAATGCGCTCGTGGTTTGCGACGATGCGGGCCCTGGAGAACGCCGCGAAATGGGCTCAGCGCTCGCGTTCGCTTAACGCCGGGCAACGCTGCGCTGCGCCAGCCGCGTGATCGTCTTTGATTCGGTCTATGAAAAACTCCGCGATATGCTGGTTGCAAAGACAAAGAAACTACGCGTCAAATTCGGACGAAGATGATTTAGTCAGTGATCAATGAAGGGCAGTTGAAAAATATGGTGGCGCGATCAGACGTGCAAAGCAGAACGGCGCGAACATCCTCCGCGGCGGCGAACGCCTGACCGACGAGGCGCATCGCGACGGTTTTTACATGTCGCCCACGCTGATTGACGGCGTGCAACCGCATGATGAGATTTCAGAGTGTGAGTTATTTGGTCCCGTTGCGATTCTGTATCGCGCATGCAAAGGATTTTGACGAAGCTGGCGCTAACGAATGACTCTCGTACGGACTCTGCCTCCATCCACACAAAATCCATCCACCGCGCCATGCGTTTGCGACAAAGGTACAGGCCGGCATTGGCGATCGTCAACGCTGGCACGTATGGTTCCGAGCCGCACATGCCTTTCGGCGGGCGCAAAGGGATCAGGCAACGGCTCGCGCAGACGGCACCGAAGCGTTGAACATCTACTCCAGGGATTGAAAGATTTGTACATCAATATTGACCCGTTGCAATTATGAACGACATCCCTTCGATCATCGCATTGATTCCGCCCGCTCAGCTCGAAGCGTGTTGCGGATAAAACATTCGTCCGCTGGCGGGCATCAGTCATAGCGTATACCATCGCCGCTGCGCGCTCGAGCAGGATCTTTTCCGCAGTCGCCGTTTCAGCAAACTCCGGAAGAGTATGCGGTGGTCGCGCGTAACTACGGCGCGGAAGTTCCTTTCCTTCGCCCTGCTGAAATTTCAGGCGATGTATCGCCGGACATCGAATGGATCGGGTTTACGCTCAAAAAACTTAAAGAGATGGGACGCGAATATGATTGGCAGCATTCTGCGTCACGAAGTCCGTTTCGTCTCCTGGAAACGATCCAACGCGCGTGGAAGGAATTTCTTGCCGAAGGGGCGTGGACTCTCTTCGCGCAGTCGAGAAGTGCCGCGGAAACATCGGCAAAATGTGGGTCATTCGCGGCAAACGCATGACGCCGTTGTTGCCCATCAGCCCGATAAGACTTCCGTGGCGCGCGCCGTATCAGGCATTACTGGAAGTGTACGCTGAAACGCCAGCCTCGAGATCGCGTATTCGCGCGTGGTCTTTCAGACGTACCATTGCCGGCGAAGTCGTGATGCCGTTCTTGAAAACTCAAGGTTACGAAGGCTTCGATGTCAACCGCCCTTACGATTGGACGCTGGCGGAAGGGCATAGCCGGACAGGCAAAGTTACCTGGAAATATAAAAGGAACAAATGGTCGCAATCAAAATTATTCCTACGAAGAATTTCGGCGCGTGCAGAACGCGCCGCTGGACAAATACAAAAAACTCGCGCTCATCGCGGATATGAACCCGCCAACACGCTTGCGCGAAGTCAAACGCGCGGGGTCAGGTCATCTCGGCTCATCGTTCAGCGCGATGGATATTATCCTTATGGCTATATTATGAAGAAATGAACGTGCTTCAAGTCGGTTTCGACAGCCATGAGCGCGATATTTATTTTTCATCAAAGGGCACGATGGCGGGCTTATATGCCGCGATGTACTCGCTAGAAGTGTTGCCAGAAGAAAAACTTCTCAAACTCCGCCGCTTTGGCGAGCTGGATGGTCACCCCGATCTCAGCCTCCCCGGCATCGAAGCCAACTCTGGTTCACTTGGCATGGGCATCTCAAAGGGCGCGGCATGGCGTGGGCGAAGAAACACTTTCGGCATGGCGGACAGGTCGTCTACGTTCTGACTGGGGACGGCGAGTGGCAGGAGGGTCAAAATCCGAAGCGCTTCACGCCGCCGTCCATCAAAAAATTGACAACCTCGCAGTCATCGTGGATAACAACAGTGCAATCCGATATGCTGGTGGATACAATCACATGAGTCTCGGCGATATCAGATCGAAATATCGCGCCTTTATGGCCTGGCATGTGTTGAAAATTGATGGGCACGAGTATCGTCAGCTTAGCTTACGTTTGCCGAAGCGAAGAAGATAACAGATAAGCCGACGATCATCATCGCCGACACGATCGAAAAGGACGCGGCATCTCGTTCATGGAGCATCCCGCCGCGCTCGAAATGGGCAAGGGACTGTACCCGTGGCATTCCGGCGCGCCCGATGACAGATCGTATGCAAAGGATTCGACGAACATCGGACGCATCAATGCCACCTCTCTCGCGGACTTTGGGGCTTACCTCGCTTACCCTCAAAGATATGCTTGAGGAAAAACGCCCGCCCGCGGAAATGCTCGACGGTGAGCCGCTGAGCCAAGCCGCGCAAGAACGACTCTCCGCAAAAGTAACGGATGAATTCGTGGCGCGCGCCTATGGACAAGCCTCGTGGAAATCGCCGCGCGGAGAAGATATCGTCGTCATCGATGCCGACCTCTCCTCCGATTGTAAAAACGCGCGACTTTGAATATGCGTATCCCGAACGCTTCATCGAAAACGGGATCGCCGAACAGGATATGGTCTCGATGGCGGGCAGTTTGGCGCAAAAAAGGATTACTGCCCATCGTCAACTCGTTTGCAAGTTTTCTTGCCTCGCGCGCAGGCGAACAGATTTATAACAACGCCAGCGAGAAGACGAAGATCATTTATGCCCTCCACTATGCGGGGCTAATCCCTGCGGGTCCCGGTAAATCTCATCAGTCTCTGCGCGATATTTCGTTATTTGCCGCGCTCCCGAATTGCGTCATCCTCCAACCCTGCAACGCGGATGAAACGCGCATGGTCGTGGAATATGCCGTTGATGAAGCGAAGGAAAATGTTGCCTTGCGATTCATCATTGGTCCCTCGCCGCGCAAGATTCAACTTCCGAAAGATTACAAACTCACGTTTGGCAAAGGTATCGCGCTGACCGAAGGCAAGGATGCGATCCTCTTTGCGTACGGACCCGTGATGTTGCATGAAGCGTTGCTTGCCAGCGAGTTGCTTGCCGAACGCGGCGTTGGCTTGAAGGTCGTCAACCTGCCGTGGCTCAACCGCGTGGATGCGAAGTGGCTCGAAGAAACAATCAAAGACTATGAACTCGCCTTTGTTCTCGAAGATCATCATCCCGCGGGCGCGTTGTATGAACACATGCTTGGGCTGCTGACGTCGAGTCGTACTCATCCGTTGGCGAAACGGCGCGTTATCCAATTTGCGGTGGAAGGCTGGCCCGCTTGCGGAACTCCGCAGGAAGCGTTGAAACATCATCGTTTGGACGGCGCTTCGTTAGCCGAAAGAATATTGGAAGCGAGCGATTGAATCCCGTGCAAGAAGTTGATGTTGTTTATTTCTATGAGCACGCGGCGCGCGAGTTGGATGTGGCGTGTGTAATAACAGCCATGCTCGAACACGAATACAGCTTGTCTGTCGAGATTATTCATTGGCCGTCTGGTTTTTCTCGGGTGGAGAATCACCTTCAACCACGTCTGGTGGTCCTTCCTTATTGTTATGCGGAGGAGAACTACACATTCATGCTTGCGAAATGGCGGCGCGCAATGTTTTTCAATGCCGCGTGGGAACAACTGTTTTACCCAGGCAATATCCTCTCCAAGACGCCGCATGGTCACTTTGCTATGGAACATGTGATCCATCATTCGTGGAGCACCCATTATTCCACCTACCTAGGGGAACAGGGGCTCCCGGGAGGTCGAATCTTCTTTAACGGACAGCCTGCGTATACCCTCTACGATGAACCGTATCGAAACTATTTTATTTCACGGCTTGGGTTGTCAACCCGACATGGCTTAAATCCTGCCTGCCGATGGATTCTTTTTCCCGAGAATTACAATTGGGCTTTCTATTCGGATGCCAAGCTGTCTTATTTCATTGATCAGGGGCAATCGCCGCAGGATGTATTCGCCATGCGCGATTTCTGCAAACGATCTTTGGCAGAAACTATGGAGTGGTGCGCCCGGCTGGCACGAAATGAAAATTTCGAAGTTATCGTGCGTCCGCGTCCCTCTACCTCTATGAATGAGTTCCTTCACGCGGCAAAAGAAATACTCTCTGTCGTTCCCTCACAAATGCATTTCATTCAGGATGGTAGCGTTCGCGAATGGATTCTTGCGAGCGATATTGTTATATCATCCTACAGCACCAGTCTGATCGAGGCAGCTGTTGCGGGGAAGTCAACATATATGCTCGAACCTTATCCGATACCAGGAGCGTTACGAGTAGAGTGGCATGATCATCTGCCGCATATCGCAACGTATGATGAATTCCTTGTGCGCTGCACCACGGTGACAGGTTTGGATTCCACGCTTGGGCAATGGGCACGAAAAACACTCATGTCCAACGGCGATTCGATACATCGCATCGCAGACTTTATTGCCCAATTGCTCTGCGGTAGATTAGTGTCACCATCTTTGCTCTCTTGGAAAACTATCGTTCCTGATCTCAGTTACAGACAATATATTCGATTGAGAAAACTCTATCGAGGAGCACGTTATGTTCTAGGCATACCCAAGATTGAACCGGTTACGCCGGAGTATCTCAAGGATGTGCAACGCACTGAAATGATCAAGGACAAGATTGAGAATTGGAAGGATCTGCTTTATGCCTCCCCGCAAGAATGAACATAGCTATGGACGTAAAGCGATGGTTGTAGGAGCCTCTGGTTTTGTTGGCAAGCACCTAAGTCAACGCCTTGGTTCTACTGGATGGACCCTGCATGGCTTTGACCGTGACTCAGCCTCGACATCAGGTTTTAGAACAACTACAGGAGATTTATTCGACCGATCTTTTCTCGCCCGAATACTAACGGAACTTCAACCGTCGGTGATTTTCCATCTGGCTGGTATCCTGAAATCGAATCAGCCGGAGGATCTGTATCGAGTTCATGTTTTGGGTACAGAGGCATTGTGTGACGCCGTTCTTGCGGCTGGTATCAAACCGTTGATCGTCATTGCAAGTTCCAGCGCGGTATATGGCGCCGGTCATGGGAGTAAACCGATCTCGGAAGGTTTCAAGCCGCGGCCAGTTACCCATTATGCAATCAGCAAACTGGCACAGGAAATGATTGCCCTCCGGTATTTTCAGTGGAGTGATCTTCCAGTAATCATTGTGCGTGCCTTCAATATCATCGGTCCGGGTCAACCTGCCAGTCTGGCTTGTTCGGCTTTCGCCCAACAGATTGCCATGGCTGAATTACACGGAAATGATTTTATAACCGTGGGCGATTTATCTGCTCAGCGTGATTTTGTGGATGTTCGTGATGTTGCAAGTGCGTACGAAAAGGCGGCATTATTCGGTCGGCCTGGGCAGATTTACAATGTATGTTCCGGGCGCGCAGTTTCGATTCGCAAGTGTTTGGAAGTACTGATGAAATTAACACCTCGTTCTCTTCGCGTCTTCCCTGACCCGCACCGTACGCAAAATCTGGATGTATCTGTCCAAATAGGCAATGCGGAACGATTTCGCAAGGTAAGTGGGTGGCAACCGGTTGTTTCTCTTCAATCAGCATTAGCTGACCTCCTGAATTTCTGGCGTCAAGAGGTCAAGCATATAGAACGAGGCAAATTCGATCGAACACTGGAGAAATGATGATGAATTCAACAATCAGTGTGATTATCTGCACTAAAAACCGCTTGGAAGATTTCCGGCGTACACTCGTCTCCTTGACGAAACAGAACCGGTTGCCCGACGAGTTGATCGTGGTCGATTCGTCAGATGGATCGAACATTCAGGATTATGTGTTGACCATTGATGCCGCATTCCAGTGCCGTTACGCTCGTGCCCCTCTCGGGTTGACTCGCGCGCGGAATGTTGGAGTACAACACAGTCGCGGTGACCTGCTGTTCTTCTTCGACGATGATGTTGATTTAGATGTGAATTATATTGCACGAGTCGAGTTCGCCTTCCATTCGAATTTGATGCCTGATCTCGGCGCCGTTGGCGGGCGTATCGTTAATGAGGTCCGGTTGGCACCTGCAACTCCGTGGCTGTACTTCAAGAGGAGAATATTCGACCTTCTCCAAACCGTCTTCCTGCTCAGTAAACTGGGGAACGGACGCTTTCGTTACTCGGGTATGCCAACTCAGCCTCATGCTTTGACGCAGAGCAGATTTATTGAGTGCCTATCCGGAGGATGTATGGCTTTTCGCCGTGAAGTTTTCGAGAAGATTCGTTTTGATGAAAACTTGATCGGTTACGGTCATGTGGAAGATGCAGATATCTCGAAGCAGGTTTTGAGCGCAGGCTATAAGATCCTATATGAAGCCGCGGCGCAGCTGGAGCATAATCCCAGTTCCGAGGACCGAGTATCCTCAAGAAAACAGGCTGAACTGACGGTTGTGAATTATGACCGTTTCTTTCGAAAGCATTGGCGCCAATCCCTCCCAAGGAGGTTGGCTTTTTGGTGGGCGCTGGCAGGCTTGTGTTTGATGTTTATTCCTGGGAATGGGTGGGTGGGTATCCTCAACGGTGTCGGACGTATCATGCGTCGGACTGGGACACAGATGGAATTCGTGCCATGAAGAGCATGCATTGATATAGAACTCATAGTCTTGAATTCGGAGAGCAAATGAATAAGTACTGGAATAGTAGGAAAGTGTTAGTCACCGGCGCGGGCGGGTTCATCGCCAGCCATTTAGTTGAGCGGCTCGTTGCCGAGGGAGCGCGCGTCCGCGCTTTTGTACGCTATAACTCGCGCAATGACCTAGGCATGTTGAAATTGATTCTGCCCGATGTGTTCTCGCAACTTGAGATCGTGCAAGGCGATCTGCGCGATAACGAAGCGGTGCGGACTGCGGTGAAAGGCGTGGATACGGTTTTTCATCTTGGCGCGTTGATCGCAATCCCATATTCGTATGTGAATCCGCGCGAAGTAATTGATGTGAACGTGATGGGTACATTGAATGTGTTGATGGCGGCGCGAGACCATGGAACGCGGCGCGTGGTGCATACTTCGACGAGCGAAGTGTATGGCACGGCGCAATATGTTCCGATTGATGAGAAACATCCCTTGCAAGGGCAATCGCCGTATTCTGCCAGCAAGATCGGCGCGGATCGAATCGCGGAAAGTTTTTTTCGTTCGTTCAGTGTGCCGGTGGTCACGTTACGCCCGTTCAATACGTTTGGTCCACGTCAATCGGCGCGGGCGGTAATTCCTACAATTATTTCGCAGGCGCTCACGCGCGATGAAGTGAAACTGGGCAGTCTCGAACCTTCGCGCGATTTTACTTTCGTCGCAGATACGGTCGAGGGGTTTCTACGCGTCGCTTCCGCCGATAATGCGCTTGGCGAAGAGATCAATCTTGGTAACGACAACACCATCCGCATCGGTGATCTTGCCGAAAAGATATTTTCTATTATTGGCAAAACTCCGAAGTTGATCGCAGATCCACAGCGAGTCCGTCCCGGTAAAAGCGAAGTGATGAAATTGTGGGCGTCGAATCAAAAAGCAAAAGAGATGATCAAATGGGAACCCCGTGTCTCGCTCGACGACGGACTGCGACTCACCATCGAATGGATCTCGTCCCACCTCGACCTCTATCGTCCCGATCAATACACGGTATAGAAAAATGCGAGCAGTGATTCTTGCTGGCGGTAAAGGCACGCGCCTTGCCCCTTACACAACCGTTTTACCCAAGCCGCTGATGCCCATCGGCGATATGCCGATCGTTGAGATCGTCCTTCGGCAAATTGCGCATCACGGATTCAAAGACATTACGCTTGCTGTGGGTCATCTTGCTGAATTGCTCATGGCATACTGCGGAGACGGCGGAAAGTTTGGTGTCAATATTGATTACTCGCGCGAGGAGGAGCCGCTCGGCACGGCGGGACCGATCTCGTTAATACCGAATCTGAACGAAACATTTCTTGTGATGAACGGCGATTTGCTCTCCACACTGGATTATTCCGCAATGTGGAAATATCACAAAGAACGCGGCGCGATTGCCACCCTCGCATCCTATCGCCGCGATATAAAAATTGATCTCGGCGTCATCGAATCGGAAAGCGGCTGGGTAAAAGATTACATCGAGAAGCCGGTCTATCATTATGCGGTCAGTACGGGCATTTACATCTTTGAGCCCGCGATCTTGAATTACACCGAACACGGAAAGAGACTTGATCTTCCTGAATTGATTATGCGGTTGCTCAAAGAGAACCAGAAAGTCAACGTGTACAACTTCGACGGTTATTGGCTCGATATTGGTCGTCACGATGATTATGAGACCGCGATGGATGAATTTGCCGCGCATCGCGGTGACTTTCTTCTGGGAGAGGCTCGTTGAAGATCCTGCTTTTATTCACCGCATCCTTTCCTTATGATGGCGGAGCGGAACAGACCTTTCTCAACACTGAGATACAGTACCTGCGCAGAGGTTTCGATCGCGTGATTCTTGTGCCGCGCAAGCGTGCAGGCTCTTTACTCGCTGTGCCAGCCCCTGCGGAAGTGGACGAGTCGTACTCTGTCTCTCTTGAGGGCGTGAATCCGTTATATGCTCTTGCAAATGCGGTCTTGTCCAGTCTGTTTTATTCCGACATTTTATCGCGTCCTTCTCTGCTGTTATATCCGCAAGCGATCAAGCGACTCATCGCGTTCGTCGTTGGAGCGCAGTTAACTCGCAAATGGGTCGAAGATTGGATCTGCAACAATAAAGTGAACCCTGCCGATTGTATGTTTTATACATACTGGTTCGACCAGGCCGAGCTCGGAATCGGATTGGCGAAACGGAAACATCCGCAGATTCGTTCAATCTCGCGCGTTCATGGATACGATCTCTACGAAGAATATTATTACAATCCGCCGTACTGGCCCCTTCGCCGACTCGCGCTTTCACTTTTGGATCGCCTCTTTCCGGACTCGGAGGCTGGCTTGCGCTATTTGAAGAATCGCTATCCTGAATTTTCCTCCCGTTACGAGACTGCGTTATTGGGAGTTACAGATCCTGGGTTTGTAAACCATTCATCCACCGATAGCGTGTTTCGCATCGTTTCATGCTCCATGTTGGAGCAGGTCAAACGCGTGGACTTGATCCTTGAAGGAATCAAAACTGCCGCTTTACAGAGACCGCATCAGCGGTTTGAATGGCATCACATTGGAAATGGCGCAAGGAGGATGGAGCTGCAGAAATTGGCAGACGAAACATTTCCTCCCAATGCGAAAGGTTGTTTGCCGGGCTACACCAGCAAGGAAGCCTTGATGTCGTTTTATCGCGATACGCCAGCCGATGTTTTTATCAACGCCAGCGAGACTGAAGGGACCCCGGTAGCGGTCATGGAGGCGGTGAGTTGCGGTATCCCGGTGATCGCCGCGTCGGTTGGGGGGAACAAGGAGATCGTCGGCGAGCGGAACGGGATCTTGTTGAGCGAAAATCCAAGCCCGCAAGATATCGCGGATGCGATTCTCAAAATGCTTGATAACCAACATGCCGCTTTGACCATGCGCGAAGAAAGCCGAAAGGTTTGGATGGAACGATATAACGCGGATGCCAATTATGCGACGTTTGCCGAAACATTGCGCGCGATCAGAGAGAAAGCCAATTAACCCATGTGCGGCATAGTCGGACTCTGGAACCTCAACGGCGAACCGATCTCGCCAGGTGAACTCAATCACTTTATCAACTCCCTCGCCCACCGCGGACCTGACGGGAGCGATATTTACATTGATCCCGAATCGAATCTGGGGTTCGGACATCGCCGACTCGCCATCATTGATACCTCCGACGGCGGGCGTCAGCCGATGTCGTATGCCGACGGCAGGTATTGGATCGTGTTCAACGGCGAGATGTATAACTTCCTCGAGTTGAAAAAAGAACTCGAAGCGTTGGGCTATTCGTTCAAAACCGAATCGGATACCGAAGTGATCCTCACCGCCTATCATCACTGGGGCGAGGATTGCCAGTTGAAGTTCAACGGTATGTGGGCGCTGGCGATCTGGGACTCACAAGAGCGGAAACTTTTCGTCTCGCGCGACCGTTTTGGCGTGAAGCCGATGATCTATCATTTCGATGAAAATCATTTTGCGTTCGCATCGGAGATGAAAGCCTTCCTCGCGCTGGATTGGTTCGAGCCTGAATTCGATCCCGCGATGGTTGCGCTGGCGTTGACGAATGAACGCCTCATCGAAGGCGATGAGCGGAGCATGTTGAAGGGGCTGAATCACTTGTTAGGCGGACACAGCCTCACCCTGCGTCAGAACGAGGCGCCGAGAATCCGCCGTTGGTGGAACACGCTCGACCATTTGGAATCCGTTCCGCAAACATACGACGATCAAGTCGCGCGCTTCCGCGAATTATTTCTCGACGCGTGCCGCATCCGCATGAGAAGCGACGTGCCGATCGGCACTGCCCTCAGCGGCGGACTCGATTCGAGTTCCATCCTGTGCGGCATGACTCACATCCGCAACACGACCGACGCCGCCGACCGACTCGCGCATGAATGGCAGAAGGCGTTCATCATGACCTACCCTGGCGCGGTGATTGACGAACGCAAATATGCCGATGAGGTCATCAAGAAAACGGGCGTCACGCCGATCTATTGCGCGGGCGCGTCGGATATGTATCTCGATCATTTCGACGACATTCTTTTTCAATACGAAGAAATTTCCGATATTCATCTCGGTCCGTGGCTCGTGCATAAATTTCAGCGCGAAAATAATGTGGTCGTCACCATTGACGGGCACGGCGGCGATGAGTTGCTCGGCGGCTATCCGTGGCACGTCACTGCCGCGCTCAAGGATTCGATTTCAAAATTTTCTCCGCGCCGCACGCGCGATGTGATCTCGATCATGAAGGGCTTGGAACTGTTTCCACAAAATCAGTTTTACATCAAGAGCGCGCAAGCGTTGTTTGTGAAAATGACAAAAGAAAATGAACAACCCTGGCTCACGCAACCTGTCGCGGACTTCACTTCGTCTGCATACGAACATGACATGCCGCTCATCAAAGATCGCGATGCGTTGTTCAGATCGCTGTACGTGGATTTTCACTTCACGCAACTGCCGATGAATTTACGCGACTTTGACCGCCTCTCGATGGCGCACGGAGTGGAAGTGCGCTCGCCGTTCATGGATTGGAGACTCGTCTGCTATTCGTTCTCGCTTCCTTCCACGGTGAAAGTTAGTTCGGGTTTCACCAAGCGGATCCTACGGGACGCGATGAAAGACATCCTGCCTGAATCGATCCGCGCGCGCACGCGCAAACTCGGCTTCCAGAATCTCGCCGAAGCATGGACCTCGCCGCGCGCAAGGAGTTCATCTGCGATGTGGTGAACAGCGCCGAGTTTCAGGCGTCGAATATTTGGAACGGTAAAAAGGTTGCGGAGGATCTATCGCTTGCGATCAAGATCAAGATAACGATCAATTACATCAAGCATGGATCTACGTGCAAGCGGCGCGGCTGATGCAGTTGTTCAACTTGAAAAACGGAAGGTGTGCGCATGATCGTCATCGTAGATTACGGCGTCGGCAACCTCGGCTCCATCAAGAACATGTTTAAAGAAGGCGGGCTTCAAAGCGGAGCCGTCTCTGACCCGCGGTGATTCGAGATGCCGAGAAGTTGATCCTGCCTGGCGTCGGCGCGTTCGATGCGGCGATGAAAAAATTCCGCGAGACGGGGCTGGTTCCTGTTGTCGGTGAACTTGTGTTGGAAAAGAAAGTTCCTGTTCTCGGTTTATGTGTGGGATTGCAATTGATGACGAGAGGGTCCGAAGAGGGAACTGAAGCAGGCTTGGGGTGGTTCGAGGCGGACACAATCCGCTTCAAGTTTGACGCGGAGCGCGCGAATCTGAAAATCCCGCACATGGGATGGAATGAGATTCATGTGCGGCGACAGCATCCGCTGGTGGATGGTCTGCTTGCCGATTCGCGTTTTTATTTTGTGCACTCGTATCATGTGGTGGCGAAGGATGAGTCGGCTGTGCTTGCCGAGACCGAGTACGGCGTGACCATCCATTCGATTCTGGGCAAGGGCAACATCGTCGGCGCGCAGTTCCACCCTGAGAAGAGTCACAAGTTCGGGTTGCAATTGCTGAAAAATTTTGCGGAGCGTGTGTCATGATCCGCCCGCGCGTCATCCCGTGCATGTTGTTGAAGGGCGAGGGACTCGTCAAGACGGTGAAGTTCAAAGACCCGAAGTATCTCGGCGACCCGATCAACATCGTGCGCATCTTCAACGATAAAGAAGTGGACGAGTTGATCTTCCTCGACATCCTCGCCACGACCGAAAACCGCCGCCCGAATTTCGAGTTGTTGAAAAAGATCACGAGCGAATGTTTTATGCCGCTGGGTTACGGCGGCGGCATCCGCGACATGGACGATGTGAAGCAGTTGCTTTCGATCGGCGTGGAAAAATTTGTGCTGAACACGTCGGCGGTGGAGAATCCGTCGCTGGTTCGCGCTGCGGCAGACCATGCGGGAAGTCAGGCAGTGGTCATTTCGATTGACGTAAAGAAAACGCTGTTCGGCAAATACGAAGTGTTTACCCGCGCTGGAAAAAAAGGCACGGGTCTCGACCCCGTGAAGTTTGCCGTAGACATGGAGAAGCAAGGCGCGGGCGAAATTTTCGTCAACTCGATTGACCGCGACGGCACGATGCAAGGCTATGACCTCGACCTCATCACGCGCGTGGCGGAAGCGGTGACCGTGCCAGTCGTCGCGTGCGGCGGCGCGGGGAATATTCAACATCTAGCGGAGGCGGTGAAGGCGGGCGCGTCTGCCGCGGCGGCGGGGAGCATGTTCGTGTTCCAAGGTCCGTTGCGAGGCGTGTTGATCAGTTATCCCACGCAGGAAGAATTGAAGAAGGCGATCCCGTAAGGCGGGATGGCATCCCGCCCCACGAGAAATTGAAAAAGCATTTCCGTAAATTTTCTTAACACGAAGGACACAAAGGACACGAAGGAAAAAGCACTCCGTGAAAATTCGTGAAATCCGTGGCAGGTTTTACAACATGGCAGGAGATTGCTTCGTCGTGACTTCGTCACTCCTCGCAACGACATGCTGATTAGGGCCAATCGTGACGGAAAGTCCACTCGCCGTCGCCTTGGTCAACATACGAGCGTAAGCCGATGACCTCGTAGAACG
>JAXLVX010000031.1:0-36672 GCA_046328795.1 Anaerolineales bacterium | reverse complement strand
GAGTCTTCCCGGACCTCGAACTGACTCGCCAGCGCATCGTTTTTCGATTCTCCGGCGTTCGTCCGCTCCCGCGCTCCACAGCGAAGACCGTCAGCCAGATCTCGCGCGATCACACCATCGAAGTCCTCAGCGGCGACTGGACGAATCTCACCTTCCCGGTCTTCTCTCTCGTCGGCGGCAAATGGACATCCTTCCGCGCGTTCGGCGAACAAGCGGCGGATAAAGCGCTCGCCTACCTCGGACTCACCCGCAAGCGCGACACGCGCTCCCTTCCCATCGGCGGCGGGCGCGGATACGCGCGCGATATCGAGGAATCAAAGCGGCACATGGGAAGCCTCTTCGCATGGACGGGCGTTTCGCAGGAACGATTGAAAATCCTATTTGAGCGTTATGGCACTCGCGCCGAAGCCATCGCCACTTACATCAACGGCGGCACAGATTCCGCGCTCGAGTCTCTGCCCGATTATTCGTTTCGTGAAATTGCCTACCTCGTTCAACATGAAAAGATCGTCCACCTCGACGATTTTCTGCTGAGGCGATCCATGCTTGCCATGCTGGGACGATTAACGCGCGAGATGATCCTCGAACTCACGCACACCTTAGGCAACGTCCTCAACTGGGACGGCGAACAGAAAAAAGCCGAAGCGATGCGCGCGCTCTCCATTTTGGCAGACAGGCACGAGGTCCGCTTGTGAGGCGGGTGGTAGAATAACCTCACAAGGTATGTCACCCTGAGCGACAGCGAAGGGTCTCTGTCACAACAATCGAGACTCTTCGGTCGCTGGGAAACGCTCCCTCAGAGTGACATTCATAGTAGAGTAGAATAGCGTCCCGATGAATATTTCCATTGTCGTCCCCGTCTATCGCGGCGAAGCGTTGATCGAGTCGCTCGTCGAACGGTTGGCGAAATCCTTACCCAAATTTTCAAAAAAATATGAAGTCTTGCTTGTGAACGACGGCAGTCCTGATAACAGCTGGGCGGTGATTCAAAACTTGGCGCGAAAATACAAATGGGTGAGGGGCATTCGCCTGATGCGGAATTACGGACAGCACAACGCCACGCTTTGCGGCGTTCGCGCCGCGCAGTATGAGATCACGGTCACCATGGATCAAGACCTCCAGCATCCGCCCGAAGAGATTCCCGTTTTGCTCAAACAACTCGAAAACGGATTCGACGTGGTCTATGGCGCGCCGAAAAAACTTCCGCAGGGATTCTTGCGCAACGCAATGACCGCGAACATCAAAAACATTCTTGCGAGGGTGATGGGCATTCCGTCAGTGAAAAACATTTCCGCATTTCGCGCGTTTCGCACTGAGTTGCGAAACGCCTTCACGAATTTTCAAAGTCCCACCTTGATCATTGACGTTTTACTTTCGTGGGGTACAACGCGCTTTATTTCGGTTCCTGTGGAGATCGAAAAACCTGAAGAACGCTCGAACTACAATTTTTCCGCGTTGGTGAAAGCCGCGTTGTTGATCCTCACGGGCTATAGCACAACGCCCCTGCGTTTGGCAAGTTGGATCGGATTCTTGATGACCGTGTTCGGGCTGGGCGTGTTCATTTATGTGGTCATCATTTCATTTATGGCAGGGAGCATCCCCGGCTTCCCGTTTCTTGCCTCCATCATCGCGTTGTTCAGCGGCGCGCAATTGTTCGCGCTGGGAATCTTCGGCGAATATCTCGCGCGCATGTTCGACCGCAGTATGGATCGTCCCGCGTACGTTGTTCAAGAAACGGCGGGCAAATGAATGTGGTCATCTTGCAGCCATCGTACATTCCGTGGCGCGGATACTTCGATCAGATCCGCCGCGCAGACTTGTTCATCTTTTATGACGACATTCAATACGACAAACATGGCTGGCGCAACCGCAATCAGATCAAAACACATCAGGGCAAGCAATGGCTGACCATCCCCGTCAATTCAAAGGGCGTTACGCAAGGCGTGCCAATCAAAGACGTTCGCATTGACTGGTCCAAGCCTTGGGCGAAGAGTCATCTCAAATCGTTGACGATCTCCTATTCGAAATCGCCTCACTTCAAGGGCTACCTGTCTCTGCTTGGCGACCTTTACCAACGCCGCGACGAATTCCTCGCCGATTTCACCATTGAGACTTCCATCCGTCTCGCGCGTGAATTGGGATTCACCTCCACAAAATTCATGCGCTCCTCCGAGTTGACGAACCTTGAAGGGCAAAAGACCGACCGCGTGATCAGCGTGCTGAAACAAGTCGGCGCGACGCATTACATTTGCGGTCCCTCGGCGAGTTCCTACATGGAGCCTGAAAAATTCGATGAGGCGGGGATCACTTTTGAGTACATGCAATACGATTATCCTGAATACCCGCAGATGTATCCGCCGTATGACCCGTACGTTTCCATTCTGGACTTGATGTTCATGACGGGAAACGAAGCGGGCGACTATTTTGAAAAAGGAAAGGAACGCGAACCCCGCCCAAATTTCATTTGACGGGGTCTTCGCCACACTACGACATGAGCATGGATGAGACCCAGAAAAAACTCGGCGAATACTTTGTTGAAAAACTCGAAGAATTCGGCGCGACGCCAAAGGGCGTGGACTATAACGGACTCGAATCGCAGGCTCTTCGCTTCGAGCAACTTGTGAAGGTGATTGACCCATCCAAGTCATTTACGGTGATTGATTATGGGTGCGGCTATGGCGCAATGTTCGACTTTTTGTACAAAAAAGGCTGGACGTTTGAATATTGCGGCGTTGACCTGCTCGAAGGGATGGTTCTGGCTGGGCGTGAAGCGCACAAAGGTTTCTCGAACGCGCGCTTCACAACAAATGAAAGTGAAATTTCTAATGTGGATTATCTGCTGGCAGGCTCGATCTTCAACATCAAGCTAGATGAATCGTATGAAGAATGGCAGACCTTTACCTGTGAGACGCTCAAACGGATGAACGCGCTTTGCACGAAAGGATTCGCCTTCAACATGCTCACAAAATATTCCGACGCCGACCGCATGGCACAGCGCTCTGACCTTTTTTACGGCGACCCTCTTTTCTTTTTCGATTTCTGCAAACGCAATTTCTCGCGCAACGTGGCGCTGCTCCACGATTACGGGTTGTACGATTTCACGATCCTTGTGCGGAAGTAGGATTATGTCATTGCGGGCGAAGCGAAGCAATCTCAACCCAACACAAAGAGATTGCTTCGTCGCAACAAACGTTTCTCGCAATGACAATATTCCCCAATGAAAACCATCCAAGCCCCGCGCGCCTCGGCGATTCTCTATAACTTGCTTGTGAGCCAGAAACAGACAAAGCCATGGCTTCTGCCTGCGAATATCTGCCCCATCGTGCCGATCACGTTCATGAAGGCGGATGTTCCATTTGAATTTGTGGATATTTCGCCTGAGACCTTGCACATGGATCTGGGTCAGGCGGAGGCGCGGATAAAAAAGCGTGATGTCGGCGGCTTGTTGTATGCGCACACCTACGGGGATGAGTCCACGCCTGATGATTTTTTCGCGCGGGCGAAGTCGCTGAACCCCGAAATGCTGATCGTGGATGATCGCTGTTTGTGCATCCCAAAGATTGAAGGAAAATCTTCGGCTGATGTTATTTTGTTTAGCACAGGCTACGCCAAGATTGTCGAACTTGAATTCGGCGGCTATGTCTTTTTACGCAAAGATGTGAAATATCAGCCCGCGTCTTTACCGTTTCATTTGCAAAGTTTGGAAGCGCTTGAAGGAAATTATAAATCTGCCGTTCAACGTCGTTCTCGGTTTGACTATCGAGACTCGAACTGGCTATTGACCAATCTTGATCTGCCGACATGGGATGAACCGTCGAAGGAATCGAGTCGAAATTGGGATTGTCATTGGCTCACCGTGAGAGGCTCAATCAAACCTATTCGTCTCGTTTGCCGAAAGAGATTCAACTGCCGAGCGTATAAACGCTGGCGGTTCAATATCCGCGTGAAAAGAAAAAGGGCGCAAAAAGCCGATCATGGGCGAAATCTTTGCCAAGGGTCTGTTTGCTAGTTCGCATTACGCCTCGCTGGCGGGGATATCGGATGGAAACGCTTCTGTAGCAGAGATGTTAGCGGATGAGGTGATCAACCTGTTCAACGATCACCACTTCACAGTGGAGATGGCAGAGCAGGTTTGCAAAATTTTGTTAGAAGCAACGTCTCTATAGGAGATTGCTTCGTCGCTCCTTCCGTTAGCTCGCGCAATGACATACTTGGCAAGAGTGGTGAATCATTCCGATGCCTTCCAAAAAACGCAAATACAAAGTTGATCTGGTCACATCACAACGAAGCGGGCGTGATCGAGAAAGTCCACGCGCAGATTCGCGGGTGGTGAATGCACTCCCGCACGAGTTTCGCTTCATCTATGTGAACGACGGCTCGGAGGATGGGACGGAGAAGGTCGCTGCAATCGGTGAGGCAGGCTGACCGTCGTGTGACCGCGTTGTCGCTCCAGCACGAACTTCGGTCACCAAGCCGCGCTCACCGCAGGTCTGGATCATGCGACGAGCGACATCTCGATGGACGGCGACGGTCAGCATCAACCGGAGACGATCCCGCAGATGATCGAGTTGATCGCGCAGGGATACGACATCGTGCAGGGACAACGCGCCGACGAAGCGCGTCAGTCGTTCTTCAAAAAATTCACGTCGATTTTCTACAAATTTATCAACACCGTCAGTGGCACGCAGATGATCGCGGGTGCGGCGGATTTTCGCGCGTTGAACCGCCAGGCGGTGGACGCGTTGAAACGATGCCCGAGTATCATCGTTTTCTGCGGCATGATCTCGTGGATGGGATATAAAAGCGTCATCCTGCCTTATCACCAGCCGCCGCGCATGGCGGGACGTTCGAAATATTCGTTGGGAAAAATGTTTCGACGCGTCCGGCGCGATCTTTTTTCTTTTTCGTTGATCCCGTTGTATATCGGCGAGTTCCGGGATTGATCTTCTTCGCGCTGGCGTTCGCGCAACTGAGTTGGGTGCTTTGGCTTTCGATTTCGAATAATACCGAACATGTGATCGCCCCGGGTTGGAGCTCGCTCATGGCGGTTCTGCTGATTGCGAGCGGCATCATTATGATCCTGCTCGGGTTCATTGGCGTATATTGGCTATATTTTTCAAGAGGTCAAACGCAGACCCGTGTATCTATTGAAAAGAGGAGGAAAAATAACATTGCACGATAAGCCCTATTATCAATTTGTGTTTGCGTCACGGAAGATCCACTGGCAATGCCGAATCGCGCTGGCAGGGACAGTCCGATTATCCGCTCACCGAACGCGGACGCGCGCAAGCGGCTGCGCTGGCGAACCGTTGGAAAGCGGAAAAGGTAACGTTCGATCTGGCGATCTCCAGCACGTTGAAACGCGCGAAAGAAACCGCCGAGATCGTGACCATCCGCGCTGAATGTGAAACTGGAGTTCGATGAGATCTGGCTCGAACGCGACATCGGCGACATGGAGGGATTGACGTCGGTCGAGGTACAGCAGCGACCCAAACGCCATACGTCACGCCGTATGATTCGGTTGGCGGCGACGAGAGTGACTGGGAATTATTTTTACGAGCGGGTCAGGCATTGCATGGCTTGCTGAAGCGACCTGCGGGAAGTTATCTCATCGTGTCACACGGCGGCTTGTTAGATCAATTGATGCACGCCATCGTCGGCGTGGCGCATCACGCCGACCCATCGGGTGTGCGATTCCGTTTAATCGCACACCGCTTTCGCGCGCGCCGTATTTTCCGCATCATCATCGCTGGGCGATTGACACGCTCAACGATCATGCCCATCTCAATTCTGTGGGCTATGCAAAGTTTGAAACGAGAAGCGGCCGTGACCCTGAAGATGAGACCGCGGGGTCACATCAACGCGAAGATGAAGATCCTCCGCGTTCGGCGCGGGAGCCATCGGCTCGTACGTGGGCAGGAGCATCGCGCTGGCAGGAGTCCAACTCGTCTTCTATCGAACGCGCGAACAAGATAGAAGAACTTCGCGCGCAGGGGTTTGCGATTGGATTTGACATTGGATGAAAGAAGAAAGACGAACGATGTTTTTCGGCTGGACTCATCCTCGGTCATCTTTGTCTCATGATGGAAGACGCGCTTCATTATGGACGTTCGACCTGATACTGTTTGCGTTGAAGTCCTACAACACTTCGGCGGCGCTCGGGGAACATCAAGCCTTACGCGGACAAGATGCCGCCGTTCTTATGTTTGTCAAACGGACTCTCGAATGAGGGGCTGATCGCCGACGTGTTGGGAAAAGATAAAGTCATCCACGGCACAGTGACCACCGCCGTCGGTAAACATGAATGCGGGCGATGTTGTGTTGGAACGTCTGCGCGGCATCGGCATTGCAAAGAAATCCTCGTGCGGTTGCTGGTTGCGTTCGATAATGCTTTATTGAATCCGCGTCTCTTCGCTGACGCGGCTTCGATGAAATGGTCGAAACACGAACTGGATCTTCAACCCGACCTCCGCGATTCTCGACATGAGCGCGTCTGAGGTTCTTGCGAATATGAAATTGTACAGATTGGAAGTTGAGATGCTGCGAGAATGTCTCGCGGTGATGAGCGCGAAGATCGAAGTGGTTGACCTGCCCCGGCACGGTCCGCGCGTTGGCATTGCCGCGAAATTGCCATTGTGGCTATCAAGCCTTTTCTCAATAGCCGCGCGGCGGGCAGGACGCGGAAACAAAATGCCGTCCTTTCATTGACTTGCACTCCGGTCGCGGCAAAAGCGAAGTGGATTATCTGCCTGCACGGCGGAATGATGCGCGCAGGAGGAAGTTCAACGTGCCGACGCCGGTGAATAAGATGTTGACGGAAACGTTGCTTGCGCTGGTTCGGAAAGAGATTCCGTTGGATGAGTTCGCAAAAAGCCTGAGAAATTATTGAGTATTCGGTGAACAAAGTAAGGGCGGGCTCGCGCTGAGCATTGAGGAGCGTTCGCTGCGACGAACGAAGTCGAAGCGCCCGCCCGTATCAGGCCACAGTACTAAACCTTTTGTAACAAAGTATGTTGAAACTTGGTGGTTTCGATACGTCCCGCGATGCTTCGACTTCGTGGCGCAAACATCACGCGCCACTCCCGCTCAGCACGCGCAGGACTACTCAACCACCGACATATAAAATTATGAAAAATAAATTTCAACTCGTACAACACTCGATCCTGGTCGATTACGCCGGATGGGCGCGTGTTATCCGGGCCGCGCGGGGCGGCGGTGGGGGATTTTCTGTCCGCCATCCCGCACGATTCGCAGATCGTTGGGGCGGTGATCAACGGCGACCTGCGCGAATTAACCTTCCCCGTCGGAATGGACTCGCGCGTCACGCCCGGTCACCATGAGCTCGCCGGACGGCACGCGCATCCTGCGGCGCTCGCTCACCTTCCTGCTTGAAATGGTCTTCGCGGATATGTATCCGATGGCGACGTTGTTCATTGATCATTCCGTCGCGTCGGGCGGATATTACTGCGAGGTGAAGGGACGCAAGCCGCTGTCTGACTCGGAACTGGGCGTGTTGAAAGTTTTAATGCAGAAGTTTGCTCAAAGACGATCTTCCGTTCGTGCGAAAGAAGTGCCGCTAAAAGAAGCGCTGGATTATTTTCTCGCGCGGGGCGAAGAAGATAAAGTTCAGTTATTGAAATATCGCAGGAAGTCGTATCTCACGCTGTACAGCCTCAACGAACGCATGGACTATCATCACGGTTACATGGTTCCATCTACAAGATATTTGCAATGGTTCGATCTTGTCCCTGCGGGCAATGGGTTTACCTTGTTGTATCCGAGCCGCAGGAATCCCAATGAACTTTCGCCGACCGCCGAATATCCGAAATTGTTGGCGACCTTTTTACAATACGGCGACTGGCTCGAAAAACTCGGCATCTCGAACGTGGGCGCATTGAACAAAGCCATCGAAAGCGGACGCGGCGGCGAGATCGTGCTGGTGTCGGAGGCGTTCCACGAACAGCGGCTGGCGCAGATCGCGCGGCAGGTGGCGGAGCAGATCGAACACTCGCATTTGATCCTTGTTTCGGGTCCATCGTCATCGGGCAAGACAACGTTCTCGCGGCGGCTCACCGTGCAATTGCTCGCGCTGGGCATTTCGCCGTTCCCGCTTGAACTCGATAATTATTTTCTCTCCGCGGCAGCTCATCGGCGGGGCGGCAAAGCCCGATTTTGAGGCGCTCGAAGCGCTCGATCTTCCTTTGCTTGCCGAACATTTGCAAAAAGTGGAGATTCACGGTGATGCGGTGCAGCTGCCGCGTTACAACTTCAAGAGCCGGGCGGAGGCGGGAGGTCATCCGCCTGGCGTACGGTCAGCCGATCATCCTCGGGGGATTCATGGACTCGACCCGCACCTCATCCCCGACAGTTTGAGCGGCGAGGCGTTCCGCATCTACATCTCGGCTCTGACGCAATTGAATCTGGATCGCCATAATCGGTCTCTACCACCGACACGCGTTTACTCCGCGCATCGTGCGCGACGCGCGCAGACGCGGCTATACCGCAACGCAGACCATCGCTGGAGTCGGTGCGGCGAGCGAAACGAAATATATTTTCCCCAATCAAGAAAACGCGGACGTGATGTTCAACTCGGCGTTGGTGTATGAAATGGCGGCGTTGAAATCGCTCGCCGAGCCGTTGCTTCGCCAAATTTAATGGCGCCGGAACACATCGAAGCCAAACGCCTGCTCGCGTTCATCGAATGGTTCGTGCCGCTCGATTTGAACGCCGTGCCTGAAGACTTCACTCCTGCGCGAAGTTCGCCAGGCTCGATCTTGAAGGATTTTACGGTGTGGAAGAATAAGTAGAGGCGGGAAAAACCTGGCGGACTATGCTGAAACGACAGGAATTCATCTCAAATAACTTCCCGCGCTGACGAAAATATCCATCAGCGATTTCCGTTCCTGTAGGTCATCTACATACACGCCGTGCGCGTGCGCGAAAGTGGATCATCATATCCAGCCGCCGAGAGACATGCCGATGTGGGTGATGTCGCCTTTGTTATCGTTTTCGTTGAAAAAGAATAGATCGCCGAGTTGATAGGGCGGCTCGACTGGATTCGCCGCGTTGCATTGCATATCGGCGTCACGCGGAATTTCGATTCCGATCCAACGATGAAGCAGTTGCGCGAAGCCCGAACAGTCAATGCCGTTGCCACTGCTTCCGCCCCAAAGATATGGCACGCCGATCATTCGCGTTGAATCAGATTCAAGCGTGACACGCTTTTCTTCCACAGTTTGCGGGATATCGGTCAACGCGCGCAGATGATGCAGGCTCGACCCAGCCGTTAAATTCGCGCGGGCCTTCGACCAGCCATCTCCCGTGTGCTTCGATGGTTACGTTCGTTCCACTTACAAGCCGCGTGATCACAACGCTGACGGGATTCGGCTCGGCGTGGACTTCGATCACGGGCGCGATCCGCGAGATGAGTCGTTGTGGGAGCAAGTCCTTCGCCGAGATAAGGACGATAAGCCCGGCCAAATATCGTCGGACGAAGACCCACTTGTCTTTTTCTTCCAACACTTCGAGTTCTGTGCCGAAGTACAACTCGCTGAGAAGCGGCACGCGCGGAAGGTGGGACTCTCGTGCAAGCCTGTGGTTGTCGCAACGTGGACGCGCTCGTTCGCGTCAGTGTGAAAGTGCGGACGGAAGCCGTATCCGACTTCACTTGTGGGAAGAGGCGGGGCAGTTCATCTAACTGAGATTTGTGGAGGACGCGTCCGCTGAGGGTGAAGTCCCGTTTGAGTCCGAATCGATTTTTACATCGAACACGGTGGTGCGTTTGTCGAGCGTTTGGCGAAGTCATCAAGGATGGTTTGCATGGATTGATTCTACCATCTGTGATAGCATGTCGGTCGCGAGGGCAACGATGAAACTTCACTGGGAACCGATCACACTTGAATTGAAGACGACTTTTCGCGTGGCGCATGGGGCGAGCGACCAGCGTCATAATGTGTTGGTGTATCTCGATGACGGGGTGGGCGAAGCGGCGGCGGTTCCGTATTACGGCGAGACGCAAGAGGGGATCATCGAGTATTTGAAATCGGTGCCCGACTTGGGCGATGATCTTTTTGACATGGACAATGTTTTGGCGCGACGACCCGCTGGCTCGCGCGCGGCGCGGTCTGCGATTGACGAGGCATTGCACGATCTGTGGGGGAAGAAGTTGGGACAACCGTTGTATACATTGTTCGGGTTGAATCCGCAAAATATTCCGCTGACGTCGTTCACGATCGGGATGGATGAGCCGCATGTGATGGCGGAGCAGGCGAAAGCGTCGGGGCATCCGATATTGAAGATCAAGTTGGGAGGGGAGGAGGATGAGGCGCGAGTCAAAGCCATCCGCGCGGCGACCAACTCCAAATTGCGAGTGGACGCGAACGCGGGTTGGAGTCGAGAAGAGGCGTTGCGAATCATCCCGCGTTTGGCGGAGTACGATCTGGAATTCATCGAACAGCCGCTGGCGGTGGATGACGTGGATGGCTACTTCTGGTTGAAGGATGAATTACGCGCCCAGCGAATTGACATTCCCATCTTTGCGGATGAAACGGCGAAGAATTCGCGCGACGTGGCGAAACTGGCGGGCGCGATTGACGGCGTGGTGGTGAAGACGATGAAGAGCGAGGGCATCCGCGAGATGATGCGGATGATCCACGCGGCGAGGGCGCATGATATGCAAATCATGCTCAGTTGCATGGTCGAGTCGTCTGTGGGGGTGACGGCGGCGGCGCATCTCGCTCCGCTGTGCGATTACGCCGACCTGGATGGTCCGCTGTTGATCAAGAACGATCCGTATCGCGGGGTGACGTATGATGGGGCGAAGATGTCTTTGCCCCATGGCGCGGGGATCGGGGTGGAGCGACGCGAAAGTTTTTAGCGCAGAGTTGCTCGGGGCTTTTTTAAATAACGTCTTTTGTATTCAAGTCCCATAGCCCAAGCGTTGTAAAAACAAGAACGCCCAAAAGACTTACCAAGAGGGGTAATCCCAGCGACGTTTGCTGTTTGATATAAGGTTCCAGCGCGTTAAAGGGCAGAGACCATGGGATAACTTGCGCAAGCGTAACGCTCCGAACAAGAACGAAAGACATCAAGGATCCGATACTCCCAATTCCTAAAGCCACAGTAAAACTGGACCATTTCATGCTCACATAGGTTTGCAGGGCGATCATGCCCCATGAAAGTACGAATACAAGTATGGCGGTGAGGATGGCAATACCCCATGAAGGATTTGGAGCTGTCCAATGAAAATCTGGGCGAATTCCAGTTTTTTGTATCAGCCAGCCTGACAAAACTATTCCTGCCATGAGAACGACAGTAGATATGCCAACGATGATCATGGTGACGATCAGTTTGGCGACATAGACCGTCCAGCGGGGAGATGGAAGAGAAAATAGATGCTTCCACATCTTTTGACTGTGTTCGAGTTGCGCAATGAGCGAACTTTCAAGCGCGACAAACATCGGCAGCATGAGAACGACCCAAAATCCCAATGTGTCGCGTACCATGATCGCCCAAGCATCCTTGTCTGCCCCAGAAACGTCTGCGGCAAGGCGAATGTTGAAAAGTGTAGTTAGTCCAACGATTCCCAATGGCGCCAGAAACATCATCCAAAATGCCAGCGTGCGACGCAGTTTTATGGCTTCCACTTGAATGGCGACGGTTAACTCTTTCATGGTCAATTTTCCTTTTCTGAGGTCAATCGCATAAAGATCTCTTCAAGCGATGGGTTGATTCGGTTAATTTGAGACACTTCGACTTGATTCTGTACCAACAACTTGGTGATCGCGGACGGATTGATTTGCGGATCGTTTGCAACATGCAATTCGTCGTTCGAAAACCGCCGAACCATAAAACCGTTCTTGGCTAGAAGTTGAAAAGCGGCTTCTGCTTGATCTGTTTTGATCTGGATATAAGCTTCGCTCTCGGCTTGAAGTTGATTCAATGCGCCTTGAAAAATCAACTTACCTTTGAACACAATTCCAACATGCGTGGCGATTTGTTCCACTTCGTTGAGCAAGTGGCTGGAGATGAAAACCGTTATTCCACGTTCGGTCGCCAAATGCCTTATCAATGCTCGCATTTCTTGAATCCCTGCTGGGTCTAATCCATTGGTTGGTTCATCGAGTATGAGGAGTTCTGGATCGCCTAAAAGCGCAAGCGCCAATGCCAGGCGTTGACGCATCCCCAGGGAATATCCCCGCACCAGCCTTTTTGAATCCTTCTCCAAACGGACAATTTTGAGAACGTCGTTGATCTTCTGGCGATCCGCGCCAAGCAAGCGTCTTGTGATGTCGAGATTTTCATAACCCGTCAGATGCGGATATAGCGACGGCAGTTCTACAAACGCCCCAACTTTTCGAAGGATAGCCTGCCTTTGTTGAGGTAACGAAAGCCCAAAAATATGGACTGCGCCTTCGTTTGGACGAATTAAGCGAAGGAGTAGGCGAATGGTTGTGGTCTTCCCCGCGCCATTCGGTCCGAGAAACCCATAAATACTTCCCTGCGGAACTTGCAGAGTAACATGATCTACCGCCGTTATGTTGTGGAAACGACGAGTCAGACCGTTCGTTTGGATAATATTGGCTAATGCCATAGAACCTCCAGTCTTTTAGGTAGCTTTGTAAGACATACGAGGTTCTATGATAAAGGTTGCGCGTGAAGCGAAAAAGGAATAGGAATCTATTCCCTCTTTTCAACCACAACAGTGGCTTCGGTCAACAACGCGGCAATCGCGCCGATGGCGGCGAGTTGCGGAGCGATCAACGCGCCGACCACGCCGAACGTCAGCGGGATTTCAAACACGACCTTACCGTCTTTGTCTTTGATGATCACGCGGCGGATGTTGCCCTCGTTGATGAGGTTCTTCACCTTGCGGAGCAGTTCCTCGCCGTCCACGCGAAATTCTTCGGTGCGAAATTTTTCTTCGGGCATGTTGACTCCTTAAGCCTTGCGAAGGTTTTAAACCTTCGCAAGGCTTGTGTTATTCAAACCATTTTTCATCAAGCGGCGTCCACTCGTCGCTTTGATCGGCGCGGTCTGCCCAGTTTTCTTTTCCGCTCCAACTTTCGATTTGGATCGCATAGATCGAAGTTGCGCGCAACTCTTTATCGGTGATCTCGCGGTATTCTTTGTCAGCCGTCATCGCGGGGAAATATTTTCCGATGAGTCCATACAACAGACGACGCGCCTCGGCGGGATCGTCCACCAGACGCGCGTCCCCAAAGACGACCACACTGCGGAATTGAAGCGAGAACTCGAGCGCGACATTTGACGGCAGGAACTTTCCCAACTCGCTCGCTTCCAAACTGACCTTCGGGTTGGCTTCCACATTCGAGCGGACTCGCCCCGCGATGTTGGAGTGAAAGACGATCTGATGATTGGCTTCATCGTACCAAAACATTGTCGGGTTGATGAACGGATGTCCGTCAATGGACGTGGCGATGTGTCCGATCTTGGCTTCTTTGATAAAAGCGCGGATCCAGTCATCGTCTTTGGTGAGATGTGGTCTGCGTTGAAACGCGGTGGGAGGTTGGGGGATGTAATCGCGGGACATGTTAGTTCAACGCTCGTTTATGTAAATATGATCAGTTGTAGAAAAATCACAATGACCCCACATGCGGCGGCGATGAGCCAGATTGAGCCATGTTCAATCCCAGCGCATATTGCGCGAAGTAGACCGATGCGGTGAAGGTCGCGCCGCTGAGGATGGCGGCTTCACGCGCGCCTGATAAAAGGATATGCTCGCAGTTTTATGTTTCGGCGGGAGTGTCCGCGATCCCGGCGGAACGCCTTTGAAATTTCCTTGTTCTGCGCGATCATGAACTCTTTGACTTGGTTCATCGCCAGCATGGACTCGTACCCTGGCGCGAAGCTTCGCCAGTTGCACGATTATTAGCGTGCCCATCAACGTGAGCAGGAGGAAAATTCCGCTGAAAGATGAGTTTAATTATGCGTGAAGAACTCTGGGTTGAAAAAATTGCGTGCCGAAGATGGCAGCGTCCAACGAGCCAACCGCGATCAGGTAAAACGCGAGGAAATGCGCGCGCGGTCTTCGTTCGCCTGCGCGGCGGTCTGCTTTTGATGTATTCGTATTCCTCGGTGAGGAAATTGGTCGGCGAGGTTATGTTTTTGATTTTGGCATGACGAAATTATAACCCCTCCACTTTCAAAAAATGGACGCTGATTCACGCTGAGAACGCTGATTTTTTTCTAGCTACCTGACACTTCTGTTTTCAAAGCATACGTTGGTCGAGTAGTCCCGCGTGTTGGTCGCGGGACGTATCGAGAACAAAGGAAAGGTAAAAAAACAGAATGGAAATGATTTTTTCGAGGACGTGGTCTCGATACGCCGCTCAAGCATTCGCGGCTACTCGACCGCGATTTTGTCAAACTGTCAGGCGGTTAGATCTTTTTCTGCATCAGCGAAAATCAGCCCGCTTCAGCGGTCAGTGTCTAAATTATGTTCATCACGAGGATGCGCGAGTTTGTTCCATTCGTCGTTTTGCGGGCGCGCCCAAGGCGAGATAACAGAAGGCGAGAACGATTCCCACCGCGAGACATCCTATCCAGAGCGTGTCGCTTCCGAAGCGTTCGTAGACCCATCCGCCCGCGAGCGGACCGAGGAAGTATGCGAGTCCCCACGCGGAGCCGAAGATGCCTTGATAGATTCCGCGCAGTTCGACGGGCGACAAGTCTGCGATGATGGCGGGCGCGACGGAGGTGGCGGCGATCTCGCCCACAATGTCCAAATCGCCACGCTGATCATGAACAGAGGAAGGGTATCGGCGAGCGCGGTGAAGCCAAAACCTACGCCAGCGAACGCGGCGGCGATTGCCATCGTGCGGAAGCGATGCCACTTGACCGCCATGTTGCTGATGGGAATCGTCACGAGGATGATCAAGAATCCGTTCGTGGCGATTGCCGCGCCGTAATTTTCGGGACCGAGTCCGTGCGCGCCCATGTCGAGCGGCAGGGCGACGTAACTCTGCATGTAGACGATGCCGAAGAACAATGCGAGCAATGAAAAGATCAATAGGATCGGTTCGCGTTTGAGTTGACTCATCCGCTCGTTGAAAGAAACATGCGCGGTGTGATGCGCCTCGGCGGGGCGAGTCTCGCGGATGCCGAAGAGGACGATCAAGCCGAAGACGAGGGTGGTCAACGCGTCGGCGGCGAAAAGGATGAGGTAACTGTACCCAGCTACAAATCCCGCGAGAAGCGGAGCGACCGCCGCGCCGAGGTTGATCGCCCAGTAGTTGTATCCGTATGCGCGCGTCCGCGATTCGGCTGGGACTAAATCCGCAATTGCCGCGCCGACGGCGGGACGATAGAGGTCGGTGAAAAATCCGACGAGGAAGGTGAAGAGCGCGATGAGGGAAACGTCGCGCGCGAAGCCGAGGGCGAGCATGAAGATCGGCGTGACGAGGAAACTGAGGAGCATCACGGGGCGGCGTCCGAGGCGGTCGGTGAGTTCGCCGCCGACGAGTTGCGAGAGGAACGAGCCCGCGCCGAAGAGCGAGACCATGAGCGCGGCTTGACTCACCGAGATGCCGCGTTGGTTGGTGAGGTAGAGCGAGAGAAATGGAATGACAAACCCGCCGAGGCGGTTGATGAGCGTGCCGCTCCATAACAGCCAGTAGGTGGGAGGGAGTCCTTGTGTGAGGGAGGCGAGGAAGTTTGTTTTGAGTCATTGGTTTTTATTCCGCCCTGAAAATTATAACGGATGTTCTAAGATCAAAGGGGAAAGTTAATTAATTTACTTTCCCCATTGACCATTGCGACGATGTTACCCCGATTCTTTTTTCTTTCCTTTGGTGGACTTTTCTTCCATCTTATCCGTCAGAATGACCCTGTCAAGGAAGATCAGAGTATCATCTTTTGTCAACAGATTAATATCAGAAACTCTGGTCTGAACTGAAAGAAATAGTCTCTTGCGATTGAGTTTGAGATTGATGTTTATTTTCTTTTTCTTATCCATCTTGTTACTCCTGCTTGTGGTGATTTATGTAGGCGTTTGCGAGTTGCGCGCTAATTGTTGTTCTTTGCTTAGGATTCATAGAGGAAGAAAACAGGATATGTCCATGATATACATTACCATTCTCTTCTCTTAGTTCATAAGACAAGTTATGCGCTCCATGCCGTCTTATGAGTTTATCTATTTCTGATCTGGGTATTCTAAGCGCTCCTGCCCTAAACTGAATTTCGTTGTTCTTGGTTCGTCTTAGTAATTCGACGAGTGCTCCTCCATCTGGCAAATCCCAATTTACTGACGATCCACTCCATCCCGCTGGCTCGGCTAATGGCTTTACATCTGAAAATACTGTATAGTCAAACCCATTACCAAAGAATGGCTCCTCATTTCTAAGCCCCTTGAGACAGTCGTGGCAATCATCAGGTGGTAACGTCACTTTCAAGCCTTTTGCCTAATTTGTGTCTTTATTAGCATTTGAACTAAATAAGGTAACTGAGTTTCATAATCCAACTCGTCTAAATAGCCATCAGCTTTATAGCCTTTTTCGACATCGCCTTGAACTAGAAACCAACTTGATTCAGTGATCTTTGGTCGAATCGCAGTACCAAAGAGAGCCGTTTCTACTCGCCAACTTATTGCAAGTGAACCATCCTCTGCAATTGACATACTAATACCAGATAAATCTAAATCATCATATCCCTTGACAAGATTCTCAATCGCTTCCAATAGTTCTAGGGCTTGTTTTAGTTGCTTCTTGTTTATTTTCCCTTTCAGGTATTCTTTTGCTTTTTGAGTTAAATTTGGAATACCCCTCTTGGTTTGGACTAACAAAAGAGTACTCCCATCTAGAAAACTTAGATCAACTCCGGAAGAAAAGGTGCCAGTTGGAAGGCTTGTTACATCTAATTCATCTGTTGAAGAATCAGATGTATTCTTTCCTTTCTCTCTAATTAATCTATCTGTTTCTGTATTTTCAGCCATTTTCATTTCTGTTTTTTCTTGTATTTCTCTAGATTCAACGTCAGAGCTTTTATGATTGCGTCAACAAAATCTGGAGAAACAACAATTTTGGCTCGTGTAATAGCCTCTATTTCAGTTAAGTTGATTACTTCTTTCGGGTCTAAGAATGCTGGAGGTTCTACAGATGAAAACGTAACAAAAAACTCGTTTTCAGAGTGATTGATTATGACGTCATTGATAGGAACAGACCTTACATTGTCTGGATTAACCCTCTTGACTTTCAGCTGTATTGTCTTGGTCTTAACCTTTGGTGAGGGCTTCTTTGCATCGTTTCTATTGGTTTCGTTACTTTTTTTCGCCATAGGTCTACCCTTCCTTATTTTATGTACTATAGCATTACTATACTAGTATACTATTATAGTAGGGTTAAGAGGAAGGCAGTTTGCAGATTTTAGAGGAATTTCTAACGGAATCGCAACTCAAAACGGGTTACTTGGCGTGATGAAATACTCACCTAAACCTTCACCGCCCACTCGCCCTTACGAAAAACAGGCACGCGCGAACCATCCGCTTTGACCCCGTCAATATCCAACTTCTCCGAACCGATCATAAAATCTACATGCGTGAGGCTTTTGTTGCCTCCCGCCGCGGCGAACTCTTCCTCGGTCATGTCTTCGCCGCCGACGATGGTGTCGCGGTACGAATTTCCGATGGCGACGTGACACGAAGCGTTCTCGTCGAAGAGCGTGTTGTAAAACAAAATCTTGCGCTGGCTGATGGGCGAGCTGTTCGGCACGAGCGCGCATTCGCCGAGTCGCGCCGCGTTCTCGTCGGTCTCAATCAATTTCTTCAACGACTCTTCGCCTTTTTTCGCGGACACTTTCACAGCGCGTCCGTTTTCAAACGTGAGACTGAAATCTTCGATCAACACGCCGCCGTAATTCAACGGCATCGTGGAGGAAACGACTCCGTCCACTTTATCTTTGTGCGGCGTGGTGAACACTTCTTCGGTGGGGAGGTTGGGGATGCCCGTGATCCCATTTTTGAATTCGGCTTGCGCTCCCTGCCAGAGATGTTTCTCTGGCAAGCCGATGGTCAAGTCTGTGCCTGGGGATTGATAATGCAGAGCCGCGAATTTTTGCGCGTTGAGATAGTCGCGATATTTTTTGAGGTTCTCGACGTGTCTCTGCCACGCGGCGACCGGGTCCGCCTCGTAGATTCGGCAACTGGCGAAGATCTCCGCCCATAATTTTTCCACCGCTTCTTTCGCAGGGACGGCTGGGAACACCTTCTTCGCCCACGCTGGCGACGCAGTTGCCACCACGCACCAGTTGGTCGTGTTCTCGTACTTGCGGAGCGGCTCGAACTTTTCCGCGGATGCTTTGCGATTCTTCGCGATCAGATCGGGATCAATTCCTGAAAGCAATTCGGGATCGGACGAATGGATGGCGAGTTCCGCGTCCATGCGTTCGTAATATTCCTCGTAGCGCGTCAGCATCCAATTCGGAACTTCGGTCAGCGACTCGGGGTCGGCATGTTCAAAGCGGATGCGGGAGATTCGTTCGTCCGTGTAAATCGGCTCGACGTAGACCGCGCCGGCTTTGTACGCGCTTTCAGCTACCTTGCGCATCAACGGCGCGTCGTCGAGGATTCCGCGCAGGATCAGGCGTTGTCCCTTGCGGAGGTTGAGTCCCACGCGCACGACCACGTCCGCGTATTTGGAGAGGAGTTCATCAAATTCTTGTTCGGTCATGGATGAGTCCTTTTTGAACCGCCAAGCACGCGAAGACCGCGAAGAAAACCTTTTTAAATCTTTGCGCTCTTAGCGCCCTTCGCGGTTAATTTCTTTACGCCTCGAACGCCCATTCACCTGATCGCATCACGGGTTCGCGCGAGCCGTCGTCTTTGATCCCGTCAATGTCCATGTGCGGGGAGCCGATCATGAAATCCACGTGGTTGAGGCTGACGTTGCCTCCAGCGGCGATGAACTCCTCATCGGTCAACTCAGCCCCGCCCGTGAGAGTGAAGCGGTACGCGCGTCCGATGGCGATGTGACACGAAGCGTTCTCGTCGAAGAGCGTGTTGTAAAAAAGATGTCCGCGTTTGCCGATGGGCGAGGTCGCGTTGACCAGCGCCACTTCGCCGAGCCGCGTCGAGCCTTCGTCGGTGTCCACCAGTTTTTGCAGAAGCGCTTCGTTCTTTTTCGCGTTGACCTTCACGATGCGCCCGTTCTCGAACGTCACGCTGAAATCTTCGATGAGACTGCCGCCGTAACTGAGCGGGAACGTCGCGGCGACGGTTCCCTCCGCGCGATGACGATCGGGCAGTGTGAAAATTTCTTCGGTGGGCATGTTGGCGGTGAAGATCACGCCGTTCTCCGCCATGGCTTGCGCGCCGCCCCAAATGTGACCGTATGGCAAGCCGAGCGTGAAGTCGGTGCCGGGACCTTTGTAATGCAAAGCGGAATATTTTTTCGCTTGCATGTAGTTGGCGCGCGCCTTCAAGTTTTTGATATGTTCTTCCCACGCGGCGACTGGGTCGGGGAGCGTAGCGCGAGTCGTTTCAAAGATGGCTTGCCATAATTTTTCTTCCGCTTCCTCTTGCTTGAGGTCGGGGAAAACTTTCTTCGCCCATGCCGGGCTCGATGAAGCGACCACGCACCAGTTGATCGCGTTGCGGCTGACTTGCGCGCTGATTGCGCTGTAATGGGTTAGGTGAGTTTTTTGCATCGCCGCGATCCGTTCGGAATCCAGACCAGCGAGCGCATCGGGATCGTTGGCATAGACCGAGAGCAGGGCGTCGCCGTTCTTGATCATGTTCATCGTCGCGTCAACGAGATGATTTGAATATTCGTCGAACGAATCGGCGGGCGCATGTTGCAAGCGGATGCGGAGCATTTCCTCGTCGCCCCACAGCGCCTCCACATATTTCGCGCCCGCGGCATACGCGGCTTTCGTCACCGCGTAGACGAATTCGCGTCCCGCTGGCGGCACTCCGCGCGAGGTGGCATTGGCAATGATGAGTCGCTGTCCCTTGCGCAGGTTGAGTCCCACGCGCACAACCGCCTCGGCATATTTTGCAAGCAATTCTTGGTGTTTTGTTTCGGATGTCATAATTCTTTCCTCCGCCGAATTTTTTATGAGTATAGCACGATAAATTATTCGGTGGTCGAGTAGACGGCGGTGTTCTTCCGCCGTCGTATCGAGACCACAATGCCGTAAAGTAGTTCTTGTTACAAAAGTTCGTATGCGTAAATGTTGGTCTCGATACGTCCCGCGATGCTTCGACTTCGCTACGCTTCGCTCAGCATACGCGGGACTACTCGACCAACGAAGTATTTCTTTTGATTTATACTTGCGACATGATCACCATAGAAAAAGTGGACACGAACAACAAGCGGCAAGTCAAACATTTCGTGGAGTTTTATTACGACCTCTACCGTGATTGCAAACAGTGGGTGCCGCCTCTTTTCGTGGACGCCTACCTGCCTCTCAATCGCAAGAAGCATCCCTTCTTCAGCCACTCCGAAGCGGATTTCTTCCTCGCTGTCCGCGATGGCGAAGTGGTGGGACGAATCTGCGCCGCGGATAACAAGCCCTTCAACGACTATCACAAGACGAAGAAAGCGCACTTCTACGCCTTCGATTCCATTGACGACCTTGAGGTTGCCCGCGCCCTCTTCGACTCGGTCCACGCGTGGGCGAAAGCGCGCGGACTCGACACGCTGATCGGGCCCAAAGGACTCTCTCCGTTCGACGGCTATGGGATTCAAATGCAAGGCTTCGAGCATCGTCAGATGATGACGATGATGAACTACAACTACGAGTACTATCCCAAACTGATGGAGTCTCTCGGCTTCGAGAAAGAAGTGGACTTTGTCTCGTGCTATCTCCCCGCGCATTCATTCAAGATCCCCGAACGTGTTGAGAGCATTGCCAAGCGCGTGATCCAGCGCGGCGAGTTGAAGGTCAAAAAGTTCAAGAGCAAACGCGAGTTGCTTCAATGGGCGCCGCGCATCGGCGAAGCGTATAACAAGGCGTTCATCCACAACTGGGAGTATTATCCCTTCTCGCCCGGCGACATCCAATACGCGGTGGATAATATTTTCCTTGTCTCAGATCATCGTCTCATCAAAGTCATCTTGCATGGTGATGAGATCGTGGGATTCCTCTTCGCTTTTCCCGATGTGTCCGCCGCGCTGCAACGCGCCAAAGGACGACTCTTCCCGTTCGGCATCGTGGACATCCTGCTCGAAATGAAGCGGACTAAAACGATCTCAGGCAACGGCATGGGCATCCTGCCGGAGTATCAAGGCAGAGGCGGCAATGCCCTGCTGTATTATGAAATGGGAAAAACGGTTTTAGGCTTCAATCAATTCGAACACGTCGAAATGACGCAAGTCGCCGAGACCACCGAACAAATGCGCGCCGATTTGAAGAATCTGAACGGGGTCGAATACAAGAATCACCGGGTGTATCGAAAAGCGATTTAAACTACCCCACTTGCAATTTCGCTTCGTTCCCCATCATCACGGTTTTCTCGCCTTTATCGAACACGCCCAGCGGCAGCATCACATGGAATTGACTGCCGGGAAATTTCTCCTCGTCGTAGCCCGCGCTTTCGACCCAGATGCGCCCGCCGTGCGCTTCGGTGATTCCTTTTGAGAGAGCCAGCCCGAGTCCGGCGCCGCTCCCTTTGAAGCGCGTCTTGCTGGTGGAATGTTTATTGACCTCGCCCGGCTGATAAAACTTGCTGAAAATGATCTCGCGCGATTCGGGGTCCACGCCTACGCCGGTATCGCTGACGATGAATTCCAAACCGCCGTTCGGGAAATCGGAATTGCCCGCCGTGACTTGCCTCGCCTCCACTTTGATCTTGCCTTGGTCGGGCGTGAATTTGACCGCGTTATTCAACAAGTGCTGGAAAAGTTTTTCCAACAAGTTCGGGTCGGCTTTGACCATGGGCAGGGGCGGAATGTCGAGGGTGAGAGTTTGTCCGCGTTCTCTCACCGATTTTTCGATGCGCTCGCTCACCTCGCGGATCAACGCGGCGGTGTCAACGGGGATCAAATGCGGCTGCATGGTGCGCGTGTCAATTTGCGCGATGTCGAACATCGAGTCCATGATCTCGTGCAGGCGTTTCGTTCCCTTTGAGATATTTTTCAACATTGCATTGATGCCGCTGGGCAGGGTTGTATCTTCGATCAGCATTTCGGTGTAGCCGATGATCGTCGTCAGCGGCGTGCGGAGTTCGTGCGAGGCGATGCTGATGAAATCGGATTTGGTCTGGTCGAGTCGTTCGAGGTCGCGGTTGGCTTTGTCGAGGTTGCGATATGCCTGACGCAGTTCGGTGTTGAGTTGCATGAGGTTGTCAACGAGACGCGCGTTCTCGAGCGCGACGGCGGTTTGATTCGCAAGCGCGGAGAGGGTGACGAGGTCAGCCTCCGTGTAGCGTGTGCCGACGATCTTTGCGCCGAGGGCGAGCAAGCCGATCCATTCGCGTTTGGAAAAGATCGGTAGATACACTTCCGCTTCGAGATGATTGAACCATTCGCGCTCGGAGGGCGAGACCGACCGAAACGCCGGAAGCAGGTCGAGGTCATATTGAAGAAGCGGGCGTTGTTCGTTCGTCAAATATTTGGCAACGGGATGATCGCTCCGAAGCGTGACGATGCGGATCTGCCGTTCGCCTTGATTCCGCACGGCGCGCAAGCGATAGAATTTTTCGCCGTTGAGGATGTCGGGGTCAACGAGGAAGAGGAAGCCGCGTGTGATGTCCATCGCTTCGATGATGAGACCCACCGCCACGTTGGCGAGCCGTTGCATGTCGAGGATGTTGCTGATCTGTTCGCTGTAGGCGTGAAGCGTGCGGCTGGGATTATATTCTTGCAAATTGAACCAGCCGTTCACCACGCGGCGCACAGCGGTCAACAGCGGCGTGAAGATGAGCGCGAGAACCAGCGCGATCCCCGCGCCGACGAGCAATGGATTGTAGAGGGGCAGGGCGTTGAAAACGGTTTGCGAGGCGGTCGTGCCTGCGACGTAAAAGATGAGGATAACCAGCGTGGTGATGACGTACGTGAGAACGCGCCGCGCCACTTCGCGCAGGTCGGGCGGATCGTGCGTGACGATGATGAGCGCGCCGATCACCGCCGCGAGCAATCGCAATGGGTTGCCGGGAATGCCGAACCCGATAAATAAAAGAATATCGTTGACGACGATCAGTAAAAAGGCTGGCGTCCAGTAGTTGAGGCGGTTGCGCAACAACGGCTGACGCGAGCGATTGTGCGCCGAACGCACGCCGATGAACGCGCCGATCGTGAAGACCAGCCAGCCCAACTCAGCCCAAAGCGATGCGAGTCGGTCGAGGGTGATGGTGACAGTTCCATTCGTCCAAACGGTTTCGCCAAAGCCGAGGAGATTTGAACCGATCACAAAAAAGCCCGCAAGCCAAACGATGCCCGCGATGACCCAGCCGCGAATCTCTTTGCGAACGAAATAATAAATTGCGATGAGCGCGATGACCGACAGCGCGAACGCGACGAAGATTTGAATATCCGCCGCGGCTTGCGCATCCAGCGCGAAAATTCCCCCGCGCCACAATCCCTCCGCCGCAGTCAGCGCCATGTTGAGCGCGAGATAGGCGGCAAATAACATGGCGGCAGTCTCTTGCCCGGCGCGCCGCCCAAACAGCCTCGCCAGCACAGGGATGTGCAGCGCCGCAAGGATCATCAACGCGATCAAGCTGAACAACTGGGGAGACATCGTCGCAAAGTATACTCGAAATCAATCAACGGGGTTATCATAAGCGCATGCGCATCACAAAGACTTCCCGCGATCATTATCAATTCTCATCGGATTTCTTCGGCGACGACGGCCGTGCGCGCTTTGCGGACTTCGCCTCCGCGCGGAAGTTTGCGGCGCAGGCAACAGCGCTTCGTTCGGACCCTCTGCCTGCCTCAGACCTTTATGCCTTATCCCTCATTGACGAGGCTCTGCGCGCCCTCGTGAGGCGTTTCGCCCCTCCGCCGGTGATGAACACAGCGGTCAACTCTGCCAGCGAAAAAGTCGGCGCGGAATCGATTGACCGCGCGGAAAAACGATTCGTGGCCGAGTTCCCGCCTGAAAGCGTGTATCGCGGCGAGCAGGAAGTGGACGAATATCTCGCCAAACTCACGAACGGGCGCGTGAGATCCGCAGAAGAATTGATCTACATCTTCACCCACAACGCCAACCCGGCGGTCAGTCCCATGCTTGAGTTGGTGGACGACGCGCCGCTCGAACCAACCGCCTACAAAAATTTGATCGCCGCATTGAGTTCTTTTTGCTCAAATCGCAAAAGATAACGCGGGTATCTCTGGAACATCCGAATCCCGTTTGAGATTCTGCGCGCGCCCTCCGGAAGCCTTCCCTGATCTGCTCGAAGGGCAGTTGCAATTCATCCTCGAAAAGTGGGGCGGCTTGTCGAAGAGTTCGTGTCGCGTCTCTTGCGCGGCGTGGACTTTTTACGCGAAGAGACTCTCCGTCATCATCTTTCTCACGGCGATTTCAAAGCGGAGATTCCGTCGTAACCTATTCGGGCGGCGACTATGCCGAATATGAAAGGTACAGCCCAGACAAAGAGAATGGATGCCGCGATTAATTCTCATCGCGAAGAATTCCTACGTTTGGCTCGAACAACTTTCGAGAAAATATGGTCGTTGGATAAAAACTCTCGACCAAATCCCCGATGAAGAATTGGACATCCTGCGAGATCGCGGATTTACAGGCTTGTGGCTCATCGGCTTGTGGGAGCGGAGTCGCGCGAGTCAACGCATCAAACAACGCATGGGTGACGCGGACGCGGTCGCTTCGGCGTATTCGTTATTTTCGTATGACATCGCAGAAGATTTAGGTGGTTGGGGTGCATTGAGAATTTGAGAACTCGCGCGTGGGGACGAGGATCTGCCTGTCCGCCGACATGGTTCCGAATCACATGGGCATTGACTCGCAGTGGGTGATCGAACACCCCGATTGGTTTTTGTCGCTTCCGTATTCGCCGTATCCTTCGTATTCGTTCAAGTCTGAAAATCTTTCCGATGATATTCTCGAGAGTTGGTATTTATCTCGAAGATCATTACTACAACAAGACCGACGCCGCCGTCGTCTTTCAGCGCCGCGATCACTTCACTGGCGACGTGCGCTACATCTATCACGGCAACGATGGCACGCGTCATTTCCGTGGAACGACACGCGCACCCTGGATTACACCAAAGCCGTAGTTCCGTGAAGCGACTATCCAAACCATTTGCACGTCGCGCGGAAATTTCCCCGTCATCCGTTTTGACGCGGCGGATGACGCTGGCGAAGAACACATCCAGCGCGATTGTGGTTTCCCGACGGCTTCGATAAGTGCGTCCTGTCGAGGTCGGAGCACGCAGATGACGAGGCCCGAGTTTGACGCGGCGATTCCGCAGGAGTTTGGCGCGAAGTGGTGGATCGCGTCGCGGCGGAAGTCCCGTGACACGTTGTTCTCGCGCCAAGCGTTTGCTGCTGGATGGGCTATTTCGTCCGCACGCTGGGAATGCACTGCGTGTATAACTCTGCATTCATGCACATGCTGCGCGACGAAGATAACGCCAACATCGCGCGGCGATCAACACGCTGGAGTTCGATCCGCAAATTCTCAAGCGATACGTCAACTTCATGAATAATCCTGAGCACCGCCATCGAACAATTCGGCGACGGCGATGTTTTGGGACGTAACGGTGCCAGCCACGTTGCCCGGGCCGCTTGCTGATGTTTGGTCATGGACAGTGGAGGCTTCCGCGAAAAATATGGGATGGAGTTCCGCAAGCCGAAATGGGATGAAGTGCCGAATGAAGGCTTGATCGCCGGGGTACGATTGGAAGATCTTCCCCGCTTCTTCACCGCCGCTATCTGTTTGCAGACGTGGAAAATTTCTTCCTCTTCGACCTCTTCACCGCTAACGGTCGTGCGGATGAAAACGTGTTCGCTTATTCGAACATTCACCAAGATGAGCGCGGACTCGTTCTCTATCACAACCGCTTCGCCGACACCAAAGGCTGGATAAAACCTCCGCCGCGTATCTCGATAAATCCACTGGCGATTTGCGGCAGAAATCTTTAGCCGAAGCGCTTGGCTTGCCGTTTGAAGGATTTGTTATCTTCAAAGATTATGTCACGCGCCTGCTGGAATACATCCGCTCGTGCGAGGAGCCTTGTGGCAAAAGGACTGTACGTTGAACTGCACGCGTATCAGCATCAGGTGTTTATGGATTGGCGTTCGTGTGGATCTAGTAGTTGGGGATTAGTAACAGGTAATTTGAATGGGGCGGGCATCGAGTCTTAGCGTCCGCGAAGGGGTTGGAGTGATGAGATGTTTGAAAAGAGAGGAAATTGTTGCGGAAGAGGTGAAAGTCAAGAAGACGAGGAAGAAGGCAGTGGCAAAGGCGAAAGACGAAAGAAGAAAGAAAGCGAAAACCAGCAAGGCTAAGCCGACCTTGAAAAAGCCGGTGAAGAAAAAGGTTATTACTAAAAAGAAATCTTTAGGGAAGAAATCGCCTTCGAAGGTTAGTAAATCCAAAGCGAAGGCGGATGGAAAGAAGGCTGTGAAGAAACTTGGAAAGAAAAAACCAGCGAGCAGATAACTTTGCTTTTTTAAAGGGGCAGAAATATAACCTGGTTTTTCAATTCTTCAGTTTCCCCACTCTTGGCGACAACCTCAAGATCTTGAATGCAAACCCCAATTGTCACGCGTAATTGATGCCCGTAAATCACGCCCGAAAACGCAATCCCATCTCTTTGACATTTCGCCGCCTCTGCGAGTAAATCATCATCTTGTGTAAATAATGCCCGCCCTAATTCATTAGCGCGTTTGAGCAATTCATCATCGTCGAGTTGATCTGCGCCGTCTTCGTAAGCAGTGACCACATCCACTTCCCGCAAACGCAAACCGACCGTGATCGCTTTTGGAACATGGTGATCCATGTAAAGCGACACGGTCATCAGATCAGTCCTTTGTCCTTCAATCGTTTGATCAATGGCGAGGCGGGAATTGACTTCTGAATTTTGTCAACTTTTTCGATGCGCTTCTCAATGTCGCCATCCAGTTCGTCGTGGTGGTCCCAATAATATGCCAGCGCGGAGTGAATCTGCCCCAATGTTAAGTGAGGGAACTGGATATGCAACTCTTCCGCGCTCCAGCCATACGCCGCCTGTGCAAGGACAAGTTCGACTACCTTCATGGTTGTCCCTGAAATCAGCGGCACATGTGAGTCGCTCAAAACGACGTGTTCATAACGGGTTTCTGCTAACATGGCTAACTCCTGCTCCAATCATACACGATTTTTATCTGTGTTACCGATGATGAGGGTGAATTTTCCGCTCACCTATTCTTTAATTCCTCTCGTATCTGCCAGATCATAATAAATCCACCGATTGCTCCAGCTATACCTCCGTCAATTACCCCATATAATCCAAAGTTGAAAAACCCGCGAATTGCGAAACCAACTAAATAGGCAGATGCCCAGCCTAGAAGGATCCCCATTGTGCTCTTTCCACTTAAAGGTACTTGTCCTTGTCTCAAAACAAACACCATAATGAGACCGTCTACTACTCCCCAAATTGCTAAGCTTGCATAAAACCTTGCATCAACTTCTAAAAAAGCATTAATTACAGTGAATGCCAAGTTGCTTATCGCCATACCAACCGCCAAAATAAGAACACCACTTATTTTTGAGATGATCTTTCCTTGTCGTAAAGTTAGGCCGACTATGCCGCCGCTAATGAAGCCGCCGAATAATGCTCCAGGTCCAAGCTCGGCAATATTATAGAGAATTCCGAAACATAAAGCCCATCCTAAGGTAATCTGCCAAGCGTGTCCCCAATTTGGGTTGGGTTTACTAGGTATAGAATCCTCTTCTTTAACCACTTCATTTGTTAGCACTGAGTCTGCTACTATTTTTCCCTCGGTTATCTGTTTTCCATCTAATTTCGCCCTCACAATTCGATCTTCATTCGTTTTTTGGGCGGCTAATAGTTCCGCATCTGCCTTTGCGATTCTTTCCTTTTCGGCTTCAACAGCAAGCCGTTTTTCTTCGGCGAGCCGCGCTACTTCAAGGTTGGCTAAACGTTCTTTCTCCGCCTTCTGAACGGTTAATTTTTCTGCCTCTTCTTTAGTTTTTCTTTCTAACTCAAGTTTTGCTTGTGCAATTCGCTCTGCCTCCGCTTTCCGTTGGGCTTCGGCTTGTTCTTGAGCTTGCTTTTCATCCTCAGCAATACGCTCGGCTTCTAATTTGGCAAGGTGTTCTGCATCAGCTTGTTTTACAGCCTCCAGCGCTTGAAAAGCCGCGCGCGAAATGGTGCGGCTATCATCTTCCTCCGCAATTCGCTCTAGTGCTTCTCTGGCAGAACGCGCCAAGCCTAGGTTTTTGCCTTTCAGCAAATCCTCCAACTGACGAACCGCGCCTTCACGTACAAAGGGCAAGGAACTTTTAGTCGCCGCGATCAGATCATCTGGCAGGGGAATCGGCTTGATGTCTTCAATTCGAATATTTTGGCGCAGTATCATCTTTCCCTGCTCTTTTGTAGAGAATTTCGATGGCGTTTGTTTGGGAGTTGCCAACCGTACTTTCTCGTAGGCATATTCGTACAACTCATCCACAGTGATATGCCCATCGCCATCACGGTCTGCCTTGCCTTCCAAACCCTCTACAAGATAGTGAGTGAACAGCGAGTTATCTGTTTCACCAATCACTTTATCGCCTTCCCACGCAAATTGGGTTGCATCGCTCGCCGTCAGAATCACGCGGCCGTAGCCGCCTTCAAACGCGGACTTTGTTCCAACGCTTCCACCGGTCTCTGCTTTTGTCCCTTGTGCGAATGCTCCGCTGTTGCAACAATCCAAAACGAGCACTTGCCGCCTCGAGCGGGACTGATCCATCGCCTCGCGGATGTAATCCGATTTGATGCCTGTAGCGCGTAACTTACTTCTAATCGTATTTTTTACAGCCAGATACAACGCGCCGATCTCATCTCGCACACCGTGACCTGAAAAATACAGCACGAGCAGGTCATCGGGCATTTTTTGATTGAAGAAATCGTCAATCGCCTCACGAACGACATACTCTGGTTGGTTCAACAATATAACCACATCATCGAACGCGCCAATCTCTGTGTCTTTAAGCACGCGCGCGAAATCTTCCGCATCCTTGCCGGGCGCGGTGAGTTGCGCCAGACCGGGGTCGCTATATTCCGTGTTGCCGATGATGAGTGCGAATTTGTTGCTCATGGTTTCCTCAAGGCAAATATTTCATTACTTGATTACTTTTAGCCAATAAAAAATTCTAGAAAGTAAAGCGCCTGCTGGAAGACCATACACACCTCCAAATGCAAGCAAGTCATATGGCAAAGATCCATCTTGAATCTTGGCAATAGCGACAACAATGAAACCGCCGATCATTAACGGGATGGTCCATTTGTGTGGATAGGCTATAAATCCAGCAAGACCGCAAGCGACCAATAAGATAATGTGTGGGATATCTACATAAAAAGTGGAATATGCGTATGCAAAGTCGTAGGTGATTCCATTGATTATCCCGTACGTTATTCCGAACAGTATTCCAAGGATTAATCCAACCATTACGCCTATCAGGCTTCGTCCCTCCCATGAAAGAAGAAATTTTTGTGTTTCTCTATGAATCCAGCAATACCCTCTTTGCGTACAAACTCTTTTCGCGCTGGTTCTTTCGTTGCTTGTAGAAGTTGCCGACCCAAAACATAACCGCCGATTGCGCCGGAAACCGCCCAGCCAAGTCCCCAGCCAGCCGTTTTGCCGATGTATGAGCCGAATAAAAATCCTTCACCCCCCTGCACTCCCTTACCGATAGTCCAGCCGACCGCGCTTGAAATTGCCCAAAACAATATCAACCAACGTATATCTTTCCAACGCGAGCGTAATTCTTCAATGCCCAATGTGCTTGCCAACGCGATCAGAATCCCGATCGTATCCCCGATGGCTGTGCCGACTGCCTCGGTGAGCGCAGTCGCGATGGTCACAGCAACGATTCCGCTGAATATCCATACCAGCGTGATTGCAAAAATGTTTTTTCTGCTCGCGAGGATTCCTTGAGTGCGCAGGATCATCGCGGTGACTAAGCCGCCCATGCCCCAACCAACCGCGCCGCCGCGTTGCTCGCTGAAATCGCCTCCAGCCCAGAAGATCGCGCCTCCAATTGCACCGGCGACAACCCAGCCCACTGTCATCCACAGGATCGCCTGCTGATTCGACAAGGGCGCTATTCTTGTTTCTGCTTCGGGTTTTGAAATCTCTTCTTGAATCGCTCGCGCCGCTGTTCGTTTGACTTTTTCTTTTTCGAGACGCTCCGCCACCATCACTCGCTCGTTGATGACGGACTGCGCTTCTTTCGTGATTATGTCTGACTCAGCCTCTTGGGCTTTTCCCTCCGCCTCGCGCACCGACTCCAACGCCTGCGCCGCCGCTCGCTGGACTTGGCGGCTGTCATCATCCTGAGCGATCTTTTCCAACGCCTCTCGCGCGGACCGCGCCAGCCCGAGATTTTTTCCGTTCAAGAGTTTTGTCAACTGTTGCACCGCGCCGAGGCGGATATCTGAAAATGGATTATCAATCGAGTCCAGCAGGGGAGTAGGCAACGGCACAGACCTGATCTCTTCGATAGACATGTTTTGCCGCAGGATGATCTCGCCTTGTTGCTTGCTTGAAAATTTCGACGGAGTTTGTTTCGGTGTGGCGTGTTTTACTTTCTCGTACGCATAATCGTACAACTCATCCACAGTGATGCGACCATCGCCATCCATGTCCGCCTCGCCTTCGAGTCCTTCCACGAGGAAGTGAGTGAACAGCGAATTATCCGTCTCACCGATGACTTTGTCGCCTTCCCATGCGAATTGGGTCGAATCGCTGGCGGTCAGGATGATGCGACCATATCCGCCCTCGAATGCGGTTGCCGTGCCAACGCTCATGCCTGTCGCGGCTTTCGTCCCTTGTTGGAATGCGCCGCTGTTGCAACAATCCAACACGAGGACTTGTCGCCTCGAACGCGATTGATCCATCACCTCGCGGATGTAATCGGACTTGATCGCCGTTGACCTTAATCGCGAGCGGAATGTGTTCTTGACCGCCAAATACAACGCGCCGAGTTCATCGCGCACCCCATGACCCGAAAAATACAAAACGAGTAGATCGTCTGGCTTCTTCTGGTCGAAGAACTCGTCAATGGCTTCGATGATCGAAGAAGAAACCTGATTCAGCAAAACTCGAACTTCGTCAAACTCGCACAGGTCTTTTTCTTTCAACACGCGCGCGAAGTCTTCCGCGTCCTTGCCGGGCGCGGTGAGTTGAGCCAACCCCGGGTCGGCGTATTCCGTATTGCCGATGACCAAGGCGTACTTGCTGCTCATTTTTTCTTGCTTTTCTTTTGGAACGTGGCGAGAAACTTCTCGAACTCTTCGGGCGAGCCTTCGAACTCAAATCCCTTGCCCTTGAACTTCACTGTGCGGCCATGTCCGCGCATGATCCAGGCTTGCACCATCGCGATCAGACTCGGCGCGGCGGCGGGCAACACTTCGAGCGCCAACATGCCCACGGTCACCAAATCGCCTTTGGTTCCCTGTGGGGCGGCTTCCGAGGGGACTAAATCTGCCAACAACGCGTCGCTTCCCCTCAGTTCGTTCAGCAGGTTTCGGGTCATTTCGTCGAGGTCTTCTTCGCTTAGGTCCCTTGCTCCGACTTCGATCTCGAATTTAATTGGCTGGTCAGTCGTCATATGGGCTCCACCTGTAGGCTTGAATTACGACACCGATGCTCTGATTATAGGCTAAAACCTGACAGTTGAAACACTGAAGTTTGCTATGAGTTTTTGGGTCGGCAGAAAGCGCGGCTTGGCAAAACCTAAAATATGTATATAATAGCAATATACAAAAATGATAGACTTCACGTCCGTCTCAGGTTTTGAATGGGATCAAGGTAACAGCGACAAAAATTGGAAACGCCATCAAGTTTCCAATGGTGAGTGCGAAGAAGCGTTTTTCAATCTTCCTCTGTTGGTGGAGCCCGACCCGAAGCATTCGCAGACGGAAAACCGATACTATATTTTGGGTCAAACAAATTCTGGCAGAAGACTGTTTGTCGTATTCACGATTAGAGGCGACCAGATCCGCGTAATCTCGGCGCGCGATATGAGCAGGCGAGAAAGGAAAATTTATGATGAACAAGCAACTTCCTAAATTCAAGAACGAGGAGGAAGAGCGCCGATTTTGGGCTAAGAATGATTCCAGCGATTTGATTGATTGGAAGAAGGCTCAACGCGCCGTTTTCCCCAACTTGAAACCCACCTTGAAATCTATTTCACTGCGGCTTCCCGAGTCCATGATCTCTGAATTGCGGCAACTGGCGAACGAACGCGACGTGCCTTATCAATCGTTGATCAAACATTTCTTGAGGGAAAGTATCAATAACGAATACTCGGTGAAGAGACCAAAAGCATAGCCCCCAAATCGTGAAGTTACCCCACCTCGGGGCGGGGCGGATAGTTCGGCGATTCGCGGCGGAACTCGTAATTTTCCATCACAGCTTCAATGATGCGTTTCTGCTCGTCGGTGACAAGTTCGAACTCAAACCCGATGTTGAAAAATTCAGGGCTGAGGTCTTGCTGGCACCATGCCACGCGGACCGGCAAAGCCATGCGCGTGGCAGAGACATTCGGCAGTTCGGGCAGTTGGATCGAGGCGGTCAATTTTGTGTCCAGCGACATTGGCTCGTTGCCAATCACCATTGCCCCTAGCAAATTCAAGTCGCCGAGGTAGCCGATCAGCCTGCCTTCGTAGAGATCGAAGACCTGCGAATACGACATCAAATTCTTGCGGGGTTGTTTGCGTCTGTCTTGCATGGGGGTAGTGTACTTGAACAGCCCTCAATTTTCTATTGCACTCGCGTCTTAAAATTCCGCGCAAAACCGTCCCGCAGGTTTCAGAGCGGGCAATACCATCTCCCTAAAAACCTGCGGGACGGTTAAAATTGAATCATGCGATGGATATACCTTTCCCCTCACCTCGACGACGCCGTCTTTTCCGCGGGCGGGTTGATCTACGAACAAACTCAAGCGGGCATCCCTGTTGAAATTTGGACGTTCATGTGCGGCGACCCGCGCCTCACCGAATATTCTCAATTTGCGCAAAGGCTCCACGCCATTTGGGGATTTTCCTCCGCCGAAGAGACCGTCCGCAAGCGGCGCGAGGAGGACAAAGCCGCCGCATCCATCGTCGGCGCGAAAGCCGTTCACTTCGATTTTTTGGATTGCATCTATCGCCGCGATAAAAATGGGGACTGGCTCTATCCCTCTGAAATCTTCGGCGCGATTCACCCAGCGGATGCGGGCTACCCCGCGCAGATCGCCGCCGCCATCTCCGCCCGCCTCAACCCCGACGATGTGCTGGTCTGCCAACTTGGGCTTGGTTCACACGTCGACCATGTCCTCGTGCGGCAAGCCGCGGAACTTTTGGGCAGACCCCTCCGTTATGACATTGACGTTCCGTACTGGTGCTATAAACCACATGAACTGGAGGCGAAAGCGGCTGGGATGGTCGAGGAAACTGTCAGGATAACTGAAGACAGCCTGCCCCGTTGGGTTGAGGCGTCGGTCTGTTATAAATCCCAATTGCCCTCGCTGGGCGAGCGCTTCGACAGCCCCGAAACTGTGACCGAATCCATCCGAAATTACTGGGCAGAGCGGCAGGGAATCCGTTTATTGCAACTTGATTAGACGGTTACAAAGTTCTTGTACTTGCTCAAAAACCATGATATAGTATGCCCGCTTTTTGGGAAATACCAACCTAATCGGCTCTCCCTTGCTTTGTCCCGCGATGCGGGACAAAATTCATAATAGCAGGAATTAAAGATGCCTAACAACAATTTTCTAACTAAAGAAGGTTACCAGAAGCTTCAAGACGAATTGGATTATCTGCGAACCGCCAAACGGCAGGAAGTCGCCAATCGTCTGCACGAAGCCATGGAAGGCGGGGAACTCATTGAAAATGCCGAATACGAAGCCGCGAAGAACGAGCAGGCTTTCGTGGAAGGTCGTATTCAGGAACTCGACTTGTTGCTTGCCACCGCGAAGATCATCGAGGATAACGGCAAGAAAAAAGGCGATGTGGTTCACCTCGGTTCGAAGGTGACCATCAAAGAGGGCAACTTCGAGGCGGAGACGTTTGCCATCGTCGGCGCGGCGGAAGCCAACCCGCGCGAGGGCAAGATCTCGAACGAGTCGCCCATCGGCAAAGCCATCTTGAATCGCAAGGTGGGCGAGACCGTTAAAGTCGAGACGCCCGGCGGCACATATAATGTTAAAATCCTGAAAGTCGGATAGACTCAGGAGCGACAGAAACTCGATGCCCCGCGTCTTTCGCGGGGTTTTGTTTTATCCGCTAATCTACGCCAATCTCCGCGAATTTTTAGAGATTAGCGGACACATTTTTGTTTTACCTTATTCTCGTTTGTATTTGCGGAGTGACCGAATGACCGAATATACCCAACTCGAAAAAATCCGTTTGCAAAAACTTGAGGAACTTCGCGCCGAGGGCGTGGAGCCGTTCCCCACGCGCGCCAAACGGACACATCTCAGCGCGGAAGCGATCGCCGAATTTGAAGACGCTGAGAAGGAAAACAAAGAAGTCAAAGCGACTCTCGCGGGTCGCATCCGCGCCATGCGGACGATGGGGAAGATTTCGTTCGCGCACATCGAAGACGGCGCGGGCAAAGCGCAATTATTTTTCCGCGCCAATGAAGTGGGCAAGGAGCGCCTTGATCTTTTCAACAAGATGTTCGACCTCGGCGATTTCATCCAAGCCGAAGGGGTGATGTTCCGCACGAAAAGCGGGGAGGTGACGCTTCATGTCCATGACTTTCACTTGCTTGCCAAGTCGGTGAGTCCTCTGCCCGCCGCAAAAGACGAGACTCTCGAAGACGGGACAGTCGTCCGTCACGCCGCGTTGGAACACCCCGAACTGCGCGCACGACAGCGGTATGCTGACTTGGCGGTGAATCCCGATGTCCGCGAGACGTTTCGCAAACGCGCGGGAATCGTCAAAGCCTTGCGCGATTTTCTGGACAGCAAAGGCTTCCTCGAAGTGGAGACTCCCATCCTCCAGCCGTTGTATGGCGGCGCGGCGGCGCGTCCGTTTACCACGCATCACAACGAACTTGAGCAGGATATGTATTTGCGTATCTCGTTCGAGTTGTATTTGAAGAGATTGTTGGTCGGCAACCTTGAAAAAGTCTACGAGATCGGGCGCGACTTCCGCAACGAGGGCGTGTCGTTCAAGCACAACCCCGAATTCACGCAACTCGAATTCTATTGGGCATACGCAGATTATTTACAAGTGATGGAACTGACCGAGCAAATGGTCTCGTTCACCGCGCAACAAGTCCTTGGCACGATGAAGATCAAATACAAAGAAAACGAGATTGACCTGACCCCGCCGTGGAAACGACTCGAAATGCGCGAGGGCATCAAGCAAGCCAGTAGCATTGACATTGCCGAACATAAATCCGCTGAGGAGTTGTTCAAGGCGATCAAGGCAAAACATCCGAACAAGACACCCGATCCGAAAGCGACGCGAGGCAAGTTGATTGATTTCCTGCTCAGCGAATTTCTCGAGCCGACGTTGATTCAGCCGACGTTTTTGTACAACTATCCGCGCGATATTTCTCCGTTGGCGAAATCCATTCCGAATGACCCGCTGACCGTCGAGCGATTCGAAGGGTATGTGGCTGGCTTTGAATTGTGCAATGCCTTCACCGAGTTGAACGATCCGCTCGATCAGGAATCTCGCTTCCTCGAGATGGGACGCGATTACGCGGAAGGCGACGACGAGAAGCATCCGCTCGATGAGGATTATCTCCGCGCCATGCGTTACGGCATGCCTCCCAACGGCGGATTCGGCATGGGCGTGGATCGGTTGGCGATGCTGTTGCTCGACAAACATTCCATCCGCGAGGTGTTGTTGTTCCCCGCGTTGCGGAAAGAAGAATAATTGTGCAATATCCTTGCGAAGGTTTTGAACCTTCGCAAGGATATTATGAAATGGAGATTGTCATGCCAAACCTACAACCCCAGCAAGCGCAAAAGATCCACGAGTTGATTGATGCGAGCCAGATCCTCATGGCGATTCAAGTGTATCGAGATGCGACAGGTGTCAGCCTCGCGGAAGCGAAACGAGCGGTCGAAGAAATGGCGCGGATGGAAGTGGCACGACCTCCCTCAGGATCGCGCGACTTTGACAATCCTGTTCTCGAAAGCAAGATCAGGTCCATGCTCGCCAAGGGCAAGAAAATCGAAGCGGTGAAAATTTATCGCGAAGAATACAGTGTCGGCTTGAAAGAGGCAAAAGACGCGGTGGATCGCATCGAAGCGACCATGCCGCGCGACCCGTCGAGGAACATGCCGTACGAATCCGCGATTGGAAACGATCCATTCGCGCAGGACGATGGAAGCGGCAGGCGTGTTGTCTTGCTTCTTGCGGCAATCGGGGGCGTTGTTGTCTGTGGAATAGCGGTTGTTGTGTTTTTATTAGGAGCGTAGTGAATGTCCAAAAAGTTTTTGTATTTTAGCGATGCGGTCGCGATCGCGCTTGTCACATTGATAGGCTTCGTTTTTCACGGTGAAACTGACGTAACGATCCTCCCTCGTTTCCGTGTCATCTT
>JAXLVX010000030.1:0-37021 GCA_046328795.1 Anaerolineales bacterium | reverse complement strand
GCGCGGGACTGGGCGCTTCAAACCGGACTTCAGCCTGCCTCAGTTTCCTCGACTCGCACCCACCTTCTGCTGATTGACGCGCAGAACACGTTCTGCATCCCCGAGTTTGAATTGTTCGTTGGCGGCAGAAGCGGGCGCGGCGCCGTGGACGATAATGTCCGCTTGTGCGAATTCATCTATCGCAACTTGGGGCGCATCACGCACATCACCGCCACCATGGACACGCACAAGGCAATGCAGATCTTTCACGCGGTCTTCTTTGTGGATAAGGACGGCAATCATCCCGCACCGTACCGCGACATTCATGTAGCTGAACTGCGCGATGGGATCTGGAAATTCAACCCCGCGCTTGCAAACGAATTCAACATCGCTCCCGAATATGGACAGCAGATGATGATCCATTACGCGGAACAGTTGGAAAAGAAGGGCAAGTACGCGCTCACCGTCTGGCCCTATCACGCCATGCTCGGCGGAATCGGTCACGCGCTGGTTTCTTCTGTTGAAGAAGCATTGTTCTTTCATTCGATCGCACGCAGTACGCAATACGAAATAGAAATGAAAGGCGACAAGCCCTTCACCGAAAATTACTCCGCCATTGGGCCCGAAGTGCTGACGGGTCCCATGGGCGAAACGCTTGGAGCGCACAACTCAAAATTCATCGAACAATTACAGCAAGCAGATAAACTCATCATCGCGGGTCAAGCCAAGTCTCATTGCGTCGCGTGGACGGTGCAAGACCTGCTGAACGACATCCAAGCCACCGACCCCGCGCTGGCGAAGAAAGTCTACCTGCTTGAAGACTGCTCCTCGCCGGTCGTCGTCCCCGGCGTGGTAGATCACACCGATGCAGCAGATGCGGCATATCAAAAATTCGCAGAGGCTGGCATGAACGTGGTGAAGTCGGTGGATGATTTCTTGGCATAAAGAAGTAAACATGGAAACAGGTAACCATGGAAACAAGTAAACATGTAAACAGGTAGACAGGTAAACACGGAAACAAGTAAACATGCGCACACGTAAATACAAAGTAACCCGTAACGTGTAACTCGTTACAATCTCCAGTCTCTAATCTCTAATCTCAATTCTCTAATTCTCTACTCCTCTTTTTCCTCCCCATGTCCATCTTCAACAACTCCCGCCTTACGAACGAAACCTTCAAACTCGATATCGAGCGGATGCGCCGCGGCTGGTACTCGGATAAATATTTCGAGAACATCGGGCGGATGCTCACCGCGCTGGCGTCTGAAAAATATTTATATGCCGGTCAGCATCACAACCTGCCGCCAAACCTTTCGCCTGAAAACATTGCCGTCGGCGATATCGAAGTGGAGATGCAGTGGTTCACGCGCCGTATTGGCAGTACCATCGTCGTCGGCGTGGATAAAACGCTGGCGATGCTCCGTCATTGCACGGGGTATTGGGAAGGCGAGACGTTCGTTGATACATCGGACAAACTCGAAGTGTGGGCTGTCCACGATGGGACGGTGGTGAAATCGGATGGTAATCCGCTGAACGTGGAGCCGGTCATCAAAGTGCGCGGACGCTACCGCGATTTTGCCCTGCTCGAAACGCCATCGCTGGGCGTGTTGACGCGTTCGAGTCGCGTTGCTACCAACGTCTACGAAACTCTAACTGCCGCGCGTGGCAAGCCCGTGTTGTTCTTCCCCGCGCGGTTTGATATGCACGAAGTCCAAGCTGCGGATGGTTACGCCTACAACATCGCCATCAAACGCTTCAACATGGATTACTCGCGCGAGATCGGATCGTTCGTCTCGACCGACGCGCAAGGCGATTGGTGGGGCGGCGCGGGCGGCGGGACGGTAGCGCACGCGGCGATCGCTTCGTTCCTCGGCGACACGGCGGAAGTGATGATGCAGTTCGCGCGCGTGCTGCCCGCGCCCATTCCGCGCATCGCGCTCGTGGACTTCAACAACGATTCGGTGCGCGATTCGCTCCGCACGCTTGAAATGATGTTCATGAAATACCGCGAGTTGTGCGATGCGAATAACAAACCCGAAGCGGAAAAATATATTTTGTACGGAGTCCGTTTGGATACGAGCGGAAGCCTGCGCGATGTTTCGGTCGCGCCGCTGGGCGACCCGGCGCTAGACTTGGGAGTCAACCCGCGCCTCGCGTTCAACGTCCGACGGGCGTTGGATTCGGCTTGGGAAAACTGGAGCATCCCTCCCGTCTGGAAAGAGGCGGCGCGTCAGTATTGCCGCAATGTGAAGATCGTCGTCTCCGGCGGGTTTGCGCCGGAGAAGATCCGCAAGTTCGAAAAGTTGGAAGTGCCTGTGGATATTTACGCGGTGGGTTCGTGGCTGTTCAACAACAATGGCGGCACCGTCACCGATTTCACCGCCGACGTGGTGCGCGTGAAAATTCACGGCGAATGGGTAGACATGGCGAAGGTGGGGCGGCGTCCGCTGGCGAATGAAAATTTGGAACGCGTTTGGTAGCGAAAAATTTATTCGGCAACGTTTCAACCAACAGCGCAAGGGTTTCTTTTCGCGTTATTCTGTTGATCTCTCTGATCGTTGTAATGGGTCAGGGCGGACAATTCAATTATCGTTATGGATGAGTCCCAAGATGGAAGACAAACGAAACAACTTTATGTCATTCTGAGCCGCGCTCTTGTTCTTTGCGGCGAAGAATCTCGCCGATAATCTTAGAGACCCTTCGCTATCGCTCAGGGTGACATGATAAGGGGTGTGTTTGATGTTAGACACTCCCCATTCTAGCGAGGGTGGAGGAAGAGTGGGAGTTGTGAGAGAATTATCATAACTTTGTCGAGGAGAATACATGAAGGCATTCGGTCTTCCGCTGGATGGTGAAATTAAAAATACGCGCGGGTCGCAGATGCAACAGGCGCGGCTCGGCGCTTTGGTTGGGTTCACCGTCGGCGTTGCGTTTGCCGTTGCTGCCTCGAGCGTGGATCTGCTCTTATACCGCGACCTGCCGCTTGGGTTTGAAATTAATTTTCTTTTGACTTATGGATTGGTTGTCATCGCGGCGATGAGCGTTGTCGGATTTGTGACGTGCTGGGCTGTCGAAACTTGGCGCGGGTTGGCGTACGGCGCGGTGGCTGTGAGTTTATTTGTGTTGGTCGGCTCGCTGTTGCAAACCGACATGACCACCGTTGGCGCGAAGATCATTGCGATCCTGTTCATCGTTATGCCGTTGGCGGTGCTTGCCCTGCCCATCGCATGGATCCTGCGCTGGTTGACCGACATGCACATGCGCGCGCGTTTTACGAGATTCTCGACCTTGAAGATCGCGCTGCTTGCGATTGTCGCGCTGGCGTTAGGCGCGGCGGGCGGATGGTTCATGCGGATGCCTTCGCGCGCGGCGGATGCCCTCCACTTTATGAATGGGATGATTCGGATCGCGCCAGATCACGAGGATAGTGTTTTGCGTAAAGTAGAGGGGTTCGGCGATCACATGGGCGCGGCGTATGCGCTGTACGAAACTTCTTCGACTGTTTCCACCGAGGGGTTTGACGTCACAGCCGTGTACGAGGATGGATATCGCCTTTCATGCACGGTGGTTATCTTCCCGGGGCGCGATCCATATTTGTCGGTTTGTAAAGGGGAAAGTGACCGTCCTTGAGAATGATTTTTCTGCTTACAAAGTGAATAAATAGATCGCCGCGAATGCTAGCGCGATACCGAGCATTTGAACGCGCGAGATACGTTCTTTGAGGATGAGCCATGCGAGGATAACCGTCGCGCCGGGGTATAACGAACTGAGGATCGCGGAAATATCCAGCCTGCCGGCTTTGCTGGCGAGGATGAAAAAGAAATTTCCGCCGAGGTCGAGGGTGGCGTTGATGGATACAACACCCCACGCATCGCGCGGAACAGAAAACGATTCGCGCCGCGCGAGCACGATGACGATGAGCAGAAGAGTCCCGGCGAGGCGTGAGAGGATCATGGGCCACAAGAACGCGTCGGGGTCGCTGACGGCGTTATTCAGGAAGATGAAGTAGCAACCAAACCCCACCCCGGCGAGAATCGGGAATTTCAAGTCCGAAAGTTTGCTGATGTGGAATCCGCCGTCGCCTTGCGAGATCAGCCAGACTGCCGCGAGCGCGAGCGCGAATCCGATGAATTGAATCGGGTTGGGTAATCCCTCGGTGATCGCTCCAAAGATGACGGGGAGCAGAGCCGCGAACAACGCCGAGACCGGCGCGGCGACGCTCATCTGCCCGACGCTCAGGCTGTAATACAGAATGAGCAAGCCGCACGAGCCAAGCGCGCCGCCGATGAACGCATTGAGCGCGGCAGTTGAGGTCGGGAACGATTCGCGATAGAAGATCGGAATGAAGGCGAGGAGGAGCAAGCCGAAGAAGTCGGCGTAGAACACCGCGCGATACGCGCCGACCTTGCGGCTGACGAGCCCGCCCGCGAAATCTCCCGCGCCCCATGATAGCGACGACGCGATGCCGTAAAGAATGGATAGCAAATTGATTCTCTCCTGTGGTGAAGCGATATAAAATGTCACCCCGGGCAACCCAGGGTGACATGCTTATTTTCGACTCGATTATAACCTTGCGCGGTTACCCGGAGAATGCGCCCTTAAGAAGTCCCTCTCCACCAGTTCATAAGGCGGGCGTATAAGATCTCCTCACCGTCTGAAAACCCAGTTAGTGTGTAGACCCTTCCATTGTAAAGCATGATCTTAACTACGTTGATCGTGACGAATCTGTATTTCGCCCGCTCTAGCTGCAGTCTGAGATCGCGGATCTCATTGACGTCAATAATTTTTTCATAAAATATTGATTCAATGACCATGTTGTTCTTTTCTAATCGGATCCCGCCGACTTGAAGCAAAAGTGAAATGGGTGATAGGGATGCAACAAGCGACCGACATGAAAGCTCTAAGTCTGTACCGGGCACGAAAATAGCGTGATCGCGATCGCAACGGAACATCCGAAGACGATGTATAAAACCAAGCCATATTGATTGAAAAAACTCCTGCTGAATGTCGTTGCTCCTTTCTGCATGTCAGACCTTTTGGCAGGTTTGTCTGAATGGGGTTGGTGAAGAGTTCACTTCTGATCTGTTTTGAACTTGTTTGCTTCTTTTGAAACAGGTCGACGCCGTTGTCGAACCATTTCGAAGATCTGTAAATATCCATTCATTTGTTTTGGAATATTGCCGTTAACAGCCCCTTCTCTCGGATCAATTCCAATTTGCCGCTCGATCTGATGTCGGTGATTTCATCCCAGCGGATTCTCGAGTCGGTGAACATCGAGTGAACGCGGACACCCGATCCGCCGACTTCTACTTTGTGGGAATAGATCAATGTTGTGATCAACATCCCGAAACCGCACGAAAAAGATAAATCCGCCGATCAGCTTTTTGTCGCGATAAATAAGGCAACACTGAAGGATATTACAATCAGCGCATAGCTGAAGATGCGTCCGATGGCGGTATTGAAAAACCGAACTTTTCCTTTTGAGGAAGAAGGGACGGCGAATAATCGCTGTTTTTGACTGATTCAACTGCCTGACAAGCCTTGCTGAACTATATTCCAAAGAAGGATTTGCCGAATTGTTTAGCGTTTGTTCGGCTTCGCGAAGTTCGAAAGGTGTACTCTCTGGCGCTTGACTATCGGACAATCTGCCCGCTGCTCGCCTCGGCGCGATCCATCTGTTCCAGTTCCTCGACTGCGATCTGATTGGTTGGGTCAATCGCAAGCGCGCGATCTCGCTATCGCTGTTTGCGCTGAGGATCGTCCACACAGCCGCCAAGACCAGCCACGCGTCAACATCGTTCGGATTGACAGCCAGCGCCTGCTTGAGAAATTCGATCGCTTTGTTATTTTCGCCTGCGTTGGCAGATTGGATCGCGGATTGCACAAGTGGATGCATAGGTTCCTGTTGATTCCATCTTGCATAATTATCCCCCAGTCGCGAGGTTTTTGATAAAACATTTCCCTTGCAATTATGTTCTGCCCGCCGCCCTTGCCCGATCCAGTACCTTTTGCGCGTTTTTCAATAACGGCATATCTATCATCTTGCCGTCGAGCGCGTAGGCGCCTTTGCCCTTGACCAACTCGAACGACTCGACGATCCGTTTTGCATATTCAATCGCTTCATCGGATGGAGTGAACGCTTCTTGCGCCGCCCCTGACCTGATTCGGGTGGATGATCTGTTTGCCGCTGAAACCGAATCGCGCTCCTCTTCCGCTTCGGCGCGCAGACCTTCGGGGTCTTTGAAGTCAATGAACACGATGTCAATTGCTTGCAGGTCGTTCGCCGCGCAAGCCGTGACCACCGCCTGCCGCGCGTAGAGTAACTCGGTCGCGGCTTTTTGTGCGGACTGCGCCAACTGACGCGGCAAAATCTTCCCGCCGAAGATGATGGCTTCGAGTCGCTTATCCGCTTCGGCGATCTCTTTCAGTTCACGATCTTCGCGGTTTCCACGCCCACCAACAAGCGGATATTTCCAATGTTCAACTTGTTCGAAAGCTCATACGTTTCGATGTGTTCGCTGACTCATTTGACTTGTTCGGCAGTTTCGATTTCGGGACAACGATCGTACGGATCTGTCGCCATCGCCGCGACGAGGTCGCGCTTCTCCAAGCTCTGACCCGATCTGGTTGATGCGAATGCACCGCTCAGACTTGCCGAAGTCCACCTTCATCGCCCCTGCAATGACTTCCCGCGCTTCGGCTTTCTTGTTCGCCGCCACGCCGTCTTCCATGTCCATGCAAATGGAATCCACGCTGAGGGTGGTCGCTTTTTGAATCTTGCGGCGGTCATCGCCGGGCATGTAGAGCGGATTGCGCGTCGTGAGTGCATGATGCTCCTGTGAATTCATCTTGTTTCTCTAAGTTACTTTTGAAAATGTTGTTATACGCTTAGCCTAGAGCGCTGGATCACAAAATTAGCGGCGGAGTCATCTTCGAATAATGGGAAAGCATTTTAAGACCTGAGCGCCATTTGCCAGACATGCTAAGTCTTGACCGTTCTTGAAGTAGACGATAACTACGTTTTCCCGAAACGAGGTTGGAAGCGTTGGGACCTCTTTACAAAACGAAACCTTCAGGGAGTTATTTACCTCTAGTTTGTAATCGTCGTCTGCATACCCTAGAAAATTGCCAATATCTTCTTCACGAAGAGTACCAGGCAGATCAACAGCTGTCTGGGCAGTCGCGCTGTTCTGAAGCATTTCGTCAACCGTTTCGAGAGAACGAATCCCATTCAATGGGTAACTCGTGCAGGTAACCAGTCGTAATAGCAATTGTCAACAGGATCAAGATGGGCCACGTTTTCTTCCAATGCCACCAGCTAGATTGCGGCTTCTCAAGTTAAAGTCAACTGCTAAGCGAACAAGTCCCCATAATCAATGCAAATATCATGGCTACAAGACCAATATAGGGCAAAGCCAGCAAGCCAATGGGGGATCAAAGTCTGAACAAGGTTTGCAAAAAGCAGGCTTGAGGTTAACAATTGGCTAATAACGAACCCCGCACAAAGAACAACACCGCCTGCCGTAAAACTTGCTAAAGCTTTTTCGCTCCATGAACTTATTAATCCGCTGATTCCAGCAATAAGTATTGTGTAGATGATGTTCCCAACGGAGCCAAATGGATGAAAATACAATGGTAACTCGGGATGGGAAAAAGTATTGATCAACTCGGCAATCGCGCCATAGATAAAGGCGATCACAATGCTTATCAGAACGCCTGCCAAAATCCGATTTTTTCGAGAAGTAACCGGTGGGGTAACTTTGGTTTCGGTTTTTGATTGCTTTATAAATTTGCTTACTAAATCTTCATCTCTAGTCATGGTCATTCCAGATAAAAATCACTTTTATTTTTTCGAAAACATCGTCGTTCTTTCAAACTCGACCACAATTGTACCGTTTGGCTTGTTCACCATTTTTCATGGAGCAAGGAACAAAATTCCCTGATCTTGTCAGGTGATATTGCTTCCTCTTTGGAGATGTTGATCAGCGCAAAACTTTTTCCGCCAAAGAGATTATCTGGCAGATCGTACGGCTTTGCAAAGATATGGAAGTGAATGTGTTGAAAATGTTCCTTCTCGGCATAACAAGAGACATACTCTTTTTGGCAATTCAAAACATCGTGCAGCAATTTGGCGAGGCGGGATTGGATGCTTCCCAGTTCCATAAATTCGTCAGAGGATAATTCATGCAACGCCTCTGCGTGGCGTTTCAGGACGATCACGATCCAGCCTTTTTGTTTGACAGGATAGGCGTGTTCAACAAACCAGTATTTCCCATCATAAATGGTTTGACCGGGTGAAATCCGCTGCTCGCCTGAATTAGAACGACAAGTCCAGCATTCGATGGATTCATCTTTCATCCTTCCGCCTTCATCCTTTCTTGAGAAACATCGCCGTTCTCTCGAACTCGACCACAATTGTACCGTCTGGTTTCTTGCCCCAGCATTTGATTCGCACAATGCCCACCTCAGGTCTTGACTTGGACTCGCGCTTTTCGATGATCTCGCTTTCAGCGTAGACCGTGTCACCGTGAAAGACGGGATTGGGATGCGCGACTTTGTCGTAGCCGAGATTTGCCACAATCGTCCCTTCGGTGAGGTCTGACACGGTCAAGCCGACGACCAAGCCGAACGTGAAAATCCCATTCACTAACCGTTGACCGAACTCCGTCTTCGACGCGAAATCTTCGTTGAGGTGCAGAGGCTGTGTGTTCATCGTCAACGCGGAGAAGAGCACGTTATCCATCTCCGTGACCGTCCGCCCGCCGTGTTTGAATTTCATCCCAACTTCTAACTCATCAAAGTATTTTCCAGCCATGGTTAACTCCTCGGTGACGAAAGAAGAAAGAGGAAAGAGGCGTAACCTTCCTTCTTTCGTCTTTCCTCTTTCATTCCACCGTAATTAATACCTGTTCTCTCTCAACCGTCTGACCTTGCTTCACAAGTAATTTCTTCACCATGCCATCCACCGGCGCATGGATTCTAATCTCCATTTTCATGGCTTCGAGCACCAACAGCGTTTGACCTTTCGCAACGGACTCTCCCTCGGCGACGTTCACGCTTCGCACCAAGCCCGGCATGGGCGCGGTCAATTCGCCTGCAGAGTGTTGACCCCCGCCTCCGCTTTTGCGCGCGCGCGATTGCTTGATCAGCGCGAAGGTTCGACCGTCCACCGTCACCCAGCGTTTCGCGCCATCCGATGAAACGTAGGCGATGACGCGCTCGCCGTCAATGAGCAGACTCAACTTCCCATTTTCGGCGTGGAGGATTTCAACGTCAACAGTTTTATCGTCAATCGAGACGCGATGAGATTTGCCCGATGGGACGAGGTCAATGCTGTAGGTTTTGGAATTATGCTCGAAGTTTGTTTTCATCCGTATCCTAAAATCCGAATCACTGCCACCAGCCACATGCCGATCACGGCGAGGATCAGTTCAAGGTCGCGTTGCATCAAGCCTGCCAGCACGCTGACCCATGAATGATACGCGAGATATGGCGAGAGGAACGGCGACGCCGCCATCGCTTGATCCTTGCGGCGGTTGCGGATCGAAAGAATAGTCAACGCGAAACCGATGGGGAATGCCCAGGGCCAGAGGCTGGCGTTCCATGTGGATTGCAACAAGTCATTCGACCTGCCGATGGAAGCGGTACCAAAAATGACGAGGGAAAGAGTCGCCGCGATTGTGGCAGGCAGAAAGGCGAGAAGAAGCGCTCTCCATCCGCCTTCGCGCCATGTTTCGAACATCCAAAAGGGGATCATCGCGATTCCCATCTGAGGCTTGATGAGGACGAAAAATAATCCGATCTGTGGCGGGAGGATGAAGCCGACGAGCGCGAGCGCGTCCACGTTCAACATGCGCATCCCGTAGACCACCGGCGACGAGAGCAGAAACGCGATCAACGCCGCGCGGCTGGCTTTCAATCGGACGGCGACCCACGCATACAGCGCGAGCGTGAGGATGAAATACAACGCGCCGCTGACCCGTTCTGAAAATATCGCCAGCGGCAGCATGGGGATCAACGTCCATGGCAGGTTGCGGAACGTGGGCGCGGCAAGATATGGATTCGCGCCCTCCAGCACGGCGCGCGCCGCGGGGTAATACGTCTCGCGCCAATCAATGCCGACTGCGGGCCACAAACTATCCGCGCCGAAGTAGAGGACGATCAAAAGCGCCGCGCTTGCAACGATGAGTCGAAGGTCAAATTTTTTCTTTGACACGATTTTAATTAAAGATTTTCTCATTCTTGTTCAGATGACACATGCCTTTTAGCGTACTCAAGCTTTTCTCTCTCTGAAGGTGTCAGGAATTCCTCAATGATTTCAAGTTGATCGATTACTTTTCCGTAATTCTTATCTTTCCAAGCAGTCTCAGCATCATATCGTACATCTGAAACTAATCTTTGTAATGATTGCTCCTTTTCTTTCTCTTCCTCGATTTCAATTTGCTTACGAACAAATTCTTTTATATCTTCCCATTGCGAGAAATTCCCCAACAAAAACTCCTTGCAATATTCTCTAAGCTGATTCGCCAGCGATTTGGTCTGCTGCGTAATGGATTCTTCGCGAGTTAAAAATCTTATTTCGTCGTCTCGAAATCCAAAGTATTGAGCTATCCACCCAACGCCAATACCTCTATCGGGATGTTTTTGAGGCAAATCCAATCTTTCAATCCAGCATCCAATCACATTCTTGTCAAAATCTATTGCGACCAGACATCTTGAAGACTTAGCGGTAAATCTATGATCGCTTTCTTTCGAGAAATCAAAACCATACTTCTTTTGTAAGAAAGAAAATTCCTGCATTACCAAGACTTTGAATAATTGAAGCAAATCCATCAATTTCCTCCCAGCCTAAACCCATTTGGATTTTTCCACGGGCTATAGGGATCATGCTCATTTACGATTTGCTATTGACGATTTTCGATTGATGTATCAGCAAGCGCGGCGGAGACAAGCGCTTCAAACGACGGGGCGGGCTGACTCCACGTAGGCTGATCTTCCGCCCAGCGTGTGTAGACTCGTCCAGCGGCAAAATCGGGATGAGTCAAAACATCTTGCAAGAAATCAATATTGGTTGTCACGCCGTGAACGATGAACTCTCTCAGCGCGGATTGCATTTTCTGAATTGCTAATTCTCTAAATTCCCCATGCACGATCAACTTCGCCAACAAGGGATCATAGAAATGCGTCACCTCATCGCCTGCGCGGAAGCCTGAGTCCACGCGGATGCCTGGTCCGCGCGGCTCGATGTATTGCAGGAGTTTGCCTGTGCTGGGTAAAAATCCGTTGGCGGGGTCTTCGGCGTAGACGCGGCATTCGATGGCATGTCCGCGTTGGGTCAGTTGTTCTTGCGAATATGGAAACCGCTCGCCCGCCGCGATGCGGATTTGCCATTGGACGAGGTCGAGACCGGTGGTTAATTCTGTCACGGGGTGTTCGACTTGCAATCTTGTGTTCATTTCAAGAAAGAAGAAAGCGCCGCCCTGAGGCTCTCGAAGGGAGGAAAGAGTGGGATCAAAGATAAACTCGACCGTTCCCGCGTTGTAGTAATTTACCGCGCGCGCGGCGTTGACGGCGGCTTCGCCCATTTGTTTCGCAACTCTGGCGTGAGCAAAGGCGAGGGCGTCTCACTCGATGATTTTTGATAACGCCTTTGCGTCGAACATTCGCGCTCGAACAAGTGAACAATGTGTCCATGCGTATCGCCGAAGACTTGAAACTCGATGTGATGCGCGTTCGGGATATATTTTTCGACGAGCAGGCGGTCATCGCCGAACGCGTTCAACGCCTCGCGCCGCGCGGACTCAATCGCTTCTTTCAACTCTTCCACTTGATTCACCACCCTCATGCCTTTGCCCCCTCCGCCCGCCGCCGCTTTGACGAGCACTGGATAGCCGATCTCCTGCGCGGCTTTCTTGAAATCGGATTCGGATTCGAGTCCCTCCGCGCCGGGGACAGTTGGCACGCCCGCGCGTTTCATCGCAATCTTCGACTCGGCTTTGTCGCCCATCGCGCGGATCGAGTCGGCTGAGGGCCCGATAAACGTCAAATGGGCTGAGGCAACCATCCCTGCGAATGAGGCGTTTTCAGAGAGGAAGCCGTAGCCCGGGTGGATGGCATCCGCTTGAGAGGCGAGGGTGGCTTGAATTAAGACATCCGCATTCAAATAGGATTCTTTTGCGGGAGCCGCGCCGATGTGAATCGCTTCGTCGGCGAATTGCGCGTGCTGTGAATTTTTGTCCGCGTCGGAATAGACGGCGACGGTTTTGACGCCGAGCTCTTTGCAGGCGCGCATGACGCGGACGGCGATCTCGCCGCGATTGGCGATGAGAATTTTTTTGAACATCATTTTGCGCGCGTCAATGTTGCTTCGGTGGCTTTGGCTTCGCCATATTCGGGATGAATGTTGTAAGCGGTGATGACGAGGTGATCTTTATCGAGCAATTGAAGTTCGGTACGCCAACCCCAATCGGGTCCGCCAGATGGATCGGGGTAACTGCCGAGGACGGAGAATCCGTTGTCGGTGGCGCTGCCTGTGCAGAACATGATGGCGGTGTTGTTGTGGAACGAGTCGAGCCATGAACATTCGTAACGGTCGAGGGTTGTGTTGTAGCCGAAGGTGAACATTCCGTGTTGTGGTTCGCCTTGGATTGTCCCTTGATAAAGATAGAGAGCGAAGCGTCCTTCGAGAATGATTTGAATACTCCCCGCGACGGGAGATTCGTCCGCGAGTTTGTCTGGCTCGAACCAGACTTTGGATGTGCCTGTCCAACTGCCAGCTAATTGAGATAGAAAATGATGAGGACTGCCTGATGATTTTTCGAATGACATTGTTGAGCTCCAAAGACGTGGTGTTGGCTAATCAAGGAAAGATGAAAGAGGAAAGATGGTTTACGGGAATGGTACTTCCGAATCGAGGGAGAAGTCTGATGGTTGTGTGTTGTACTCGGCTTGATCCTCGCGGATGGCTTTCTTGCGTTGATGAGGAATCATGGGAGTCAACATGCTGATAATGCGGGTTGAAAGCCCCATGCGATATTTGATCACTTCGGGCTTGAGGACGTGCTTGGATTTGTAATACCATTCACGGCTTTCACGCGCAGAACCAAGCGAGGCTTCGATGAATCTAGCGCGGTCGGGTCCTTTGCTTCGAGAATATCCTTCGGTGAGGTTGACGCTGATCGAGTCGAGCGAACGATGGAGTTGGTCGGCGACGCTTAACATCAATGGCTGTTTTGCGATGAAGTGCACATCTGTTAAACCGATGTCGCCCGCGAATAGTCCAAGCCGATAGACCTCCAGTCTCCAGATCGGATCATTGGTGATCACAGACGGAACATCCATAAGCCACTGAGCATAGTTCATGATCGCAGACTCCTCTTTCTTCTTTCCTCTTTCATCTCACATCCTAAACACCCCAAACCCCTGCTCTTCAACTGGTGAATTCAACACAACGGATAATGCAAGTCCAAGAACTTGCCTTGTGTCCACTGGATCAATCACGCCATCATCCCACAATCTTGCCGTTGAATAATATGGATTCCCTTCGTATTCGTATTTCTCCAAGATGGGACGCTTGAATTCGTCGGCTTTGGCTTGGGTCATGGTGGGTTTGCCTTCGCGGTCGAGTTGATCCTGTTTGATGGTGAGCAACACGTTCGCGGCTTGTTCTCCGCCCATGACGGAGATGCGAGCGTTGGGCCACATCCACAGGAAGCGCGAGCCGTAGGCGCGTCCGCTCATGGCGTAGTTGCCCGCGCCGAATGAGCCGCCGATGACGACGGTCAGTTTGGGGACGCGGGTGGTGGCAACCGCGTGGACCATCTTCGCGCCGTCTTTGGCGATGCCGCCGACTTCGGCTTCACGTCCCACCATGAAGCCAGTGATGTTTTGCAGGAACACGAGCGGAATCCCGCGCTGGTCGCACAACTCGATGAAGTGAGTCGCTTTGAGCGCGGACTCGCTGAACAGGACTCCGTTGTTGGCGATGATGCCGACGGGGTATCCGTGAATGCGCGCGAACCCGCAGACGAGAGTCGTGCCGTAGCGGGCTTTGAACTCGCGGAACTTGCTTCCATCCACGAGGCGGGCGATGATCTCGTGAACGTCGTAGGTCTCTCTAAACGTGCTAGGCAAAACGCCGTAGATTTCTTCTGCGGGGTAAAGAGGTTCTTCGGATGGGAAAGAAGAAAGATGAAAGAGCCACGTCTTTCTTCTTTCCTCTTTCGTTGGCAGGGTCTCAACAATTCCACGCAACATCTCAATCGCATGATCGTCGTCTTCTGCAAAATGATCCGCAACCCCGCTCAAACGCGTGTGAACGTCTGCTCCGCCCAAATCTTCCGCGCTCACATCTTCGCCCGTCGCGGCTTTGACGAGCGGAGGTCCGCCGAGGAAGATCGTGCCAGTCCCTTTGACGATGATGGCTTCGTCGCTCATCGCAGGGACGTACGCGCCGCCCGCCGTGCAACTGCCCATCACCGCCGCGATCTGCGGAATCTTTTTCGCGGACATGCGCGCCTGATTGTAGAAGATGCGACCGAAGTGATTGACGTCGGGAAAGACTTCGTCCTGCAGGGGCAAAAACGCCCCGCCCGAATCGACGAGATACAGGCAGGGCAGATGATTCTCTTCGGCGATCTGCTGGGCGCGCAGATGTTTCTTGACCGTCATCGGGAAGTACGATCCGCCTTTGACGGTGGCGTCGTTGGCGACGATGAGGACTTCGCGGTTGGAGACGCGCCCGATGCCAGTGACGATGCCTGCGCCTGGTGCAACCGACTCGCGGTCGCTTGCACTGGCTGATGTGCGTCCTGATGACGCACTCGCCTTGCCTTCGTTGTCATAGAGATCGGTTGCGGCTAACGCGGAGAGTTCGAGGAATGGAGAATTGGGGTCGAGCAGGCGTTCGATCCGCTCGCGGACGAAGAGCTTGCCCTGCGACTCGTGTCGCTTACGGTATTTTTCTCCGCCGCCTTCACGAACTTTGGCGAGGCGTTGTTTGATGTCATTTGCGAGGGAGCGATGATGTTCGGCGTTTTGTTTGAATTCGGCTGGAGGAGGCGTTGATGAAAGAGGAGAGGTTTTCCATGAGGGTAAGAGGTAAATAGTAATTGGTAATTGGAGACTCGAGATTGTTGTTGAGAGTTTAGCACAAAACGACCCCCTCTGTCCTTCGGACATCTCCCCCAATTGAAGAGCGCAGTTGGGGGAGAACATGAATATGAATTTTCATACAAACAAAACATTCTCCCTCTCCAAATCTGACAGCAAAATTTTTCTTTGCATTCCAAATTCCTATGTCGGATTTGCCCTTACAGGATGCTTCGCGAGGGAGGGGAGGGGTCGAAACTCCGCCATCCCGCTCAATCAAATGCTCAAGAATCAAAATGTCGTTGCGAGCCGAAAGGGCGAAGCAATCTCCTTGCAACAAAAGTATGTTCGTTATCAGGAGATTGCTTCGGGGCTTCGCCCCTCGCAACGACATCAGATTACTTTAACTTTTCAAGCATCCTCTCCGCCTCCTCATACGCCACCTTGCATTAATGCGGCAGACCACCTTCCATCCTGTGATACCATTCCCCGCATGGATTTCTCCCTCATCACCGACGACCTCTTCATCGGAGCCATGCCCTCCGCCAGCGACTACGATTCACTGCGCAATCTCGGCGTGCGACTCATCATCAGTATGCGTTTCTCGCAAGCGCCCAAGCCCGACCTGCATTCTCCGCCCATCAAAATATTGTGGTTGCAAAGCATAGACAGTCCACTCTTCCCGCTCTCGATTCCCCAAATTGATCGCGGCGCGAACGCCGCGCTCGAAACGATCCGCGACGGCGGCAAGGTCTACGCTCATTGCGCGTACGGACGTCACCGCGGCGTGGCGATGGGCGCGTGCATCCTCATCGCGCAGGGATACGATCCGCAAGCCGCGATGCGACTCATCAAAGAACGCCGTCCGTTCGCCGACCCGTTCGCGTTCTACATCCGCCCGCGCATTTTGAAATTTGCCAAAGAATGGAACCACTCCTAACTCCGCTCAATCAATTCTCCCAATTCTCTAATTCTCCTCAGTCTCCAATCTCCAATTACTATTTACCACTTACCAATTACTCACGGACACCCTCCTCACGAACCTCCGCCCCTCGCCCCGCCACCCCTAGACGAAACACCCGCGCTTCGACTCCCGCCGCCTCGTACGCACGCTTCATGGACTCCCCGATTCCTGCCGCGCCCGTAGAGAACGCGATCACGCTTGAGCCCGCTCCCGACAGCGCGACAGCGCTTGCTCCAGCCTCTTTCGCCGCGCTCATTGCCTGTGCCGCGCCAGGGATCAACTTCAAACGACGCGGCTGATGCAATTTATCGGTCATCACTTTGCCGAGCATTTCCAAATCCCCATTTCTCAACGCTTCCCACAACCAACGCGGTCCGACTGATATTGTGAATCGCGTTTTTCATCGAAACTTTTTCGGCAGCGCCCGCGCCTGTTTGGTGGGGAGATAAAAATCGGGCAACGCAATCGTGACGTGTATATCTGTCGAAATCGGAATCTTCCGCGCGATGACCTCGCCTCGTTCCATCGTTGACACAACCAAGTCTCCCATCATCGCAGGCGCGACGTTATCAGGATGCCCTCCATGTCACATGCCAGATTCAAAATCTCCTCGCGCGAAAACGGATCTCTCCAGCAATGTGTTCGCCGCCATCAATCCCGTGATGATCGCCGCGGACGACGACCCCATCCCCGACGACAACAGGATCCGATCCACACACTCCGCATGAAACGGCGGCAACGGCTTCCCCGCGCCTTCCGCCAACCTCTGCGCCGCGCGGACGATGAGATTGTTCTTCCCAGAAGCGAGTCTCCCGCGCCCTCACCACTGACTTGCACCGAAAATTCTTTCGCGGGCGTGATCGTTGTCTCATTCCACAAATCCAACGCCAGACCGAGGATATCGAACCCAGGTCCAAGGTTGGCAGATGTGGCGGGGGCTTTGATGGTGAATTTCATAAACTCTTTTACCACGAAGGACACAAAGTGCACAAAGGAAGATCAAAAGCAAACCAAAAAGCAAATCTACGGAAAGGCTTTTCGACCGTCATTCGTTTAAACTTAGTGACCTTCGTGCCCTTTGTGTTTCACAGGTTTTTTCCCAAAATAACCTTCTTCCAACGCCTCCAACCTTGGCGGCACAACAGACGGCTTCTGCATATCCACTCGTGATGATCTCTGAATCCTTCAACCCATGCCCCGTGCAAACTGCAACTACGCGCTTACCTTTAACATCCAATTTTCCACTTTCCACTTGAACTGCTAACCCCGCGAGTCCCGTCGCCGAAGCAGGCTCGACCCATATCCCTTCAAGTTTCGCCAGCAGTTTTTGCATCTCTAAAATTTGATCGTCGCTCACCGCGATGATTCGCCCTTGCGACTCTTCCGCGGCTTGCAATGCCTGTTCCCCTCGCGCGGGCTTGCCGATTCGAATCGCCGTCGCAACCGTTTCGGGTTTTTCAACCGCATGTCCCAACACCAACGGAGCCGCGCCTTCGGCTTGAACGCCTAACAACTTTGGAACGCCCGTAGATTTCACTTCGTTATATTGCTTGAAGCCTGCCCAATACGACGTGATGTTTCCCGCATTGCCCACAGGCAAACACAACCAATCGGGCGCGGAGCCCAACTCGTCAACGATCTCGAACGCGGCTGTCTTTTGTCCCTCGATGCGATACGGGTTGATCGAATTCACCAAACAGATCGGATGTTTATTCGTGATCTCAACGACCATCGTCAACGCATCGTCGAACGAGCCGTCAATTTGGATCACTTGCGCGCCGTACGCGATCGCGCCCGCGAGTTTCCCCGCCGCCACCTTGCCCTGCGGGATCAACACGATGGATTTCATCCCAGCCCGCGCCGCGTATGCCGCCGCAGATGCGGCAGTGTTGCCCGTCGATGCGCAGATCACCGTTGTCGCGCCGCGCCCCAACGCCTCGCTCACGGCGGCGGTCATGCCGCGATCTTTGAACGAACCTGTCGGGTTGAGCCCTTCATATTTGATGAACAACTCAAACCCTCCGCCGAGATGGCGCGACAAATTATCAGCCTTGATCAAAGGCGTCCGCCCCTCGAGCAGGCTGACTGTCTGTGAATGAGGTGGGAGGTCGAGCAAATGTCCGTACTTGTGGATGAGTCCTTGGTAAGTCATGCCGAGAGTTTAACATAACTTTGGATGCGAGTGCCCGCAAGGGTATACTTTTGTCACGATGAAATTTTTATTGCGGATTGCGTACTGCGTATTGCTGACAGCCTGTGCGACAGCAACGCCTCTTTCGACGGTTGTGCCTGCCTCGCCCACCTCAACCTTTATCGCCCCTCCAGCGACTCAACCCGCCACCGAACAATTACCAATTACTAATCCCCAATTACCAACTGAAAGTCTCCAGTCTCCAGCCCCCAATTCTCCAACCCTCAATTGGAAAGACATGCCCGTCATCCCAACCGACATAGATAAATCATTACGCAAAGTATACGAACGCGGACTTCAACTCGGCAACGACCCGCACGCGTTTTCATTGTTCGGCGATTGCCAGGCGCGACCTGCTGAATTTTTCGGCGTCTTTGAAACGGACGAAACTTTATTTGCAAGTCTATCTCCCGACTTGCAAGAGACCGTTGACAATTTCCGCGGCTCGTTCAACCGTGAGAGTCCCACCGCGCAAGACGGCACAACTCCAGGCGCGTTGTTGTGGATTCAATGGCATCAAGGAAAATATGATTGCACGTTCGCCGAAACCCCCGTCGAATGCGAACTGCGGATTCACCGCCCGTCGTTCGTCATCATTCAGATCGGCACACATTTCGAAAGGCGCAATACAGAATATCTGCGAAAGATTATTGAACAATTGATTGACGCGGGCGTTGTCCCAATTCTCGCCACCAAAGCCGACAATCGTGAAAAGGATGAACGCATCAATCGTGACATGGCGTTGCTCGCCTCCGAATATGATCTGCCGTTGTGGAATTTCTGGGCGGCACTCTCCGACCTCCCCAACCGCGGACTCTACACCCGCGATGACCGTCCTCTGCAGGGCGACATCTACCTCACCGACGAAGCCGCGCAAATCCACCGCATGACAGGGCTGGAGGCGTTGAACGCTGTGTGGAGGGCGGTCACTGACAAATAAAAGGTTCCCGTTTAACAATCTTTCATACAGCGATCAGCTTGTTTTTGTCATATCGTTTACTCGCAACCAAACTCATAATGAACAACAATATCATGGATGAAGACACCCAAAGCCAAAGATCGTCCGAATTGGTTTGGCGCATGCGATAGAGATAAAAATAGCCTTCTGGCGACATGAGCCAGCTTGCTTTCGCATAAATACCTGCTATTGTGACCGATGTCGCTTCCTTATATCGGAGAACAGTTTGAATATAAACCTGATCGAAAAGCCCAGCCATCAAAGGCAATAACGCTGAAACAATTATGCTGGGCAAAGGCTGTATCTGACCTTCTCTGGCTGTCATTTTTCTCCAGCCAAAACCGAAATAAATACTGCCTGAAGCAAGGAGGATTCCCAACAAGACATATGATGCCCAATGATAAAGCCCAAGTCCAAACATAACCCATCGGGTGGAGAGACTAATGATCAGGAATATTAGCAGGCTATACACAAGGGGATGGCGTTTCAGGTAGTTATCAAGTTCTTCGAACGAAATTTTTATGGTCATGGCAACCTCTTGTTTGATAAGAGAAACCGTGTTTCTCAAAGATGCAGTCGCCCTCGGACGAGCAACCTGGTTGCCATTATCGTTACTTTTACTTTCGATTTCAACTGTGGATTCCACGTGATTCTCAAAAACACCGCCTTTTCCCTCCCCTAATTTGAGGATTAATTCCACACGCGATGCCACATGTGCTTTGGCATAAATATTGTTGAGATGAAACTCGACTGTTCGTTCAGAAATGCCAAGCGACAGAGCAATTTGCTTGTTGCTCCTCCCCTGCAACAACAAAACAATCACATCCCTCTCGCGCCGACTCATCACTGATAACTGGTTACTGTTCACTGGTTTATCCTTTCAACGGCGGCGCGTCTTTGTCGTAGACGAACACCTGAACATCCATTCCCTCTTTATTCAACATATCCATCGCGGGCTGAAACGTCGCGTCTTTGATTTTTTGCATATCCCCCGCAGGCGCGTAAACACTTAATCTCGCCTCTTCATCCGATATCTTCGCCGTCTTCACCTCGGCGCTCGCGCACGCGGCTTTAACCGTATCGGTCATTTGTTTGATCGCATCATCGAGTGACATGAGCAACTCCCTTCAATTTCCAATCCTTCGACTCGTTCAAGATAAGTCTCTAATCTCTAGTCTCTAGTCATCTTCTTTCAACATCGGAGATTGCTTCGGGCGGAAGTGCATCGCCCTCGCAATGACGAGGTGTTGTTCTTCGCCATCTTCGCAACCGTCACACCGCGCCGCCCTCATTATCTTTCGGCTCTTCAAAAGAAGAAACATACTCGCTCGACTTCAACGCGTTGCGCACCGCGTCGCGCATCTTGCCCGTCCCTTTGCCGTGCACGATCCGCACGAACAACAACCCCGCCGAATACGCGCGCTCTAAATATTTTTCCAACTCATCGAGGTCCATCATCCGCAACTTGCCGCGCAGGTTTAACTCAACCCTGGTGACTTGGAACTTGGAACTTGAGACGTGGAACTTTTGACTGATAACTGCTCACTGATAACTGATTCACTGGACTTCCTCACCAACTCCGACATCCTCGCCCCACGCGCAGACTCCCGATCTGCACCTCCGCATCCGACTCACCGAGGGCTGTCACCACACCTTCAGCATTCAACGTGCTGACAGTAACTCGCTCTCCTAACTTCAATGACTGATCACTGATCACTGATAACTGATCACTTTTTCTTTCTACAGGCGCGGCGATCTTTGACTCAACCTTTTCAATTTTCTCTTCGATTGTCTTGATTGCTTCGAGCGGTTGTTTTGCTTTCTTCAATTGAGATTTCAATGAGTCAATATTACTTCTGAGAACCGCAACTTCCAATTCGCCCTCGGCGCGGGCTTTGGCTAACACGTCGCGGCGTTCATCCTCGATCTTTTCGAGTCGCTTCTCGATCTCTTTGGTTTGCGCTTCGAGTTTGTCGCGCGCCTTCTCCAACTTCTGACGTTCGCGCGAAGTGCGATTGCGCTCCTTGCGGATGTCGTCCAGCAGTTTGTCGGCGCGGAGGTCGTCGGGGTGAATCTCTCCCTTAGCCGAGTCAATGATCGGCTGGGAGAGACCGAGTCGCTGGGCAATGAGGAGCGCGTTGGAGCGTCCAGGGAGTCCCAGCGTGAGGTGATATGTCGGGCGCAGAGTCTTGATGTCAAATTCAAGAGAAGCGTTGACCACACCTTCGGTGGAGTGCGCGAACGTTTTGAGTTCGGGATAATGCGTGGCGACGAGAGTTGTGCATCCGCTTTCGAGCAGGTGACTCAGGATCGCGCGCGCGAGAGCCGCGCCCTCTTGCGGATCGGTCCCCGCGCCGAGTTCGTCGAAGATGACGAGCGAGCGATGGTCAATGTGTTTGAGGATGCGGATGATGTTTGTGATGTGACCGCTGAACGTGCTGAGCGACTGCTCGATGGATTGCTCGTCGCCGATGTCGGCAAAGACGCTGTGAAAAAATGGAGATCTCCGAGCCGCTCTGCGCGGGGATATGCAATCCGCTTTGCGCCATGAGGGCAAGCAAGCCGACCGTTTTGAGCGAAACCGTCTTGCCGCCCGTATTCGGTCCCGTGATGATGATCGCGCGCGTGCCTTCTTTGGGGTTCACGTCAATCGGCACAACGGATTGAGGATCGAGGAGGGGTGGCGGGCGTGAGTGAGATGATTTTCGATTTATGATTTACGATTGACGATTGCTCGCCCTCTTCTGATGACTGCTTACTGTTTACTTCTTTCGTCTTTCTCTTTCATCCTTCATCCTTCTTCCTTCAGCCTTTTGAAGGACTGGTTCACTCGCCTTCAACTCCTCCGCATATTTCGCCTTCGCAAAAATGAGATCGAGCATGGCGAGATTTTCAACGCCGTATTTGAATTCCTCCGCGTGTTCACCGACTTGCGCGGAAACTTCCGCAAGGATCCTTCGTTCCTCGTCGCGGGCTTTCAATTCGAGTTCGCGCAGTTCGTTGTTGAGTTCCACAACAGGGAGCAGCTCCACGAACAACGTCGCGCCGCTGGATGATTGATCGTGGATAACCGCTTTGATGGTTCCTTGAATTCTGCACGCAAGGGAATCACGTAACGCCCATCGCGCTGGGTGATGATCGGCTCTTGCAACTTGTTCGCGGACTCGGTGAGATATTTTTGCAGGCGCGACATCAACCGTCCATGCGCGATCTTGATCTCGCGGCGCAGGTCGGCGAGTTTGGGCGAGGCGGAGTCCAGCACTTCGCCGCGGTCGGAGAGGATGCGCGTGATCGCGTCCACGATTCCGTGGGGGTCGGGCAAACCAACCGCAATTTGGGAAAGACGCGGGTACTCGTCGGTTTTTCTTTCAAGCGATTTCTTCAACTCGCGGCACGAAATGAGCGTGGATTTGATGTCCAGAAGTTGTTGAGGGTCGAGAACGCCGCCGCGCGCGGCGAGGTCAACGGCTTGGCGGATGTCATGCGCGCCGCCAATGCCGATGTTGTCGTTCGTGGAAAATAACAAACGCGCCTCAGTCGTTTCAGCGATGCGAGCAATGGCAAGGTCGAACGAATCGGTCGGATCGAGGGCGAGCGCGAGTTCCATCGAAGCGGAAAAATCGCAAAAGGCTTTGAGCCGTTCGCGGACTTTGTTGTATTCAAGGACTTGCAGGGTTTTAGAATCCATTGCGGGAGAATTTAACCACAAACCCCCAAAAGGCACAAAAGGAAATTATCCGTGCATCACGCGCACGCGGACGGGTTCGCTGATCCCCTTTAATTCGAGACTGCGCGATTCGTACGCGCTTCCATCTGCTCCCGCCTCTTGCAGCGCTTTCTCGCTGACGATGATCTCGCCCGCCGCGGCTTTGGATGCGAGGCGCGCGGCAAGATTCACCTCGTCGCCGATGGCTGAGATGTTGATCAATCCATTCACCTCGCCCATCGCGCCAAAGAACGCCACTCCCGCATGGACTCCGATCCCAACGGGAATGTCCTGCGCTTTCATGGCTTTTGACATTTTTTGAGCGGCATCCAATGTTCGTTTTACATAATCCTGCCCGGCGAAGCCCGCGCCCCAAAAAGCGGCGACCGCGTCGCCCGCCAGTTTTTCCAATAACCCATCCTCATGCGTGATGATGCGGGCTGACTCTACATAAAAACGGTTGATCAATTTGCTGAATTCCATTGGGGTCATCTGTTCGGAAAGCGCAGTGGAGCCGCGCACATCCGCGAACAGCATGGACATTGCCACCTCCGCGCCGCCCGGATATTGGCTGGCAAAATGCTCACACACGTTGCAGTAACGCGGGTTCAGGCTCGATTGTTTCTTCCCGTAAAAGGTGCGGACGAAAGCGCCTCCGATTCCCTCGAAGGGGGCGCTGCAGAATTTACAGCGCGGATCATGAGGTAACATGCGAAAGCGACGAAACATTCTTTTTTCGACGCTGAACGCGCTGGTGGTGAACCATTCGCGCCATAGTTGTTCGGTGTTTATGGGATCGTCGTTGTTCATGGATAGTCTTGCCGATTGCTTTTGCTCGGACTCTATTTGAGCGAAGTGATGATGAAATCGTCGAAGGTGACATCCGCGGTGTTGACGTTTTCTCCGCTCCATGTGAAGAGACCGACGATGCCGCTGGTGTAGGTGCTATCGGAAACTGAATCGATCAATTGACCGTCCACGTAAAGCGACAGCACGCCGTTTCCGCAATCCGCGCCGATGCGGTACGTATCTTGGTTCTGCGCGATCAGATCTGATTTGCCCCATTGATCGTTGTTGGTGAGGAATATATCGGTCTCGCCTTCTTTTGCGATGGCGATCGCGTATTCTCCAGCGGGTGTGATGGCGAAATAATAGTAGGAGCCGTCGGCTTCTTGCTGACGGCACATAATGCCGAACGCGGTGGTAGTTTCGAGGTCATTGTTCCGGGCAGTGACTTCGACATGAATGTTTTCATACGCCTCGTCGTTAGGCGTTGTCCACAAAAACCAATTTGTTTGTTGGAGGACTTTCATCCGCAAGGCTTCGCCATCGTATTCGACGGAATGGTCCGCCTCGGTGATCGTGCCCCATTGATTGTCGTCAGAGAAATTATCTTGCAAGAGAATTTCACCGGTGTTGTTTGGCGCAGAGGTAAAGACAGGCAGTGGAGTTTGAGTAGGAGGAGCAGGGGTGAGCGTTGGGAATGGAGTCAATGTGGCGGGAGTCAGGAAGGCTGGAGTTTGCCAATTGAAGAAGAGGATGCCAATGCCAGCGACACCGAATACAAGACACACAACAACAAGACAGCCAACGATCCAGCCCGTGAGTCCCCTTGAAGAGGATGGAGCGGTTGACGGAGCCGAGGCAGGCTGACCCTGCGTCTGATCGAGCGATGTCCACGTGCGAGCGGTGGGCGCGGATTGTAGTCCCGGTGTATGTTGAACCGTTTCCTTTTCTTCCAACGCGCGTTTCCATGCGGAGAGAAATTCTGATGCGGTGGCGTAGCGATCCGTTGGTTCTTTGGCAAGCGCTTTGAGGATGACGCGCTCGATGGATTCGGGAATATCTTTTTTGAGGATGGAGGGCGGCGGCAACGGGTCGCTGATGTGTTTGAGGATAACGGCGAGCGGCGTGTCGGCGACGAAGGGCACACTGCCTGTGACCATTTCATACAGAATGATGCCGAGTGAATAAATGTCGGAACGCTGGTTGACTGATCTGGCTTTTGCCTGTTCAGGGCTGATGTAGGCGGGCGTGCCCATGATCGCGTCGGTTTGGGTGGAGGCGGGGGAGCGCACTCTCCAAAAGTTTGGCGATGCCGAAATCGGTGAGGAATAAGTTTCCGTCGTTATCTATGATGGGCGTTGGCGGGTTTGAGGTCGCGGTGCACGATGCCATGCCCGTGCGCGTAATTCAACGCTTCGGCGAGTTGGGTGAAGAGGCGGTCGATCTCGTTGAGTAAAAGCGGACCCGCCTCCATTTTGTTTTGAGCGTCCCCGCTTCGAGGTAGCGCATCACGAAATACGTGACGCCGTCGCTCTCGCCAAAGTCGAACACAGGCAAAATGTGGGGATGCCTGGGTCGCAGCGATGATGCGCGCCTCTTGTTGGAAGCGCGCCGCAAACTCGGGACTCTCCGCCAGTTGACGCGGCAGGACTTTGATCGCCACGTTCCGATCCATGGACGCTTGGTACGCCTTGTAGACGGTTGCCATGCCGCCCTTGCCAACCTGACCGATGATGCGGTAGGAGCCAAGCATTTGCCCGGGTTGAAGTGTGTCCATGTTCATTCCTGTTTGCTCCATTCTACACGGTTTGAGATGATTTTCAGTTGCGACTTCGATGCGTTGATCTCTTTTAGCCACGGATTTCACGAATTCACACTGACTTTAAAATCAATCCGTGATAATCAGTGAAATCCGTGGCGGGGCTTTTGTTTTCTCGAGCGCGGGCTTCACAAAATGCCTGTATCCGTCAATTCGTGTTATACTCCCGCCGCTGTAATAATCTGGGAATTGTTTTGAACCTCCGAACGAACGCCCGATGAACGTGTGTCGGGCTTTTTTGTTGGGCGAGTCAGCCTGAAAAGGCAGGCTCGATTGCAAGAAGGAAGTGAAACGGAGTCGTCAAAACCTAGTCGCATAGTTGGTTGGTCTTGTAGTCTGATAGCCCTGACCGATCGCTTGCCGGCTACCCGACCATCTGACTAACGACTATCAGACTAAAGGAAAACGATGACAACCGAATTTACTTCTTTAAACCTGCGTGACGAGATCATGCAGGCGATTGCCGAACTCGGCTATTCGACGCCGACGCCGATCCAAGCCGCGCTGATTCCGATCATGCTCACGGGGGCAGATGTGATCGGGCAAGCGCAGACGGGCACCGGCAAGACCGCCGCGTTCGCGCTCCCCATTCTGCAACATTTTCAACGACAAAAGAATCCGCAGGCATTGGTGCTTGCGCCCACGCGCGAACTCGCGCTGCAAGTTGCCAATTCATTGAACGAATATGGCAAGCATCTTCACGTCCGCGTGCTGGCTGTGTATGGCGGTCAGCCGTACGGGCCGCAGATCGGAAGCCTCAAGCGCGGCGTGGATGTTGTGGTCGGCACGCCGGGTCGTTTGAACGATCTGCTTGAACGCAAAGTTTTAGTTCTCAGCGACGTCAAAACGGTCGTGCTTGACGAAGCCGACGAAATGCTCAACATGGGATTCGTGGAAGAAGTGGAAAAAATCCTTGCGACGACTCCAGCGGAGAGGCAGACCGCGCTGTTCAGCGCGACCATGCCCGCGCGGATCCGCAAACTGGCAGACCGCTTCATGCGCGACCCTCAAACTGTCGCAGTTAAAAGAAGCGCTCTCACCGCCTCGGCGATCGAACAGCGCTACTACCTCGTCCACGAATCGGATAAGACCAACGCGCTCACGCGTCTCTTCGAAATTGAACCGATCAAAAGCGCGTTGATCTTTGCCCGCACCCGGGCAGAGACGGCGACTCTCGCCAACGAACTCGTCGTGCGCGGCATCCCCGCCGAAGCGATTCACGGCGACCTCGACCAAAACGCCCGTGAGCGCGTGCTGGGACGTTTCCGCGCGAATCAACTCAAAGTGCTAGTCGCTACCGATGTCGCCGCGCGCGGACTCGACATTGACGATATTTCACACGTGTTCAATTATCACTTGCCAGACGATGCCGAGGTCTACATTCACCGCATCGGCAGAACGGGACGCGCTGGCAAAACAGGCGTCGCCATCACGTTGCTTTCGCCGCGCGAGAAACGCCGTATGCGCGAAGTGGAGGCGTTGACGAAGCAACCCGTCACGCAAATGACGCTTCCTACCGTTGGCGATATCCATCGTCATCGTGAAAATCAAGTCGTTGAAACGCTCAAGGTCTGGCTTGGGCGCGGACGATTCAAGCGTGAACTCGAAATGACGCAGGAACTCGTCGCGGCGGGGCATGATCCGTTGAACATCGCGGCGGCGGCGATCAAGATCGCGCGGGCAGATGAGAAGCAGAGACCGATTGCGGAAATCTCCGAGGTGAAATCAGACCGCAGTAGAGAAGTGGAAAGAGGAAAGTGGAAAGAGGGGAAAGGGAGGGAAGAAAAGTTTGGGCGGCGAGAAGAGTCGGGGAGGGGAAGCAGGCAGAGGTCCCGTGGCGATTCGTCGCATGAGGAGGGGATGGTCCGCTTGAGGTTGAACAAGGGCAAGACGAGCGGAATCCGCCCGAATGACATCGTCGGCACGATTGCCTTCCACGCGAACATCCCGGGCTACACGATCGGGAAGATCCGCATCGAGGATAAGTTCACGTTCGTGGATGTCCCCGAAGATCTGGTGGAGCAGGTGTTGAAACACAACGGGAATTATCGGCTGGGCAAAGAGAAGTTGACGCTGACCAAGGCTAAATAATTCATTGACACTTCGGTTCACTCATGTTATCTTTGGCGGCGTAGGATACCAGTAGTTTGCTTTGGAAGTACCAGGTGGCTCACGGATCGTCCGTGAGCCACTTTGTCTTTTTCGCCGTTGCGGCGATTCCGATGCAACACCAATGGTTACCTCCATATTTTTATTGCCACAGGAGGCAAACATGTCGGATCGTATCAACGGTACAGTCAAATGGTTCAACGGGACCAAAGGGTACGGCTTCATCGAACGCGAAGGCGGCCCCGATGTTTTCGTGCACTTCTCCGCCATTCAAGGCGAAGGGTTCAAGAACCTGCAAGAAGGACAGAAGGTCGAATTTGCTGTCGAACAGGGACCCAAGGGACCCCAAGCCAGCAACGTCGTCGTTCTCAACTAATTGACTTAACCTAACGACAAAAAATCCCCGCGATGAAAATCGTGGGGATTTTTGATTCAAGCCCAAATGTCACTCTGAGCGACAGCGAAGAGTCTCATTACGCAGCAGGAGATTCTTCCCTTTGTTCTGAATGATACGTGCTTTTTTGTTCGTGAGCAGTTGCAACTGCATCACCATCAAGGGAAATATGCTCAATCCCTCAAGATGACAAGTATTGTTTGTAACCATCCCCCAAAAATTTTTCCAGATACGGCGTGACCTGCCAGAACGATTTGAGATTTCGATATTCTTCTATCCAACGTGCGTTTCCCGCGGACGATGTCTTCACCGAGCGGATCATGAGATTCTTCGCGGTGTGTTCGATGGGGACGAACTGCGTCACGTCGGTGCGATAGCCCATGATGCGTAAAATCGTCGCGCGGAAGGTGTCGGTGAGGATGTCCCCCATGCGTTCGAAGAAAATCCCATCCTTGAAGATAGGCAGTAATTGCTCTGGCATGGGAACGCGCGACATCTGCGCTTGCAATTCATGCTGACAACACGGAGCGCAGACGATCAATTTGCTCCCCCAGCGGATTCCTTGCGCGAGCGCATCGTCTGTTGCGGTGTCGCAGGCGTGGAGGGCGAGAACCACATTTGGAATTGTTGCAGGCTTGTAGTCCGCGATCTGACCAACTTGGAAGTTCAACTGACTCCAGCCCGACGATTTGACTTTCTCTTTGTGCCGCTCGATGAGATCGGATTTGACGTCAATGCCCGTGACGTGCGCGTCCAGTTTCAAAATATCATGCAGATAATAGTAGATGGCAAAGGTGAGATAGGCGTTGCCACAGCCGAAGTCAACGACGTGGATGGGCTGATCAGCAAAGGCTTGGAGCGCATCGGTCTCATCCACGAGGCGCAGAAATTCGTTGATCTGTTTGAACTTGCGCCGCATATCCGCCCTGATCTTGCCGTCGTTCGTCATAATGCCAACGGCTTTGAGGAACGGTTCGGCATTTTCAGCGGAAAGGAGTCGGTTCTTCTGGCGGTCGTGCGCGAGGTTTGTCTCGGCGTGCGCTTTCGACGGCTTGGGTTCGCTCACCACCGCTTTTCCCTTTTTCGAGATGTTGACCTGCACGTTGCCGTCCGCGCTTTCGACAAAAATATTTCGGAAGGGGAGCGCGAGCAATTCATCCACCTTGGAGGCGGCTTCCTCCAGATAATTTTTCGTGATGTCTTTTTTGTCGTCGAAGTAGGAAAACTGTAAGTGGATCTCGCCCTTGATCTCCACAGGTCGCACGATAACTTTATTCCACGCCAGCGACGATCCCTTTTGCTCGCCGCTGAATGTGGCGCGGATCAACATATCTCTTGCGAGGATGCGTTCGCGGATGAGTTGCTTGTAGTCCTGTTCCATGTTGGGGAGTATATCATTCGGCGGAAGAGACGAATCAAAAAGGAGATGTGCGGGACGCGGAATTTGGGCTTCCCTTGACTTAGAATATACGTTCTAATATAATCCTGCTTACCATGTCTACTCCGCAAAAGAGCAAATCTTCACGGGCAGACCAAAAGCAGAAAACTGAATATCCTTTCATCCTTGGTGACACCTTACACCTGGTTGACCTAAAAGACACGAACACTCAGGAGAAACGTTTATCTAATGATCCCGATGAAGACTTTCTCGCTGGCGGTCGTCGTTCAACTGATGTTCATTTACTAGGGCAACGCGAACGCTGGGAAAAACTTTCAGCGCGCGAGAAGCATGTTACCTATCTGGTTTGTAAACGACAGCGCAACGATGAAATTGCCGCAGAGATGGGGGTCGCAGTGGGAACGGTCAATTCATACCTTAATCATATTTACAATAAGCTCGATATTCGCGGCAAAATGGATCTGTTTCACCTGTTCCATAATTTCGATTTCAGAAATAATCCTCCCTATTAGTGGGGTCGTTTTCCATGAAAACCTATATTTGCTACTATAGAAATATTACTATAGCAAAATTACTATCGGGAAATAGTATTTTTATTTTTTGAACCGTAGTATTTTGGGGGTATGACTCAACTTTTAGGTCTACATCCCAGACGCTGGAATCTGATCGTTGCCCCGCCTCCAAAAAAAATATTGATCGCGATCGCCTTTTTGGCGCGGACCATGTCGTTGACCGTGTTCGATTGCGGCAGGCGGTTCGATTCATCTGTTGCGGCGCGCGCCGCGCAGGGACGAAAAGAGATCATAGACAATATAAAAATTCAACGCGCGTTCACATGTTTTGAAGCGGTCAAACTGCTTGAACAAAAACAGGTTGGAAAAACACCAGTTATCATTTTGGATTTCCTTGCCACGTTCTATGACGAGAATGTAAAACTTTCCGCGCGGAATTTCCTGCTTCAAAAGTCAATACAGCATTTTCAACATTTAAGTCGATCTTCGGGGTTGGCTGTGAGCGTCTACCCGCCTGTTGCGTCTGGCGATTCGGTTGTGTTGTACGAACGTTTGCAATCTGCCGCGCCGAGCCTTTCCAATTATGTAACATCTGAAAATGTGAGTATGCAATTGGGGTTGTTCTGATGGGAAACGTAACCCCGACCATCGCCGATATTCTCCATGCAGAAGAAGCGAACCTCGCCAGGTTCCGCCGCGCCTTGCGCCGTGAAGACCAGATCGTTTTCGACGATCTATTCACGGCGGCATACAAACACCGAGCCGCCGCCGCGTATGCTGGACACTTGTTACCCTTTGAAACTTTCCTGTTAGCGATGCAAATTGAAGACCATAAAGAGGTGATGCAACTGCGAGAAAAAATCAAAACTTTATACGAACAACTTTCGCAATTTTTGGCTAAGCAAAGTGAATGAATATAAAGGCTGGTTGCTTGACCTATACCCGCACCTCGAGCGCGGAATTGTCCTGTGGCTGATCTGTGACGATGGACAGCGGCGATGCTTGCGACAGGATTTCCCCGTTACATTCTATGCGGCGGGATCAACTCACCGCTTGCGCGACCTGTGGAAGTTCCTGCAAAACCAACCGATACGGATCGAACTTGCGCGTGCCAAGCGAAACGACCTGATCAACGGCGTGACCGTTGTGCTAGCCGCCACATTGGATTCGCCGTTCTGGTTGCCCGAGCTATTTCAAACCGTTACGCATCTTTTCCCTGACCTACTTTTTTATGATGCCGATCTACACGTGGCGCTTCGTCACGCCGCGGAGCATGGAACGTTCCCACTGGCGCGTTGTCATGTGATAGTGGATGAACACCACGTTATTCAAGAGATCAACGTGCTTGATTCAAAATGGGATATTGACTACGAAGCCGCTCCGTTGAACATCCTCACGATCGAAACGGATACAGACCCATTTCACAAAGAGCCTGAAAAAATTTTTGTCCGAACGAAGAGGGATCGTTCAACGCTCGATTTGAAAAAGGAGGAAACCACGCTTGCGTTTCTGAGTTACTTGCTCAATCGGTATGATCCCGATCTCATCCTAACCGCGCATGGCGATACGTATCTTTTGTCGTTGTTGTTGAATCTCTCTGCGAAGCATAACCGTCCATTGCCGTGGAACCGCGACACAAGCGGGGAAATTCGGCAGAAAAAAGAACGCAGTTATCATGCCTACAATCAGATTATTTATCGCGGGAATCAAATTCACCTAGCAGGACGATTACACATTGATATTCATAATACCGTCATGTATGGCGACTACGGGATTGACGGGGTGTTGGAAATGGCTCGGGTCACATCGCTGCCGATTCAAACAGTGGCGCGTGTCAGCCCTGGGACGGGCATCTCTGCGATGCAAATTGTCACTGCGTTGGAGAATAAGATCCTTGTACCGTTCCGCAAAGAGCAGGTGGAAACGCCGAAGACCACGTCTGAACTTTTTCACGATGATATGGGCGGGACGGTCTTCGACCCAATCGTAGGCTTGCACGAAGGTGTGGGGGAGATTGACTTCTTCTCGATGTACCCAAGCATCATGGTGCGGTTCAATATTTCTCCTGAGACGGTTGGGAGCGAGATAAAAACTGCCGAAGCGGTAGCAGGTTTGAGGTCGGTGGTGAAGCGTGCCGACTTGGGTCTCATCCCAAAAACGCTTGCGCCTTTGCTTGAAAAAAGATTTAATCTCAAACAATCCCTGTCGAACATGGCTTTACTAGATTGCCGATACAAGGAGTACAAAGCGCGAGCCGCGGCGCATAAGTGGTTATTGGTCACATGCTTTGGTTATTTGGGATATAAAAATGCGCGCTTCGGGCGGATCGAAGCGCATGAAGCCGTGACCGCGTTCGGGCGCGAAGTGATGTTGCTTGCTAAAGAAGTCGCTGAAGAAATGGGCTTTCGCGTGTTGCACATTTATGTGGATGGGATGTGGGTGCAAAGATCGAGTTACAACAACAAAGAAGATTTTCGGCCGCTGCTTGCCGAGATCGAAAAACGCACAGGCTTGACGATCGCGTTGGACGGCGTCTATAAATGGGTCGCGTTCCTACCCTCGCGCCAGAATAAAAAGATCGCCGTGCCAAATCGTTATTTTGGCGTGTTCCAAAACGGCGAGATCAAAACGCGCGGCATCGAAATCCGCCGCCACGATACGCCTAAATTTATTCGGGACGCACAAATGGAAATTTTGGAAATGCTTGCAAAAGCTCCAAACTGTGCCAGCCTCACAGATTGTTTATCTGAAATTCGAGACCTGATCAGCAAAAAGCAAAACGATTTACGTTGTGGTCTTGTGCCGCCTGAAAAGTTGATCGTTCGCCAGACGGTCAGCAAAAATTTGAACGACTATCGCGCTCCTGTGCCAGCGTTCAGCGCGTTGCAGGATCTGGAGCGCGCAGGCAAGTCGCTCCGCTTGGGGCAGACGGTTCGATTGATCTATACGTTGGGATTCCCGCGCGCCCGTGCATGGGACGCCGTGACAGATTTTGATTCGCGGACAGTGAACCTTCCCCGCTATCGCCGCCTGTTGGATCGCGCGGTGGATACCGTTTTACAGCCGATCACGGGCGAGGATACTTTTTGGCTCATAGGCGTAAAACAACTTGCCTATGATTTGCATCCATCAACAAAAATATTTTAAAGGCGATGCGTGAGCAATGTATCTTTGGCGAGAATGCGTTGCCGTGCTTCTAATCACCCTAACATCTTCTCGTACACCATAAACTCTTGCAACAGATTCGGCACGATCCACGCGTATTCGCCGCGCAGGGAATCGTCCATGCGCGAGATGGCTTGATGCCATGCCAGAGTCTTGACTATGGACGCAACGGGGCGCGAGAGACGATAAGCGGACATCAACGCTTCTTTCTCCCCGTATGCCTGCCACGCTTCGAGATACTTTTCCAACAGCCCTGACATTTCCGCCGTAGGCGGCGCCCAATCGTCGAGGTTAAGCGCAATCTCCATGCTGACAAACCAGGTGCGGAGGGAGACGAACGGATGCGTCACATCGGCATCGCCCCAATCGAAGAAAGTGATGCGTCCGTTCTTGAGGAGGACGTTGCCATCGTGGAAGTCTCCGTGATTGACCGATTCGGGAATCTTGAATGCGGCAAGATCAGCGCAGAGTTGCTCGAAGCGTGATATCAAATTTTGAAGTTGTTGATACTCGCTCGAGGTCAATCCTTTTTCCTGATCAATCATCAGGCTGGGAGTATCCGCGAGTAGCTGAGAATACAGCGCGGGCAGAGCGGCGAGACGATGATCGGGAACTCCCAACGCGAGGATCGCATCCACGTGTTCAGCAAGCCCCATTTGCAACCTGGCATATTCTATGATGACTGGCTCCCATTGCTTTACGTCCTGCGTGGGCCGAATGGATGCGCGGAGTTGTTCGCCGCCATCGCGCATCAACATCCAGCCGCGTGCCGTATCCACTGCGATCAATTCAGGCACAACATTGGGTTGAAGGCTCGCCAGCAATTGAGTCAACGCGATCTCGTAGATCGTTTCGCCTGCGGTGGCTTTGAAATAGATCGGACCTTCATTTGTTGTTACCCGCATCACCGTTGACCAGTGCATTGCATGAGGTTGTTCGATCTCGCCGACGAGTTGAAGTTGATTGCGCGCGGCTTCCGATCGAATCCAAGCGTGCGCCTGTTTTTGCCATTCAAGGTCGTGCCAAATAAGTGTTGACATATTGCTTTGATCCTACTCCTTCACAAGAATCAAAAGGGGCAGACACTGGTCTGCCCCTACAATTCTCTAATCTCTAATTCTCTTTTGTTTACCCATACCTATTCATAAACTTTTCCATGCGATGTAACGCTTCTTCTATTTTTTCATACGCGGTGGCGTAGCACATGCGCGCGTACCCTTCGCCGCCTGGACCGAACGCATTGCCCGGCACAACTGCGACAGACTCTTCGCGCAATAATTTCTCGGCGAAGGTCTCATCGTCCATGCCGGAGGCTTGGATGTTGGGAAAGGCATAAAAAGCGCCGCGCGGCTCGAAGGTCGAGAGACCGAGGCGGTTGAGTCCCGCCACGAGGAGTCGGCGGCGGCGGTCATATTCGAGGCGCATCTCCTCCACGTGAGGGTCTCCGCTTTGCAGGGCGACCAGCGCGGCATCTTGCGCGGTCGTCGGCGCAGACATGATGCTGTACTGGTGAATCCGCACGAGCCCTTGGATCAAGTCCGCGGGTCCGCAGGCGTAGCCGATGCGCCAGCCCGTCATCGCGTAGGCTTTTGAAAAACCGTTGATGAGGATCGTGCGATTCTTGAGGCTTTCATCCAATGCGGGGAAGCAGACGTGTTGAAAGTCGTAGACGAGGCGGTCATAGAGTTCGTCGGTGACCACGAGCAGATCGAATTCTTCCGCCATCTTTGCGATCTCGAGCATCACCTCGCGCGTGGCGACCGCGCCTGTTGGGTTCGATGGATAGCCGATGAAGATCGCTTTCGTGCGCGGTGTGATCGCTTTGCGAATATCGTCGGGGTCAATGCAGAAATTATTTGCTTCGCGGGCTGGCACTTCCACCGCCACGCCGCCCGCCATGATCACTTCGGCTTGATATGAAACGAAACACGGTGTGGGGATGATGACCTCATCGCCTGAATTGAGGATCGCGGTAAACGTGAGATACAACGCCTCCGAGCCGCCGACCGTCGCGATGATCTCGTTCGTCGGATCGTATTTCACATTGTATAAACGTTGAAGATTATCGGAGATCGCCTGACGCAATTCCATTTTGCCCCAGTTCGAGGTGTAATGCGTCTCGCCGTTTTGCAGTGAGCGAATGCCCGCGTCGAGGATCGGTTTCGGCGTGGTGAAATCGGGTTCGCCGATGCCGAGCGAGATCACATCTTTCATCGTCGCGGCGATGTCGAAAAATTTGCGAATGCCCGAAGGCTTTAATCCCGCCACCCGTTTCGATAATCGTTGAACATTCGTTACTTCTTGCATTGAGCCTCCATTAAGTTTTTCATGTCGTTGCGAGCGAGCGATAGCGAGCGAAGCAATCTCCACAATTGCGAGGAGATTGCTTCGTCGGGCTGCGCTTCGTCTTCGTTCGCCTATCGGCTCACTCCGCTCAGCGCAGGCCTCCTCCGCAATGACAGATGACTAAATCGGTTGCACTAACCATTCATCGGGAATTTCCCGATACGTCAGATCAAATGCCTGCCCATCGGCGGTCTTCACGCGGAAGCCTTTTTCACTCGGACCGCGCCAACGCGCCACGATCTCGGCGATCTCATATTTGCATCCGTCCCACGTCAACGAAAGCGGACGCTCCGCATATTCCGAATCTGAACGACATTCGACCATGTTCATATTTTACGACAGAATGACGTAACTATTATCGCCAACATTCAATTGGACGACTTGCCCATCGCCTCTTCCGCGGACTGTAGCCTGCTTGCCCACCATCGAGCGACTCAACGCCGCATCTTTTATCTCGCACTCCGCCTCGATGATGCTCTCAGTGATCGTGCTGTTCTCGATCTTGCAGTTCGCGCCAATCGAAGCGTGCGGTCCGATGGTTGAATTTGAAATCTCAGCCGACGGATCAATCGCGCAAGGCTCGATCACCTTCACCTGTTTACCTGTATACGTGTTTGCTTGTTTCCCTTGTTTATCCAACAACACTTTATTCGTATCCAACGTCGCTTCGATGGTTCCTGTGTCGAGCCATGTGTTGATCTCATGCACGCGGATCTTCGTCCCCTGTTCGATCATGATGGACATCGCATCGGCAAGGAAAAATTCATTTTTGAGAGTCACTTTGCGGTTGAACTGTTCTTCGATGGCGGCGATCAGGTCGCGTCCCTCTTTGAAATAATAACAACCTGCAATGACAAGGTTATTCTCCATCGTCTGCGGCTTCTCGATGAAGCGGGTCACGAATCCGTCATTGCCCACCTCTGCCACGCCGAAGCGACGCGGATCGGGGACGGGCATCACCCACGCAACCGAATCAGCCTTCTCGTGCGCGAGAAACGAAAAGTCCGTTTCGATGAGCGTATCCGAAAAGACCATCTGCATCGGTCCATGCAAATATTCGCGCGCCAGCCACAGAGCGTGAGATTGTCCCTTCATCTCATGTTGCACGACGAAGTGAGCCTTGATCTGCGGATATTTCTCCTTGATGAACGCGGGAAGTTGCAACTCACCGAGATACGGTCCCACAATGAACACATACTCGAGATTTTCCTGATTCGGCATGGTCTTGAACATGTCCATGAGGTGTTCGAGCGCGGTCTTGCCCGCCACGCTCACGAGCGGCTTCGGCTTGCTCCACGTATGCGGGCGCATCCGCGTTCCCCAGCCTGCGGTGGGGATGACGATTTTGAATGTCTCTGTCAAAGTTTGCTCCAGTTTTTAGAAATGCCTCGCTATTTTACCAATACATTGCCCATGTCATTGCGAGCCGCGCTCTTGGGTTTAGCGGCGAAGCAATCCCCTGCGAGGAGATTGCTTCGTGGCGCTTAAGGCGCCACTCGCAACGACATGTTGAATTTTATTAATGCCCCAACACAGGATGCGGCTTGTACGGTTCTTCGAGTCGCTTCACTTCGTCATCCGTGAGTTTGATGTCAACTGCGGC
>JAXLVX010000003.1:0-124042 GCA_046328795.1 Anaerolineales bacterium | reverse complement strand
TTTGGGAAAACCCCAGAAGCGGCTGATCTGGCTCAGCCCCTCGGTGAAATCTTTTTTGATTCTAGTCAGCGATTGCGGCATGAGATTGTCTCGTTTTGTACGTTTAGTGATTACTAAACGAAATATACGACTGAAAAATTGATTTGTCAAGCGTTGATCTTCGCGTAGGCAGTTTGATGTGATCTAAGTTACCGCAAGCGAAAGGCAATAAGATAAGTGCAACTCCCCGTGTCGAAATAAAAAGTCAGACGATCTTGTTCGTCCGCTTCGTAGAGCTATTTCAAGAGCGTTGTGGATTTATTACTGAACTGTAATGCGAGACTGCGAAGCGTCTTGCCTTTCAGGTTGTTCAGCGCGGAAGCGACATAAATGTCGCGTTACGGAAACCAGACTGGCTTCAACTGAGTAACATCAGTTACTTAAATTTTGGGGAGAGAGATGTGGCATTTAACGATTTGCGCGCGTAACTACACGATTCTTCCCCGTCGCTTTTGCCTGATAAAGGAAATGGTCCGCCGCCGCGATGAGTTCTGCGCCGGTTCTCCCGTCGGTTGGAAATTCCGCAATGCCGCAGGAAATGGTGAATTCCTTTGTTCCATTTTTATAGGAAGGGTTTGCTGTCGAAAAAGACTTTCTCCATTTATCCGCAATGTTCACGGCATTTGCTCCCGCGCAGTTTGGCAGGAGAACGAGAAATTCCTCGCCGCCATACCGATACACCATATCTTCAACTCGCGTTTGATCGAGGAGTTGCTTTGCGAAGCCTCGTAGTACGGAATCCCCGGCAGGGTGACCGTACTCGTCGTTCAAGCGCTTGAAATCGTCAATGTCAATGAGCGCCAGGCTGATCGGATAATTTTCACGAGCGGCGCGCGCCAGTTCGCGTGTTAGCGCCTCGCTCAGGTAACGGCGATTATATAGCCCGGTCAATGGATCGCGGATGGCTTGTTCTTGCAGTTCGGCTTGCGCGTTTTTGAGCGGGGTAATATCCCTCCAAACGATGAGCCGCCCAAGGAAGTTAGAGTTATGGTCGTACAACGAAGAGATTTTCAAGTCGAGGAAGGCGCGGACAGGCTGGTCGAACGTCAATTCGACGCGAACGTCGTTGACGCTGGAGAAATCTTGCGCGAGTTCAGCCCATTTGGCGAATATCTCGCTGGCGGGTTGACCCATTTGAGGCGGTTGGTCCAGCTCGAGGCTTTGAAGCGCGGCGGGGTTGAAATCCACCAGGCGGTTTTGCGAATCGAGAACAATGACGCCGTCGCTCATGTTTTCAATTAAAACATCGCGCGCGATCGGGATGATCTCCAACAAGCGAAAACGCAACAGCGCGTACGTGAAGATCATTCCCGTGACGGTAAATGACAGCGGGGTGGTATCTACTTTGGGAAGCGGACTTAGCCCCGAGACGAAAATCAAGTTGCTGATCCATGGAATGCCGACGCCGAGCAGGATAATGCCCAATTGTTTTCGGTAAATTCCAGTCGCTTTTCTAAAGCGGTGCGTTAGGATAAACAGGCTGGTCAACATGAGCGTGTAAGAATAAGCGAGGTTTGCCCAGAAGATCGGACCCCCGCTTAGAATCATTTCAGCATTCGTGATTTCGCGCCCTCCAAAAAATAAGCCGTGACGCGAGTCGGTTATCACCAACGTCAATACCAGGGCGGAGATGGCGTATAAACTTATGACGAACGGAGGTCTCGACCATGCTGTCAACCCCAAGATTTGCATGACGAACCACAAGACGGACGGCGGAGTAAAAACGACCCCGATATAAACGACATGCAGCCAAAAATTGGAGTACAGCGCGGGCGTGTTCGCTAGAAATAACCCGTATGTAACGTCCCACCAGCATAAACTAAGCATCAGGGTTATTAAAGATGAGGCGCCGGTCGCGTGGTTGCGAGTTTGCAGGGCAATGATTCCCCCGAGGAAACACAGCGCCCCCGCAACGAATAAAGCGGCAGCAACGCCGGTGTTAGGGAGGAGCATTGACCGCGCCTTTCTGCAAGGTCGGGCGCATTTTATTTCAGCAAATCTGCCGCCGCGGTTGCCATCAACGCCGCGCCGGTGACGAGCGCGCGTTCGTCGAAGTCAAACTTGGGATGATGGTGGTTGTAGTTGAGATTTTTTTCATCGTTCGCCGAGCCGATCATAAAATAACAGCCGCTCACTTGCTCTTGCATGTAGCCCATGTCTTCGGCGCCCATGGTGAGATAGGGAGTCGTTTCGATCTCGGCTTGGGGGAAAAGCGTTTGCGCCGATTGGAACACGCTTTCGGTAACGGCTTCGTCGTTGATCACCGTCGGCGTAACTTGTTTGAGCGTGATCTCCACTTCGCATCCCATCGAGGAGCCGATGCCGCGCGCGATCTCCTCGAAGCGAGCGAGAACCATCTTGCGGACATCGGGATCGAAGTTCCGAATCGTGCCGTTGACTTCGGCGGTCTGCGGGATGATGTTGAACGCGGATCCCGCGTGAAGAGACGTGACGCTGACCACCGCCGGTTTGAGTGGGGGGACGTTGCGCGAAACGATGGTCTGCAACGCGGTGACGATCTGCGCCGCGGCGACGACCGGGTCAACTGTTGTATTCGGAGCCGCGCCATGCCCGCCTTTGCCGGTCAACTTGATGGAGAACAACTCCGCGCCTGCCATCACGGGTCCCTTCGCCACGCTCAACCAGCCGACGGGCTTGTCGTTCCACACATGCAGTGACAGCGTCTTTTCCACCTTCGGCGATTCTAAAACGCCGTCGCGCATCATCATCAACGCGCCGCCGACTTCTTGTCCGTTCGTTCCCTCCTCGGAGGGTTGAAAACAAAACTTGATACTGCCCGCGAGTTCGTCGCGATGCGCGTGGAGCATCTTCGCAACGGTGAGTCCGATGGCGGTGTGACCGTCGTGTCCGCAGGCGTGCATCACGCCGGGGTTCGTGGATGAATATTCCGCGCCGGTCTCTTCGTTGATGGGGAGCGCGTCCATGTCGAAGCGCAGGAGGATCGTGGGACCCGGGCGCGAGCCTTCGAGATAGCCGACCACGCCGGTCTTGCCGACTCCTTTGGTCACTTCTAGCCCGAGGGCTTCGAGTTCTTTGGCAACGATCCCGCCGGTGCGGATCTCGTTGAACCCGAGTTCGGGGTGCTTGTGGAAATCGCGGCGCATGGCTTGGGTGTAGGGGAAGAGTTCTTCGGCGTGTTGGAGGAAGTTTGGCATTTTATATCTCCGTTGGTTGAGTAGGCGGCGGTTTCGGCATGAGCTTTGCAAAGTGTCAGATACCGCCGCCGTATCGAAACCAACCTGTTCAATAGAATTCTTGTAACAATATTTCTTTGGTTACTTGGTGGTTTCGATACGACCCGCGAACTGCACGCGGGTCTACTCAACCACCGGACTTCTCAATTGTATTTTACAACTCGAAATTTTTCTTCATAGCGCGGATTTTCTTCTGTGCTGTCTTCGGCGCGGCGGGATTTCATCCGCTCGGCGAGTTTATCGGGTTCTTGAATTTGCGTTTTATGTTCGAGCAGGGCTTTGAGTTTGATGTCCCATGTATCGGTCACATCGAGAATGGTGTTTGGTTGTGATGTGAGCGAGCACCAAATTTCTTTCGGCATGTGAGGCTCGAAGCCTTCAGCGAGCAGTTCGGGGAAGAACACTGGACTGCCTGCCGCCGGGAAGACCGCGTCTAACACCACTTGTCCGCAGGCGCGATGGTCGGGATGGTTGAGTCCGTACATGGCGAACAGGTTTTGCGGATCGCACGTGACGAGGATATCCGGCTTGTGGCGGCGGATCTCGCGCACCACGTCGCGGCGCAGATCAAGGTTGGGGGTGAGGTACCCATCCTCCACGTCCAGAAAATGAACCGCTTTCGCGCCGATCACGTTCGCCGCGTTGCGTTGTTCCACATGGCGGAGCGCGCATAATTTTTCCGTCGTCATATCCGCCTGTGTTGTGGGATTGAATCCCTTATCGCCGCAGGTCAAAAGCAGATAGGTGACTTCATGCCCGGCGCGCGCCCATTTGGCGAGCGACGCGCCGCAAAAAAATTCTGGGTCATCGGGGTGAGCCAGAATTACCAGAATTTTTTGAGGGGTTTCCCACGCGTTAGTTTCTTCGGTCATTTTTCTTGAGCGGACTTGATTTGCCGCACGTGCATCCGCCGGAGTTGTGGCGGTCGCAGGGCGCGTTCGATTTGCGTCGCAATGCCTCGAGTTCGTCCCACGGCTGCAAATCGGTGTGATCGAAGGTTTCGGTGAATCGTTTGCCGTCTTCGGTTTCGAGCAACACCATCACTTTGTTGCTCATCGGCAACACGTCAATGACTTTGCCTTCGCCCTTCGGTGTGATCACGCGTTTGTTGCGCTTGGGCAATGATTTGCGCGCTTCGACGTATTGTTCGTATTCGTAAATGAGGCAACATCGCAAACGTCCGCACATGCCGGTGATCTCTTCGGGCGTGAGCGAGATGCCTTGTTCTTTCGCCATCTTGATCGAGATGGGGGAGAAGTCGGTGAGGAATTTCGAGCAACAGCGCGTTTCGATCCCGCACGCGCCCATGCCGCCGATGATCTTCGCCACGTCGCGCGGACCGATCTGCCGCAGTTCGATGTTCGTGTTCGGATACAAGTTGAGCATGTCTTTTTTCAGCGATTTGAGGTCAACTTTTTCTTCGGTCTCGGTGCTGAACAAAAATGCGAGTCGCGTGCCGTCGTAGTTATATTCCGCGGCGACGATCTTGACGCCCTCGAGTTTGAGTTCGGATGCGCGGGCGCGGCAGTTGATCATCGCTTCGGTTTGTTTGGATTGCCACGACTGGCGCAGGAGCAGGTCGCGCGGGGTGGCGCGCTCTCCACGGACCTCCAGCCGCCTTCCGGTTTGGGAGGCGTTTCCTTCTCCACGCGGATGACCTCGCCGAGGTCTGCCGCGCGAGGTATCCACGATCACATGTTCGCCGACTTGCACATCTGGCACGGAGGTTGTATCAAAATGATAGATTTTGCCCACTTTGGTAAAGCGGACGCCGATTATTTGAGTTTGCATGGTTGGAATTATACCGTAAGGGAGTCTTGAACGGCGAGCGCCGCCCTTCGGAATATGCCAAAAGTCCTGCTTGAAATTTGACACCGAAGTTTGTACACTAGTGTTGTAAAGACTGTGTGTCCAAGTCAATTTCTAAGGAGGCGGTTTCTATGAACGGCAAACGAATTGTTCAAATTTTGGTGGTTTTTGCTCTGCTGGTTGCGTCCTTCTCGACGGCGACCCGCGCGCAGGCTTGGTCTTCTTGCCCAAGCACGTATTACGTCCAGCCCGGCGACTGGCTTGCCAAAATTGCGCGCGATTGCGGGATCACGCTTTCAGCGCTGGTTTCGGCGAACCCGTGGGTGAGATATTCCTACTATATCTATCCCGGTCAGGCGCTCTTGATCCCCGGCGGATACGACCCAGTCGGGTATTATTGCGGACCTGGCTACGACTACTACGGCAGTTACTACATCGTCTGCCGCGGCGACACGCTGGGCGGCATCGCCATGTATTATGGCGTGACCGTTGATTACCTGCAATGGAGGAATGGAATCCCCAACGCGAACCGCATCTATGCGGGTCAGTGGATTCGCCCATAGCAGGGATAAATGCAGCGCAGGAAAATTCGAGCAACGCCGACTCAGGGAATGGGTCGGCGTTGATGTTTTTCCATGGCTCGGCGTTCCCTTTACGATTCGGTGGCACGGATCTTTATATTTTGTGAGATAATTTCAAGCGCAGACGAATTTGGAGAAACTTGAAGAATGGATGACAAGAAGAACCGTAGTCTAATTGTCCCTCTTATTGTAATTAGTATCTGCCTGCTTGCGTTTGGGATTCCTTTTTTGTTCTTCAATGGGACAGATCAATCGCGCGATGATATTGTGCTGTTGCCGCGCTATACCCCTACTCCCACGCCATTGGACAGGGTATTAACTCAGCAAGCGTTTGCTAATCTTTTTTTCACCCCCACCAACTCTCAAAATTTGCTCGGCGCAGGACAAGCAACGTCAACCGAATCGTTTGTCCTTTCTATTCCGATCACAGGGCTTACGGCGACACATACGTACACGCCGACGGTCGCTCCTCCTTCTCCGACTGCTACGCGTTGGTACTCCTTTTTATTTCCTACGCCAACACGAACAAGCGGTGTATTCATACGCCCAACACGCACATCTCCGCCGCCTACATTTACCCCGACCAAACCTTCACCCACGAACTCAAAGACTCCTACTCAGCCCTCGCCTACAAGTACGAACACACCTGTTACTCCAACTTTAACGAGCACGCCTGTGCCTCCGACGAATACAAACACGCCTATTCCTCCAACACTGACGAACACACCCGTGCCTCCAACCGATACGCCGATCCCTCCCACGAACACGCCTGTACCTCCGACAGACACGCCCGTGCCTCCAACAGATACACCAGTGCCGCCAACCGACTCGCCTGAACCGCCAACACCTTAGTCATAAAATTACACGTTGGTCGAGTAGTCCCGCGCGTTGGTCGCGGGACGTATCGAGACCAAGTGGTCTCGATACGCCGCTCAAAAAGCATTCGCGGTTACTCGATCACCAGATTTCGCCAAACTGTCAGGTGGTTAGAAAAATTATCTCTATTCGTATGCTATAAGACGACCCGTCGGTCTAAATCGACGGGTCGTCTTTATGATTCTGCATTACAGGTTGGCGTCCACTTCACGGTGGTCAAGTTTTTTGATCTTGCTTTGGCGGAGTTAAAGGTAATTCTAAAAAGAAAGTACTTCCGGGTAAGCGGATTTCATCACACCCGTCGCTTTCCACCCAAGTTCTCCCGCCATGCGCATTTGCCACACCGCGCGCGATTGCCAGCCCTAAGCCCGGTCCGCCGCCTTTGAACGATGTTTTGCCGGATGAATGTAACGCCACTTTGCCGACTTGATAAAACTTCTCAAACACCAGTTCGTGATGTTCGGCGTCTAACCCGATGCCCGTGTCGCGCACCGCGATCTGAACACCGTGCGAGCCATTTTCCATTTCAACCGGGCGCGTGGATACGAACACCTTCCCATCGTCCGGCGTGTACTTGATCGCATTGACGAGCAATTGATAGACAGCCTTTTCGATCAGCGACGGATCAGCGTAGAGTTGATCGCCCATCTCAGCATGTTCGACGGTCAGCGCGATTCCTCTCTCTGTGGCGGCTTGTTTCAAACCCTCGACCACCTCGCCGATGATGCGCTTGAGCGGCACGGGAGCGAACGTGACTCTCAGCGTGTCCGCATCCATGCGCGTCACGTCGAGCATCATGTTCACCACTTCGTGCATGCGGTCTGCGCCTTTGAGAATTCCATCCAGCACTCCGCCCAACGATGTGTTGGTCTTCAAGTCTACGAGCGAGCGCAGCATTTTTGCATACCCGATCAACACGGTCAGCGGCGTGCGGAGTTCGTGCGCTGCCACTTGGATGAATTCCATTTTGTTGCGATCCAATTGACGCAACACCTTGTTGCTCTTTTGCAGATCCGCGATCGTGGATTTATCGTTGGCGCGCAGGCGGTCGAGCGTGATGCGGATGATGTCCATCGCCATGCGCGGACTGCGGCTGAGGATCGTCTCGAAATCCTGCTTCTCCATTTCAAGCACGGTGCATTCGGTTGTTGTTCGCACGGTTGCCGCGCGCGGCGCATTTTGAATCAGAGCCATTTCGCCCACCATGTCGCCTCGTCCGCTCACCCGCAAGATGCGCTCGGACTCCCCCTCCTCCATCTTTTTTGAAATGGCGGCATTGCCCTCCGCAATGATGTAGAACACATCCTCGTATTCACCCTCCTGGCACAGCGCGTGACCCGGCGGGTAGGTTTTAATCTCGGTCAGTTGCGCCATTTCGTGTAATTCAGAATCTTCCAACCCCGGAAACGCAAGCCGCAGAAGCGAAACTTTATCGAAAGTGATTGTCTCGTCCATCGCAATGGAGTATACACAGAGCGCTATCAGGTAAGCACAACAACTCAATGACAAACAGACGAATTCAGGAATCAAAAAGACCCGAAGCCATCATCGCTCGCGGGTCTTTTGGTCCCTATTCGACAATATTGATCGGTATCTCGTTTTGTCCGCTTAGGGCGGCAACGCTGACCTTCGCCGCCAAGTCTTCCGCGATCTCGCGCAGGGCTTTCGCTACCGGCGAATCGGGATGCGAAGCGATGATCGGTTTGCCCGTGTCGCCTCCAATGCGGACGTTCTGATCCATCGGAATTTTGCCGAGGAACGGCGTGCTCGTCATCTGCGCGAGATGTTCGCCGCCGCCTGTGCCGAAAATGTCCATGTGCGTGCCGTTGGGCAATTCGAGATACGACATGTTCTCGACGATCCCCAGAATCGGAACTTCGAGAGTCTTGAACATGTTGAGTCCACGTCCCGCGTCTTCGAGAGAAACGAGTTGAGGCAACGTCACGATCACCGCGCCGCTGAGGGGAAGAGATTGCGCCAATGATAATGATGCGTCGCCTGTTCGGGGAAGATCAACAATCAAGTAATCCAGCAGTTCGCCTCAACATCGCCTAAAAATTGGCGGATCGCCGAGTTGAGCATCGGTCGCGCCAGATGAGAGGTTGCCCAGGTTTATTGAGCAAGCCCATCGAGATCATTTTCAAGCCGTACGCTTCGGCAGGGATGAGTCGTTGTCCCTGCGGCTGAGGGAGTTTTTCCACGCCGAGCATGGTTGGGGTGTTGGGCCCGTAGATGTCCGCATCCATCAAGCCGACGCGCGCTCCGCTCTGGGCAAGCGCAACTGCAATGTTGACCGCGACTGTAGATTTGCCGACGCCTCCTTTGCCTGAACCAACCGCAATGGCATTGCGAATCGGGGTCTTGACCAGCCCGCGCATGCGACCATCGTTCGGCACATCCGAATCCATTTTGACGTTGACCGAGGTCACGCCTTCGATCTTCATCACCGCTTCTTTTGAATCGCGTTCCAATTTCGCGCGGAAGGGGCAAGCGGGAGTCGTGAGCATCACCGTGAATGAAACTGTTCCGCCCTCGATCTCAAGGTTGCGAACCATGTTGAGGGTCACAAGGTCTTGCCCGAGGTCAGGTTCTTGAACCGTGCCGAGGGCTTGGAGAATTGCTTCTTTTGAAATACTCGTCATTGATTTTCCTTTTGATGCGAACGAAATACTCGCTCGAAAATATTTATACGTGTAGGGGACGTTCTCTAACGTCCCCGTTGGCGTTAGAGAACGCCAACTACACGCTTATTGGTTGTGAATGTTCTCTTCGAACCAATCTTGATAGATCGCTCGAAGGATATCGTCGTTGGCAAGCGACGGGTCGTCGTCAAATTCAGGGAGCGCCAAAGTCCAATCGTAAATTTGTTGCAGGGTTACGTCTTCGATGTTGATGTCTTTGTGCTGGCGGCGTAATTCCATGGCGATGGCGTAGGTGGATTCCCAGGTGAGAGACATGAGTTATCAGTGAGCAGTGTTCAGTGTGATATGGTGGATACTGCGTATTGCGTACTGCGTATTTCGTAATTAGCGTTTACGTGTTTTGTGGCTGTAACGCCCGCTCGCGGAAATAGAGAAATAACGGCAGGGCGAAAGATAAACCAACCAATATGGCAAGAACGAAGAGCCATGAATTTTTCATGTTCAAACGTTGAGTTTCAAATAGCACAAAAAAGACGAACACCATCACCGAAATGAGCAGGTCAGCGGTGAAGCCCGCTGAGTAGGCGTTGACGAAGAGATAGCCGAACATTCCCGTAATCGGTTCCTGCACGTTGTATTGTGAGATCAACACGCTCCATGGGATGATCGCGCCGAGGATCGTACAAATCAGATACAGATTCTTTTTTGTCATTCTTCCCTGTTATCAATCTGCGCGCGTTGCAGTTTGCCCGAATAATCCACGTAAATGGACTTCCATTCGGTGAACACTTCGAGGGCGGCTTGACCTGCTTCGCGGTGACCATTGCCTGTTCCGCGCACGCCGCCGAACGGGAATTGAATCTCCGCGCCTGTGGTGCCGTGATTGATGTAGACCAAGCCTGTGAAAATATCGCGCATGGCAGTGAACGCGCGGTTGACATCTTGCGTGAAGATCGAAGTGGAGAGTCCGTATTTGGAACGGTTGTTAACTTCGATGGCTTCCTCGAGCGAATCAACTTCGATGATCGAAAGAACGGGACCGAATATTTCTTCCGCTTCGAGCATGGAGCCAGGTTTGACGCCGTCGAACAATGTTGGGGAGTAGAAGAAGCCTTTGCCGTTCACATCCGCCACCGACGCGCCGACCAACACCCGCGCATCTTTCGCGCCTGCTTTCACCATGCTGTCAATACGTTCAAGCGCAACTTTGTTGATGACGGGACCGACATCCACTTTTGAGTCAAGTCCATCGCCAAGTTTGAGTTTCTTTGTTCGCTCGACCAGCGACTCTTTGAGTCTGCCAGCGATTCCTTTTTGGACGATCAAGCGGCTTGCGGCTGTACAGCGTTGACCCGTCGTGCCAAACGCCGCCCACAGACTCGCATCCACAACCAGATCGAGATTCGCGTCGTCCATCACGATGATGGCGTTCTTGCCGCCCATCTCGAGCGACAACTTTTTATTGAGTTTGCCCGCCGCTTCCGCAATTGAGCGACCAGTCGTCGTTGATCCTGTAAACGAAAGCACGCGCACATCGGGGTGATCTACGAGCGCTTTTGCCACATCCGCGCCTGGAGCCATCAGCAGGTTGAAGACTCCAGCGGGTATCCCTGCTTCTTCGAACACTTTCACGAACGCGGCAGAGACGGCGGGAGTCTCTGGCGAGGGTTTCCAAATGATCGTGTTGCCCGCGACCAACGCGGGGAAAATTTTCCACGATGGCACAGCGATCGGGAAATTCCATGGCGTGATGAGACCGACAACCCCAGAAGGGTCGCGGACCGCCATGCCGAATTTATTCATCATTTCAACGGGCGCAGTGTAGCCGAGCAAGCGGCGTCCCTCGCCGCCCATGAAGTACGCCATGTCAATCGCTTCTTGCACGTCGCCGCGCGCTTCCGCGATCACTTTGCCCATATCGCGCGTGAGCAGTTGCGAGAGTTCTTCTTTTTTCTGTTTGAGGATGTCGCCAACTTTGAAGAGCAGTTCTCCACGCAGTGGGGCGGGAGTGAGCCGCCACGAGTTGAACGCGTTCTTTGCCGCGCTCACTGCCGCGTCCACATCGGAGATCTCCGCTTGCGCGATGTCCGCGATGTGTTCTTCGTTGGCGGGGTTGATGGTCGGGAAAGTATTTTTTCCGTTGACCCATTTGCCGTTGATGTAGTTTTGGAAGTTCATAGTGGTTAGAGAATTAGAGATTGTGTGTTTTGGTGTTGCGCGTGGGGATTATAGCAGATGTGATGGTGTGTCACCCTGAGGGAGCGTTTTTCAGCGACCGAAGGGTCTCTGATGTCGTTGTAGAGATGCTTCGCTACGCTCAGCATGACATGCCTTGGTTAACTATCAAACCCGAGTCCGAACAAGTCCATGGCTTTGAGCCAGAGATTTTCTTTGCCTTGATTCTTGTCCGCTTGGGCGAGGGACCAGCGCGAGAGGTTGATGCCGATGGAGCGCAACGGTTCAGGCGGAAATGGGCGCGGTTTGGATTTTACGAATTCGAGTTCTGTCCGTTCGGATTTTTTGTTATCCAAAATATCGAGCATCACGCGCGCGCCGAAACGCGTCGCTCCGACGCCGTTGCCTGTGTAGCCCATCACGTAGGCGGTCTTGCCGTTATGCGCGGTTCCCCAAAACGGACTGAAGCGCGCGCACGTGTCAATCGCTCCGCCCCAGGCGTGGGTGAAGCGAATCCCTTCAAAGGAGGGAAAGGCTTGGGAGAAGTGCTCAGCCAGAAGGGCGAATGAAGCGGGTCTGTTTTCGAGGTGAGTCCCGAATCCGTTATTCCAATGATAGACGGCGTCGAATCCGCCCCAGAGAATCCGCCCGTCTGCTGTGGTGCGAAAATAATGGAATTGATTGTTGGCGTCGCTGAGACCTTCGCGCCCGTGCCATCCGATTGAATCGCGTTGAGATGCTGTGAGCGGTTCGGTCATCAGCGCGTAATCGTAGACGGGGACGACGTATTGCTTGATCTCTTTGAGCAGAGGCGGGAAGGCGTTGGTGGCGAGCGCGACTTTGTTCGCGTGGACTTTCGCGTGCGGCGTGTGCGCGATGATCTTGTTTTTTTCTTCGATCAGATTTGTGACGGGCGTATGCTCGTACAAACGCATGCCGAGATTCAAACAGGCTTTGCGAAGTCCCCACGCGAGTTGCGCGGGATTGACGAGGGATGAATCCTGTCGTTGAAGCCCGCCGATGTAGATGGGCGATTTAATAACGTTTTGGATTTGGTCGCGGTCGAGATATTGAAAATGAATGTTGTACGGCTTGGCGAGTTCGATGATCTCTTTGAAGTCAGCGAGCATGTAGGGTTCGGTGGCGAGATCAACTTCGCCTGAGTTTTGATAATCACATTCGATGCCGAGCCGCTTGATGGTTGATTCGATCTCTGCAAGGTTTTGAATGCCGAGCGCGTAGAGCGTTGAGAATTCATCGCGCCAGCGCGAATAGCCGTTGAGAAATCCATGCGTGATGGACGCGTCCATGAATCCGCCGTTGCGTCCGCTCGCGCCGATGGCGGCTTCGCCTGCTTCGAGGATAACGATATCGCGATTCGGATCTTCCTCTTTGGCTTGGAGGGCGGTCCACAAACCTGTAAAACCTGCGCCGATGATGAGCAGGTCGGTGGAAATATTTTGAGTTAGCGGAGGTTCGGGGTTGGGTTTGGCTGGGTCGTCGAGCCAGAAGGGGGTATGCGAAACGTCGGCAACGGCTTGCTTTGCTTTGGAACTGGGGGTGGAGGAGTAGATCATGCTCTCATGGTTGTTTTATACCTCAGGGGTAGTTTGGCTTGCTACTTTCGATTATACACTGCGTAGAAAGGGTTGAATAGTTTGTCTTGGACAATGTACACGGCTGTAGAAAAGTCGAAAATTTCTAAACGCGAATTACGCGAAGAGGCGAATAACGCGAATACTACTTAAAAAATTTGTGTAATTCGCTCATTGGCGGTATTCGCGTTCCAGAAACGCAAATTTGTTAAGTGCCTTTGCTACAACCATAAACAAAGTATCGAATGTTGTAGGGGCGACCCGTCAGGAACGATGATGATTCGCTACTTTCGCTGGGCGGGTCGCCCCTACGTTGCAAGCCAATAAAAGGAGAAAAAATGATCGCAAATCAAAAGAAAGCTTTACGGCGTTCGCGGAGCAACCGAATGTTGGCAGGAGTGTGCGGCGGGCTGGCGGAGTTCTTCGGGATCAGTTCGTTCTGGTTTCGACTGGGAATGCTGATCGCTTTCGTCCCTGGCGGAGTACCTGGGATTTTGATCTACTTGTTGTTGTGGGTGATGATACCGAGTGAGTAAACGAAGTGACTGTCACCTGCAAGGTGACAGTCACTTTTTAATCAGCATTGAATTCTTTTTGCACCACTTCAATATTCGCCGCTTTCAGAAAGTTAGTAGAGTTCTCGTCGATTCGATAGGACACGCTGTACACGATGCGCGCAATTCCTGCATTGATGAGCGCTTTCGTGCAGTTGATGCACGGAAGGTGCGTCACGTAACATGTCGCGCCTTTGGTGGAGACTCCGTGCAACGCGGCTTGAATGATGGCGTTCGTCTCCGCGTGGATCGTGCGGACGCAATGCCCGTCCACCATGAGGTGACCGATCTCGTCGCAGTGACCTTGTCCCTTGGGCGAGCCGTTGAAGCCCGTCGTGAGGATGCGCTTGTCGGTGACTAGCACACAGCCGACGAAGGCGCGGTCGCATGTACTGCGTTCTGAAACGGCGTAGGCGATCTTCATGAAGTACGAGTCCCAATCGGGGCGCATAGATTCTCCATAACTAAGTGACAGTCACCTACGAGGTGACTGTCACTTTTATTTTATTCCACAGTCACACTCTTCGCCAGATTTCTCGGCTGGTCTACATCCAGTCCGCGCAGGGCGGCGATGTGATATGCCAGCAATTGCAGGGGGATCACCGTCACAATGGGGGAGAGCATCCACGGCGATTCGGGAATCCACAAAGTGTGATCCGCCATCCCGTGAATCAATTCGTCACCGTCGGTGGCGATCGCAATGACCGTCCCGCCGCGCGCTTTCGCTTGCTGAATTTGCGAGATCATTTTCTCGTGCCATGGGTCTTTCGGCGCGAGACATAGTACGGGCATGTGTTCGTCAATCAACGCGATGGGACCATGTTTCATCTCGCCCGCGGGATAACCCTCCGCATGGATGTAGGAAATTTCTTTCAACTTCAACGCGCCTTCGTATGCGATGGGCATGTTGATTCCGCGACCAAGATACAAACAATCGCGGATGTCTTTGAGGGTGTACGCGACCTTCTCCACTTCGCTTTCACGGTCAAGCGTGCGACTGACGAGGTCGGGAACGAGTCTCAAGTCTGCTACGAGTTCTTTGCGTTGCTTTTCGTTGATCGTGCCGCGTAAGTCTGCGAGCAGAATCGCCAGCATGTACTGGTCAACGAGAGGGGCGGTGAATGCTTTGGTCGAAGCGACCCCGATCTCAGGTCCCGTTTGCATCGAGATGAATCCATCCGACACGCGCATGGCTTGCGAACCGATGGCGTTGACGATGCTCCAGATCACCGCGCCTTTGCGGCGTCCCTCTTCCATCGCGGCGAGCGTGTCCGCTGTTTCGCCCGATTGCGAGATGGCAAGCACAACCGTTTTGTCGTTCAAGATCGGGTCGCTGTATCGAAACTCCGATGCGATGACAACTTCGACGGGAACGCGCGCGATCTTTTCGATGAGATATTTGCCGACCATGCCCGCATACGCGGCGGTGCCGCAAGCGGTGATGTAAATCTTTTCGATTTTCTTGGCGAGTTCTTCGGTCAACTTCAGATCAGGCAGGCGAATTTTTCCGTTGGCAAAGTCCACGCGACCCGCGAGCGTGTCAGTCAACGCACGCACTTGCTCGTGGATTTCCTTCTGCATGAAGTGGCGGTATTCGCCCTTCTCCGCCGCAACGGGATCCCACGAAACATTATGCACTTGCGGTTTCACTTTTGCGCCGTCAATCATTTCGACGGTCACTGTGTCGCGCGTCACCACTGCCATTTGCCGCGACTCTAGAAATATCACGTTGCGCGTGTGATCCATGATCGCTGGCGTATCGCTGGCGATAAAATTTTCACCTTCGCCCATGCCAATCACCACGCCGCCCGCGTTGCCGATCCGCGCTGTCACGATCTTGTCGGGTTCATCGGCAGAGATCAGCACCACCACGTTCGCGCCGCGGATCTGGTTGAACGTTTTGCGCGCGGCTTCCACCAATCCGATGCCCGTCGCGAGATAATGCTCCACGAGATGCACGATGGTCTCGGTGTCGGTCTCCGATTGAAATTCCACGCCCTCGGCGGTCAGTTCGTCTTTGAGTTCGAGAAAATTTTCGACGATGCCGTTCTGCACGACGACCACGCGCTTCGTCTGCCCGAGATGCGGATGCGCATTCCGCGCGTTCGGCGCGCCGTGAGTCGCCCAGCGCGTGTGACCGATCCCTGGCGCGCCTGCGATGGGAGATTTCTCGACGAGATCAATTAATTGGGATAACTTGCCCGCGTCTTTTCGGACTTCGAGCTGGTCGCCGCTAATGACAGCGACTCCAGCCGAATCGTACCCGCGGTATTCGAGCCGTTTCAAGCCATTGAGGATGATCGGCGTCGCATCACGCGCGCCGATATATCCGACGATTCCACACATGGGGAGTCCTCCGAAATTTGTTGTATGTCATTGCGAACCGTCCTGAGCGAAGCCGCCGATTGTTGGCGGCGAAGTCGAAGGATGAGTGAAGCAATCTCCTCATTACAGGAGATTGCTTCGTGTCTTCGACGCTCGCAACGACATGTGATGTTTGCCATTCTCTGCATTTCTGCCCGCGTGGTTGCCCGCGCGATGTTGTTGCAAAGTTAATTGTTCGGAGGGAAAGAATAACGGGCGATGGCTCACCCGAAGGGCTTCCGCTGAACTTTCGATTTTCTCTTGTCGGTGGTTTCGATACGTCCCGTGATACTTCGACTTCGCTATCGCTCTGCTCAGCACGCGCGAGACTACTCAACCAACGACGAGATTAACTCCACCTCGCGATGGAGAACCCTTATCCTCGTCAACTCTAGTTCTGCTAGCCTTTCAACATACTGTGCCCGAAGCGACAACTATCAGACTATCTAACTAACAGACTAACAAACTAAAGTCCATGCGCTGTCTTTCCCGATTGAATTGTTTCGTGAGCCTCCTTTCTATAAGTGGCGGCATTATATCGCAAAACAAACCCGCCGATTGGAGATCAATCGGCGGGCTGTTTCTACTTTATGGCGGACGCTTCACTAGCAGTCGAAGCAGATGGTCGGCGTCGGTGTCACAGATGGCGCTGTAGTAGGTGTCCGAGTCTTTGTGTTTGTTGGTGTCGGCACCGTCGGCGTCGGCGTGCGCGTATTTGTACGAGTAGGCGTCGGCACGGTTGCAGTCGGTGTTCCAGTATTTGTGCGAGTCGGTGATGGCACGGTCGCTGTTCTGGTCGGTGTGCGCGTGCGAGTCGGTGACGGCACGGTCGCTGTTCTGGTTGGTGACGGCACGGTCGCTGTAATGGTTGGCGTACGCGACGGTGTGCGTGTGATGGTTGGTGTGCGCGTGATGGTCGGTGTATTTGTGATTGTCGGTGTGTTCGTTCTCGTCGGCGTGCGTGTGACGGTTGGCGTGAAGGTGGGAGTTTGTGTTGGGCCGCCATTAAACGTCAGGCTACAACTGCCTTGTGTGAAGTAAAGGGTGGTTCCTGTGAAGTCGCTAAGATACCAAAGCGAGGCTAAATTCGAGGGAACCTGCCTGTAAACCGCGACAAATGTCGCTGATGAATTTGGAGCGACGCTGGAGAATGAGCCTGTCAGTCCGGGATCACCAGAAGTATTCGCGGAATCGGTGGGCGATTCTAGATCTTCTGAGCCGCCGCCATTCCAAAACTGCACGCCATTGAAGGTGAGATAGTCTGTGCGGTGGTTGTTTCCTGGATATTTGACCCAGTTCACCACGCCTCGATTCAGCGTAAATGTCGTCGGTCCGTTGTTGATAACGGTAACACTGAAACGCGCATCGTCGGGGTTGTTGTATTGCAATGAAGCGCTACCGAAAGAAAGGTCACTGCAATCGGGCACCGGTGTCGGCGTGAATGTCGAGGTAGGCGTGGGTGTATCGGTTGCGGTAGACGTCATTGACGGCGTGAATGTTTCAGTCGGCACAGGAGTGTTTGTCGCTACCGTAGGAATATTCAAAGGCAGAGGCGTATTGATGGCGCGTGTGGCGCGGAAGTTTTCCACGATTCCTTCGCGATAGGACGCGAGGTGGATCATATCCGGCTCGATGCCGAACGCGGGTAGAACGATGAAAGTGAAGTTGTAATCTGCCGCGACAACCACGCGTTCACCGGGACCGCCGGGATCTTCGTTGGTGGCTCCGTTCAGAAGACATTGGGCGTATACCGGTTTATTGTTTACCGGCGGTATCCAAGTCCGTCCACCCTTGCCGGAACAAACCGTCACATTGAAGTAACGCTCATCGGCTGTAGTGACAGATTCAGTCCGCAGATTCCTCAAGAAGAAACCGATGACGATGCTCTCGGTCTCGTCTTTGATCGAAGGGATACGAGCCGCGTCCACTTGGTCGTCCGTATTACAGTCGGCGCCGAACATAGACTGGCAGTAAGAGTTTTCGTAATTCCCAGTCGTTGCATAACGGATGCCGAAGCGCGTCGAATTCTCGATGACGATCCACGCGAATAGCAAGCGCGAAACCTCGATGATGCCTATGAGGACAAGCAATAACACAGGCAACACCAGAGCGAATTCCACAATGGCTTGAGCCTTAGACTTGCGTCTTGATCGGTTCCTGAGTGAGTGAAAGATGTTCATAAGCGCTTACCCTTTATGTTTTCAGCAATAGGTTTGACACTACTTCGCAATTCTTGTAAAGATGTTATCGGCAATTTTCTTGAATATGGCGCCTAGATCGTTAGTACTCGGCGCATAACTATAGAAGCCGTGATTGGCTGTGTAATTGTCAGGCTTACCGTCACTGTTGCTATCTGCATCGTCGCCTGCATTTTCTGCAATATAAGTCAACAGGCTTTGTGCAGAGTCCGGGGCTCCCTTCGGGGCGTTTTGGATCAAGTTACCCAACCCAATGGTGAAGATGGATACGCCGTTTCCGTTAACAGGATCAGCCACGAAGTCGCCCATGTCGCGCGCGTAGTCATCCGCGTCATAATCCGCGTTTCCATTCCCGTGCCTTGTGGAATTATCCCAATCGCGGCAGTTCGGGTTGGTCACAGCGAGTTCAGCGCTGGTGATAGTGCCATCACTATTCAAGTCGGCATTGACATTCCATGTATTAGGCGGACAATAGCCGTAGGTGAAGCCCGTCGCCGCGTCGGTGACGTTTGCAGGACCACCGGCAAGCATGATGATCACCCAGAACGCGTCGGAGCGCACGGGTTCGCGCGTGAATTCAGATGCAGCTCGAAATAACGCGCCACCGATATTGGAAGAGTTGCAAGATGACGGGTCATATACTTCATCACCTGAGTTTGGGATAAGATCAGCGCCGAAACGCAGAAGGGGACAATCTAAGCCCTGAAATGTTCCTCCGGAATAGTTCAAACAGGGCCCCGCTGCCGGGCTTGCGGGAGAACCGAAATCGCAAACTGGAGGCTGGAACACCTTTAAGCTAGCAATGGCGTTTCGGACGGCGGTCTCGCTATCCGAAAGAGGAAGGACTGTTACGTGGTTGCGAGTTACGCTATCGGTTGAGTTTGCGGCTTGACCCGTGAAAGCGACGATCGAAACGCGATCATAAGGGAAGAACATAGTGTTAATGAAGTTATCTGCAACATCCTTAACATCCTTCAGCGGTTGACATGGATTGGACGTGGAGTAATTGCAGACCGATGGATCGTCCAACGCGCTATCCGGCAAGTTGGGGTCACCGTCAGTTTGATATGACATGGATGCGGATGTGTCTATGGCTAGAACGAGGTCAATCGAGGCGGCTTCACCGACGGAGTCTGCGCGGATTGTCATACCTTGCAAACCAACCACCCTCAAGAAGCCGAAATTCACCCACTTTTCCGCTTCCACACGGACCAACTTGCGGAGGGGGGTAGTACAAAGGTCTTCATCGTTTATTGTTCCATCAAGCGTGTCAGCTTTATTCGCCGCTTCCTTACACCGATAGATATTGACGTTATCGGCTCTCGAGTCATTCAAAGCCAAAAAATTTTGTGCCGCTTTGGCGAGATCGGCGCCTTGAAAGCCTGCGCGGAACTGCTGGGCAGAGGCGATGGCGGCGGCGTCAATGCCGCGCTTCAATTTACCGTATTCAATGAACAAAACGCCGCCGTCGGTCATCATGCCGACAAAAGCAACGAGCCCTACCATAGCGAGGGCGATGATCAAGATCGCTTGTCCGCGATCGGCTGTGCGAAGTTTTTTAAAGGGTATTTTCATGGTCCACTCGGTGTAGAGGTAGGCTCAGCGGCAACCAAGGGCATCATGGTGTATGCTGATAAGACGAAGGGGTCTGGAACGAACGGCGTCAGCCAGGGGAGTTTCATTACTTGGTTGTAATTGTAGTGAACCTCCACAACCAGTATGCCGGCATTGGGCGACCCGCTCGCAAAATCGTTTTGAATGGCACTGGTTGTGAACATTGTAGTCGCATTATTATAGATTTGATAGGCGCCTGCAGTTGGGTACATTGTGACGCCACTGCCGTCTTTTGTATACACGGTAACGATAACATCGTCTTTTGCAGGGTCCAACTCGATCTTGCGTCCCACATACCCCTCATTGCCGGGTACGATGGACGGATCAAGATTTGCCCTCACCATAGCGGCTGTGTCCGCATAGAAATCCATTTCATCGCCGGTCCTGTTTCCAGCCCCATCGCGAAGAAAGGGATCGCCGTTGCTGTAAAAGCGGGCGGCTTCACGGGTGGCGTCGAGCAGGGAAAGATAGTAATTCAGCGCAAAGCCGAATTCGATCACGCCCGAAAGGAGCAGGAAAAGGATGGGGAGGGCAATAGCAAACTCCGTCAGGCTCTGCGCTTTCGTTTTGCGCGGTAGTCTGGCGGTAGTCGGTTTGCTCACTCGTGAAAACAGTTGTTGAAGCGTTTGTTTCATGTTTCCTGCATTCAAATTAAACGAAAAACCATGCGATCATTATACTACTTATAGGGTCGTAATATTGCCGTGCAAGCCACCTGTAACGATTACACATTTGATAAGAAAAACACCCGAAATCAGCCTGCGGGGAAAGTATAAATGAGGGGTTGTATAGTCCAATGAGACATTCGTACTAAGCCGCCGATCAGCCAAAATACAGCATGTACATTGCGCCCGCAATCAGGTATGGCGCGTAAGGGATGAAAACCATCAACGACCGGTTGGAATATTTCTGCTGGATGATGGTGGTCACAATAAGCATGACGCTGACCAGCCCGCCGAGTAACACGCCATAGGTCAAGCCGTAGAGGATGTATTCCGAGCCGAGCATCAAGCCGATCACGCCGGCGAGGTACACGTCGCCGCCGCCGAAGGCTTCCTCCTCGTCATCTGCTTGCCCTGCCGCTTGCATCTTTCTGGCGCGATAACGAGCCACGACCGCGCCAAGTTGATACACCAAGTACATCACGCCAAAGCCGATCAAGCCTCCGAGCAGGGATGACCCGACCGAGGTTAAAAAAGAATATTGTTTGCCATGAAAATAAATATAGGTGCCAACGATCAAGCCCAATGCCGCGCCAAACACGCTGGTCGGAAAAAGGATCAAGCGATGCTCGAGGTCAATGACAGTGATCACGGCGAAGTAGGTGAGGACGATCAGGCTGAGGGGTAGACCAAGCGCCCTAGGCGTATTCAGCCAGACGTAGGCGAAAGAAGCGGTCATCGCGATCTGCACGATCCACGTCCGCAGGCTTCGCGCGAGTCCGCACGAACGGCAGGTGCGAAATGTCAGATAATCGAGCCATAAAAATTCACTGCCGCAGTTAACGCAAACAGGCTGGCTGAAACGGCGCGCGCGCGGCAATACATCCGACGCGTAATTGACGAAGAGTCCGCTGACCCAGCCGAGCAGAATTGGAGCGATAAGATTCATGCGGCAAATTATAGTCGAATAAATTTCTTGCAATTGCGCGGCGAGGGCGTGTAAGTCAACTGTAATGTGCTTGCCGAAGCATGTAATCTGCCTTACAATCTCCGCGAAATTTCAGGAGATGTACATGGAAAAATTTGTCATCGAAGGCGGCGTGCCTCTGAAGGGTGAAGTGACGCCGTCTGGAAATAAAAATGCGGCGCTGCCTTTGCTCGCGGCGTGTTTGCTCACCGACGAGCCGGTGGTTTTGAAAAACATTCCGCAAATTCAGGATGTGAAAGTGATGCGGAAATTGATCGAAACGGCGCAAGCGTGGAAGAGTTGGATGCCACGTCGTGGCGGGTCACTTCGCGGACGTTGGGCCCGGGTCGCCTCCGACCCCGACCTTTGCCGCATCATCCGCGCCTCCATCCTCGTGGCGGGACCGCTGTCCGCGCGCGTGGGCGAGCCGAACTACCCACGCCGGGCGGGACGTGATCGACGCCGCCGTCTCGACACGCACATCCTCTCGCTTCGCGCCCTCGGCGTGGACGTGCAGTATGACCGCGGCTTCAAATTTCAAGCGGACGGTTTGCGCGGCGCGAACGTTCTCATGGACGAAGCCAGCGTGACCGCGACGGAAAACGCGATCATGGCGGCGGTGACGGCAAAGGGCGATACCGTGATTCAAAACGCCGCGTCTGAGCCGCACGTGCAGGAACTATGCCGGATTTCTGAATATGCTCGGTGCGCACATCGAAGAGATCGGCTCGAACACGCTTCATATTCATGGCGTGCAGAAACTTCACGGCGGCGAATTTACGATCGGACCGGACTATCTCGAGGTCATCAGTTTTGTCGGCGCGGCGGCGGTGACGCGTGGAAGTGTGCGGGTGAAGAATGCCGGTGTCGCTGATTTGAAAATGATCGCGCACGTGTTTGAACGAATGGGCGTGCGCTGGCAAGTAGATGGCGATGACTTGGTCGTGCCGGAGAATCAAGAGTTGAACATCACTCCCGATCTAGACGGCGCGATCCCTGAAATTAAAACCAACGTGTGGCCCGCCTTCCCAACGGACTTGATCAGCATTGCGATCATGGTTGCGACTCAAGCGACCGGCTCGATCATGTTCCATGATTGGATGTTCTCCGGGCGCATGTATTTCACCGATAAATTAGTCGGCATGGGCGCGAAGATCATTTTGTGCGACCCATATCGTTGTCTCATTCAGGGACCGAACCAACTTTACGGTGAGAATCTTGAGAGTCCCGATATCCGCGCGGGGATGGCGATTCTTCTCGCCGCGCTTGCCGCGAAGGGTCAGTCCACGATTCGCAATATCGTTCAGATCGAACGCGGCTACGAAAAAGTGGACGAGAAACTCCGCGCGCTTGGCGCGAAGATACAGCGGGTGGATGATTGAGCAGGTATACAACCTTGCGAAGGCTGCCCGTAGGGCGTGAACCTTCGCAAGGTTTTGCGTAAGGTAAGTTAACCAAATTGAAACTCATATATTGTTCTGACGCTGATACAATGCCAAGCGGTAAAGAAAGCGCGGACTACGGCGTCATGATAGATGAAGAAAACAAAGAGAGGTTTTTGTATTGAACATGTCTTCCAATGGAAACGAGAAACACGTAAAAGTATTAATTCTGGGTTCGGGTCCCACCGGGTATTCAGCCGCGTTGTATGCCGCGCGGGCAGAATTACAGCCGGTGGTGTTGACGGGGATGCAGATGGGCGGTCAAGCCGCGCTGACGTACACGATTGAAAATTATCCGGGCTTCCCGGAGGGTGTCGGCGGCGCGCAGTTGGGTGAATTATTTCAGAAACAGGCGGAACATTTCGGCGCGGTGACCGAGTTCGCCTCAGCGAATAAAGTGGATTTATCACAGCGTCCGTTCAAAGTGGAAGCGGACAGCGGGGATTATCTTGCCGAGGTGTTGATCGTCAGCACAGGAGCCAGCCCGAATCATCTTGAAATTCCCGGCGAAGTGGAATTGACCGGGCGCGGCGTCTCGTATTGCGCCACGTGTGACGGCTGGTTCTTCAAGGACAAGAAAGTCGTCATCGTCGGCGGGGGAGATAGCGCGTTGGAAGAAGGTTTATTCATCACACGCTATGCCTCGTCGGTGACGATCATCCATCGGCGCGAGGAATTTCGCGCCAGCACGATCTTGCAGAAACGCGCGAGAGAGCATCCCAAAGTTGATTTTATTTTGAATACTATCGTGACCGAAGTTATCGGCACGGATAAGATGGAAGCGTTGAAACTCAAGAATGTGAACACGGGCGACGAAACGATCTTCGAGGCTGATGGATTGTTCATCTTCATCGGTCATACGCCGAATACGGAAATGTTCAAAGGTCAATTGGAGATGAGCGATCTGGGGTACATCAAGATCAACGATAAGATGGAGACGAACGTGCCGGGCGTGTTCGCGGCGGGGGAGGCGGCGGATCCGCATTTCAGGCAGGTGGTCACGTCGGCGGGGATGGGCGCGGCGGCGGCGATTCAAGCGACACGGTATCTCGAAGCGGGCGAATCAGGTTGACGTCGGAGAAAGAAGCGGACAGGACTTCCGAAAGGTGGAAGTCCTGTTTCTTGTCCCATGAGGCGATGCGCGTTCAGTCGTTTTCGGATACAATGACCTTGACAAATTTTTTGGAGGATTCAAATGAATAAAGTTTCGATCATTGGGGCGGGAATGACAGGTTCGACCACTGCGCACTGGCTGGCGGAACGCGAGTTTGCCGACGTGGTGCTGGTGGATGTGGTGGAGGGGATGCCGCAAGGCAAAGGGTTGGATATGTTGGAGGCGATGCCGATCATCGGCAAAGACGTTTCGATTGTTGGCTCGAACGATTATGCCGCGACAAAAAATTCTGATGTGATCATTATTACGGCGGGCATTGCGCGCAAGCCGGGCATGAGCCGCGACGATCTCTTGAAAACGAACGCGAACATTGTGGGGACTGCCGCCGTGGAATCGCTCAAACATTCTCCGAATGCGATCTTTGTTATTTTGACGAACCCGCTCGATACGATGGCGTATCTGGCGTTGAAGAAAACGGGTTTGCCGCGCGAGCGTGTGATCGGGCAGGCGGGCGTGTTGGATTCGGCGCGGATGCGCGCGTTCGTGGCGTTGGAGACCGGTGTGAGCGTGGAAAATATTGACTGCTATGTGTTGGGCGGTCACGGCGATGAGATGGTTCCGCTCACGCGCCATTCGAATGTTGCCGGCGTGCCGCTCAAAGAATATTTGCCTGCCGATAAGTTGCATGCGATCGTGGAACGGACTCGCAAAGGCGGCGCGGAGGTTATCAATTTGTTGAAGACCGGTTCCGCTTTTTATGCTCCCGCCGCGGCGTGCGCGCAAATGGCGGAGGCGATCCTCAAAGACAAGCATTTGATCGTGCCGTGTTCCGCATACATGAACGGCGAGTATGGATTGAAGGATATGTACTTCGGCGTCCCTGTCCAATTGGGACGAAGCGGCATGGAGCGCATAGTTGAATATTCGCTTGACGCCGATGAAAAAGCGATGTTTGAAAAATCTGCGGCGGCAGTGAAGGAAACTCACGAAGCATTGAAGAATTTAGTGTCGTTGGGGTAGGCACAAAAAAATACAAGGAGTTACATGATGATTCTGCACGAAAAGATCGAAGCGCAACTGCCGGGATGGCGCGAACGCGTCCGTGCTCTTGCAAAAGAACATGCCGAGGTTGTGGTAGACACTGTCACCATCGGCGAAGTCGTCGGCGGGATGCGAGACATCAAAGGGTTGTGGACGGATATTTCATCGGTTGACCCGGGCGAAGGGATTCGCCTCCGCGGTTTGTCTGTGAATGAAACGCTCAAAGCATTGCCCAAAGGACGCGGCAATAAAATGCCGATGGTCGGCGGGTTGTATTATTTATTGATGGTCGGCGATGTGCCGACGAAAGAACAAGCGCAGGCAGTGGAAGATGAATGGGCGAAACGCGCCGAGTTGCCCGATCACCTGTTGAAGATGCTGCGAACGATGCCGAAAGAAACGCATCCGATGACGTTGTTTTCGCAGGCAGTTCTGGCTCTGCAAAATGAATCGGTGTTTGCGAAAAACTATCACACACTGAAAAAAGATACCTATTGGGAAGCCGCGCTCGAAGACAGCCTGAGCCTCACGGCAAAACTTCCGTTGATCGCGGCATATATTTACCGCCTGAAATATTTCGGCGAGACGAAAAAGCCGAAGTACAACCCCAAATTGGATTACGGCGCGAACTTTGCCCGCATGATGAAAGTGGACGATAAAAAAGGCTACGCCGAATTGGCGCGACTCTACTTCATCATCCACTCCGATCATGAATCGGGAAACGCTTCGGCTCACGCCATGCATCTGGCTGGTTCCACTCTGTCGGACGCGTTCTACTCCTTTTCAGCCTGCCTCAACGCGCTCGCGGGTCCGCTTCACGGGTTGGCGAATCAAGAGAGCCTCGGCTGGCTGTTGGAACTTCGCAAGAAATTTAATGGCGTTCCCTCGCGCGATGAATTGTATAAATTTACCTGGGATCATCTAAACTCCGGCAAAGTCGTTCCGGGGTATGGCCATGGCGTACTGCGCGTAATTGATCCGCGCTTTACCGCTCAATTGGAGTTTGCGAATGCGCGCTTCCCCGACTTTGAATTGCTCAAACTCGCCGAAATGGCGTTGGATGTTGTGCCAGCCGTCCTCAAAGAACAGGGCAAAGCCAAAAGCCCCGCGCCCAACGTGGACGCGATCAGCGGCACATTGCAGTATTACTATGGCGTGCGTGAATTCGATTTCTACACCGTGTTGTTCGGTGTGGGTCGCGCCTTAGGCGTGACAGCGAATTACGTGTGGGCGCGCGCGCTGGGTCAGCCCATCGAGCGGCCGAAATCGCTTACGACAATATCGCTGGAAGAAGCGGTAAAGTCTGCCCAGCCTGCTTAGAAGATTCTGAATCAAAAAAGCGACGCTAATTGCGTCGCTTTTTTGTTGACAAATTATTTCTTACCGTGCTTGTTGGCTTCGCCGAATTTTTCCAGCTTCACCACCCGCGCCTTTTCTCGTATCTGCCAGGGGACGATCTGTTTGGCGTGATCTTTGCTTTCCGTTTCGATGATCGCCCAGCCGCAGTGAGTACCGTCGTGGCAACCCCATTCAAAATGATGCAAATATCCCGCCGCGTGGATTTCCTTGATGATGGCGTCACATTCGCCAGCGTCGTGCGGTGATTCAACCAGATACCGATCCATGTAAATCTCCTTCTCGGAATAGCGTAGTGACGACTTTAGTCGTCTTTTGTTGATACACGGTTGCTGAAATTATATACCCTTCGCCCGTTTGCATCCAAGCGGATTACGCCGCTCCCAACGTTTCGATCAGAAACGCGAATTCAAACGCGACCTCTTTCATAAAATCATACCGCCCTGACGAACCCGCATGACCCGCGTTGAAGTTGGTCTTGAGCAAAAGCAGGTTATCGTCCGTTTTGAGTTCGCGCAGTTTTGCGGCGAACTTGGCGGGCTCCCAATACGCCACGCGCGGATCGTTGAAGCCACCTGTCAATAAAAGGTGAGGGTACGTGCCTTCTTTCAAATTATCGTAAGGCGAATAAGACATCATGTAATCAAACTGTTCTTTATTCGCCGTGTTGCCCCATTCGTTGTATTCAAGCGTCGTGAGCGGAATCGTCGGGTCGCTGATCGAGTTGATCACATCCACGAATGGGACTTTGGCGATGACCGCCTTGAACAGGTCGGGTCTCATCACCGTGCTGGCAGAGACGAGCAATCCACCCGCCGACACGCCGTAAATGGCGATCTTCTCTTTGGACGTGAAACCGAGTTGGATCAGATGCTCCGCGCAGGCGATGAAATCGGTGAACGAGTTCTTCTTGTTGAACACCTTCCCCTTTTCGTACCACTCGCGTCCCATCTCGGAACCGCCGCGAATATGTCCGATGGCGAACACAAACCCGCGCTCCAAAAGACTGATGCGGCTGGCGTTGAATTCCGCGTCAATGTTTGCGCCGTACGCGCCGTATCCGTATAACAGAGTCGGATTATTTCCATCACGTTTCAATGATTTTTTGTACGCGAGAGAGATTGGGACCTGCGTCCCGTCCGCCGCTGTTGCGAAGATGCGCTCGGTGACGAAATTATTTTTGTCGTATCCGTTGCCGATCTGGTCTTCTTTCAGAATTTCCCATTTGCCCGTGTCCATGTGATAGGCAATGATGGAGAGCGGCGTGATGAGCGACGAATATTTGAAGCGCACGATGTCCGTTTCAAAGACCGAGTTGTCGTCAAATTCAATGAAGTAAGCAGACTCGGGAAATTCCATATAACGCGCGTTGTCCAGATCGTCGGGCGCGCAGATGCGGAGTTGTTGCAGTCCGCCTTTGCGCTCGCGGATGATGATGTGCTTGTCGAACGAAGAGATGCCTTCCACTAACACATCTGCGCGATGGGGGATAAGTTCTTTCCAATTTTCTTTGCCCGAATTTTCCACAGGCGCGACGCTCACTTTGAAGTTGCGCGCGTTTTCGTTGTTGGCGATGAAGAACAGCCCTTTATGGTGAGCCGCGTAATATTCCAAGCCTTCGATGCGCGGCTGCACGACGCGCAATTCACTCTCGGGTTTATCGGCATCGAGAAAACGCATCTCGCGTGTCGTTGTGCTGTAGTGATATGACATGATGTATTTTTCGTCGCGCGTTTTGTGCATCCACAAGAAAAATGATTCGTCCGTTTCGTGGAAGAGCAGAGCGTCTGTTGCGGGATCTGTGCCGATTTTATGACGATACAGTTTATCAGGACGCAATGCCGCATCGAGCGTCACATAAAAAATATGCTCGTTGTCGTTCGCCCATTCCACACCGCCAAGTTCGTACACGCTCCCCGACGTGTTCGGGATCGCCTCGTCAAATTCTTTTCCCGTCGTCAAGTCGCGGATGCGGATCGTGTACACCTCGTTGCCCTCGAAATCAAATGTGTACGCGAGCAACTCTCCGTTCGGGCTGACGTTCACCGCGCCCACACTGCAAAACGGTTTACCCTCGCCGAGCGCGTTCTGGTCAACCAATATTTCTTCTGGATTTTCCAGCGATTCTTTTTTGCGGCAATAGATCGGATATTGCTTGCCCGCCTCGGTGCGGCTGTAATACCAAAATCCGCCTCTCTTCTCAGGGACGCTTGAATCGGTTTCCTGAATCCGACTCTTCATCTCGGCGAAGAGCGAATCTTGCAAGGGCTTCGTGTGACCCATCACCTCTTCGAGGTAATCCATTTGCGAGTGGAGGTACTTCAATACCTCGGGGTCCTCGCGCTGACGAAGCCAAAAGTAATCATCCACGCGCGTTTCGCCGTGCTGGGTGATGGAATACGGTCGTTTGGGGGCAATGGGATAGGATGACATAATATTGCAAGATTTCCTTTAACTGGGGATTTAGCAATTTTAGCCGATTTCGTTTCGTTGTAAAATTCTGATATGTCCAAGCGGCGCATCTTCTCCCGTCGAAGCGAAGCGACTCGATTCAGGCTGCCCATCGGGCTGATTCTGCTCGTTCTCCTCATCGGACTCTGCCTCCTGCTTCCATCGAGTCCGCTCGACGTTTCGACGATCGCAATTCCGGGCAGGGAGTTGCCTACTCCGTTGGCGACGCGCACGCCCGCGCCTCTGCCGACCAAGCCAAACATCGGGCGGATCATCTTCACTTGCACGCGCGGCGACTTCAACCAACTGTGCTGGGTCAACGCTGACGGGACGGGGTATCAGCAGATCACCAACGTCGCGGCGCATAATTATTATCCAGTCTACTCGCCGAAGGGAGGCTCGATAGTCTACGCGTCGAATCAAAATGGGGGAGTGTTCGACCTCTTCCTGTTCGTGTTCGAAGGCTCGCGCCTAATCCGCCTGACGGACCGAATCGGCAACGTGGTCTCGCCGAGTTTTTCACCGGACGGCAAACGCATCCTTTTCGCCAACCGCGCCGGCGAGGGCCCCACCTCGTTGTGGACGGTAGACAACACCGGCGAAAACGCAGATTTGCTTTATGCCGGTCCGAATACTATCGTCGCCGCCGATTGGTCGCCGGACGGGAACACGATCGCATTTGCCATGGCGGTGGATAAGCCCAACTCGTACGAGGTCTTTCTGATGGGGGCAGATGCGTCGAATGTCCGCCAGCTCACACGAGGTCTGGAAGGAATCGGCGGAAGTCTCGATTGGTCGCCCGATGGGAAACGTCTGCTCATCTACGCGGGACCCGAAGGCGACAAGAACATCTTCCAAATTGACGTTGCCGCGCAGACCGCCGAGCAACTCACCGAAGGAGGCAACAACGCCTCGGCATCTTATTCCCCCGATGGTCAGTGGATCGCGTTCAATTCGTTGCGCAATAATGAACAGGCTGATATATTTATCATGCGCCCGGACGGAACGGGCATCCGCCAAGTGACCTCGAACCCCGAACCGGACTGGCAGCCGCAATGGGAACCGTGATTTCCATCCTGAGCGGAGTGAGGAGCGCTCGCCGCGACGAACGAAGTCGAAGGACGTTCCACTTGAGGTGAAACACCTCATAGGAGAAGAATGAAGCGCAGGCGATGAAGCAATCTCGTCATTTCATTTTGATAGGTGATTCATGAAACGATTCGTCATAGTCAACATCATCGTAGCCCTGCTTGCCGGGTGCGGCAGTCTTCCCAACCCGCTCTCGTTTTTTGCTACGCCCACGCAACAAGTCATCCTGCCTGAATCAAGCCCAACGCCATTTGCCCTGCCTGCTACCTTCACGCCCGATCTATTCACCATCAACACCGACGCGCCAGCGGGATTCGGCACGTCCACGCCGGTGATCCCCAACACAAAATTCCCAACCGCAACGCCTTCCCCTCGTTCGACCATCACGCTCGAACCGCTCGATGTGAATTTATTTACGCCCTCAAGGCAAATCTTTGTTTCGGTCACTCGTTCCACAAGTCAATTGGTGTGGGGCTACAACTGCGACGGCGCGCGCTCGATCAAATTCATCACCACCATCGTCAAACCGAGGGGTCTCAAATACGTCCTCTTGTACATCCGCCTGCAAGATAAATACAGCGCGCGTCGCACCGATTGGGGCGGCGGCGCGATCCTCAACGACAACGACCGCGGGACATATTTTTATACGATCCACTTGGATCAGATCAACGATTACGATAAATACGAAGATGCCTGGCTTCAATTTCAGTTTGTCGCCTCCACGTCTTCGCTGGCTGTGCTGGGGCGCTCCGTCGTATCGCGCAATGAAGTATCGCTGACGAGTTGCCGCGTCATCAACAAGTAAAATTGAGCATAGGATACGTTATGAAAAAATTTCTTCAACTTGCGCTGATCTTAATGCTCTTTCTAAGCGGATGTTCGGGATTGACTCCGCTTCTCAACCTGATCGCCACTCCCACGCCTTTGCCGCCAGTGGATACGCCCACGCCTCAACCCACGGTCACCCTGATTCCCACGCGCGACCTTTTTGCAACCCTCACGCCCACCCCCGTCACCTTCACGCCGACGAAGACTCCATTCGTCCCCGGTCAGCCCACCGAATCGCCGACGATTCTTCCCACGCTTCAACTGCCGTCCACCTCGCAAAGCTCGTCAAACCTCACGCCCTCAGGCAATAGTTTCATTACGATTCTTGTTTCGTATTACGTTTTCTACTACAACAGCGGGCCTTGTTCGCCGCGCGAATTAACGGTCACTGCTTTTGTCAAAGATATCGTCCACACTCGTTACGTGTATCTCTTCATGCGCCCGCGCGAAAAATCGGACACCATGTTGTTAGGCGACTGGAGTTCCGGCGAAATGCTTCAAAACGAGAACGGCTCGTTTTATTACAACGTCAGCGCGGAGAACATCCGAAAATATTACTGGTTCCGGAGAAGCGTGGATCGAATATCAACTCGTGGCGTACGACAAAAATATGGAAGAAGTTGCCCGCAGTCAAGTTTTCGATAAAAATATCTCGATGGTGATGTGTCGGCCATACTAACCCCGTGACGTTTCCTCCCGAACTTATCTCGCTTCTTTCGCGGACACTTCGATACGGCTCAGTGCAAGCTGGCAAACTGGTCGCGCTGACGGGAGCCGGCGTGTCGCAAGAAAGCGGACTCCGTACCTTCCGCGACGCGCAAACTGGCTTGTGGGCGCACTACAAACCTCAAGACCTCGCCTCACCTGAAGCCTTTGCCCGCGACCCCAAACTTATCTGGGATTGGTACGCGTGGCGGCGTGAAGCCATCAAAGGCGCGCGCCCCAACCCCGGGCATTACGCGCTGGCTGAGATCGAGAAGAAGAATCCCCAATTTATTCTCATCACTCAAAATGTAGACGGCTTGCATCGCATGGCAGGGACGCATAACCTGTTCGAATTGCATGGCAACATTCAGCGTGTGAGGTGCTCTGAATGCGGGATGCTTGCTGAAACGTGGGAGGAAGATTCCGAAACGGTTCCCCGTTGTGATCATTGCGATGGTTTGCTTCGCCCGGATGTCGTCTGGTTCGGCGAGCCGCTTCCGCGCGACCAACTCGAAGGGGCGGTCGAGGCGGCTCGCGCGTGCGACGTCTATTTTTCGATTGGCACATCCGGCGTAGTCCAACCAGCCGCGTCGCTGGCATACGCCGCAAAGAATAATGGGGCAGTGGTGGTGGAAGTCAATATGGAAACGACGCCGCTTACACCTAAGGTGGATTTTTTCTTTCAAGGTAAATCGGGCGAGATTTTACCCGCGCTGGTAAAAGCGATGTGGGGATAAACGAATTACCTCAACACCACTCCGCTTCGAGCGGGGATGGTTAGGTTGAGCCGCCCATCCACTTTCTTTATCTCAGACGGATTCCCAAAAGCCGCTTTTGGAAGTTTTTGCGATTCATGCGTGACGTGAATCTGCTCCGCCTTTTCAGACGCGTTCAGCGCCACGATGAACGTTTTTCCCTCGAACGAGCGCGAGTAGGCATACACGCCGTTCGCCGACCATAACCGATTCATGTCGCCGCGCCTGAACGCTGGATTCTTCGTCCGCAACGCGATGATCTCCTTGAAGTAGCCCAATAGGTCTTTGTCCCATTTGTGTTCATCCCATGAGAATGACTTTCGACAAAATGGATCGTGCTCGCCATCCAAACCGATCTCGTCGCCGTAGTAGATGCACGGCGCGCCGACGATGGTCATGATGAACAGCCATGCGAGTTTGAGCGAGTCTTTATCTCCGCTTGCGAATGAGAGAAAGCGAGGCATGTCGTGACTGTCGAGCAGGTTCAATTGCGAGCGTGTAATTTCGGGTTTGTACAAGCTCATCATGTGGTCAATGCGGTTTGCAAACTCATGCGCGTCTATGGCGCCCTGAATATTTTTAAAATTCGACTGTTGGTGCGCCACGCGCAAGTCGAGATGCTTGGCAGGGAAGAATGCTGCGCACGCGTTTGTGGCGACGTAGTTCATCACCGCATCGAACTGGTCGCCTTGCAGCCAGCGCTGTGACTCGTGCCAGATTTCGCCGACGATGTACGCCTCTGGGTTGACCTTCCGCACGCGCTGACGGAATTCCTGCCAGAACGAGTCATCGTCAATTTCGGCGGGAACATCTAATCGCCAGCCGTCCGCGCCGAATTTCATCCAGAATTCGGCAACATCAAAAAGAAATTCGCGCACTACGGGCATGTTCGTGTTGAACTTCGGCAAGGCGGGCAAATTCCACCACGCGCGATAGCCGATGGCGGTGAGACTATCCTCGTGATGTAGAAGTTTTTGCTCGTGCGGACTGGGATACGCGCCCCAATGTTTTTTACCGGTCAATCTTTCTTCATCGAAGAAGAACCAATCTTTGTAGGGCGAACCTGCTCCGTTTTCTAGCACATGATGAAATTGCCAAAAACCTCGCGAGGCGTGATTAAACACCCCGTCGAGAATGACGCGGATGTTTTTCTTGTGCGCCGAGTCGAGCAGGGTCCGCAGCGCATCATTGCCGCCGAGGAGAGGGTCCACGTTGTAGTAATCGTATGTGTGATAGCGGTGGTTAGAAGCGGATGCAAAGATTGGGTTGAGATATAGAGCCGTGATTCCCAAGTCCTTGAGATAATCGAGTCGTTCGGCGACGCCGTACAAGTCGCCGCCTTTGAATCCATGATTTGTGGGCGCAGAGTCCCACGCCTCGAATCCGATGTCGGGCATGCGCCTGCCGCGCGCGAATCGGTCTGGAAAAATTTGATAAAAGATCGCGTCTTGCACCCATTCTGGTGTGGTCATTGATACGCCTCGGTGTTGGAATAAAGCAGGACAAGATGCTCTCTTGTCCTGTGGGAGTGATTCTACTCCAAATAGTATAATTCTTCTGCGATGGATGTTGACCCTGAGAGTCTCGATCCTGAATTGCAAAGCGCAAAATTATATGCGCTGGCTTCCGCCGCGTTGGGGTTGATCAGTCTATGCGCGGCGATCATTCCTGTCTGCGGCGGGATTGCGAGCCTGCTGGGGTTGATCTTTGGCGGAATCAGTTCGAGGGTCGAAAAGAGCCGCATGGCAACGATCGGCATGGCTCTATCTGCGTTGGGGTTGTTGATCACGATCGTTTACTTTTTATTCTTGTCTGTTTTCAAACAGTAACCCGAATCACTTCAATTGAAAAATATACGCCTGATTTGGCGGCAACTCCGCTAGAGGCTTGTAATCTGCGAACGCGCCGCCGCGAATAGTGATGGATGATGCGTCGGCTGTGCCGAGCAGGGGAGTGAGGGTAAGGTCTCTGTTGGGGAGAGTCTCTTCTTCGAGGGTTAAGGCGTAGTTTGAAATAGGCTTACCTGTGAGGTTTACAAGAGTCAGAACGATCTCGTTTCCATCATAACGAATCGCCGCATAGACGCCAGCGTTTCCCGTTTCGAGCACGGATATACTTCCGACGCGCAAGGCGGCATGTTCCCGGCGAAGTTGAATCAACGAGCGGTAGAGATTCAGAAGCGAGTTAGGGTCGTTGTCTTGTACTGCAACATTTACCGACTCATAATCGGCGTTTGGCGCGCGCCATGGTGTTGACGTGGTAAAGCCCGCGTTCGCATCCGCGTTCCATTGCATTGGCAGACGGATGTCCTCATCTGGCTTTTTGCCTTGCATGCCGATCTCTTCGCCGTAATAAATAAACGGCGTCCCGGGCGATGTCAGCAGGATGACCGCGGCAAGCCTTGCCTTGTTTTCGTTCCCATTGAAAACGCTCATGACTCTGTTTTGATCATGGTTAGTCAGGAATGTAGCGTAGTTGCCGTCGGTGATGTCGTTTAGAGTGAACTTCCATGCGCTGTAAACGCCGGTGTTTGATTCGCCGTTGACGCTGTTCATGATTCCGCTGGCGAGTTCGAAGTTGAATATGTGATCGAACTGTTGCTCGTATGTTGTGGCGATGAATGCGCCTGCGCCGTATACCTCGCTGACTGCGTACGCATCTGGCTTTTTTGATTTATAGAATTTGTAAAATTCGTCGAACCACTTATGAGTGGCTGGTGTATTTTCGAATTTGCCATCTTCTTCGATCAAATGCTTTGCCGCGTCCAATCGAAAACCGTCCACGCCGATATCTTCGAGCCAGAAGCGGGTCACCTCGAACATCTCTTTCGTCACATCGGGATTTCGATAGTTCAGGTCAGGCATACATTCGCAGAAAAAGCCGTAGTAATTGCCGCCATTTCCTGCATGCCAGTAATTCCCCGTTTCGTTCGACCAAATGTACCAGTCGCGGTGAACTGAATCGGGTCCGCTGTTCGCGTCTATGAAGAATGGATGTTGGCTGGAGGTGTGATTAAGGATGAGGTCAATGATGATCTTGATGTCCCGTTTGTGCGCCTCGGCAAGCAGGTTTTTGAAGTCATCCATGCTTCCATAGTCAGGATTTACCGCATAGTAATCTGTCACATCGTAACCGTGATAGGAAGGAGATGGGTGAATGGGCATCAGCCAGATCGCGTTGACGCCGAGGCTTTGGATGTAATCCAGTTTTTGTGTGATGCCGTTAAAGTCGCCGATGCCGTCTCCGTTTGAATCGTTGAACGAGCGAACGAATATCTCGTAGAAGATCGCGTTTCGCCACCATGCGGTTGAGTCGGCTGGGGAGGGCGAGGCAGGCTGAGGGTCGGAAAGAGGCGCGGAGCATCCGAGCAAAATGGATGCGAGAACGATACATGCGATGAATTTTTTCATATCCAGAAAAAATCAGGCGGTCAACTCTGACCGCCCATCTGATGGTTAACCTTTCACGCTTCCTGAAGTCAATCCGCTGACGATCTGTTTTTGCAGGGCGATGTATGTGACGGCGACCGGCAGGGCGACGATGATCGCCATTGCCGCGAAGCGATTCCACGGGATGCTGTTCGCGTATTGACCTGTCATGTTGTAGAGCGTCATCGAAAGCGTGTATGATTCGGGCTTTGTGAGGAAGAGCCACGGGAGGGCAAACTCTTGCCAGTTGCCGATGAAGCCGAGGAAGAAAGTCACAGCGAGTTGCGGCAGGGCAAGCGGCAAAACGATCTGGAAGAAGATTTGGTTTGCATCTGCGCCGTCTATTGCGGCGGCTTCTTCCAACTCTTTTGGAATCGTATCAAGATACCCTTTGAGATTCCAGACTGCGAACGGCAGGGCTGTTGAGACCATGGCAATGCCAACGCCAATCAGCGAGTCGCGTAAGTTGAACATGACCTTACCCAAACCCACCGCGCAGGTAGCGAATGGGGAAATGGCGATCGCGCCTCCTCCGCAGTCTGCTATTCGGATACTGTTCATCATCAGGTAAAGCGGTGTGGCTAACCCTATGGCAGGCATGAGAAGAGGCACAAAAACCAAAACCATAAGGACTTGCCGCATCTTGAATTTGAAGCGCGAAAAGGCATAGGCGGCGAGGATGGCGATGAGTAAAGAAACTAGACCGACGCCGACCGAAAGCAAGAAGCTATTCCTCAAAAGTTCTGAAAATGTGACCGGATTAGCGGTGGGGCGATCAATCACCTGTTTGAACGCCGTGAGGGATATTTCTTGTGGGATGAGTTCAAGGCTCGATGGGCGCGTTTCGCGTGAACTGAGCGACAATGTGACGATGTACATGATCGGAAACATGACTTCAGCCGCGATGACCAGGCACAATATTTGGAGCGCGATTTGCCTCCAAAGCGGCAGTTCGCGCCCGCCCACTTCGCGCGATGTGTTTATGTTTAGAAAGCGGATGATTGGGTTATTGCTCTTGTTAGGTTTTGTATAAGCAGCCATGTGATCACTCCACAATGTTTTCGGTTGCGCGGGTTAGACGGTTAGTGATCAGAAAAAGCGTCAGCGCTACGAAGAATATGATCACTGAAAACGCCGCCGCCGCTCCGAATAAGCGCAGGTTTCTCACTAAGTCGTATGCGAAGGTGACCAGAATTTCAGTGGAGCGCGCGGGTCCGCCGCCGGTCATGAAGTACACAAAGTTGAATAAATTAAACGACAGGGTAAACCCGTAAATCGTGGCGGGGATCATGGCGGGTCTCAAGAGGGGGACGGTGATCTTTCTGAACTGTTGATACCCAGACGCGCCGTCTATGGATGCCGCCTCGTATAAATCTTTGGGGATGCTTTGCAGCGCGCCGGTGGCTACCAGCGCCATGAAGGGCCAGCCCAGCCAGAAGTTCGCGATCATCATGGCGTAATACGCAAGCGTCAACGGTCCGTTTGGAAGCAGCCATGGAATGGGCGCAGTGAAATCTTCGAGCCAGCGAATCCGCACAGGGTCCAACGCGCCGAAGAACATGCTCGCGCTCGTGAGGAATTGATTCATAGCGCCGTATTGCGCATCGAAGATGTTGCGCCACACGGTGGCGACGACCAGCGGAGGGACAACGATGGGCAGAATATACAGCGAACGATAGATGCGTTTCATCCACAGCCCCGGCGTGTTGAGCAACACGGCGATCACGATCCCGGTAGGAACGTGAATAGCGACGTTCGTGACTGCCCACCAAAGGTTATAGGTGAGGACGCGAAAAAAATCGAAATTTTGAACGGGAAGCCCGCCTGTGAAAATATCAACATAATTCTTTACCCCCACCGAATTCAAGTTTTCAGAAGCCAGACCTTTGAGCAGGTCTTTAGTTTGAAAATCGGTGAACGAAACGATCACCTGATAGATCAGCGGATAAAACGTGATGAATGCCATCACAAGGAATGCTGGGACAAGGTAAAGATATGGAGTGATCGCCTTGCGGAAATCGGCTTTCTTCTTTTCCCGTTCGATCAAGGATATGGAAGCCATCGTTGTTCCTCCAATTCAAGATTGAAGTATGAAAGTGAGCAGGGAAATTTCCCTGCTCACTTTCATAAACTAAATAGTTGGCTTATGGAGCCTTGTTTGCGTTGGCAGTTGCGTCAGCGACCCACTGCGCGGCGGGTACGCCAGCCTCAAAGACCTGGTCAACACCGCAGAAGTTGGACCAATAGTTGCCCAATTGCGGGACCTGCGGGCGGACGTATGCCGTCTTGAACGCATCGAGCAATCCCTTGATGAGCGGATCGGTCACTTCGACTGTCGTGTTGGCAGGGACATGACCGGCATCGTTCATCATGGCAGTCTCTGCGTCTTTGCCGGTCAGGTAGAGCGCCACTTCCAGCGCGGACGCGAGGTTCGTGCTGTTCGGGTTGAAGTAGTAGCCATCTACGCCGAGAAGAGGTGTGGCGGGTCCGCCGGGTCCGGCGGGAAGCGGGGCTACGCCGAGTTTGTCACCGAGCGCTTTGCGGTAATCGCCCATTGCCCAGTTACCGTTGGTGATGATCGCCATCTTTCCTTCTGTGAAGGGAGCCAGACCATCGCTGTCGTTCTTGGGCCAGCCGTTGGCAACCGAGATCTGATAGAGATCGTTCAGGTAAGACATCGCATCCGCGACGCCGCCCTGATCGGCAATCACTTTCCAGTTGTCATCGAATATCTTGCCGCCGAACGAGCCAAAGAACCCATAGTGATGGTAGCAGCCGTAACTGAGAGAGACGGGCGTGCCGGCTTCCATGAGAGCTTTCAGTTCATCGGTGGTGGCGGGAGGCGTAGCGATAAGGTCTTTGTTATACCAAAGCGCAATGGCCTTGAGAGATTCTGGCACACCATACAGTTTGCCGTCCACGCTCATGCCGTCAATGGACAACTGGCTGTAATCGCCGAGTTTGCCTTTAGCGAGCTCGGTGATGTCCGCAAGCAATCCGGCGCGGGCATCGTCGCCAAGCGAGTCGTTCGGGGCGATGAACATGTCGGGTCCGCCGCCGGAGGCTACATCGGTGCGGTATTTGTTGTAGATGTCGTTAAACGGAACCTGCAAAACGTTGATCTTGACATTTGGCATATCCGTTTTGGCTTTCTCGAGGATGGCGGTCAATGCCACTTCTTCTGCTGAACCGGTACCGTACGCATGCCAGAGAGTTACCTCGCCGGTGGCGGTAGAACCGGTTCCGCCGCCGCAGGCGGTCAAGGCGAACGCGGTGATCAGTAACAAGCTGACCAGCAAATTCAATTTCTTCGTCATTGCTTCTTCTCCTTATTAGATTTTTTCGGATTTTATCATTTTGAAAAGGCAGAATAGGTAGTTGAGTTTCGCATCACCTCCTTTGTTTATGGATTCGTTTCCAGAGATTCTTCAACTCGCGCGCGTATCTCAACAGGATATTTTCGTTGTTCTGCCGCAATGTGGATCGCTACGTTGATCGCCTGAACGATCGCGCCGATCAAAACTGAATGCCGCCCGAGCATGGCGGTTGCGATGCGCACGCTTTGTTCCGAGGCGCGCATTGCCCGTTCGCGCAGCGCATCGCGGATGGGTGTGGTCAAAATATCGCCAGCCTCCGCCACGCCTCCGCCGATGATGATCATGCTGGGATTGAACAAGTTCACCAAGCTTGCGAGCGCGACCCCGATATGCGCGCCGGCTTGTCTGAGGATTTCTTGGGCATATAAATCGCCGCGACGGGCGGCTTCCGCCACCTCACGCGCTCCGACTCTCTCGGCAGACAGATCTGATAATAAAGTTCTTTTTCCAGATTGAATCAGGGACTGTCCCTCGCGGGCAATGGCATAGCCTCCCGCAAACACTTCGAGGCACCCATGATTTCCGCAACTACACAGCGGACCGTCTTCGTCTATGGTGATGTGACCGATCTCACCTGCGGCGCCTGTTGTTCCGGCGTAGATTTGTTGATTCAGAATGAGTCCTGCTCCAATTCCACTTCCCACTTTGATATACGCGATGTTTTCTTCCCCGCGTCCTGCGCCATATCCCCATTCACCCAAAGCGCCAAGTTCGGCATCGTTGTTCAAGGTAACGGGACATCCCCAAAACTTTTCCAACTCGCCACGGATGGGGTAGCCGTCCCATCCCGGCATGATCGGAGGCGATACTACCGTGCCCGCCTCGGTGATCACGGGTCCCGGTGCGCCTACGCCCACCGCCGAAATCTCCGATTTTGAGATCCCTTGAGCCTTCATTAGCTCAAGAAGTTTTTCGTTGATCGTTTTGAGACAGCGTGCCGGTTCGTTCCTGATATCGAAAGGGAATTCGGCATCTTGTAGGATTCTTCCTGTGAAATCGGCAATGGCGATGCCGGCATGAGTAACCCCCATATCTATTGCGCCTACCAGACCGGCTTTTGAGTTGACTTCCAAGGTTATAGGCGGTCTTCCGTTTGGCGCTGATCGTACTTCTGCCTCTCGCACAACGTTCGATTCGAGCAGATCGTTCACGATCAAGCTGACAGCTGCGCGCGTTAAGCCCATTTTGTCAGCCAGCTCTGAACGAGACATACCGCCTGAGCCAAATCGAATGAGATCAAGCGCGGCATGTTTGTTAAAACTCTTGACATTGTATTTGGTGGGTAGCCAGAAAAATGTGCTCAAGTTAATCCAGTGTAGGTTAACGCAACTTGATTTTCGACGCTATATTAGCAGATTGGCTCGTGTTTATCAAGTGGTTTGACAAACCAATTTGGGGTGTGAGCAAGGCGCGTCCAGATTTGGCGCTTTGGCAGATGCTCGAAGAAACACTTATCCGCCCGTGGTTGCTGCCTCTTTGATGCTCGATTTGTGACTAACCAGAATTGTTCAATTATGCGATGGTGGGGTCTTGTATTCGTTTCAGCCACCGATACTCATACGGCTGAAGATCGAGTGACATATCAATCTTTGTTCGAGTATCAGCGATGAGGTTGACATATTCACCGTGCAATTCGGCGGGAAGCAAAATTTTCTGCGGTGATGAGCTCAAATTGTTGATGACGAGAAGAGTAACGCCGTGCAATGACCGGGTGTAGACAGCCAGCGCGGGATTATCAACGTTAATCCATTCCATTGCCCCATGACCGAAGGCGGGATATTTTTTACGAGCCTCGATCATCCGCCGAATTGTGTGAAAAAGCGAATCTTTATCATCCAGCTGTCCTGCGACATTGATGCGCGGATAATTTTGTATCACCGGCGCAAACGGTCTTCCGCTTGTGAATCCTGCGCTTGCCGAATTGTCCCATTGCATCGGCGTGCGGACGCCGTTGCGGTCGGGGAGTTCGATGTTATCTGCCATGCCGATCTCGTCGCCGTAGTAGACGATGGGCGAGCCGGGCAGAGTGAATAGCAATGAGTTCGCCAGTTCGATCTTTCGACGGTCGTTATCCAGCAATGGCGCGAGGCGGCGGCGGATGCCGAGGTTGATCCTCATGCGAGGTTCAGGCGCGTACTGTTCCCACATCCATTGGCGTTCTTCCTGCGTGACCATTTCTAGAGTCAATTCATCGTGGTTGCGGAGGAAGGTGCACCATTGGCAGTTCTCCGGAATGGATGGCGTGCGGCGGAGGATCTCGATCATGTCGTCTGCGCGTTCCTTTTTGAGCGCCATGTAGATGCGCGGCATGATGGGGAAGTGGAATCCCATGTGAAATTCGTCGCCATCGCCGAAATAGGGACGCACGTCTTCGGGCCATTGGTTGGCTTCGCATAAGAGAATCTTGCCGGGGTAATTCGCTTCCATGAAGGCGCGGAGTTTTTTCAAGTAGACGTGGGTCTCCGGCAGGTTCTCGCAATTTGTGCCTTCGCGCTCGAAGAGATATGGAACCGCGTCAGCGCGGAAGCCATCCACGCCGAGGTCGAGCCAGAAGCGCGCGACGTTGATCATCTCTTCTTGAACTTTTGGATTATCGAAATTCAGGTCGGGCTGGCTGGCGTAAAAGCGATGCCAGTAATATTGTTCTGTCTTTTTATCCCATGTCCAGTTTGATTTTTCCGTATCAACAAAAATGATGCGAGTCCCCTTGTACTTTTGATCGGTGTCGCTCCACACATAATACTCACGGAAGGGAGAGTTTTTGTCGGAGCGCGAAGCCTTGAACCACGGATGCTCATCCGAGGTGTGATTCAGCACGAGGTCCATGATGATGCGAATGCCCCGCGCGTGCGCCGCGTTGATGAGGGATGCGAAATCGTCGAGGGTCCCATACATCGGATCAATGTTGTAATAATCTGCGATGTCGTATCCGTCGTCGCGTAAAGGTGAAGGGTAGATCGGCATGAGCCAGAGGCAATCCACGCCGAGGGTTTGAAGATAATCTAGTTTGTCTTTGATTCCCCTCAGGTCGCCGTAGCCGTCGCCGTCACTATCTTTGAAGGCGCGCACAGAGATTTGGTAGAACACCGCGTCTTTGTACCACAAGTTGTCGTTGGTCATTTTTCACGTACTTGAAAAGCGGACTGGTCGCCCAGTCCGCTTTTCGTTTTATCCTTTAACTGCGCCGGCTAACATGCCGCGCACGAAGTAACGTTGGAGTGAGAAGAACACGATCATGGGGAGCAGCATGGACAAGAACGCCGCCGCTGTCAGCACTTGCCAGCCAGAGCCGAGCGAAGTGACCATGTTGCTGATCTGGTATGTCATCACTGGGGTTGTGCCGCCTAAAAACACGAGAGCGACCAATAAATCATTCCACACCCACAGGAACTGGAAAATTCCCAGCGATGCAATGGCAGGCATGGCGAGAGGAATTACCAATTGGCGAAACGCTGTCCAGTGTGAGGCGCCGTCTAAATAAGCCGACTCGAAGAGGTCGCGCGGCAAAGTCCCTAGGAAGTTTCGCATCAAATAAATAGCGTACGGCATTCCAAAACCGGTATGGAAGAGCCACACTCCGAGGAAGGTTCCGTTCAGCCCGGCTTGCGCGTAAAACCGCGAGATGGGGACGAGGGTCATTTGCAGAGGCACCACTTGCAACCCAACTAGAATAGCGAAGAGCAAAAACCGTCCCTTGAAATCAAGCCAGGCGAAGGCGTACCCCGCTAGAGCCGCGAAGAGAATCGGGATGATGGTCGCGGGGATCGTCACGAGCAGGCTGTTCACGAATGCGCGTCCCATTCCGCGCGGGTTGAGGATGTCGCTGAGATTGCATTTCAGATCGGGCGGTTGAGTGCCTGCGGCGCAGTCGGCGCGATACGTGTTGTCTCCGCGATAGCCGACGAGCGCGTCTATATAGTTGTTCATCGTGAAGCGGGCTTCTGACTGATTGCCCTTCGTGAGATACGCGGCGATGTCAGCCGCCTCTTGCGCGGACGGGAGAGGTCGCTCGCCCATGTGCGGCTGACCGTTGATGTCTTTGCGGAGCATCGCAAGCAACTGCAAGGAGCGCGGATACTTAGCGACCAACTCGGGATTGGTGAGATCGGCTTGCGGCAGGGCGTTGCCCTCTGCCCCGTGACATTCCGCGCACGATTGTGTGTAGGGCCCGCTGGCGTCTTGAGAGGCGAGCACCGTCCACCAGCCTGTGGCTCGAACCGCCTCGGGCGGGCGCAGGGATGTGACGAGTAACCCCACAGTCGGGACGATCCAGATAATGAGTGTGACGACGATGACCACATGGATCGGGACTCGGTTGAGCAGTTTGTTGATCTTTTCCTTATTCATCGCGCCGCCTCCTGCTCCATGAATCGTTTGATGTTTAAGTAGATGAATGGAATGATCGTGAGAACGAGGACGACTGCCACAGCGGTTCCGCGCCCGACGTTGAAGTTCTTGTACATTTCGGTGTACATGCGGTTGGCGATCACGTCGGTTTGGAAGTTGCCGCCGGTCATCACATAGACGAGGTCGAATAATTTCAAGACATTGATCACCATGGTTGTGACGACGACCGTGATGGTCGGCAGGATGATCGGGACCATGATCTTCCAGAAAACGGTCCATTCCGTTGCGCCATCCACGCGAGCCGCTTCAAGAATTTCATCTGGGACCGATTTGAGCGCCGCCGCGAGGATCGTCATGCAGAAGCCTGACCAGATCCAAATCCCTACGAGGACGATCATGAAGGTATTGATCGGAATCGTTGAAAGCCAGGCGACAGGTTTGCCGCCAAACGAGGTAATGATGGCGTTTAGCAGACCGATCTGGTTTTGTTGCGTTCCATAGTCGTATACAAACTTCCAGATCACGCCGGCGCCCACGAAGGAGATCGCCATCGGCATGAAGATAATTGCTTTTGCCAGCGCTTCATATTTCACACGGTCAGCCAGCGTTGCGAATCCCAATCCGAAGGCGACCGTTCCGAACACCATGACCACGATCCATTTGATGGTGTTGCCGTACGACGAACTCCAGAACGATTTCCAAAATGCTTGAAACGAACTGGTATTAAATTCGGCAGTGATAGCGTAGTGATAATTTTCGAAAATCCCCCAGCATGATTGCCCTTCGACGCAGGTGGTGGCGGCGGATGCGGTCCCGTCTCGATTCTGAAAACTCAAGCCGATGGTGTTGATCATCGGGTAGACAATAAAAAATGACATCACCAGAAGCGCGGGCAACAGATAGAGCCACGGCGTAAGCGCGCCTTGCTTCATGATCTGAGGCGTTGGCGCGGCGGAAGATTTTTTTGTCCGCTTTGTGTGAGCGGCAGTTTCAGGGGTATTCTGCGGAACAGCCATCACATTCTCCTCTTGTTATGCGTTCAGCCGACGATCAAGAAAGGGGATGCCTCTTGAAAGAGGCATCCCCAAATGTAACTTAAGGATTTAATCCTTGCTTTTGAGCCGCCGCCAGATCGGAGAGAATCGTTGCCAAATCTCCGCCGTTGACGAACGACGAAATACCTTTGAACTCAGCGGATCCGAAGCCGCCGGGGATCGTGTCGCCCAGATCGGGGGTGAAACCCTTCGTGTTGGCGATAGCGTCGCCTAACTTCGCGAGAGCCGGATCGGTGTAGTGGCCGGTCGCGCCGTTGTTCGGTGAAAGTCCGAACGTAGCCGCCGCCCAATTCGCGCCGCCGAGGTCTGAAGACAAATAAGCGACCAAAGCCCTCACTGCCGGCGTATCGTTGAACGCCATCATCGGTTCGATGGAGCCTTGCAAACCTTGAATGCCCGGAACAACGAAGAAGTCGTAATCGGTTCCTTGCTTGAGAGCGGGGAACTGCTTGGCGATCTCAGCGCCCGCGAAACCGGATTGTTTGACCATCATCGCTTCAGCGGGATCGGCAAACGGTTTGTAAATGGCTTCGAGGAACGGAGTGGATAACGTCCCTTGCGCGCCGCCAACCGTGTACTTTGGATCCATCGCCCATTTTCCATAGGTCTCGTAGGCTTGCTTCACGCCCGGATCGTCGTAGGAAACGCTGCCGTCAATCAGCCCAAGGACGAAATCGGGACCTTGTTGCACAAGCATGATGTCTTGGATGAAGTCTGAACCGGTCCAGCCTGTGGCGTCGCCCGATTCCATGCCCATGCTCCAAGGCACGTTGCCGTCTGCCGCCATTTTTTCGACAAGGGCGTCCAGTTCATCCCAAGTGGTAGGAACTGTGTATCCCAATGCTTCAAAGTTCGCCGGGCTATACCAAATAATGGATTTCACGTCGGCTTTGATTGGCAAGCCGAGCCATTGTCCATCAACGGTGACTGGGTCGAGGAAGAAGGCGCTGTAATTGCCGCTATCTGCGCCAAGCGTATCCATCGCCTTCAATTTATCTTTGTATTGCACCAATTGCGCCACCTGCCAGAAAGCGACGTCCGGCGGAGTTCCAGCCTGAACGCGCGTGTCTAACAACGCCTGATCACGAGTGGACTCTGGTTTCAATACAATGCCGCAGGCGTCAACGAGCGGCTTCAAGATCTGATTAAGAGCCGCTTCTTCCGTGCCGGACCATTGATACAACATGCTGATCTCATCGCCCTGCTTCGCGCCCATGCAGTCAATGCCGCCTGTCGCAGGGGCTTCTGTCATGGCGGGCATTTCTGTCATAGCCGGCATTTCGGTTGCCTTCGGACCGCACGCGGCAAGGAACATTGCCGAGACGACCAGCAAGCCCATTAGTTGCCAAAGTGTCTTTTTCATTCTTCTCTCCTTGAAAAGTTTAAATTGAATTGATAGGGGGATTGGATTTCGTTCAATTGTGACAGAGCGCCTCCTTTATACAAATTATGGATGGTAGACGGGAACTGTTGAAAGCGTTTTTATGAAAGCACTTTCATAACGGAGTATAGCACAACTTTCACGAGAGTCAATGTCTAATTCGGAATTGATCGGTGAGAAGATAAACCAAAATGGAAAATGAAAAGTTAGGTCGTCTGGCGTTCGATCAACGTGAGGGGAATCTTGCTGTGCTGGAGCGTTCGGTCTGAATCGGCGATGTGCGAGAGAAGGATCTCAGCCGCCATCCTTCCGGACTGATCGAGATATTGTCGAATGGTGGTGAGGTCCATGTAGTCGGCAATATCAATATCGTCGAAGCCAATGACGGCAAGATCATCAGGGATGCGTAACTTTAATTGCCGCGCCACTTTCATGACGCTGATCGCCTGAATATCTGCCGCGGCAAATATAGCGGTGGGGGGCTGATCCATGCCAAGGAGTTCAAGCGCCGCCCGCTGGGAACTTTCGTGCGTGTATGCGGCTGACTTGATATATTTTTTCGGCAAGGCAACACCCGCCTCGTCCAGCGTATTCCGAAACCCCTGCAACCTCGACTTGACCGGGTGTATCGCATATTTCTCCGGCGATTCGACCTCGCCTATGAAAGCGATCCTCTTATGTCCCTTTTCGATGAGATGCCGCGCCGCCAGTTGACCCCCATGCGCGTCGTCAATCTCGATGCTGTTCAGCCGGGCGTGCGAATATTCGATCAACACGGTCTGCATACCTTTGTCGTGCAATCGCCTGGCTTCCGCGTCATCAATAGCAAGCGACATGATGACGAGCCCATCCACATTTTGCATGACGGGAATGGACGAGATATATCCCTGCAACTGTTCTTCAGAATCAACCGGGTAGATGACTAGCTCGTAGTTTGCCTTCGATAATGCAGATGCAACCCCGCGCAGTCTTTGAACGAACGACGGCGCGGTGAACAGCGGCGTGATCACCCCAATGCGATTCGCGTTCCGCCGGGCGCGCGCCCTCGCCTCCGCTTTTGGCACAAAGCCCAGCTTGTCAATGGACGACATGACTCGGCGGCGCGTCTCGGAGTTCACCTTGTCCGGCGAATTCAAAACGCGCGAAATCGTCGAAATGCTGATGCCGGAGCTTTTCGCTACGTCATAAATTGTCGGCTTCTTTTTGGGAGGCATAATGATTCGGAATTGAGAAAGGATGAAAAACGCCCGGCGTCCAAGCGGACACCGGGGATGAGAAAGCGTATGACCGACAGGTTATCGAATCGCCTGTTCAGTTTCTGCGTCGAAAATGTGGAAGTTATCCATGTCGAACGCCACTTGAGCCTGCTGACCCACGCGCAATTTCGAGCGCGGATCAACGCGAGCGACGAAAGTGTTCGTTCCGCTGATCAAGTACAGGAAGATTTCGTTGCCCATCAACTCGGTCACGTCAACTTTCACGTTGACCTTCTCCACGCCAATGTTCGCCGGCACGAACTCCGCATCATGGACGTTCTCAGGGCGGATGCCGAAGATGATTTCTTTCCCGGCATACGCCTCGTAGAGTTTTGCAGACTTTGCGGGGAGCGTCAGGCTGAAATCGCCCGCGTCTAACAAAAGTTTTTCCCCATCTTTTCGTAATTTGCCGCGGAAGAAGTTCATGGCGGGCGAGCCAATAAAGCCAGCCACGAACAAGTTGCTTGGGCGGTCGTACAAATTCTGCGGAGAATCAAGTTGTTGCAACACACCCTTGTTGATCACCGCGATGCGCGTCGCCATCGTCATGGCTTCGGTTTGATCGTGAGTCACATAAATGAAGGTGGTTTGCAAACGCTGATGAAGTTTGCTGATCTCCGAGCGCATCTGCACGCGCAGTTTTGCGTCGAGGTTCGAGAGCGGCTCGTCGAACAAAAAGACTTTCGGCTCGCGCACGATGGCGCGACCGACCGCCACGCGCTGGCGCTGTCCGCCCGAAAGTTGACGCGGCTTGCGCTCGAGCAATTCCTGAATGCCGAGGATGTCGGCGGCTTCGCTCACGCGGCGCTTGATCTCATCCTTCGGCGTCTTGCGAAGTTTCAAACCGAACGCCATGTTGTCGTACACCGAAAGGTGCGGGTACAACGCATACGACTGAAAGACCATGGCAATATCGCGGTCTTTCGGCGCAACATCGTTCACCACGCGCTCGCCGATGCGAATTTCGCCGCCGCTGATCTCTTCCAAGCCAGCCAGCGAGCGCAGGGCGGTGGTCTTTCCGCATCCTGAGGGACCAACCAACACAAGGAATTCCTTGTCTTCGATGTGAATGTTCAGATCATTCACAGCGGTCACATCACCATACTTCTTAAACACGTGATCGAACGTTACGCTTGCCATGGGTCTTTCCTCCGTTTCGTGGGAATCTAGTGTTTGCATTATACACCCACATTTTTAATTCGGATGAAAAACCCGCTTCTCTCGACGGTTCGGCTTGACTCTGCCACTCAACTTTATCCACCCTTCAGCCGCGTTGCGCGGGATGTCATCCCGCGCCACCTCATTTATTTACCAGCCACACACCCAAAAGGATAATGCCTCCGCCTCCCAACGACGCGGGCGTGATCGCCTCGCCCAAAACAAAAAACGCGACGATCATCGCAATGAGCGGCTCGATGTATAAAAATGCGCCTGTGCTTGCTGTCGTCAATGCTTGCAGCGCGTCGTACCACGCGATGTACGCCAGCCCCGAACAGAAGATTCCAAGAAACGATCCGAGCCAACCGTTAAAAGTTCAGCAGGGACTTCCACGTATAAACTGTTCCCAACAAAAGGAATAGACGTGAACAGCCAGCCGAACAACATCATATAAAAGACGAACGGACTCGCGGACGTCGTCTTCAATCCGCGCCGCGAAAGGACGGAGACGACCGCCCAGTTAACCGCGCTGACAAGGATGAGTATGTCGCCCGGCGCGCCAAACTTCCCAATCGAGATTGAACCGAGGTTTCCATCCGAAACGACAAGCAGAACGCCGAAAAACGCCAACGTGATGCCGAGATCTTGACGAGTGATAATCCTTCCTTGAGAATAAACCAGCCAAGCAACGCCATGAAGACTGGAGTCGTTGCGACGATCCACGCGGTGGTGCTTGCGCCGAAGTTTGCAAGCCGTTCGATTGAAGCCATTGATGAAACGTGATCCCCAAAAAGCCGAGGCGCGAAATATCCCCATTCGTTTTTCTTCGGCATGGCAAATTGTTTCGCAACGCGACCACCGCGCCAAGCACGAGCAGACCCATCCCGAACGCCAGCCACTGATGGTGATCGGCGAAATATCCTGCAACGCGACTTTAGCAGTGAACGATGCGCCCCACACAGTTTGCGGCGAACGGCTTCAAGATAGGGGAGGAGTTTTGACGATGACATTGAACGCCGATTATAAATCGCAAAACCGATTTTGCTTTGACAATGAACACTCGGATTGTTTGTACACTGATTTTGCACGCTGGTTGAAATGCAGGAGTCGTATGAACCAATCCGAATCTCCAACTCGCCGCCGAAAAACTAGCCCACTATCAGCGCGGATTTTCAAGTGACCGTCCTCGCCGATTGGGGCGAGGAGATTTCCTATTGGAAACAGTATATGGAAAGCGGGATATGGTCGCTGGCTGAATTGAACCGATTGCATGATTCGATCACATTGCTCGCCAGCGCAATGGGCGGAAACGAAACATTCAAGAAGCGCAATCTCGGCGCTGTGGCGGTGAAAAAAAGCAAGCATCGGCTCGCATGGAGGGGAAGCGTTCAAGGGAGTGGTCGTTTTCAGCTTCTGATTCATTCTCCGCATGGACAGTCGTCCACGAGTTCGCTCATCTGGGACGAAAAGAGCGGCCTGGGATTTATCTCGTCAACTTGAACGATACACCGGCGGATTACCTCTCCGCTTCTTTCGCTACAAAAAATACTTCCGCACATATGAACTTGAACGGCTTCGTCAAAGCGGAAGAACCCGGCAGAAGCACCGCCCTGCCCGGCTGTAACGCGCGCGCTACTTCTACGGCGACAAACCCAGCGGCTCGAACTGGTCGCTTCAACCGTGTGGAAGATTTCGCCGAGAGATCGGTGGCGATGTCGGCTGGGGAAACGACAATCCCTTGCGCGAACATGCTCACGCAAGGATTTCGCGCTACGAACTCGCCAATGGCGAGACTGATCCGTTTTTTCGGACGAAGGATAACTGGGCGGATTATGCAAAATATTTTTATCCCGATGGCGGAGATTACTCCAAGACGAAGCGATGGAGGTTTGTGGAGGGGTTGGTGAAGGGGAAATAACTTGTTGCTGGTAATCGCCCCTCCCATCCTCCCCCGACTGCCGAACTGCACGGAAGTCGGGGGAGGTGAATGTGAAGTTGGAATGAATATTTTTATTTATGCCCAAGTTTCCCCCTCCCCAAATTCGACAGGTTTATCGTCGCATTTGGGGAGGGACGGGGTGGGGCAGATTGGAGATCGTCATGCCGCGTAAAAAAAGAAGTAACCCCAAAACCATGCGCAACGCAGGCAAGCTCCGCAAAGAGCCAACTCCCGCCGAGCGTAAACTCTGGTCAAGAATTCGCAACGACCAACTGGGAGTCAACTTTAGGAGACAACACGCTGTTGGAAACTACATCCCCGATTTCGTGTGTATCGAAAAGAAACTCATCGTTGAACTAGATGGCAGTCAACATCTGGAGCAAGAAGAATACGACGAAGAGAGAACGAAGTATCTCGAATCAGAGGGCTACCGGGTAATCCGCTTTTGGAATAATGCTGTGATGAAGGAGATCGAGGGAGTAATTCTTGCAATTACTCACGCAATGGAAAAAGATTCTAATGGGGGATGATATAAGAACGGTTGCGTAACCAACTCCGGTTATAATTCCCCCTCGGAGACCTCACATACATGGAAATCACCTGGTACGGACATTCCTGCTTCCGTCTCACCGAGCGCAATTACGCGACGGTGGTGACGGATCCGTTCGACAATAAATCTATCGGCTACTCGGCGCTTAAACTGAAATCGGACATCGTCACGGTCAGCCACGACGCGCCCGGTCACAACAACGTGGACGCGGTCAAAGGCGCGTCGCACGTCATTGACGGCGCGGGCGAATTCGAGATCGGCGGCGTCTTCGTCACTGGCGTTTCAACCGACGGCGGCGGGAGCGGAAAAAAGAAAGGCAAAGACGGCTCCGCGCGCAACACCATCTACGTGTTCGATTACGATGGCATCACCGTCGCGCATCTCGGCGACTTGAAGCAAACCCCGACCCAGTCGGAGATCGAATCGCTCGGCACGATCAACGTCGCGCTGGTGCCGGTCGGCGGGGGAGGCGGGTTGAACGCGGCGAAAGCGGCGGAGGTCATCAGCCTCATCGAGCCGAACATCGTCGTGCCGATGCACTACTCCACGCCGGCGGTCAAACTCTCGCTCGACGCGCTCAGCAAATTCGTCAAAGAGATGGGGCTGTCGAAGCCGGAGACTCAGGCGTCCCTGAAAGTGACGCGCTCCGGTCTCCCCGATGAAACGCACGTCGTCGTGTTGGAATATCAGGCGAGTCAATAACCCAATGTCATTCTGAGCGAAGCGAAGAATCTCCTCGCCAGATGCGAGACTCTTCGTCGCCAAAAAGCGGCTCCTCAGAGTGACATAAAAGGAAACAATGGCTGTCAAAGTTTTGATGACATGGGACATCGCCGGTGATCGCGACCAGGAATATTTTGAATTCATCATCGGCGAATTCATCCCCGGCGTGCAGCGCATGGGCTTGCAACCCGCCGAAGCGTGGGCGACCATCTACGGCTCATACCCGCAGATCCAAGTCGGCTTGCTCGCGCCCGACGTACTGCAAGCGCGTCAGATCCTCGACTCGAACGACTGGGTCACACTGCAAGACCGCCTGTTCGGCTACGTCAAAAATTTTTCATACAAAGTCGTTCCCGCTCGCAGTGGATTTCAATTCTATTCGCCGAACAATTAAATGAAATCGCGTTGGATTTATTTGTTATCCTCAATCGAGGGCGCGGTCGCGATGGTCGCGCTCCTTTTGATTCCCTCCGAAGGCGCCACGCTTTCGCCCGCGCGTCTCGCCCTCATCGCGATCATCTTTTCTTTAATTCTGATGTCGGCATGGCTGGCGTTTCGCCCGCCTCAACCTGATCGCCTCGCGCGGACTCCTCTCATCCTTCTCTGCGCGCTTCTCTCTCTGACGTTCAGCCTGCTTCTGTTTCTTCTGCGTTATCTCAGCCCCGACTCTCTCCTCCCGCTCTACACGCGACTCAGTCCGCTGTTGTGGTATCTGCTCATCCTCTCGATTCAACTTACGCTCTACCTCCTCTACCTCAAAAACGGATTTCACCTCGACGCACTCAAACAAAACAAACCGATCTATCGCGCATCGCTTGCCTCATTTGCTGTGTTGCTCTTTTGCTCATTTTTATCTCCCTCACCAAACTCGGCATCACCAAAGACACCGCCTACTGGGGCGAACCTGGCGTCCCGATTCTTGGCTGGCAATTTGTCCTTGCGATTCTCCTCGGAGCAAGCCACTGATTTACTGGTTACTGTTCACTGATAACTCTCAATCCCAATTCTCCACTCATCTCTCAATCTCTCCTGCCACTTGCTCTTTATCACCGCCTCCACCCTCTGGCTCTCCGTCCCAATTGATTCGCTCAAAAATAGTTTCTACGCGCCCATCACGCCTCCATACACAACTCCATTCCCATATTCCGACGCGGGCTTCTACGATTACCTCTCGCAATCCCTGCTCATCGGCACAGACTATCTCGGAAGCATCGCGCCGCGTCCGTTGTATGTGACGTTCATCGCCGCGCTCCATTTCTTGTTCGGGCAAGACTATGTCAAAGTCATCGCCGCGCAGACGCTGGTCTTTGCTCTATTTCCCGTCGCGTTGTATTTTCTCGGAACGAAACTCCACTCCCGCGCCGCCGGTGTGACGGTTGCCCTCTTCGCCATCTTCCGCGAGTTGACCACGCTGTGGATCTCACCGAACACGCGCACCGCCAACGAAGATGTTCATCACAGACTTCGCCACTTCGATGGGGATCGCGTTCGTGATGCTCGTCGTCATCCGCTGGTTTGAACGCCGCGACATAAAATCGGCGATCATCGCGGGCGGATCGTTCGGACTGTTGTTGTTGCTCCGCACGCAATCGCTCATCATTTTGCCTTTTGTTTTCATCCTTGCATTCTTTGTGTATCAAAAAAATGGAAAGATTGGCTCATCGCTTGCGTCACCTTCGGCTTGGTCATGTCCGCGACGATCACGCCGTGGCTGATCCACAACTTCGAGCTCGTTGGCGCATTCGCCTTCGACGATCCCTCGCAGATGGCGGTCATTTTTCGCAGTATTCCTTTGAAGGGAATCTGGACATCAGCCAGTTCGATTTTGAAAAGGAAAGCCTGGGGGATCGCCTGCTCACATTCACGCTGGAAAACCCCGGCTTTGTCGCTGGCTTTGTGACAGATCATTTCCTCCAACACCGAGATCGGCGGATTGCTGTCCTTGCCGCTGATCGAACCGTTCAACGGACTTCGCGCCCCGGTCAATTTGTATTGGATCGAATGGAACGGGACTCTCGAATGGTACAACCGCTCTTGCTGATTTGCTATCTTGCAATTATTGCCATTGGACTTGGCGCGGCGTGGGTAAATTCAAGTGGGTCGGGCTGACTCCGCTCGCATTCAGCGTCGGCTATGCCTTGGCGAACAGCATCTCGCGTTTTCATCGTGGCGATATAACCTGCCCGTAGATTGGATCGTCTATTTTTATTTCGGCATCGGCGCGATTGAAATTCTAAGTTGGGTCGCGTCTCTTTTTGGCGCGAAGGTCTCAGATCCAAACGCGTTCTTGACGCAGTGCAACTGCGTCAAAGAACGTAAATCAAATTACGCCATCCTCGTCGCCGCGTTCGTGCTGATCGGCTCGCTCCCATGGCTCGCGGAAGGGATTGCCCAGCCGCGTTACACGTCAACGCCCGAAGAGTTGAAAGCGCAGGTAGTTCTCCAAGACCCGCGTGTGGAAGAATTCTTATCTCAGCCCGATTCTCTAATTCTCGAAGGCAGGTTGCTTTACCCGCGCTTCTTCCGCCGCAACGATGGGATATTTTCCACAACCCGCGATAGGCGATCTACGCCGTGCGCGATTTTCGCGGCTCGGATTTGTCGTGCTGAACGACAGCGCCGCCGCGTTATCTTCCCTGCCGATTCGCCCATCAAACTGACTCACGGCGCGGATGTGATCGTCCTCGGATGCCAGCGCGATAAATACATCGAAGCGCGTTGGCTTTTCTTCCCAGCGTTGAATGAAACATACGAGACCGAGATCCCCGAACGCAGCATGTCTTCCATAAACAAAATCCGCTTCTCTTCCAAATTGTTGAATTGAGTACAACAAAAACAAGCGGACTCTCCCATGGCGCGGACATCGCAGTGAGTATGCGGTGTGGGTCTCCGAGATCATGCTCCAACAAACAAGGGTGGAGACTGTCATCCCGTATTTCAAAAAGTGGATGAAGTTATTTCCGAATGTCCGCGCGTTGGCGAAAGCCTCCGAGCGGGAGGTGTTGAACGCGTGGGAGGGACTCGGCTACTACAGCCGCGCGCGAAACTTTCACAAAGCCGCGAAGATCGTGGTTGAAAAATACGGCGGGAAACTTCCGCGCGATGTGGACGAACTGCGGAAACTGCCGGGCATCGGTCGCTACACGGCGGGCGCGTTGGCTTCGATCCTCTTCGGCATGGACGAGCCAGCCCTCGACGGCAACTTGAAACGAGTCTACGCGCGGCTGTTCGATGTGAAGATGCCGGTCAATTCAACGGAAGGGGAGAAATTACTTTGGAAGATCGCTCGCGAGAATTTACCCAAAGGCAAAGCGGCAGATTTCAATCAAGCGTTGATGGATTTGGGCGCGATGGTTTGCCTGCCGAAGAATCCGCGGTGTGGGGTTTGCCCGATAGCGGGAGATTGCAAGGCGAAGAAGAGGGCGTTCAACATTTGCGGCCCGGTGAAGATGGCGAAGAAAATTGTGCCGCATTATGTGCATGTGGCTGTGGTCGTTGTGGAGAGCGAATTGCCAATTCGCTCTACGTGTTGCTGGCAAAAAGACCGGCGCGAGGTCTACTCGCTGGGATGTGGGAATTCCCGAACGCGCGAGTCGAAGGCGAGTCGGTTGGGGAGGCGGCGTCGGCTCTCAGGGCGGCATACAGGCTGAACGTCCGAATGAAGCGGGGGTCGAATCCGCTTGCAACGGTTGAGCATACGTATTCGCATTTCAAGGTCACAGTCCGCGCGTTTCGATGTGAGTTATCAAAAGCCGCGATGGGCGAGAATCTGAAATGGATTCGATTGAGGGATTTGGGAAAATATCCGATGGGGAAAGTGGATCGGGCGATTGCACGCAAACTAAAAAGTGACAGTCACTTTTGAAGTGACTGTCACTTTGTTGTCAATTCGCTCTACTTAATGTGACCAAGACCATCGGTCTGCGTTTTGTTTCTTCGTACAGATACGAGCGCACCGCGTTGGCGATGTCTTTTTCGCTTTCCCAGCCGCCGTTGTTGACCACATCCATGATGTGCTTGCGGACTTCGGGCAGGAGTTCTTCGGCGTCTTCGGGCGAGACGAAGCCGCGCGTGATGATCTCGGGGTCGTGCAAGAGCCGCCCGCTGAGTTTGTCCACGCTGATGTCAATGAGGAAGATGCCGGCGCGCGCGAGTTTTTCGCGTTCGCGCATCACGCCGAAGTCAATCTCGCCGACCGAGTCGCCGTCTACGAACACGTAGCCGCCGGGGATGCGTTCGCCGAGCGTGAGGTTTCCGCCCGCGAGTATCACGATCTGACCGTTCTCGACGACCATCACGTTCTCTTCTTGCACGCCGACTTCGACCGCGAGTTTTCCGTGGCGTCGGAGATGGCGTAATTCGCCGTGAATGGGGATGAAGTGTTTCGGCTGAACGAGGCTGATGAGAAGTTTTTGCTCCTCTTGCGAGGCGTGACCCGACACATGCACTGGCGCGATCGCGTCGTAGATCACTTCCGCGCCGCGGTGCATCAGGCGGTTGATCGTGCGGCTGATGGTCTCTTCGTTGCCGGGGATGGGATGCGACGACAGCACGACCGTGTCGCCTTTTTTGAGGTCGAACTGACGATTCGTTCCGGCGGCGAGCCGTCCCACAATGGACGACGGTTCGCCCTGCGAGCCGGTGCACATGATCGCCACTTTGTGATCCTGCATTTTCAACGCTTGGTCAATCGGCACGATCAACTCGTCGGGAATTTCCAAGTATCCCAGTTTGCGCGCGATCTTCACGTTATCCACCATGCTCGGACCGGCGAACGTCATCTTGCGTCCGTGTTTGGCGGCGGCGTCTGCCACTTGTTGCACGCGCGAGATCAGCGACGCGAACGTGGCGACGATGACTCGTCCCTCGGCTTCGGCGAACACTTTATCGAAGGCGGGTCCGATCACTTTTTCGGAGGGAGTCCAGCCGGGGCGTTCCGCGTTCGTGGAATCGGACAGCAACACGTCCACGCCGCGCTGCGAAAATTCCGCCAGCTTGGCGTAGTCGGTGGGCCAGCCGTCCACAGGCGTTTGATCGAATTTGAAATCGCTCATGTGGACGACGAGTCCGGCGGGCGTGGTGATGCCCAGCGCGACCGCGTCGGGAATCGAATGGCAGACGTGGAAGAATTCCACTTTGAAGGGCCCGATCTCCACCGAGCCGCCCGCTTCCACTTCGTTCAAGTCCGCTTTGGCAGAGGCGTTGTTGCGCGCCAGTTTGCCCTCGATCAAGCCGAGGGTGAGCGGCGTGGCGTACAGCGGCGCGTTGATGTCATTGAGCAAATGATGGATCGCGCCGATGTGGTCTTCGTGTCCGTGCGTGATGACGATGCCGACCACGTTGCCCGCCCTGCCGCGTAAATATTCATAATCGGGGACGATGTAATCTATCCCGATCATGTCGTTGGATGGGAACATGATGCCCGCGTCTACGACCAGAATCTTGTTCTGGAATTCGTAGGCGGTCATGTTCTTGCCTACTTCCCCGAGACCCCCCAGGGGAATGATCTTCAATTTTCCTTGCTTACTCATACAATTGTTTTATCCTTATTTGTTAAATTTTTTATCCGCCATTGGCGGTAAAGGTCTGATTATCGAATTAATAAAAAAGACCCCGCTGACTTGCTCGCGAGGGATTGTAGATCACATGCGATTGTTTCAAACAAACTGCCCACCTCGGACAGTACTAGTCAACTTCAATGGCTGGAAGTATAGCAGGGCGGAGGGGATTTGTAAAGCGGGGATTTACTGAATCGGTGGTCGAGTAGTCCCGCATGAATTTTGCGACCCACCGCAGGTGCCGGTGTCGGGACAATGTGAGCGGAGTGGCGCGTGAGGTTCGCGCCACGTAGTCGAAGGACGCCTCTTCCGCAGGGGAAGCTTGATTCGGTTTTCCACGGCTTTTTCCACGCCTCCAACCTCGCGCGGGGATAAATCCCAGCGCTATTCATACGAAGTCCCCTCAAGGGGACTCCTTGTTGCCTTTTCATAAATTGACATCCATGCCCGCGTCATGTACACTCGACCAATGAGTTCAACGCTGGAAGTACGATTGTTGGGCGCATTTCAAGTCAAACATACCAAGAAAACTGTTAGCATTTCCTCGCGCCCCGCGCAATCGTTATTTGCATACTTAATTTTGAACGCAGGCATCGCGCACCGCCGTGAGAAATTGGCAGGGATGCTCTGGCCCGATTCGTTGGAAGAGACTGCCAGAGATAATTTGCGCCATGCCCTCTGGCGGATTCGTAAAGCGCTCCCTCCCAATCCTAAAATTGATTACTTGCTTGCGGACGACTTATCCATCGCCTTTAACCCCTCTGCCGACTATTGGCTGGACGCTTCGGCATTGAGCAAAGTCAGCGAAGACGCGGCGACGGATGAATTAATCGCGGTTTTTTCAGAATACCAAGGAGAACTGTTACCAGGCTTTTACGATGAGTGGGTGGTGTTGGAACGCGAGCATTTGAACTCCGTGTTTGAAAACAGGATGACGCGCCTGATGTCCTTGCTTGAAAGTGAAAACCGTTGGCAAGAGATACTGGATTGGGGCGAACGCTGGATAAAACTGGGACAAAAACCTGAGCCTGCATATCGCGGTCTGATGTCTGCTCATGCCGCGAAAGGAGATATGTCCAAGGTCGCGGCGACGTATGAACGCTGTGTCAAGTCATTGAAAGAGTTTGGCATCGAGCCATCTGAACAGACAAAAGAGTTGTATGAGAATCTCAAATCTGGCAAGGAGATTCCGAGAGCCGAAGCAACTCCAGCAAAGCTGGTTGCGAAAGGGACTGATACAAATATCCCTCTTCCGCTCACCAGTTTTATAGGGCGCGAAAAGGAATTGAAAGATATCGCAAAGTTGTTGTCGGCAACGCGCTTTTTGACGATGATTGGTCCAGGCGGCGTGGGCAAGACGCGCCTTGCGATTCAGACCGCGCACGATTCAATTAAAAAATTTCAGGATGGCGTATGTTGGGTGGAGTTGGTTGGTTTGCAAGATGGTTCGCTCATCCCGCAGGAAATAGCCCAAGCGTTGGGTGTGCGTGAGATCTCGAATCAACCACTGATGGAAACGCTCAAAACTCATTTGAAGTCGAGGGCGCTTTTGCTTGTGTTGGATAACTGCGAGCATTTGATCGCGGCTTGTGCGCAAACTGTCGAAGGCTTGCTTGCATCATGCCCGAAACTAAAAATACTGGCGACCAGCCGCGAGCGACTCGATCTATTCAACGAGACGACGTGGAATGTGCCTTCACTGCCGCTGCCTGAATCACAGAAATCGTTATCACTAAAACAACTGAAGGAGATTGCCAGCATCGAATTGTTTGTTGAGCGGGCGGTGAATGTCAAATCTGATTTTGTTTTAACCGAGCAAAACGCGGTTTCCGTCGTTCAGATCTGCAATCGTCTCGACGGCATTCCGCTGGCGATTGAACTTGCCGCGGCGCGTATCAGAGTATTAGCCGTGGATGAAATCGCTTCGCGTTTGAATGACCGATTTTCGTTGCTGACATCGGGCACTCGCACCGCCTTGCCGCGTCAACAAACCTTGCGCGCGGCGATTGATTGGAGTCATGATCTGCTCACAGAGCCTGAGCAGATTCTATTCCGCCGTCTCGCGGTGTTTGCAGGTGGGTTCACGCTCGACGCCGCCGAATCAGTTTGCAGTGAGGGAATGAAGCGGAGCGATATCCTGGATCTGCTTGGGCGGTTGGTGGATAAGTCATTGGTCATTGTAGATGAGGCAACTGCGATGGCTAAGACGCGCTATCGCTTGTTGGAGACGATCCGCGAATACGCGCTCGTGAAATTGACCGAAGCAGAAGAGATGACTCTGCTTCGCGATCGCCATCTGGAATATTTTATGAAGTTGGCAGAGAGGCTGGCGGCTGATCTTTTCACATCGGCGCAAGTGGAATGGTTTGCGCTGGCAGAAATAGAAGTGGATAACATGCGCTCTGGGATGGAATGGTCCATGCTGACCGATACCGCCGAGAATCCCGAGGCGGTGGCTTGGAGAAAAGAGACAGGCTTGCGGCTGGTGGGCGGTTTCGAATGGTTCTGGCAGCGTAGATATCAGCAAGAGACCATTGAAAGACTGAAGAATATGCTTGCAAGAGGGGGCGATCCGACATTAGGGCGCGCCAGAGCCCTTAACGCGCTTGGACAACTTCTGTGGGCGGCGAACAATTTTCACGAAGCACGCAAATATGTTGAAGAGGCGTTGAGCATCAACCGAAGCCTGGATGACCGCCTCACGCTTGCCTGGTCTTTGGCTTATTTAGGCGGCGCTGCCAGCGGGCAGGGCGATTACGTCTTTGCCCAAGCGCGCCTTGAAGAAAGTTTAACGATCGCGCAAACGTTGGGTTCGCAGCGCAAACACGTTGTTGCCCATAGTCTTCTTCGGCTTGGTGATATGTATGTCTTGAAGAGAGAGTACAGCAACGCCCAGCCTCATTATGAAGAAGCCGCCCGTTTGATGCGAGAGGTGCGTGAAATTAATTGGCTTGGATATATCGTGCGGCGACTCGGCTATGTAAAACTTCATATGGGTTCAAGAGCAGACGTGTCGGCGTTTTTCAGCGAGAGTCTAACTTTAAATGTTGAAGTAGCCCACCAATTGGGAACAATTGCCTGTCTTGGGGCTTTCGCCGCGCTGGCTCTGGCGCAGGGAAAAGAAATGCGCGCCGCGCAGCTTTGCGGGGCGGCAGAACGCCTGCTTGTGGCTGCATCTTTTCAGAGGTGGGATCAAGTTGAGTACGATCAAACCGTGATGGAATTGCGTTCAAATGTGGACTCCAAGACATTGGAAAAAGCCTGGGCAAAAGGCACGGCGATGACTTTGGAAGATGCGATCGCGTTTGCGCTGGAAGAAACCTAAGCCTAATCAAACGCCGCTCTGCATCCCGTCGTTGATTTCAGCGGCGGGATTTCTCTTTTAAAACGGTACACAAAACATGCTCAATCCATGCTGGCGTACACGCTGGTTAACGCTGGCTGAATAAACTGGGGTCATAGTTTGACAAAACCAACTTCATTCAATTAGGAGACCACCATGTTAGTCAATATCCTTCTTATTTCTTTTTTTGTGATCGCTTATCTCGTCATCTTTTCGATCGCTTGGAATCAAGCCCCTGACGAGGAAAATCTGAGCGATGAAGAACGCGAAGCCGCCCTTACGGGTTTTTATCACCCTTAATACGGAGACAAATTCTCATGAAGATTATTGATCAACCCGAATTGATTTTGCCTGAACAAGTAGAAAATAGTTCATTCGACTATTTGGCATTCCTTGGTTCTCTGCCGAAATTCGAAAAGCGCTTCGAATCAGATGTGGCGATGATCTCAGCCGACGCGCCTGCTTATTACTTCAACGCCGCCTTTCATGCCCGCTTCAACGGAAATGTCGAGCAGCGCATCAAGCAAGTGAAGGAGTATTTCTCTGAACGCGGCAGATCCTTCTTCGTATGGCAGGTGACGCCTTCGTCCCAGCCTGTAAATCTCAGTGAACAAATCCAACAACATGGCGGCGAACTCTTGGAGTCGTTGCCTTATATGGCTCTCCTGTTGCATGACTTATGCAGGGATTTCCCTGTGTCTTCAAACTTTCACTGTGAAACGGTTCGGACTCACGAAATGCTTGGCGCGTGGACCTCCATCTATGGTCGTGCCCGAGGCTACTCCGAATCGGATAACAGATTGTTCGATATCTTTTCGGATATGGATTTGACCGAATCATCCCCGCTTCAACTTATCCTAGGATATCTTGATCATGCCCCCGTCGCAACCTATTCGGTTTTCATGGGAAAAAAAGCCGCAGGTTTATATAGTCTCTCCACACTGCCCGAAGCGCGCGGCAACGGGATTGGAACTGCTATGTCCATCGCCGCCGCGGACCTTGCCATTGCATACAACTATACGACTGCGATGCTTCTCTCCGAGCATATGTCACGCAATCTATGCAAGCGTCTCGGATTTGTAGAGGGTTTCGGCGCTATGGATATTTATCGGATACCCGTATAGATTATTGGCGGCGGGATCTTTGTTTCCAAGAATAGATTTGAAAACACACAAAGAAACATGCCCAACCCATGCTCGTGAACATGCTCAGGGATGCGGCATATGTAAACTGTAATCATAGATTGGCAAACAAATCAAATCCACGCCAATCAAGGAGATAAAAATGAACAAAAATCGTTTCTTGCTCGTGCTCGTCATCGCCGCGCTAACGCTCGCTACCGTCAGTTTCGCTGTTGCGCCAAAAGCCAGCCAACCTTATCCGGACTATGCTCAACGCCATGCAGGAGAAGTCTTGATCCCTGTGACCGGCAATTCGGAGGCAAACACCGATTACTTCCAACGGCATCGGAATGAGGTTGTGCGTCCAGTGGATACAACAGATTACTTCCAGCGTCATCCGGAGTTAACTGTCTCGGCGGCGACCTCCCGCGACCTTACGGATTACTTTTTCCGTCAGACTTGGATCCCATGGATTCCCGCTCGCGTACCAGCTGATCTCACAGACTATTTCTTTCGTTACCGTTGATTTAGGCTGACTAAAGATTACCGGGATGTGCTCGTCGCTTTGCCTTACTCCTCCGCGATGGACACGTCAAACCCGCACCGATTGGCCGGTGCGGGTCTTTATTTTCGATTGACATTCACTTTTGCCTCATGTAAACTCTCTGCATGGACATAGACCTCGACCTCTATCGTCACGAAGTCCGCGTTTCGACCAATCCGCTTGTGAGGCTTTCGGCGATTGACATTTCGCCCGATCACCCCCAGCGGACGTTTGTTTTCATCCACGGGTTCGGAGGGCAAGCCGCGCAGTGGCGCAATCAACTGCAAAAGTTTGCGGTTGATAATCGCGTCGTCGCGCTCGATCTGCGCGGGCATGGACTCTCCGATAAACCGACCAGCGGGTACGACATGCCGCAGATTCTTCAAGATGTCGAAACCGCGCTCACGTTGTTACAGGTGAAAGGGAAGTTTGTTTTAGTGGGACATTCATTCGGCGGGGCAATCGTCACCGAATACGCATTGAAGAATCCAGACCGGGTCGAGCGTTTGATCCTGATCGCTACGGCGGGACAATATAAACTGAGGCCGCTGTTTCGCTCGGCGTTGAGTTTGCCGGTGTCTGTTCTGCGCTGGATCGGACCGTTCACGCGTTCGTGGTTGTCCGGCGCGCCGTACGCGCTCAAAAAACTGTACGCGGATAACATGTCGCAATGGAAAGGCTGGGATCGCTTCGCCGCGCTCGATGTGCCGACGCTCGTCATCCGCGGGCATCGCGACCGCGTGTTCGAGCGTCCATTTTTCGAGAGAGTGCCGGGATCCATTCCGGGCGCGGAGGATGCTGACATCGGCGTGTCAGGCCACATGGTCATGTTGGAGCGGCGCGAGGCGGTGAACCGGGCGATGGAGCGATTCCTCGAAGGCGAAGGTCAGCGTTCGTGGCGTGTGTCCAACAGCCGTCCGCAAAAGAAGAAGGGACGCGACCTGCTCTTGAAGGAACGTCCATGGCTGGAGAATTACGAGCAGGGCGTGCCGTTCACGGTGGGCGTGCCGAATATTCCGCTTCATCATTTACTGCGTTCGTCGGTGCGGAGGTTTCCGAATCGCCCCGCGATCTATTTCGAGGGAAGCCGCTTATCGTATCGGAGATTGAATCACGAGGCGAATCGTTTCGCCAACGCCCTGCTTTCGCTCGGAGTCGGCAAAGGCGCGCGCGTGGTTTTGTTGTTGCCGAACGTTCCGCAAATGGTGATCGGATTCTATGGCGCGATGAAAGCGGGGGCGACGGCGGTCTTCGTGCCGCCGGTGATCGAGCCTGATGAAATTGTGCGGCAGGTGAAAGATTCAGAATCCAGCGTTCTGGTCACGCTTTCGATGTGGGCGGGGCTTGCCAAACAAATTCAAGAGGGGAGCGGCGTGCCGCACATCGTGTTGACCGACCCCGCGGAATATTTGTCCCTGCCGAAATATTTGATCTCCTCGTGGCGCAATCGCGGATACGGCTTGCGCAACGCGTTGCGCTGGCGAGATTGGCTCGGAGACAATAGCAATAAATCGCCGACGGTCGAAGTTTCGCCGGATGATCTGGCTGTGATCCAATACACCGGCGGCACAACGGCGCAATCGAAGGGCGTGATGCTTTCGCATCGCAACCTCGTGGCGAACGCTTTGCAGACCCGTCACTGGCTCCCCGAAGCGCGCGAGGGGAAGGAGCGATTCTTGTGCGTCGTTCCGATCTTTCACAGTTACGGCATGACTACGGCGATGAACGTGCCGGTCTCTGTCGGCGCGGCGATGATTCTCAAAGCGCAGTTCCAAGTGCTGGATGTGTTGAAAGCCATCAAACGCTACAAGCCGACCATCTTCCCCGGCGTGCCGAACATGTATCGCGCCATCAACGGCTTTCGCGGTGTGCGCAAGTTTGGGATCCAATCCATCAATTATTGCATCAGCGGCTCCGAGCCGTTACATGTGGAAGTGCAAGAAGCGTTCGAGAAATTGACGAAGAGTCGGCTCGTGGAAGGATACGGTTTGACCGAGACATCGCCGGTGACGCACGCGAATCCATTGGGAGACAAACGAAGGGTCGGCACGATCGGCGTTCCGCTCCCATCTACAGAAGCAAAAGTGTTAGACCTCTCGCAAAAAAATAAAGAGGTGAAGCAAGGTCATATCGGCGAACTCGCCGTGCGCGGTCCGCAGGTGATGATGGGATATTGGAAAAACCCGAAGGCGACGAAAGAAGTAATAACCGACGAAAACTGGTTGCTCACCGGCGACATTGCCCAAGTGGATGAAGACGGCTACGCCCGCATCATCGCGCGCAAAGCCGATATGTGGTATCCCAACAAACTCAAGAAACAACCGGCGTTTCCACGCGACGTGGAAGAAGTGATCTATGAAATTCCGCAAGTAAAAGAAGTGGCGGTCACGGCGATAGCGGGCAACCCGTTCGCGTTCGTGATCGCCGGGCAGGAACGCCCCACGCCCGCGGCGGTCATCGCCTATTGCAAGCGGCGGCTTCCTGAATATCTTGTTCCGCGCTTTGTAGTCTTTATGGATGAATTCCCCAAATCATATATCGGTAAAGTGTTGCGGCGCGAATTGGCTCGGAGATATGAAAAGCGCCTCTGATTTTGAAATTCCTACAACTGCAAATTTTGTCCAACAGGGGAGCGGCTCGCCGGTCATTTTGATTCACGGTCTTGCCGCCTCGCTTCACGATTGGGACGATCTGACTCCCGCGCTCGCGGAAAACGGATACGCCTCATACGCGCTCGACCTGCTCGGTCATGGCGACAGCCCCAAGCCCGATTCGCGCTCCTATCATGTGGATTGGATCTTCGACCATTTTTCGCAGTGGATGGATTCGCTTCGGCTGACCGAACCCGCGATCCTCATCGGACATTCGCTCGGCGGATTCATCGCGCTGGAGTACGCGCGCCGTTTCCCCTCGCGGACGGGCGGCTTGGTCCTCGTTAGTCCGTTTTATTCGCGCTCCCAGCTGCCTCTTCTCCTCCGCCGCTCGTATAGCAGTATCGGCTTGCGTCAAATCATCGTGAGGCGAACGCCGAAATGGCTCTTCCGCATCATTGTAGATATCACCAGCGTGGCGATGGGTCACAGTTCTGGCGCGTTACATTCCCTGCCCGAACATATCCGCGCGCAGACCGCGCTCGATTACACGCGCACCGCGCCCGGCGTGTATCACATCCCTAACGAGATTTCTGATAGCGCAAAATTTTTATCGGATATTCTTTCTCCAACTCTTGTTGTGTGGGGCGATCACGATAAAACGCTTGCGCCCGATTCGTTTCCGAAATTGGTTGAGATGATGCCGCACGCTGTTGGAAGATCAATGAATGCGGGGCATGTGCCGCATCAATCCGACGCGGAGGAGTTCAACTTGATGGTGTTGGAATTCTTGCGAGGGCTTACGTAGGACAAATTGCCAATTTGTCCTACGTTGCAAGCGGGGGATAAAGCCGAGGAGACTGAGTCAACTGTCCCTGCGAAAAGAGGCGGGTTCGAAGTCTGCATTTTGAATCTGTTGAGATTTGATACGATATTTTAAGGTGAATCCTCTTGAATTGAAAAATCGGTTGTGCTAAAATCTCGTTTGAAAATAACCAAATGTACGGGGATGCAGAGCCTTTACGCCCATATTTGGCGGCAACAAATGTTCTAAATATCGGAGAGTTTATTCATTCATGCGGTGCCCATACTGCCAACATCACGACTCTAAGGTGCTAGATACCTCCCATGATAACCACGGAGGAATCCGCCGCCGCCGCGAATGCTTCAAATGCGGACAGCGCTTCAGCACGTACGAGCGTCCCATCCTTGCCACGCCGCTGTTGGTCAAACAAGATGGCACGCGCGAAGAATTTGACCGTGAAAAACTGGCGCGCGGCGTCCGCATCTCGTGCGCGAAACGACCCGTCTCCGCCGCAGACATCGAGCGCATGATCGGGCAAGTCGAATCTCAATTACAGAAAATGGGCAAGTCTGAAGTTTCTTCCCGCATCGTTGGCGACCTTGTGATGAAAGGTCTGAAGGAGTTGGATCAGATCGCGTACATCCGCTATGCGATCGTGTATCTTGGGCTGGACGATCTCCAGTCTATTCGCAACGAAATCAATCATTTACTCGAAGGCTAATTAACCGACAACCACCATTCCGCAAAGGGCGGAGTGTCAATGGTTGTCGGATTTTTTGTCTCAATATGCTTCTCGTGCTGAGCGGAGCGAGCCGTTAGGCGAAAGTAGTTTGCCAATATTGCATATGGCAATCTTCGCTCGACTACGAACTTCGCAACGAACGCCTGTTCTCCGCTCAGGACGAAAATATCTATACTTTGGCGAGAGCGCGTCACGGTTACCAAAGCAGTCATGAAAACAGAACAAGTTAAAAATGGGTTGCTTCCCACGCCGTCCATGCCAAAAGATTTGCCCAAGGCAACCTCACCAATGCGCGTCAAGTGTTGATGAAGCGCTACGTCCGCCGCGGGACGATGGCAAGCCTGCCGAAAATGTCGGCGAAATGTTTTTGCGCGTGGCGTATCACGTGGCGAAGGTCGAAGCGATGTGGGACGCCGACATTCAAGAACGGACCATCCAGTACTATCATTTATTATCCAGCAAAAAATTTTTTCCGAACTCTCCAACCTTCACAGGCGCAGGGACTCCGCTTGGTCAACTTTGCGCATGTTTCGTGTTGCCGATCACCGATGATATGGGATTGACAGCGCGGGCATCTTCCAAACCTTGCGCGACGCGGCGTTGATCCAACAAACAGGCGGCGGGAATGGTTCTCGTTGCGCTTACGTCCGCATGGCGCGATGCGCACCTCGGCAGGTCAGGCAACGGGACTCAGAGATTCCTCTTCCGCGTGTACGATCACGCGTTCGGCGAGATTGCGCAAGGCGGAACAAGAAGGGGCGCCAATATGGCTGTTCTCCGCGTGGATCATCCCGATGTGGAAGATTTCATCACCTGCAAGATCAACGAGAATCAAATTACTATCTCAATATCTCCGCGTCGGCATCACGGACGCGTTCATGCGCGCTGTGAAGAACGACGAAGAAATGAGATATGATCTCTGACTTGAAAGAGATGAAGCAAAAAAGGACTGAGCGGCATCGCTCGAACAAGCCGAATCGGCGAATCGTCACGATCCACACATGGCGAAAGTGAAAGCGCGTGAGTTGTTCGATAAGATCGTCAAGCAGGCGCATCACAACGGCGAACCTGGCAAAAAAGTTGTTCCTCGACGCGGCGAATGCCTGAACCCCGTCCCGCATTTGTATCCGCTTGATATGACGAATCCGTGTGTGACTTCTGGTGAGACACTAATTTATACAGAACAGGGCTTGCGCCGCGCAGATGAACTTGCCGCCGAAGGTGTCGAGATTAAAATCACGACAGATGCCCGTTTTGGAACAGATACTTTCTTCCAGCAACGCATGTTTTTCAAACTGGAACAAAGGCGGTCCATCGGCTTATGACTCGTGAAGGTTATGAACTCCGTCTCACGGAAGACCATCGAGTCATGACATCTCGTGGTTGGGTCGAAGCGAAGAGTTTGCAGACAGGCGATCGTATTCATATCCTAAATCGTAAAGGTGGCTTTGGCATATCGGGCACTCTCGAAGAAGGTCGTGTATTAGGCTGGCTGGTTGGTGATGGAACAGTTAATGTTGTACGAGCGGTCTTATCGTTCTTCGGCGAGGAGAAACGCGAATTGAGCTTCCAATGTTTGCAGAAATGGTCACGAACCTGGTCGAGAAGCCTGGTCAGCGGCGTGCGTATCCTGTTGGTATTACCAATGTGGACGAACGCGATGATGCTCGAGTTGCATCAGATCACTATGATTGGGCGGCACAGTACGACATCACCGAAGAAAAGAAACACTTTGTCTCCATCGGCTGTGTTTGCAGGCAGCGACCAATTCAACGCGGTTTTTTGCAATCTTTGTTCACAGCGGATGGGCAAGGAACGATGGCGGTGAAAAGGATGCTCTGTACGGCTTTCTTCCAGTCATTTATCACCGTTTAAAGACGTTCAGCGGTTGTTGTTGAACTTTGAATCGCAAGTCAAAGCATGAGAATCGACGATTGGCAGGCTATCGCCCGATGCCAGACGGAAAAGGCGGAACAAAGGATTATTTCCATCAGCCGCAACACATCTGGCGATTAGCAAGACTAACTTGATTCGTTTTCTGAATGAAGTCGGTTTCTTGACCGAAGGCGCAGGGGAAAACTTGCTGATTACCTCAGCCGAATGGTGCGCGGTCCGTATGAAGAGCCATTCCTTGCAACTGTACTTACTGTTGAGCCTGATGGAGTCGAACCTGTATATGATTTGCACCAGCCCGACACACTCCTTTGTTGCGAACGGCTTGGTGATTCATAACTGCGGTGAGCAATGGCTTGACCGTAATGAAACTGCTGTCTCGGTTCGGTGAATCTCAACGAGCATTGCGGACCTGATGGAACTGTTGATTGGGAATTGTTGCGCGAGAGTGTCGTCACAGCCACGCGCTTCCTCGATGATGTTGTTGAAGCGAACGCGTATGTGCCTGCTGTGCCGCATTAACAGAAGCCGCGCACAATGCGCGACGTATCGGACTCGGCATCATGGGTCTTGGTGGACTTGATGTATCACGTGGGAGTGCGTTATGGATCGAAAGAGGGGCAGGAGTTCGGCGCGCAAGTGATGGAGTTCGTCCGTTATCATGCGATGGTGACGAGCGTCGAGTTGGCGAAGGAGCGCGGCGCGTTCCCTGCCATCGAAGGAAGCATCTACGACAAGAAAAATATGAAGTGGGCTCCGCCGAAAGCGTTGGTCAAGAATCAGAATAACTGGAACAGACCGAACGTCGAGTGGGAAGCGGTGGCGGATGGAATCCGCAAGCATGGAATCCGCAATGCCGCGCAGACCACGGTCGCGCCAACGGGCACGATCGCCACAGTCGCGGGATGCGAGGGCTATGGCTGTGAACCCGTCTTCGCGCTGGCGTACATCCGCCACGTCAACGATAACGGCAAAGATTTGAAACTCGCGTATGCCAGTCCGCGTTTTGATGAGGCGTTGAAAAAATTGGGGCTGGGCGAAGAGAAGCGGCAGGAGATCGTCGAGCAGGTGATGCGCGAGGGCACGTGCCAGCACATCAAAGAAATTCCGCAGTCGGTGCGCGATACGTTCGTTGTGTCTGCCGATGTGACCGCCGATGAGCATGTGTTGATGCAAGGCGCGTTGCAAGCGTTCGTGGATAACTCGCTGTCGAAGACCGTGAACTTCCCCGAGGGCGCAACCGAACAGGATGTGGCGACCGCGTACATGCTGGCGTGGGAACTCGGATGCAAAGGCATCACGGTGTATGTGACTGGCTCGCGCGATAAAGTGGTGTTGGAGACAAATGCCACTGCGGATAAAAACACCGCCTCATCCCAGCCGACAACTGATCTGCTCTCCAAGCCTGAACTTCGCCCCGACGTTTTCTCACGACCCCAAGAAGCCGCGCCCGCGCGTTGACGGGAAAACCTACAACGTCGAGACGCCCGTCGGCAAAGCGTTCATCACCATCAACGAAAAACGGAGGCGAGCAACCGTTCGGCGTTCATCAACACCGCGAAGGCTGGCTCTGAAACCGCCGCCGTCTCCGAAATATCGGCAGACTCATCTCGTACATTTTACGCATGACTTCAACCGTGAAGCCAACCGTAGACAGGATGCGCGAGATCGTGCGTCAACTCACGGGCATCGGCGGCGGTCGCTCGCTGGATCTGGTCCCAACCGTGTACGGTCATTGCCCGATGGGATCGGTCAGGTGCCTGATAATTACCTGCACGAAAAAGATGGATTGAAAACTGATTTAGATGAAAAAGAAATCCAATGGCAACAACGGACACACAATCGATGAAGATATCGCCATGACCGAAAATGAAGATCGGCGAATTTGCTTCCGAATGGCGAAGCCGCTGTGGTGAATGAAGAAGGCTGCAGGAAGTGTTATGCGTGCGGGTTTAGTGAGTGTTGAAATCAGTTGCACCTGTTAGAGAAAATTCTAATAGGTGCAATATTCTTTATTGGTCCAAGATTGATATTCAAAATTTTACTTAGCAGTTGTATGGGCTAATACCATTAGATAATTAAGGAGAGCAAGAGATGTCAAAAATAATAGAACTGTTTATCGCCGACCTGACGGCGCATGGGTGAACAAACGTGATGACTCTGATAGAGCGTCAAGTTTACACACGACCCAGAAAGAAGCAGAAACCACTGCCAAAACAATGACCAAAAATCAAGGTGGGGGAGGTGAATTGTTAAAGGTGAAAATGGGCGAATCAGAAGTAAAGATACTGTGAAACCCGCGAACGATCCAAATCCTCCTAAGGATAAGGAACACTAGATCAACAAAAGTTAGCCCTGCAACTGAATCGTTGCGGATTTATGAAACTCGTCCGTTTTTTGTATCATGACTTTTCCAAGAATGGTTATTTGGGGTTTTTATCTTTTCTGCTTTGAAGTTCAAGTAGATATATTAGATCATTAGCTAAGAATACCATTCTATTGTTCTTCCCATCATCCTTTGTGTGAAAGTAAAGTGCTGTAGTTTTACAAACGGAAGGGACAAAGAAAACAGGTGATCTTCCGACCATCTATAAGAATGACATCAGGCTTCATTTGAACTGAAAGATGTTTGTTAAACAACCAACAGACCTTTGTTAGTTCTTAACGCAAAATCCATTGCTTCATCTCGTATTGGGTTAGAGTCGGTAAAGGCACAGGTTGTTTTAAGACGATGCGATCCATTTTACTGAGTAATTTATTCTCAATTGCTATTTTTGCTAACGAACCCCCAATAAGAGATGGAAGCAAGATACTTGTGAAGAGAATAACAGCAGCTAAAATTTCAGCCAAAATTTTGTTGATTATAGATACGTTTGATGCATTAACATTTGAATCTAAAGGCGCCGAAAAAGCAAAAATAATCATTGCTAATGTGCTAAATCCAACCCCGACTATAACACCTCTTCTTGTTTTCATATTGTGGATAAGCCATTAAAATGCCCAATGCCGATATCCAGTAGAGCAATGCAAAATATCCAATTGATGTTCTTGTTGTAGAAGTTTCATTTCCAATTGGCATTCTGAAATAAAGAACAATTAGAGATGCAGACCAAGGAATAATGACATAATAAAGAACATAACGCAACAAAAATTTTACAAATGATTGAATAGTTTGTATTATCAATAAGGCTGTGGCCGGCAATAAAGGCGAGAAAATCCAATGCTGTAAAAACCTGCTTGGCTGAGCAGGAGTCCTCCATACCCTCCCGTGAATCCGGAGATGTATCCACTAAAGAGCAAACAGCTTCCTGAGTAGCAACAACTGTTGCAATAAATATTTTTCCGCTAGTATCTGACCAAATGCTTTTGAAAAAAATTTGCAAAAGTTGAAAAAATAAAAGTATCGCTAATTCCCATGTCTACCTCCTTTCAAATTTAATACCTGTAACTCTCTAAAATCTCCTCATCATCTGTTCGCGCATCCACTACCATTGTACATTGAAATTCGAACGATCATGATTTATTTTCCTCATCCTCTGGAAGCCCAGTTCCTCGGGTTGGCTTCGATGTAATCGCGGGGATCGGCGGTTGAAGCCCTGTGTCTCGATAAACTCGACAACCACCTCAGTTCGTGGAAGTCTCGCTCAAGCGGACTTGCTGTGAAGATAGCCCCGGAAGCTTGTTCCAGCCCCTGTTATTGTGGATGATGTTTTAGCAATTACTCCCGCACTCGAATCCTATTCTCTTCAACAATCCACAACTGTTTAACAATCGGTTCCGCTGGTAACAAGGGGATCAAATTTTCGATCGCTTCAAGAACCTTCATGCGCGACTGGCGTTTGATTCAGAACCAATATGCCGTGATATTTTGAAGGTGGATACGTGTTGATATCGGCAAAGTCCAGGTCCAGTGTGATTAACGCTTTGTTCGCGTGAACAAACCTGAATGATTTGCATGTCCTCATCGCCGCCCATGTTTTGATCTACCACTGTCATTAACGGCGCCGCTTCTTGGAGCAGGGCAGATGCTTCGACAGGAATATTCTCGTCGAGTTTGAACTTCATTTCCTGCGCAGGCACGGCAATCACGTTCTCGCAGGCCAACTCCGCCGCGTAATTAATGGCGGCTTGAATGGCTTCGTTAGCGAAGGGTAACTTTTCAAGATTTCCTTCGCATCCAAACCTCTCCAGCCAGATTATCGAGAATCACGGAAACCATAATGCGCGTCCCTTTTGATGCACGCCTGACCGTGCGCGTACTTTTGGGTCAACGGTGATGTATTTTCGCCAGTCCATGTTTACCCTGCTTTCATTGATTATACCTTCTCACGGCAGACGATTTCTATCTTTCTCCCAAACCTCCACCACAACACCCCGCCGATCAAAACAATTCCCCAAAACAAAACAATACCCAATCCCGAACCGTTCGTGGATCTCCTCAGCAGGGACAACATCCGCTGTCGCAGTTTCAGTTGGCGGGGACGCTGTGACCGACGGACTCGGCGTCAATGTGATCGCTGGCGCGGACGGGATGCCGCTGTCGCGGGCGGCGTGACGCGCAATAGCAATTTCTCTGGATCTGGATGATGACCGATGCCATGCCAAGTCCGTTCCAGTTCATCAAGTCGGCGAGCGGCACATCGTATAAATTGGGAAATTCCCGAAAGCGTTTCTCCGCTTTGCACAACGTGATAATAATTTCCACTCGCGTCTGGCGTCAGTTTTTGGATCGCGCTCAACGTGTGGGGCTGGGCGTCACGTTGCCTGGCGAGATGACGAGTTTTTGTTCGATCTGGAGAGGCACATCCGCTTGAAGCCCGTTCAACTGCAAGATCTGATCCACTGAAACGTGATACGCCTCCCTGATGGTGAACAGCGATTGATACGGCTGAACCACATGATCGATTTCTTCATCCGCGTCGGGTGTTTGCGTCACCACCATCCCGCGCGGGGTTGGCGTAGCGAATCCCGCCGTGTTCTTGTTCGGGATGAACAAACGCTGCCCCGATTGCAAAGGAATATCGCGCGTGATGTTATTCCACGTTTCCAAATCTTGGATCGTGATCTGATACGCCACCGCGATGGACCAAAACGATTGTCCCGCCTGCACCACGTGGAAGATTTTCCTTCCGCGTCAGGCGTGGCAATCTGGACAGGCACGATCAACCCGGAACCCGTGCTGACTCCCGCTCCCGCAACTGACGTGTAGCTTCCGCATTCTTTCCCAGAAACATACGCGGCTTGCAGGATGTAATATGTTTTTCCGTTTACCGTCGCTACGCCCGCGCCGATGTTGCAATACGCCGGTGTGACCGCGGGCAGCATGTGATCTGGGTCCGCCCAGACCGCCATGATCTCGTCAATGCCCATGCCGCCGTTCCAACTCACAGCGAAATTTTCGGTTGCCCAAACTGTCCCGCCGCCGCCGTATCCCGCCGCGCGATTCGTCCGCGCACATCGCCGATGTGCCACGACATGTTATTCGCCGCCATCGTCTGCGCCGTCGCTTGAGCGACCGCGTTGATGATTGGCTCCTCGACGAGCGGCGGCAATCCGTATGAAACGCGCAAAGTGTTCATGGCGATAAGATCAACTCGTACGCGCTGACTTGCGCGGGGCGGGCAAGCATCCGCTCGGCTTGAACGGGTTGCGGACGAATGGATAATCCTGCGCTGCTAATGCAACAAATATGAGACAAGCGGCAATCCGTTGTAATGACATGTGATAATTATAATTCTGACGCATGTTCCTGATGTTTCTAAATAAGATGAAGATAAGTGATTTTCACAGGACAAAAGTCACTGGCTGCGGATACGGGGCATGGTATCCTATTTTCAGAGAGTTGAAACAAGCGCAATCTGTAAAAGTCGAGAGCAAGTTCTCGTGATCAACCACAAGGAGTGACCATCATGAAAGTACAAAACAAAGTGATCGTTGTGACCGGGGCAGGGAGCGGCATGGGACGCGAAGTCGTTTTGAACCTGCTTGCCAAAGGCGCGAGCGTGGCGGCGGTGGATATCAATGAAACTACCCTGCAAGAAACTGCCGGTCTTGCCGGTGACAGAAAAGACAAACTGGCTATATTTGTCTTGAATGTTACCGACAAAGAGGCTGTCGAAGCGCTTCCCGACAAAGTGATCGCCCGCTTCGGCGCGGTGGACGGCATCATCAACAACGCTGGCATCATCCAGCCGTTCGTCCGCTTGAACGACCTGAAATTCGACGCGATGGAGCGCGTGCTGAACGTGAACCTCTATGGAACGTTGTACATGTTGAAAGCGTTCCTGCCTCATTTACTCAAACGCCCCGTCGCGCATGTTGCGAACGTCTCCAGCATGGGCGGCTTCCTCCCGGTGCCCGGACAAACCGTCTACGGCGCGAGCAAGGCGGCGGTCAAACTCCTCACAGAGGGGCTGTACGCCGAACTCCTGAACACGAACGTCAAAGTGACGTTGGTTTACCCGGGCGCCATTGCCACAAATATCACCACTAACTCCGGCGTTTCGATCTCCGCTCCCAAAGATGCCAAGGCTTCTTCAATGAAAGCCCTGCCCGCCGACAAAGCCGCCGAGATCATTGTGGACGCCATCGAAAAAGATCGCTACAGCGTGTTGGTCGGCTCCGACGCCAAGTTCATGGATTTCATCTATCGCGTGAACCCAAAAGGCGCAGCAGAATTCATCTACAAACAGATGAAGTCGCTGTTGCCTGCCTGAGCATCTGTTCGCCGCATTGAAAACGACAGCCTCTCATTTCACGATGGGAGGCTGTTTTTGTTGCGCGTCATAGTCGTGCGTTGAGTGGAAGATATTCAGATTATACTTCGCCAAAAATTTTAGGAGAAATTGATGCGCCCGATTCGATGGTTCTTTGCGATCCTGATTCTTACCACCTTAGCCTGCGGTTCCGCGACGGTCACCCCGCTTCCTTCCCAGCCTCAGCCTGTTTCGGCGGCGGAAACTTTCACCCCGCCCGTGCCTTCTACTACCGATGCTCCCAGCGCAGCCTCAACGCCTGCCCCAACATCCGTTCCCCCCGGATATATTTACGTAGATACGTTGGAGCAAGAAGTCTACCCGTTCGTTGAAAATGGAAAATGCTCGTTAGCCGAAGCGATCTTTGCCGCCAATGCAGGCGCGCCAAAAGATTCGTGCGCGGCTGGAGTCGCTGGCGAAACGGTGATCGAATTGATGCCCGGCGAATATCACTTTACCCAACGCAATCAGGCTCCGCCGCAATTTGAATGGCTGATCAGCGTCGTGACCGTTGGCACAGCCCTTCCGCCGATCGCTTTTCCGCTGACGATTCACGGAAACGGCGCAACGCTCATGCGCGATGAAGGCGCGGAGCCGTTCCGCTTTTTCGAGTTGATGGTGAATTCCAAACTGACGATGGATAACATCACCATCCAAAACGGTGACGTGGCGGACGATTGGGGCGGCGCGATCTATTCGATGAGCAGTTCGATCACTTTGGACAACACGCGCTTCATCAATAACCGTTCCGATAACGGAGGCGCCATTTATTTCACGCTCGGCAGACTCGAAATAGCCAACAGCGAGTTTGTTGAGAACACGACAACCGGCAACGGCGGCGCGTTGTTCATCGATTCGTCTCGCGCCGTGATTCAATCCACACGGTTCGAGGGCAACGAGTCAGATGGCGACGGCGGCGGGCTGTATGCCTATTTTGCCACCGTAACGATCAACGATGGATTCTTCCTCAAGAATCGCGTCACCGGGAATGCCAATGGACTTTGGGGCGGCGGAATGTTTACCAACCATGTGAATATAACGATCACCGACAGTCAGTTTTATCAAAATGAATCCCCGGCGTATGCCGGCGCAGTGGGAGTGATCAATCCCATTCTGGCTGGCATTGACCCTGAAACGGAAAATATGATCGAGCAGATACAGGATTCTCCGGTCATTTCAGACATGCTGACCAGCATCCCCGGCTTTCAAGCGACTCTCGAAGCGCACCCCAGCGGAATTTACTCAGACTTCCATGAGGATATACAAATTCATAACAACTGTTTTGCCAATAACGCAACACTCGGCGCGGAGCCCAATTGGACGAGCGGCATCCACGCCAGCGCGGCAGTAGCCGATGGCAATTATTGGGGCGACCCCAGCGGACCTTCCGGTAGAGGTCCCGGCACAGGCGATAGCGTCGGCAAAAACAAAGTCATTTTTTCGCCGTTCCTCACCGCTCCGCCGGATTTCTGCGACCCAACGCTTTCAGAGAATAAATAGGATTCCGCCCATGCCCAAACTCATCCCAGCGACTGAACGCCTCCTCCGCGCCCGCAAGCTGATTCAGCAGGCGCGAGACTTACCCGTCCCTTCGACCGGGCTCGGCAAATCGGATTTTTCGTACATCGCCAACGTCAAAGACTTGTTTCGGCAGGCGAAAGACCTGGTGAAATTTATCCCGCAAACGGCGGGCGTCTCAGCGGAGTTGAAAGAGGAAGTGAAAAAGCTCTACGAAGAGATCGAGCAGGCGGCTCGCGACATCTTGTATTGAAAGTGATGAAGGCGTACAATCGGACTATAAAACAGTAGTAACGACTTCAGTCGTTTGTTTGCATGTGACTAAAGACGCGGCTACAAGAATCCCGAGGCACATATGACCGACAAAAAACTCACCAAACTTCTCGAAGAATTGCACATTACCCTCGACGCCACCGAAGCCGTGGACGACAAAGGGCGCGAGCTTCTGCGCGCGCTCAACGAGGATATCAAGGAACTCCTCGAGCGCTCCGACGATGCGCAATCGGATGATTCGCTCCTGGGGCGCATGCAGGAAACGATGACCTACTTTGAACGGACCCACCCCGAGATGGCTGCGACGCTATCCAACTTGCTGACCACGCTCAGCAATGCGGGAATATGATCTGAAATCGAATGATCTCAAAAAAGCGGACGAGAACTCCTCGTCCGCTTTTTGATTGCGTAGTGTACAATTGTTCTACTTTCAACCCATAGGAAAAAATGGACGCAATTACAGTATCACACATCAAACGCGTATTTACTTCGCATATCGGCGTGGTCAGAAGGACGAAAAAGGAAGTCGTTGCAGTAGACGACGTTTCGTTCGAGATTCAAGAGGGCGAGCTATTCGGTTTGCTTGGACCGAACGGAGCGGGGAAGACAACGACGGTCAAAATGTTGACCACGCTTCTCATCCCGACGGGCGGGTCTGCTTCGGTCAAGGGATTCGATATCGTCGCCCAAGCAGACGAAGTCCGCAAGCGGATCGGTTTCATCTTCGGCGGCGAGCGCGGATTGTATTGGCGTCTTTCGGGGATAGATAACCTTCGTTATTTTGCAAGTTTATACAACGTGGATTATGAAGTCACCAAAAAACGGATTCCCTATTTGCTCGATCTCGTCGGCTTGAACGGACGCGGCGACGAAAAAGTGCAAGGGTATTCGCGCGGTATGAAACAACGTCTGCATGTGGCGCGGACACTGCTTCACGACCCAGATGTTTTGTTCCTCGATGAGCCGACACTTGGTCTCGACCCTGTCGGCGCGCGTGATTTCCGCGCGGTGATCCTCAATTTGCAGTCTGAGAAGAAAACGATTTTGCTCACCACGCATTACATGTTCGAAGCGGATGCGTTGTGTGATCGCATTGCGGTGATCAACCATGGAAATATCATTGCCCTCGACACCCCCGGCGGACTCAAGTCGCACGTCCGCGACCTGAACGTGGTGGAAGTGGAGACGTTCGGAGTCTCCGATGGGGTCGTCGAGAAAATTCGCGCGCTGCCGTTCGCCGACGCGCTCTCCGTCGAAGAGGCGGGACAAAAACAGATATTGCTGATTCAGACGTCCCGTGGGGCAGAGGCGGTGCCTGATGTCATGTCCGCGCTGGAAGGGTTGAAAGTCGGCAGGGTGATCGTCCGCGAGCCGACACTCGAAGACGCGTATGTACGATTAGTTGGAGGCGCATCGTGAACATCCGATTGCTTGCGAAATATTGGCGCACGGTTCTGATCGTAGCAGAAATGAACTTGCGCCAAACTATGACCGATGGATTCGTCCTCTTCACGGTTCTCTTTCAACCGATCCTCATTGCGCTGCTTGGCTTGTGGATGCTGCAAGACAAGGGCGCGGATGCGGCGATGTATGTGGTGGTCGGCAGCGGGCTGACCGGGTTGTGGTCGAGCCTGTTGTTTATTTCAGGCAACAGCATTAATTTCGAACGATGGACGGGAACGCTTGAGTCGCTGGTTGCGATCCCTACTCCGTTTGAAGTAATCGTTGTGGGAAAGAACCTTGCCAATGTTGCGCAATCTTTGCTTTCGATGGTGTTGGGTTATTTCGTAGCCGCGTTTGCTTTTGGGTATTCTTTAGAAATTCAACAACCGGTGCTCTTTCTGATCACTGTGTTGTTTTCGGTGTTGGCGTTCGTTAGTTTCGGTTTGATCATCGCGCCGATCTTTGTGATGAACCCCGGCGTGCGGGCTTGGCAGAATGCGATGGAATATCCCGTCTATGTCTTCTGCGGGTTTCTCTTCCCGATCGTTCTTTTGCCGGGCTGGACGAATCCCATCTCGTATTTGCTTCCGCCGTATTGGGCGGCAGTTGCGCTTCACGGCACCTCGACGGCTGGCGCGCCGTTCAACGAGACTCTTTTCGCCTGGGGCATGATGCTCCTCTTCTCGTTGATTGACCTGCTGATCGCATCGCGTTTGTTCAAACTCATGCTCTACAAAGCCCGCGCCGACGCTACGCTCGGAATGGAATGATGCAACCTGTCGCGCTGAGCGGAGAGACAGCGTTCGCCTGTCTCGCAGACGAAGCGCAGTTGTTACAAACCGAGAAATAATATGAAAACCCTCACCAACAACCTCCGCCTTTTCTGGCAAGGCGCGATCCTTTCCTATGTAGCGCTCTTTCACTGGATGCGTCCGATCCAATATACCGCTTCAAAGATTCTCATGCCATTGGCGCAGATGTTCTTCTTTGTGTATCTCGGGACGTATGCCACAGGCACGGATAATGCGTCATTTTACATTGTCGGCAACGCGCTTCAGATCACCGCCGTCAGCGGGATTTTCGGCATGACGATGAGTATCGGCGGCGACCGCGACGCGGGAACGCTCGGTTACATCTTCGGCACGCCCGCGAATCGTCTCTTCGTTTTTATGGGGCGCGCGTTTATGAATATTTTGGATGGCGCGTTAGGCGTGTTCATCGCGTTCGTGTGGGGAGTCTTGCTCATGGGTCTCGATCTTTCGCACGCCAACATGCCCGGGCTTGTCCTGACCATCTTCGTGACCACCATCAGCACCTGCGGACTGGGTCTTCTGCTTGGATGTCTCGCGCTCATCACGGTCAACGTGATGTTCATCAACAACTTCGTTTATTTCTTGCTTCTCCTGTTTTCAGGAGCGAATATTCCGCTTGCCCAACTGCCGGTTTGGATGCAAGCCGTTTCGTCTGCGTTGCCGCTCACGCGCGGAATCCTCGCGGCGCGAGAATTCGTCGCGGGAGCAAGTCTCGTTGAGGTCGCGCCTCTGCTGTGGGGCGAACTGGCTGTTGGCTTTGTATATTTCTTATTGGGTTACTTCCTCTTTACTGCCTTTGAATCGATTGCCAAACGCCGCGGCACGCTGGAAGTGTTCTGACAAAAAATCCCTCCAATTAAGGAGGGACTTTCATTTAACTATCCGGAGTGGGGCTTGGCGTTATTGGTGTTTCGGTGGGTGTTATCGTAGCAGTGGTAGTTGGTCCTGAGCCAGTTGTTGCTGTGCCCGTTACCGCACTGCCGCCGACAACAACCTGCACATACACCTCGTCGCCGAAGAACTGTCCGCCGGCGGTTTGCATACGCCAGTTGCCGCGTAATTTCCCCGCCTTTGCTGGTGCGATCATCGCGACCGAAATATCCAGCGTGGCATTGGGAGGAACCGCTGAGGGGAGCGTGAAGTTCACTCCGCTCATTTGCTCGCCGCCGACAAATACAAATTTGAATCCCGCATCCCATGCGCACGTGCCGGAGTTGAGCACCTTCCACGTTTTCGTGAAGTTCTGTCCGGGCGTCACTGCAGTATCGTCGGGGATTGACACATCATTTGCAAATGTCATACGATAACACGAATTAACGCCGCCGCTTGTCGTTGCAGATGGAAGCGGAAGCGCTCCGCCTGTGCTGGTGACGAACGGTTCGAAAGTGGCTGAAGCGGTCAGGGTGGGGAAGGGAGTCTCCGAGGGCGCGGCAAGCGCGGTCTGCGTGAGAGCCGCTGAAAACGTCTCAATGGCGAGCGCTTGGATCTCATCCACGCTCAATGTGTTCGTCGGTGTCGCTGTTGCTTCGCCGCCTCCGCATGATGCGATCAACAACGCGCATAATCCTAAAATGATCAATCTTTGTTTCATCTGTTCTCCTTTAAACGAGCCGCAATTTTACCTGCTTTTGCGTAACGCTTAACGGACGATTGCCCTACGAAGTTCCTATTCTCATCATGCTATAATCTGCCGCGATGATTTACTTGGATTATTCCGCAACAACGCCTGTGGATTCGCGCGTCGTGGAGGCGATGTCTCCCTTCTTCACCGATTCTTTCGGGAACCCTTCATCTGTTCACCGCTTCGGGCAGATCGCCGAAGCCGCGGTCGACTCGTCGCGCGAGTCTGTTGCGCGCGTGTTGAATTGTTCACCCGATGAAATTGTTTTCACCTCCTGCGGCTCCGAATCGGACAACCTCGCGATTCGCGGCGCGGCATACGCGATGCGCGAAAAGACCGGCGCAAAATGGATTCTCGCCTCACGCGCTGAACACCCCGCAGTGACGAAGACTCTTGAGCATCTTGGAAAATATGATGGCTTCCTCATCGAGTGGCTCGATGTGAACGAGCATGGCATGGTCACTCCTGAGATTGTCGCCAAAGCCATTTGCGGAGACACTGCAATCGTCTCTGTGATGTATGCCAACAATGAGATCGGTACGATCAATCTAATTAAAGAGATTGCGGAGATTTGCCGCGCAAATAAGATTTTATTTCACACAGACGCTGTTCAAGCCGCCGCATATTTGCCATTGGACGTGAACGAACTCGGCGTGGATATGATGTCGCTTGGCGCACACAAATTTTACGGACCGAAAGGCGTCGGCGCGTTGTACGTCCGCAAAGGGACGCCGCTCGTTCCGCATCTCACGGGCGGGGGGCAGGAGTTCAGCCTCCGCGCGGGGACTCAGAACGTGCCGTATATTGTTGGCTTTGCCGAAGCGCTTCGACTAACAAATGAAGAGCGCGAACAGCGCGTAGCGCACGTCCAGCCATTGCGCGACAAAATCATCGGCTCGGTTCTCGAATCAATCCCCGATTCTCAGCTCACCGGCGACATGCAATCACGCTTGCCTCATCACGCCAGTTTCGCCTTCAAAGGAGTGGATGGAAATTTGTTGCTCACTCTTCTCGATTCGGCGAGATTTGCCTGCTCCTCTGGCTCCGCTTGCAAAACGGGCAATCCCGAACCTAGCGAAGTGATGAACGCGATCGGCTTGTCACGCGAGTGGGGGCTTGGATCATTGCGTGTGACTCTTGGAAAAGATACATTGCCTGAACATATCGAGTCGTTTTTGAATATGTTGCCTACCTTGGTCGAAAAAGCCCGCCGCCTCAAATGATTTATCATTCGCCCGAGTACGTGTTTACTTGTTTACCTGTATACCTATTTACATCCCATGACTAAAGTCGTCGTCGCCATGCCTCACGATTTTAGGCATATTTACTTTAAGCAATAAGCGGCCGCGTATTTGCCAGTGGGTGTTGATTGGCGTGATACGTATCTGCCCGCCACTTCCGCCGCTGGATGGAAAATCTCCTTTCACTGTTGAAATCTTTTACTCGGCACTATGGGCTGTTATTCCCTTGATCCTGTCTTCGCAATCATGCCGTATGAAATTGGCAGGTTGGGTGTTTTTGTTTTAGGCTTGGTATATTTGCTTATGTTCCTATAAAGTTAGTAAAGATGCCAGCGACCATAATCTTTCTTTATGTCAGCCGCAGTTATTGGATGTCTTAACAATGGAAATATTGAATGGATGCTTTTGCTTGGATTTGTACTTCCTCCTCAAGTTGGTTTAATTCTTCTTGCAATAAAACCACAAGTGGGCATAGGGCTTGGATTGTATTGGTTTATTACTATATGGAAATATAAAGGACTCAAAGAAGTTGCGATGGCTTTTGCGCCTGTCACTATCCTGCTTCTTGTTTCATTTGTGATATACAACCATGGGTTTTGCGTTTTCGGCACCTTGCCTGGAGTGTTGATAATACAGTTTTTTTCCTTATGGACTTTTCATTGGCGCAGTTCTTTTTAATTCGCTCACTGAAACAGAAAAATGATAGATTACAATGTCAGCCAATCTTTCTTTCTTTGCCTTATGTCCTTCAATTTACCTGGGTTGCTATTCTTGTTTCATTCCTAGATGAGCCTTTCGAATTGCTTGTAGTGGTTATCTGTTTGTGGATTCCTGTAATTTTTCGTGTACTTTCATAAACAGACATCTGAAACACCTATGTATTATGTCTAAAGTCGTCGTCGCCATGTCTGGATAGAGTTGATTCCTCCGTTGCCACCGCCTTGCTCAAAGAGCAGGGCTATGAGGTTATCGGCATGATGCTCCGTTTGTGGAGCGAGCCTGGCAAAGAAGACTCGAATCGCTGTTGCACACCAGACTCGATGGCGCAGGCGCGACGAGTCGCCGCGAAGCTTGATATTCCGTTTTATGTGATTGATGCGAAAGATGTTTTCCGCGAAACGGTCGTTGAATATTTTCTCGAAGGGTATGCGCGCGGCGAGACGCCGAATCCGTGCCTGATCTGCAACCGCAAGATCCGCTGGACGTTTTTGCTTGATCACGCGCTGGCTCTCGGCGCGGACTTTATGGCGACGGGGCATTATGCGAGCGAGGAAAGCAGAAAGTGGAAAGGTCGAACTGCTTCGCGCAGTTGATCGAAACAAAGATCAATCGTATGTTTTGCATGTTCTCGATCAGGAAAAATTGAAGCACGCGTTGTTCCCTGTTGGTGAATACACCAAGCCTGAGATCTGTCAGATCGCCGAAAAGCATGGATTGCCAACCGCGTCGCGCAAAGATTCGCAAGACCTGTGTTTTCTTCGCTGGCGAAGATTATCGCAACTTGCAACGCAACGCGGCGGAGATGCTCGCCGGGGCGAGATCGTCACGCGCGAAGGACAGGCAATCGGCTCGCACAACGGACTTGCGAATTACACCATCGGTCAGCGCAAAGGATTGGGAGTCGCGTCGCCTGTTCCGCTTTATGTCATTACGAAGGATGTAGTACGCAATACGTTGATCGTTGGTACGCAAGATGAACTTGGCTCGAAAGAGTTGATCGCGCGCGATGTCAATTGGGTGTCGGGCGAAGCGCCGCGTGAGCCGTTTCGTGCCGAGGTGAAGATCTGCTGGCTACACTGCGAAGGATGCTGAGGCGTTGATAACGCCAAATGGGGAGAGGCAGGTTCGTCACGTTTGACGCGCCGCAACGCGACATCACAGCAGGTCAGGCGGCGGTCTTCTATCAAAATGATGTAGTTGTCGGCGGCGGGATCATAATCTAATTCCTGCGCGTAGGCAATTTGGTGTATTGAGTCAAGTATCAAGAATTTTTCAATATGATTCACGTAACGCGACATTTATGTCGCCCTTGCTTTCGCACAACCTCAATTGCGAAACTGCGAATCATCACACATTGCAATCTACGAGCCAACCAGAAGCAATCGTATTCGTGTCACTCAAAGTAAAATAGTCCTCTTGCGAAAGTTGTAATCACTACAGAGAAAAAAGAGTATTTCTCAAAGGTCTCTGCGAACTCTGTGGCTAAGCAAGTGACATTTATGCAAGAGGTAAAATAACCAAATCAAATTTCAAGAGGAGCCTTGCCATGTCATATCGTGTCGAATCGTTGATGTCTGCCCGATTGTTTGTAGTGCCGCAATATGCCGACAAAAAAGTTTTCTTTTTGAGCAATTCATCTGGCATTTGAGTTTGTATGCGATGAAGTTTGGCGGAAGCGTGCTCTGAGCTGCTGTTGCCGCCGCACATCGCCTTGCAGAATCCGCATTTGATCGGCGGGTTATCGTTCTTTGTGTTTTCCAGACTCAAGAGAATTGGTAAGTGGTAAATAGTAATTGGTAAGTGGAGACTGGAGATTGGAGACTTGTAATGTTGGTGGTCGAGTAGCGAGCGCAGTTTGCGAGCGTATCGAGACCACACTCTAGCAATTGAAAAAATAGAAATTGGAGATTGTATGATGGCTAACAAAGACTCTGAAAACCGAACGCCGATGGAGAAAGTTTTGTACGAGGTGAAGAAGGTCATTGTGGGGCAAGACCATTTGCTCGAGCGCATGATCGTGGCGTTGCTGGCGCGCGGACATATCCTCGTAGAGGGTGTGCCGGGGCTGGCGAAGACGATGGCGATCAAGACTCTCGCTGAAGCCATCGGCGGCGAGTTCAAGCGCATCCAGTTCACGCCCGATCTTGTCCCTGCCGATCTGGTCGGCACGCGCATCTACAACCAGAAGACGGGCAAGTTTGAAACGTCGCTGGGGCCCGTGTTCACGAATCTTTTGCTGGCAGATGAGATTAACCGCGCTCCCGCCAAAGTGCAAAGCGCGTTGCTTGAGGTGATGCAAGAGCGTCAGGTGACCATCGGACGTGAGACACACACGGTGCCGAATCCGTTTTTGGTGCTGGCGACTCAAAATCCCATCGAGACGGAGGGGACGTACGCGCTCCCCGAAGCGCAAGTGGACCGCTTCATGCTCAAGGTGTTAGTTGGTTACCCCTCTTCAACCGAAGAGTTCGTCATCGTCGAGCGGATGACTGCCGCGCTGCAAGCCGCGCAAGAAGTGTTGACCACCGATGATCTGGTCGCATTGCAAAAGCAAGTGGACAAAGTGTATGTTGACCCCGCGTTGATGGAATACGCCGTCCGCATGGTGACTGCCACGCGCCAACCCGCCGACGTGGGCTTGAAGGAATTGGAACGATTCATCATGTACGGAGCGAGTCCGCGCGCTTCGATCAACTTGATCCTCACCGCTCGCGCGCTCGCCTTCGTGCGCGGACGCAACTACGCCCTCCCTCAAGATGTGCTGGACATGGCTCTCGATGTGATGCGTCATCGCATTGTGCTGTCTTACGAAGCGCTCTCTGAAAATGTGACGGGCGATATTTTGTTGAATAAGATCCTCGACCGCATTCCGATCCCTGTGGTGCCTTTGCATGAACATGTCAACGTCAACAGCAACGCCTGAGCAGGTGTTGCTCCGCCTCGATTGGAATGTCATCCGCCGCCTCGACGGGTTGTTGCAGGGCGACTATCGCACGCTGTTCTACGGCTTCGGCGTGGACTTTGCCGACCTGCGCGAATATCAGCCCGGCGACGACATCCGCTACATTGATTGGAACGTCACCGCGCGGATGGATTCTCCGTACGTGCGGCAGTATCACGAAGACCGCGAGATCACCGCATGGTTCCTGCTCGATCTGAGTCCCTCGGTGGATTTTGGCACGACTCAAACACAGCGCGATAAGCGGGCGGCGCTCATTGATTTTGTCACCGTCCTTGCAAGGCTGCTCACCCGTCACGGGAATCGCGTGGGGGCGATGATGTTCGGGAGCGGAATCCAGCACACGGTCCCGGCGCGAGGCGGAAAGTTGCAGGTTCTGCGTCTCATCAACGATATGATGAAACAGCCGCGTCTCGCGCGGTCGCCGTTCACGAATCTCAAATCGTTTTTCGACGGCGCGTTGAATTCGATCAAGCGGCGTTCGCTGGTGTTTGTCATCTCCGATTTCATCAGCGAGCCGGGCTGGGAGCGTTCGTTGAGTCTGCTGGGTCAACGGCATGAAGTGATCGCGGTGCGGCTGTACGATCCGCGCGAGGAGGAACTGCCCGACGTGGGCATGGTGTTGATGGAAGACGCCGAGACAGGCGTGCAACTGTTCGTGGATACGCACGATGCAAAATTCCGCAAACGGTTTTTCGCCGCCGCGCAGCAACGTGAGAAAAATTTGAACACCGCGTTTCAACGCGCAGGCGCGGATGTGTTATCGCTTTCCACCGAAGATGATCTCGTCCGTTCGATCGTGCGGTTTGCAAAACAAAGGCAACAGGTTAGAAAAAATTAAAGACAAGAGACTAGAGACTGGAGACTAGTTGCTCAATCTCCAGTCTCTAGTCTCCAATCTCTCCCAACCATGACCCTCCCCTCCCTCCTCTTCGCCCTCCTCATCGCCCTGCTAATCGGCTCGCTCTACCATTTGATCCGCGGCGGAAAGTTCCTGCGTTTGTTGTTCTATCTAGTTCTGAGCGTGCTAGGCTTTGCCGTTGGTCATCTCGTCGGTCTGTGGCAGGGATGGACATTGTTCCCGCTTGGTTCGATTAATGTAGGTATGTCATCGCTGGGAAGCCTTATCATTCTTGTAATCGGCGATTGGCTCAGCCGCATCGAGCCGAAAGAGGAAAGCACGGTATAATCTGCGCCTGTTTGAAAAATCACAACTTCGGAAGTCTTTGCCCTCGCAAGACATATCGCAGAGACTTCCGAAGTTCATATCTGGAAAGAAAGAGCCATGGAACAACTAAAATTTCTAATTGACTTTATCCTGCACATTGATGATCACTTGAGGAATATCATCCTGAATTATGGTGTCTGGACGCACGGCATCCTGTTCGCGGTGATCTTCATCGAAACAGGTTTGGTCGTCATGCCGTTTCTGCCCGGCGATTCGTTATTGTTTGCGGCGGGCGCGTTCGCGGCAGATGGCTTGCTAAACGTGTGGGGTTTGATCGTTTTGTTGATCATTGCGGCAGTCTTGGGAGACGCCGTGAATTATTCCATCGGGCATTATCTTGGTGAGCGCGCGTACAACATCAAATGGATCAAAAAGGAATACATCGAAAAGACCCATGCTTTTTTTGAAAAGCATGGCGGCAAGGCGATCTTCCTCGCGCGTTTTGTTCCCATCGTCCGCACGTTTGCGCCGTTCGTCGCGGGTGTCGGCAAGATGTCGTATGCTTATTTCGCCACATACAACATTGTCGGCGGCGTCACTTGGGTTTTGCTATTTACTTTGCTCGGTTATTTCTTTGGCAGGCTTGAATTTGTGCAAAAACACTTTGAACTGGTCATCATCGTCATTATCCTGATGTCGGTCGTTCCGATGATCGTCGAATGGTGGAAGGCGCGGCGTGAATCGAAAATGGAAAAAGCAAACGCAGAGACGCCCTAAGGCGTCTCTTTTTCGTATGAAATGGCTCGCAATCCTTTTCGCCCTCTTCATTGCCCTCATCGTCGTCCTTGCGGATGCGGGCAAACTCGGCATCCTCGGATTCATCAACTCGATACCCTACGGCGATAAAGCGGGACACTTTCTCCTCTTCGGGATTCTCGCCCTGCTCCTCGATCTCACCTTCATCCGCTCGCTTCCTCACCGGGACCCGAGGCTGGTCGCGCTTTCAGTCGGCTTGACTCTCGCCCTCGTCATCGGCGCGGAAGAATACTCGCAACAATTTTTCAACAGCCGCACATTTTCACTGCTCGATCTCGCGTTCAGTTATGCGGGCGTGATCTTCTTTTCATGGGTGGCGTTGAAAAACAATAACCCTGCGAAGGTTACGTAACCTTCGCAGGGTTGTAATCTTTATTTCGGCGTCAACACCAAATGCCCTTCGGCGTATGTGATGACAGAGTCTTGCTCCCACCACATCGGATAATATTTGATGTTCGCCCACAGACTCGCCATGTCGTCGTAATGCGGGTGATAGGCGTGACCCGATTGACCGGTGGTGTGAACGGTCAGCGAGTTGTTCAAATTGCTTAGATCCACGATCATTCTCATCGAGGGCAGCCAGTTGGTTTCGTAGCCGTCGCGCACCGACCAGCCCGTGGCGTTCACGAGCGCCTCGCCGCCGCCAGTGGGGACGGGACCGCGGTTGAACAGATCCTCGATCAGCGAAATGCCCGATTCGCCCAACGTGCCGTTGCGGAACGTGGAAGCGTGCATATCGCCCCATTTCCATTTGGAAACGTCTTTGCCGAACATTTCCTCCAGTTCGGATACTCCGTCTGAGAAAGACTTCCTCAAAATATCCGGCATGGTTTCGGTAACGTCTTTCGTGGTCTTATCATCCCAGAACGGATCGTTCGGATTGACCGCCATCTTCCGCATCACTTCATTCCAGCGCGAGCCGCCATCGGCGTAATACCGTTCCTCGGGCATGTCGTCGTTGAATGTGTTTTGTAGTAGGGCGCGCCAGAAGGCATTGAACACCGCCGCCGACGTTGACTCGATGCGGTCTTGATAATCCCAATTCGCCAAAGTTTCAAACGCGGCTTTTTCGTTGGCTTTTTCAAACTGCCAGTTTGCGCTTTGCATGATGGGAATAAACACCTCGGCGTTGGCGTCGTACGAATCGCCGTGCATCTGCTGTAAATATGCGATGTCGATCTTCCCCGGCGCGTTTTGGATCATGCTCAGAATGCGGTTGGCGCGGAAGCCGTAATCCCAGTCATAGGTAATGAAATGAGGGTAATCGTTTGGCGGGACTTGATTATTGGCGGTGACGATATAGCCTTCTGCGGGATTGAAGGTGTAGGGCAACTCATCGAATGGAATGTAACCTGTCCACTCGTACTCGTCCGTCCAGCCGGGGACGGGGAGCGTGCCGTCGCCCTTTGTGCGAATCGGAATGTCGCCCGGCATTTGATACGCAATATTGCCTTCCACGTCCGCGTATAAAAGATTTTGAGCGGGCACGTGGAAGTCCGCCGCGGCTTCGCGGAACTCATCCCAATTTTGAGCCTGATCGAATCCCCAAATCGCTTCAAACGGAGTGGATGGCGTCAGCGCCGTCCACTGGAGCGCAATGACATACTGTTCCGGCAGTTCGACGCCGCTGCGATCCTTGAATGGAACGAATTCTTTGTCCTCAGGATCGCCTTCATCTTTCAGCGGACCGAATGTCTCAGAGATGACCGGTCCATGGCGCGTGCTTCGAACGGTGATCGTCTGTGTTTCGCCGCCGGCGATTTGGAGAGTTTCCTCGCGGGTCGTAAAGTCCACCCATTCGCCGTTGACCTCGTATTGATTCGGGTTGTCGGGATTCACTTTTTCGATGTACAAGTCCATCACATCGGGACCGACATTCGTAAAACCCCATGCGATCTTGTCGTTATGACCGATCACAACGCCCGGCACGCCCGCAAACGAGAACCCCGCCACTTCGAACGGGCAGGCTGCATTTTTCTCGACGCAATGCAAGGCAACCTGATACCAGATCGAGGGCATTTGAATTCCGAGGTGGGGATCGTTGGAAAGATAAGGCATTCCGGTGTCGGTCAGCTTGCCGGAGACCGCCCACGAGTTGGAGCCGATTCCGCTGCTCCATTCGCCGAGCGCCGAGTTGAGAAGCGAAGCGTTATGTGAAAGTTGATCGAGCGGAAGCTGGGCGTAATCGAATTCCGCAGATGTTGCGTTGGAGGAAGATGCCGAGGTCTGCCCATCGCCGATCTTGTTGACGATCACCGGATGATCGCTGGGATAAGGCGGAAAGAGTTGCGCCACTTGTTCGGGCGTCAACGTTTTGAGCAGAACCGCGCGAGTGATCTCGTCGTCCATGTTGCCGCGCAGATCCCACGCCATGGCTTTGCCCCACGTCAGCGAGTTGACCGGGGTCCACTCCGCGATTTTGTAATCGGGGCTGAGGATGGGCAAACCCAGAATTTCATATTCGAGGCTTAGTTCGTTTGCGGGCTTGTCTTTGATGTAGGCGTTCACGCCGTCTGCATACGATTGCAATATTTCTTTCGTATCGGGGGCTAGAGCCTCCCATTCGGCTTCGGCAGTTTGCTTCCAACCCAATGTTCGTAAAAAGGAGTCGGTTTCAACCTGCCCTTTCCCGAACATTTCGGAGAGCGAGCCCGAGCCGATGTGCCGCCAAAAATCCATTTGCCAGAATCGTTCTTGCGCGTGGATATACCCCTGCGCGAAAAAGAGATCGTGCGTGGTGGTGGCGTAAATATGAGGAACGCCCATCTGGTCGCGGTAAATATCAACGGGTCCGTCGAGACCTGCGAGTTGGATCGTCCCGTCAATTTGCGGGAAGGATTTCGGCGCGATGGTGTTCGGAAGATAACTCTTGAAATAGAACCCGCCTCCCGCGCCGAGCAAAATGACAAGGATGAGTAGCCCGATGCTGGAACGTTTAACTATTTTTTTCATTGACGATGATCCTCTCTGACTCCGTAAAATAATTTGGCGCAACCCAAACACCCGAAAGTGTCTTTCAAACCGCGCTGATATAATCGAAAATTATGACAAGCGAGTTTCAGCGTGGAAGAAAGTTTGCGCTCTGGTTCATTATTCTAATCGGTTTTTTCATACGGGTTTTGCCTGCTTTGCAAACCGATTTTCCGCTCAACGATGGGGGCATGTTTTTGGTCATGATCCGCGATCTGCGCGCCAATCATTTTGTCCTTCCGCAGGTAACCAGATACAACCTCGCTGACATTCCGTTCGCGTACTCGCCGTTCTCTTTTTATGTCGCGGCGTTCATTTCGAGTCTTCTGCCGGTGTCCGATCTGGATCTGATCCGCTGGATACCGGCAATCGCCAGCGCGGCGATCATTCCCGTTTTTTATTGGCTCGCGTTGCGCGTTTTCAGAGACTCGGTCAAAGCGTTAATTGCCGCAGCGATCCTTTCTGTGTTGCCCGGTTCCTTCGAATGGCTGGTGATGGGCGGAGGCTTATCGCGCTCGTTCGGCATTTTGTTTTTTCTGTTTGCGGTCGGTCACACGTTGCAATTGTTTCGCGACAAAACGCGGTCTTCATTATTTCCCGCTATCTTGTTTTCTTCGCTTGCCGTGTTAAGTCACCCGGAAGTCGGTTTGCAGACCGCCGGGCTTTGCTTCCTTCTTTGGGCGCTCTATGGACGAAACCGCAAAGGGATTCAATACGCATTTTTTCTCGCGGCTGGCGCGGCGGCATGTACTGCGCTCTGGTGGTTGACAGTCTTGGCGAGGCACGGCGTTGACCCGTTCCTCTCGGCGGCGCAGACGGGAATCCGTGAGACGCTCGCGGCTTCGCTATTTCATTCCTTCTTTTCCACGCAGGGATCGCTCCCGATCTTGCCGTTTCTCAGCCTCTTGGGGCTGTTCGTGACGATGCGCAGGCGCGAATTTCTGCTCGCTGGCTGGGCGTTTCTTCCGTTCTTTCTCGACCCTCGGAACGCCCCGGCGATCGCGCAGTACGCTTTCATTCTTCTCTCTAGCGAAGGGCTATATTTTCTGAGAGGCGAATTCGTGAAAAGATATTCTGCTGAGTCAGCCAATGACAAGCGAAATTTGATTCGGGCGGCATCTATGGTCAATGTTGTTTTCGCGCTGTTGTTGGCGTATTTGTTATATGCTTCGTGGCTGTCTGTGCGGACTCTTGCGCGCCTGAGTCTTCAGCAGGCTGACCGGGAAGCAATGGAATGGGTGAGCGCGAATACGCCGGAAGACGCGCAATTTCTGTTGTTGACGAACGCGGGTCAGATCAGCCCGATGGTTGATTCGTATCAGGAATGGTTCCCCGCACTGACGCAACGACACAGCGTCAACACCCTGCAAGGCATGGAGTGGACGTTGGGTCCGCGTTTTTATCCATATTCGCTGGAGCTGGTTGCGTTGCAACAATGCGCCGACACAGATTGTTTGCAGGCGTGGGCGGTGAAAAATAACGCGCAGTTTGATTTCTTGGCGGTGCAGTCTCGCCGCATATCGCCGCAGTTGCTTAATGCCATCGAGTCCGACGGTAGATATCAAACGGTCTACACGTCGGACTCGACAATAATTTTTCAGCGCAAGTAAATCAAACTCTACTTGATATTCCCCAATAAACGTGGGAACCAATACCAGAGCAGATCGCGCGTGGGCTTGCCGTGAATGGATGCGGATTTATCCTGCAACTCCACCGGCTCGAAGTAGCCGCGGCTGACCAGCCCGCTGACCCAGCCGCGCGTGTTGATGGCGGTGAGAATGGCTTCGTAAATATCCACTTGTTGTTGCAGGTCGAGGCTCACTGTAGAAATATCCGCGTTGGGGCGGTTGAGCGCGGACCAATCGAGACAGCCGCCGCTTCCGTCCGGGATACAGCCCGTTGCGGAATTTGAGGAGGACGGATACGAAAGCCCAATGATGAACGGTTTGCCGATCTGTGTTTGCCACGGGAAAATATTTTGATCAAGCAAAGTACCGGCTTCGTTGATCATGTCGCCTTTGTTGGGCGTGGCGAGAGCGCTGAGTTTTGCGAACCACAAAAGATAGACGGCATCGGCGTCGCGCAGGATGTTGACCGGCGGCGTGAAATCGGTGGAGTTGTATGGCACGGCGAAGATCACATTGCCGCGGAAGTGTTGCCTCACCTCGGCAATGAGATTCTTCCAGCGCGTTTCGGCATCGGCGGGGACTCCGCTTGAGGAGCCGTCGGCAAGCCGCCCGTTGGGAAGAGCCGGGAGGATCCAATCTCCGCCGAGGACGAGGGCTTGCGCCCCGGACTGCGTCGCCTGATCTGCAAAGTGGATGACGAAGCGGCGATAATCTTCGAACCAATCGTTCCACCAGTTCGCGTCGCGCGGCGCGTTCTTCCAAAAGTCTTTGTAATTCGTTTCAAACCGAGGCTGGGGGAAGATCGCCACGTTGAAGTTGCGCGTTCGCGCTTCGGTGACCGCCTTGATCGTGTCGGACCAAAACGGGTCTTTGCCGGGCGCTTCGTTGAACACGACCGGCGAAACTCGTTGATACGTCCACGAGGGAGTGTAGATCACCCAGTTCGCGCCGAGGCTTTGGATGTTTTGCAAAGCGATGTCGTTGAACGCGGATGTGTGCGGATCGTAATAACTTTGATATTCGACTCCCGCCATGAACCCGCCTCCGCGCGACGGGATGGCTGTTGCAAGCAATGTGGCGGGACCGGCGTTCAGGGGCCACGCCCACGCGCTGACACTATCGGTAATATCTTGCGGCGTGAGCGTCGGCGTGACGTTCCTTCCGTGCGCGTTGGGTCCCACGGTTTGCGAATCGTCAGCCGAATCGCATTGGGCGTTGCGGCAGAAGCGATAGGTGAACGAGCCGGTGATGTTCAGGGGCCCATAGAGTTTATACACCCAGCGGTTCTGTGCTTGCGGCAACATGGGGATCGGCGGCGACCAGCCGAGGAGCAAATTGAATTGAATGTAAATCTTATCGGTGGAGGATGTGTTCGCCGGAACGTTCACTTCAAAAATGATCGGCGCTTTCGGACCCGATTGCCATGTTTGCACAGCGTCTTCGATGGTGACGTTTTGATTCGGCACGAGAATGCGCCGCGTGACAAAGCGCCCGTCGGAGGTGAACTCGCCGTTCCAGAATCCATCGCCCATCGTGTATTTGTATTGGATGTCCGCTCCGGCGGGCAGTGGTATCGTCACGGAATAGCGCCCGTCGCCGGTGGGGCTGAGGACGGGCATGCGGTCTGCGATGGCGCTGAATCCCGCCCGTTGATCGGCGAACGTGTTGCCAAGTTGAAGCAGGTTGCCCGCGAGTCGAATCGGAACGTTTGGACCGACCGTCCCCGGCGGAACGGAGACGATGAACGTCACGTTGACCAGCGGCGCGCGCCGAATGCGGACATCCTGCACCGGCGTGTTGGAGTTTTCCGCCACTGTCGCGCCTTGTTGAAATGTTTGGTAGGTCCCGTCCATCGCGTACACCACGAGGTTATGCGTGCCGCCGCGCAGGTCTGGGATATGGAATCGCCCCGCCGAGTCGGTGAACGCGCGCACGCCTCCCGCGGTGACGAGCAGGTCGGGGATGGGCGCGCCGGTCTCCGCGTCGAGAACCGAACCGCTGATGCTTCCCGAAAGCGTATTGGCTTGCTTGTCGCTCCAACTGCTGACCGTGTCGGTGATCTGTGTGTTCCCGTTCACGTAAAACAAACGATAGCGGATCGTTTGATCGCTGTTCGTATCTTCATTGACAATGTTCGCGCCGTTCTTGCGCACGTAACGATAACGGATGACGGCTTGATCGGGGATGTCTAATTGCGCGGCGTACGTCACGTTGTCCACCGGCGACATCGAATACGGCGTCGGGTTATAGGCAAGCCCGGTCACTTCATCTACAACGCTGATCTCAAGCGTCTCGCCGGGCAACAGCGGCTCTGGCAGGCGGACAGTGAACGTGACTTGCGCGCGCGGCGCGGGCGTGGCTGTCGGACCCGACGGGATCGGCGTTCCAACATCCGGCGTGGGAAATGTGGGCCATTCGAATAATGAAATGGCGCACGCCTGACTCGCCAGCGCAAGGATGATAATAAATATAAGGAATTGACGCGGTAATGCGGCGCGTGACTTCATGATCTCTCCTCTTCTCGTTCTTTCCGACGGGCGGCTTGCTGTTACTGCTCGGGCGTTTTCTCCTCGTTCGGCTGTTTGTTCCCGCGCAGTGCCACTGCCACGTAACTCAATCCGACGCTGACGAAGTATAACAATATCATCGGCAACATGACTAGGCTCATGTTGACCGGGTCAACGGTGGGCGTCACTGCCGCGGCGAGGATGGCGATGATGACGACGGCAAGCCGCCATTGATGCGAAAGCATACTGGGTTTAACCAGCCCGATCGAAGTGAGGACATAAACGATCAATGGGAATTCAAAGAACAAACCGATCCAAAACATCAAGCCTGTAATAAAACCAAAATACGACTCTGGGCGTAACTCGGCTTGGATTCCCATAAAGTTGATAAGAATTGGCAAAGCGGCAGGAAGCATGACAAAATAGGTAAATGCAACACCGCAGAGGAAAAGGATCGTTCCAAGCGGGATTGCCGCGAGAGAAAATTTTCGATCGCGCGATCGCAGCCCCGGAGCGACAAACCACCAAATTTCAAACGCGATGAATGGAAAAGAAAGAATAATTCCGCTTAGCAGAGCCGCTCGCATGAATACGCCAACCGACTCCGTCACCTCGATGGCTTTGAGTTGACCCAATCCGCCAACAGGGATCGCAAGAAAATTTATGATCTGTTGTGTGTATAAAAATGAAATCCCTGTTCCTATCGCGAGCCAGATAACCGACCGTAGGAGATGCCCGCGCAGTGTATCAACTTCATCCCACACCTGCTGGCGAATTTTTTCATTCGAAAGCATCCCGGCGATCGTCTCTGTAAAAGCGCTCTCCTCAGGTTCCGTGTTGAGGAACCTCCAGGCGCGTCCTGTCAAAATGAACGGCGCTCTGAGGATTCGATAAACCAGCACAAATGGAAATGTAACTGCGCGGAAAAGGATTCGGAAGAATTTAGTCATTTGGCGTGCGCGGCTCATCCGCAGATTCGTCTTCGGGGCGCGAGTTGGTTGCCGCTTTTGGCGCATCTGGTTGTTTGTAAGATGTCGGCATCGGCTGTGACGGCAAGGACTTTCTCCGCTGGGGATCTATGGTGTTTTGTAAATCTTGCTCCGCCTCCCACAGTTCCTTATTTGCGTCTCTCATTAATTTCTGCGGCAAGTTATTGAGCACGCTTGCCGCATCGCGGAACTGTCTCCAAAATTCCGATCGGCTCGCTTGATTCAACCAACGCCCGATGGTGCGTCCCGCTTTCTGCATGTCTCTTGGTCCCAACACGATGATGGCAAGGATAATGATGAAAATTAACTCAGAAGGTCCAACGCCTAAAATTTCCATTTACGCCTGCTGTAAACTTTGTTTAATTTCATGCTGGTGATCTGCCAGCGAGCCAAGCACGCCGTTGACGAAACGCGGCGCGGAATCGGAGCCGTAGGATTTCGCTAATTCCACCGCTTCGTTGATCGCTACTTTGATCGGCGTTTCGTTCGACGCGGCAAGTTCCCACAATGCGATGCGCAAGATGTTGCGGTCAATTGCCGCGATCTGGTCGAGGGGCCATTCGGGCGCGTATTTTGCAATGAGTGAATCGAGATTCTGCGTGAGGGGGAGAACGCCAAAAATTATTTTGCGGGCAAACTCGGCGAGGTCTGCCGATAACGGCGATTCATCCAGCCGGGCTTTGAACACGTCGCCGGGGAGATGATTTGCAATATCCACTTCGTAAAGTACTTGCAGAGCGAGCGAACGCGCTCTGGTGCGGGGCTTCATTTTGTCTGCGCCTCTCCATCGTAATCAATATCCTCGACATGCACCGCGATGGAGCCGATCTCCATGCCGACCATATCTTGCAGGGCGCGCCCAACTTGTTCTTGCACGTTGCGGCTCACCTCGCGGATGTTCACGTCTCTTTTCAGGATCAGATACAGCCTCGTGGTGACGACATTCTCTTCGACTTCGATCCGCACCCCATCCTGGACTCCGCGTTTGAAGAGCCGATTCACTCCGCCGCTGACGCTTGCCATGCGGCTGACGCCCGGCACGCTCAACGCCGACAGCCTCGCGATGGTGACGAGCACATCCGGGGCGATGGTGGTTTTGTCGGGGGAGGGAGAGTCTGTCATTATTTTCCTATATCGGTGGTTGAGTAGCCCGAGCGAAGCGAGGGCGTATCGAAACCACAAGTAAGCAGAGCAATTATTGTTGCAAGATTACTTTTGAATACCAGTTGGTTTCGATACATCCCGCGACGAGCATCGCGGGACTACTCAACCACCGATGTATCTTCTACATCATCGCCATTCCGCCGTCCACACCCAACACTTGACCGGTGATGAACGCGGCTTGATCGGAGGCGAGGAATGCGACCGCGTAAGCGATCTCTTCGGGCTTGCCCTTCCGCGCCAGCGGGACTAATTTCAGCGCGGCTTCGAGAGTCTCGGCGGCATCGCGTCGAGAATTTCGGTATCCACAAACCCGGGCGCGATGGCGTTGACGGTAATATTTCGCGCCGCCACTTCACGCGCCAATGACTTTGTGAAGGCGATCTGTCCGCCCTTCGAAGCGGAATAGTTCACCTGACCGGGATTCCCCATCTGTCCCGCCACCGATGCCATGTTGATGATTCGTCCGACGCGTTTTCGCATCATGTGCTTCACTGCCGCTTTCGAGCAGTTGAAAGTGGATTTGAGATTCGTCGCGATGACCGAGTCCCAATCCGATTCAGACATCATCATGATTAAAGTGTCTTTGGTGATGCCTGCATTGTTGACGAGGATGCTCAGGTCGCCGAAGGTGTCAATCGCAAACTTGATCAACGCCTCCGCCTGCTTGAAGTCTGACACGTCCGCTTGAAACGCGGCGGCTTTTCCTCCCGCCGATTGAACGGCTTTCACCACTTCGTCTGCCGCTTCGAGGATTTGTTGTAGTTGACGACCACCGCCGCGCCGCGCGCCGCCAATTCCAGCGCCACCGCGCGACCAATTCCGCGCGAGCCGCCGGTCACCACCGCCACTTTATTTTCAAGCGATAACGAATCTGCCATTTGTTAGTTTCCTCGATCGAAATTATACACCGGACTTCATACTGCGTATTGCGTACTACGTAATACGAAACACGCAGTACGCAGTACATTATTTCTCCAACCCCGTCCCCAATGTCAACCCTCCGCCGAGCGCGATGAACGCCGCGATCAAAAACGCATCCTGCCAAAAGCGGATGGGGAACAAGCGGATCAATGTATCCGAATAGAGGAACAACCACGAGTCGCCTTCGAAAAATAATTTATGAAACGCCGTGAAGAATCCCCAAAAGACATTCGGGTTGACGGCGATTCCAACGATGACGATCAAACCGATAGCGACTGCCAGCCCCACCATCAGCCACCCGCCTCGCCTCAAGCCTCGACGGTACGCCTGCTCCCAGTGAGCGACTTTTGCCCAAATCCCCAGCGCGAGCAAGACAGCGAGAGTCGCATACCAAACATTCAACGCGCCCTTTGTTACGCGCTTGACATCATCCATATGACTCAACTCGCGCTCGTTGTACAGCGGAGTTCCATCGTCGAATGTGAGATCGCCAAGATAGGAAATATCCGCGCTGTTGACGAGATATTCCACCGCGTACGGCGCCCACTTCAAACGGTCTTCTTTTGTGAAACCATACTCATCGGGCGGAAAGTACGGCATGTTGTATTCAATTTTGATGAATGTTGTCGTCAAGAGCAGGCGTAGTCCCAGCCCGATGAGCGCGAGAGGGACGAGGAGGGCGACGAGCCAAGTGAGGATGAGAAACTTTTTCATTGCAGGTATTGCGTCCCACCTTCAAGAATAAACCGAATCACCATGTCGTTGACGATCCATTCGATGGGCGCGTGGTCGTCGGTGAAAACGGTCGTTGGCTCGAATCCCGTTTTGAGGTTGGCAAATGTCACTTGCATGGTTGTGATGAGCAATGGATTAACTGTTAGTCATTCGATAAAGCCAGCAAGTTCATCGCAAAGTTTTCAGGGATTGTTTTCTGCTTGGTGGCGAAGATCATCGTGTTCAACGAACCGGAATGTCAACCGTATAAATAGAAGGGAAGACGGTTGCCATCGTGGTGGCGAGTCCATTGATGATAGCGGCGGTCGCCAGACGCTGGCAGAATTGATGGTGAGTACCCCGTCCTCCGTCAGGTGGGAGGCGCAGATCTCGAAGAATTCTTGTGTCGTCATGTGCGGATAATGTGCGGCGGGCGATACGCATCCACAGCGATGATGTCATATTTTTGTTCGCTTCGCCTGGGGTTGAGTGCGTCCGTCGCCGATGATGACGTTCAAGTTGGGCAGGTTCATGCCAAAATATTTTCGCCCCACCTCGACGATCTTCGGGTCGAGTTCGTAGCCGTCAATGGGAATGTTTCCGTAGACGGCGGTCATCTGCCGCGCGGTCGTCCCCGCCGCGAGACCAACGATGGCGACGCGCTTGATATCGGATGGCTTGCGGTTCGCGTAAAAATACGGGCTGACGAGGAATTGATCCCATGGTCCGTTGTATTGCAGGGTGTCGGGGTGATAGATCGAATGGACGCCTTGTCCCTCGTTGAGGCGCAAGATCGTGAAGCCGTTTTGATTCAACACTTCGATGTAGTTGTATGCGGATTCGGTTTCGTAGATTTGTGACGCGCTCGCTTTCATGGATTGATTCGCGGTAAGCAACGCGAGCGCAATTAAAACAAATGGCATCCAAATATATTTGAGCATGTCGCGTTGACTTGCAAAACGCGCCAGCCCAACGAGCGCGACCAGCAAGAGGATCATGCTGAACAATAAAAATGTGTTCTTTGTACCAATCGCGGGGATGGTGACGAGGGTTGGCAAAAACGTCCCGATGAATGAGCCGAGAGTCGAGATCGCGTAGATCTGTCCCGAAGTCTGTCCCGCACGGGAGGTATCGTCCACGGTCAGGCGAATCGCGTATGGCGAAATTGTTCCGAGCAATGTGATGGGGACGATGAACAGAATCAACACCGCAACGAACGACGCGCCGAGGATTCCGACTTGCAACGTGTCGAACGCGGTCGCGGCGGCGCGAAGGACGGGACTCGCAACGTAGGGGACAAGTCCCAGCGTGAACGCGCCCCACGCAAGGACGCGGTACATCGCGGCAGGAGTCGGGTTTGCGTCCGCCCATTTGCCGCCGAGGAAGTAGCCGAGCGTGAGGTAGATGAGGATTAACCCGATGATGCTCGCCCAAACAATGTTGCTTGTGCCGAACACGTTGCCGATGAGACGCCCTGCCGCGAGTTCGGCGGCGAGCGTGGTCATGCCTGAGATGAAGACGGTGAAGAGGAGGTATTTTTTCATTGGAGGGGATTATACCGTTAGAGTAATTGGTAATTTGTAATTGAGGGAGCAAAAGAAATAGGAGAATTAGAGAATTGGAGAGTGGAGATTAGAGACTGGAGATTGGTGGGTTATACTGAACATCTAAACATTCATATAAATTCGTTATGTCATGCTGAGCCGCTTTGCGGCGAAGCATCTCTAACAGGCTCATCAGAGACCCTTCGGTCGCTGGAAACCGCTCCCTCACATCGTCCCGGTGTTTTTTGGGAGGGTGACATATCGAAAGGAGAAAAATGTATACGTCGAAGTTGTATCGTGAAGAAGATCGAGCGAAAATTATTGAGTTTATGCGGCAGAATGAGTTTGCTGTTGTGGTGTCATATGATGGCGGGAAGCCGACGGCGAGTCATTTGTTAGTGGAGGTCTTCGAGGAGGGCGAGCGGATTTTTATCAATGGACACATGTCGAGGGTGAATCCGCTTTGGAAGACGTTTGAACGTGACGAGGAAGTATTGACTATTTTTCATGGACCGCACACGTACATTTCACCCACGTGGTACAACCACGTCAACGTGCCGACGTGGAATTATCAGGCGGTGCATGTCTACGGCAAAACGCGAATCGTCGAAGACTATGACGAGGCGTATCAAATTCTCAAGCGGTTGGTTGATCGCCACGAGACGGCGAGCCATTACAAGATGGAAACCTTACCGCAGGATTTTGTGGCGAAGGAAATCAAAGGCATCGTCGCATTTCAGATCGAGGTGACGAGGATCGAGGCAAACTATAAGTTGAGCCAGAATCGCAATGACGAGGATTATCGAAATATTGTCGCGCAACTTGACGCACGAGAGGATGAAATGTCGCATGGGGTGGCGGATGCGATGAAAGCGCAACGCTCGCGCTGAGCGGAGGGACTGTGCTCGTCAGTCCCGTAGTCGAAGCGTGGGATGGCGGGCAACTGCCTGCCCTTCGACTGCGATCCGAGCAAAAACCGCTCGGCTCTCCGCTCAGGGCGGAGAGATTTTCTATGGTAAAATCTCGCCCGCTATGGTTGAGCCGGAAGAGTTGCCAGAGTTTGAATCTTCGCAGGTGACGAACATTTCACAAGCGGACGTGCAATCTGTTCACGCTGAGTGGGTGCGGATGCACCAAGCCGACGCGGAGACGATCACTGCCGACGAAGTCGAGCTTCATCAAAGCGCGGCGGCAAATGTGAAGGCGACGCTCGTCCACGCGAGGCAGTCCGCGCTCGCAGTCGTTCAAGCGGAGAATGTGTCGGTTGAGGCTGGCGCGATTGGGTTCGTTCAGGCGGAGAAAACGTCGGTGAACGGGTACACAGCCGCAGTCGCGGCAGGAAACGTAGACATCCACCACAGCGCGGTCGGCTATCTGACGGCGCGAGATGTCCATGCGGAAGACGTTCGCACAACCCTCTTGCTGGCGCGAAATGTAAACGGCAATGTGACCACAATGCTGGATACTCGCGGCGTGGTGATCGCGGGACTCATCGGCGGTTTGTTCGGTGGGTTGATGTTATTGCTGGGTCGTTTTTTGGTCAGGCGAAATTAAATGTAGTAGCGGCGTTAGTCGCTTTAATGATGACGAATGAATTCGTCACTACAGAAATTCATTTCATAGAGCGAAGGTAATCCGGAGTGCGGACTTAAGTCCGCAGACCTGAGTGAGAGGCGCTCGAAGGAGAAACGATGGAGAAAGTTGTTCTAAAAGCGGAAAAACGCAATGTGGTTGGCAAGCAGGTGAAAGCATTGCGCCGTGAGGGGAAATTACCTGCCGTGATCTATGGTCGCCATACCGAACCGGTCAATGTGCTGTTGAATTCGCATGAAGCCTCGCTCGCGTTGGGGAAGATCACATCTTCTAGTTTGGTGACGCTTGATGTGGACGGCAAGCAGTATCCCGCGCTTGTGCGCGAGAAGCAGCGCGATTACATCAAGAATCGTTTACTGCACGTTGATTTCCTTGCGGTTTCTGCCGACGAGAAATTGCGCGCGGCTGTGAGCGTTCACTTCAGCGGCGTGTCTATCGCCGTGAAGGATTATGGCGCGGTGCTGGTGCATAACCTCGAGCAGTTGCGCGTGGAATGTTTGCCCGCTGATCTGCCTGAGCGCATCGAGGTGGACATTTCTGTCCTCGCTAAGATCGGCGACGGCGTGCGCGTGAAAGACATTCAACTTTCAGATAAGGTGCGTTTGCTCGACGATGCGGAAACGATGATCGTTGTGGCGACGATGCCGAAGGTCGAAGAAGATGCGGCTCCTGTCGCTGGCGCGGAAGGCGCGGTCGCGGCGGCAGTCACACCGACCGAACCCGAACTCTCTGTGGAACGCGGCAAGAAGGAAGAAGAAGTTCCCGACGAGAAGAAGAAGTAAAATTCTTTCATCAAAAAACTCCCCGAATTTTTTCGGGGAGTTTTGTTATGTCGTTGCGAGGAGGAGTGAAGCGACGACGAAGCAATCTCCAATACGATGAGGAAGATTGCTTCGTCGCGAAGAACACGAGCGCTCCTCGCAATGACATTTACAATCCCAGCACATTTAGGAAGTCTACCGTCATGCGCGCGGTGGCGCCCCAGAGCAATTCTCCATCGTAGGGATGATAGGCGATGAGAGTCCGCGTCGTGTTCGGACGTTCGAACTGCCACCGGGTTGACGCCTTCGCGAGCCATTCGAGCGGAATCGTGAACACGCGCGCCACCTCATCCTCTCCCACGCGGAAAACATTGGGCCACTTCACAACGCCCACGACCGGCGTGACTCGAAAAAAAGAAATTGTGATGAGGTTTGCCATCCTCCCCAAAATGTTTACATCGCGAGTCCGAATACCGATCTCCTCTTCCACTTCGCGCAACGCGGTTTGTTCGGAGTCGTTTCGCCTTCGTCGCACGCGCTGCCCGGGAAAGAGACTTGTCCTTTGTGCGATCTGACTTTGTCCGTGCGGCGCGAATATGATGTGCCACTCGTTATTCTGCCTGACAAGCGGAATGAGAACCGCCGCGCATTTGAGTTGTGAATCGTTGAGGACGTCAATCTCTGCATAACTATCGGAGTGAAGCGTCCCGCAGAGCAGAGGATTCTGTAATCGTTGGGAGATAAATTGTTCGGTGTGAGATCCACAGGTGGGCTGTAGGACAAATTGCCAATTTGTCCTACGAATCACCTTCTCGCACAGGGCTTCCGCAATAACCACACTCTGCCGTGACTTCGTCCAGCCATTCGACTTCATCAGGTCGAAGCGCCGCGCCGCATTGCGGACAGTGAGTCGGCAAGACGGGTTTCTTCGCTTTAAGGTTAACGTATCCAACTCAGGAGCAGATAGCAATGCCTTCAACCATGCTTCAATATCTTTGGCTTCGTTGGTCAAGCCGCGCGAGTTGAGTTCGTCTACGATGCGAGTTTTCGCGTTCAGCAAGCGTTGATAGTTTTGGCGCTCGGCGAATGCGAGTCCGGGCGCTTGGCGGAGTGATGCCCAGCGCGGTTTGACCGGCGAGAACACGCGCGCGTCCCGCTTGCAAATGAAAGAGCGGAGCGCGCGTCCGTTTCGCGCGTCGAAGCCTTCGGCGATCCGCTCGAAGAGTTCGGCGGCGCGACCGAATTCGCCTTTGTCGAAGGCGAGGTTGGCTTCCTGTAGAATCGGCGGGACTTGTCTTGCAAATGCTTTTCTGTTTGGCGGCGGAATGCTCGGCGCATAGTTGAGTCCTCTTTTCCTATTCACCAGCCTGAATCAATGCAGGCTCTTGCTTGCCAGGAACTCCTGTTTATTTCTTCGGGAGGAAATTGACGTAAGCCACGCCGCGTACGCGAAGCAGTTCGGCGAATTCGATCCGCGATATTCCGAGCAGTTGCCCCGCTTTTCCAGACGATACCTGTCCCTCTGTAAACAAGGAAAACACCAGCCATTCGGATAAACCGCCGCTGGATGTCTTTTTTTGCTAAAGCCGTATTGACCTGGTGCGAATCAGGAACACGGATTTCATATAACGATCTGCGCATAGGGTGCTCTTGCTTTATGTATCGTACCGCAAAACAACGATCTTTGCAAGCGTCAATTGTCGCGCGATGAACCAATTTCATCTATCAACTCTTTCCCGCGCGGATCGGTATTTGGCTCGATCTTGCGCGCGAAAGCAAGGAATCTGTGTGCGCGACCATGCGGTCGGTGGGACGCAGGCGCGAGGGTTCGGGTTTGAAGGCGCAGCAAAATTTCTGCACACTTCTATGAAGGCGAAATCATTTTGCCGCAACGCTTGCAACACTTTTTCCACTTGGTTGAACGTCGGGCATGAGACAGCACAGAATCCGCCGCCGAGCCGCGCGACTTGCGCAATATAGTCGTATGGATCTGCACGTCGAGGAAGAACGAGTCGGCGTCGGTTTCGTCGAAGCCTCCCTCCGCAATGTCGCGCAGTTTGAAGTCTACGCGCGAGGCGAGCCCAAAGCGGTTGAGATTTTTCCGCGCGAGGTTTTGCGTGTCGGGCTTCTTGACCTCGTACGAGATCACGCGCCCCGAATCGCCGATCGCGTATGCCAGCGCGCGGTGGTCATCGAGCCGTAGCCTGAACCGCTTCCATCACTGTTTGACCGGGGCCCCACGCCCATCGTCACGATGATGAAGCCGATATCCTTCGGGTACATGATCTGCGTGGTGCGTGGCAAGTTGGTGAGCAGGTCTGCGAGCGGAGGGTTGCAGGGCGAAGAACGGCGCGCCGAGTGACTGAATACCTGCGTGCCCCACGCTTTGCCGATCAGATCGTTGTGTTGCAAAATGCCGCGATGCGTTTCGAACTTTGCGCCCGGGCCTCGAGCAGACAGGATGAAATGTTTATGCTGCAAGCCGACGAGCTGAATGAGATCGCCGTTGCGCGCGGCGGAAGCGTATGTTGAAGGGCATGTGGTTATCTTATCACGATTGATTTTATTTCTCTTCGATCTCAACACTCAACAATGGTCTTCGCGGTAATTCTGTTCCAGGTTGTGGGTCGCGCGGAGTGAGCGAATTTTAACACGTCCGTCGGATGACTTGTCCGAAGATCGTGTATTGACCGTCGAACTGCGGGGTCGCCGCATAGGTAATGAAGAACTGGCTTCCGCTCGTGTCGGGTCTGGAGTTGACCATTGCCACCATGCTGGCGGCTGCGAATTTCAGCGCGGAAGGATTTCAGTGATCACGTAATAACCGGATTGCCCTTGCCTGTGCCGCTGGGGTCGCCGGGCTTGCGCGAAGAGGTCGGGGATGACACGATGAAATGCGATGCCGTCGTACCATCCGTTTTGCGCGAGGAAGATGAACGAGCTAATCGTGCGGGCGCTGACCAGTGAACATCTCGATGACTACATTCTTTTTCGGTGTGCAAGGTGGCGGCGCAGTATTGCTCTGGTCGCGTCCACTGTGTATGGCGGGCAGGAAGTGAATTGCCGTTTGCCGAGAGATCAATGCGACGATGTCTTTCAAACTTCCGTGATCGCGCGGACCGCCGTAGATCTGCCCGTTGACGAGGATGAGCGGCGTGCCGGGATCCTGATTTTATTCCCATCGTCGGCATAACTTTGGACTTTGGCAACGGTCTCGTCGCTTGCGAGATCGGCGTTGAATTGGTCAACGTCCACTTCCAGTCCGCGGCTTGCACGGCGAGCCACTGTTTGAAATCGTCGGGGAGAAGTTGTATCCAGTTATTGTGTTGAACGAAAAGCAGATCGTTCATCTCCCAAAATTTTCCTTGCTTGTTCGCGGATCTTCGACGGCTTGCGCGGCAAGCGCGGATTTGTCAAAAGAGCCGATCAACGGAACGGACGATAGACGACGCGCACATCGTTCGGATATTCGGCGATGAGTTGATTCGTCACGTCAACGAAGAACGCGCTGCGGTTGTTTCTTGATAATCCACATACGTGGTGATGGTGACAGACGGATTTGTCGCGCCGCGCGCGTGATCGTCCGCGCTTTCGGGAGGGAACAGCGACGGCTCTTCCGGTCCCGGCGTTGGCTCAACTTCGAGCGTCGTGCAGATCGGCGCTTGCGTGGGGAAGATGAGTTTTGGCGTGGGCAAAACCGCGGTGGGGGTTGGCGAGGGCGCGGGAGAACAGGCGACGAGGAAAGAGGAAAGAAGAAAGACGACGCCGAATGTAATCGAGGCGATCCGTTTTGTTCGGCGTTGAGAAAAAAAATTGCCCGTCATTTATTTATCGTCTCTTTCAATTGATCGAAGGATGTCATGGATGCGATAGTGTTGACGAAATCGGCGAGCGAGTCGCTTTGTTCGCGCAACTTCCGCACGGCGGGTCCCACCGGGTCTTCGCCTGCCGCGCCGCCGGGCACATCGGCATACGCGCCATAAAAAGCGAAGTAGGCTTGGTTCAATTTTCGGATCAAATAGCCGTTCTGCCAGAAAAATTGACGACGCTGTTCCATGTACTCTTCAGCCTCTTTGATCTTTCCTTCTGCAAGCAACTCGTCCGCGTGGACGCGCGTGGTGTGCATCTCTGCGCGGAAGTCGAAGGGCGCGGGTTCGCCGAATCCGCTTGAAGGGAGGGGAGCGAAGCCAAAGGCGACCCAGTCTGCCCGTCGGGTTGAGGCGTTTTGATCCGCCGGTGAAATTGCGAGCTCGGGATAAAATTTTTGAATCACATAACTCCCAATTTCATTTCCCGCGATGGATGCGGTGGTCTCGTTCATCGTGCGAAGTTCGGGCGTTGTGCTGTAATTGACTCCGAGCGGATGCCAATTGAGATAGTTGTGCGTCCACTCGTGACCGATCGTGTCTAAGAGCCACGGCAAGTTGGTGGTCTCGGTGACCATGGTGGGATACACGCCCACGCCGCCGATGGGGACGGTGAGCGTTGAAACGTCGAGGGATTTGGCGACTCGATCCTCAAGGGCGATCTGGTCGTCCAGCGCGAGCGTGGGCAACAGGGAGATGTTCGCGGATTGTTGTATGATGCCGCGCGGCGAGACGATGAGCGCGAGCGGCGTCGGCGTGGTGTGATACAGCGCGGGTGGAATGGGTTGCCCGCCGCTGGTGAGATTCAATTCGGCGAGCGCTTGCGTGATCTGGCTTTGGAACGTCGCTTCGGCAAGCGGACCAATTAATTGTTGTCTTTCGAGCAACTCGTCGCGTTGTTTGCGCAGGAACGCGCTGGTCGCGTCTTTGTCTTTGACGTTTGGGTCGGCGAAGATGCGCTCAAGTTGCGATTCGATCTGCATGAGGCGTTGGGTTGTCCGCAAATATTCGAAGACGATCTGCTTGTTCGTTTCGCGGTCGAAGAGATTGGGCAAGCCGATGACATTTTGTTCGAACTTGATCCAGCTCGCATCCCACACCCACGTTGGGTAGTCGAATTCGATCCCCCGCGTGAAGGCGCGGACGCGGTCGGTTTGCCCGGTGAGGCGCGGCGTGGAGCCTGTTCCCAAAATAACAACGACAAGGATGATCGAAACAAAATCTACGATGCGGAGGAGGCGATAGAGCATGGCAAAATTATATCAGCAGGGATTCGGTCTGCTGGTCCATCAAAACGATGTGATTGACTATCGTGGCGCGTGAAGCCACAGAGCGCGCAGAGACCTTTGAGTTTTTCTCAGAATCTCTGTGATCTCTGTGGCGAAAACGACTTGCGCAACAATTCTTTCCCCGAATCGTATTTCAATTGTGTAAGATTTGGATGAGCCTTTCGGTCTGTTCACCGTCAATTCATATTTGTCGAGTAGAATTTCGTGGCTATCGAGCAATTTTCGGAGGAATCTCAAATGAAAGAATTTTTCAATAAAAGAAAATGGTGGTTGCTTTTTCTGCTGATCGCGGGCGTGTTGATCGCCGCGTACGCGGTCAAAAGTCGTTCGGCAGCCGCGTCAACAACCCAGTATGAAACCGAAACCATCGCGCGCGGCGATCTCACCGCCACCATCGGCGCGACGGGAGCCGTCCGTGCCAAGCAATCGGCTGTGTTGATCTGGCAGGCGGCTGGCACGGTGGACGTGGTCAATGTGAAAGTTGGCGATAACATCCCCGCCGATTTTGTGCTGGCATATTTGCAGAAGACCTCGCTCCCGCAAAGCGTGATCCTTGCGGAAGCCGATCTTGCCAGCGCGCAACAGTCATTGAATGAACTGCTCAACTCCGATACTGCGCTTGCTCAGTCGGTGCTGACCTTGCGCGACGCGCAAAAGGCTTACGATAAATCCTACAACTGGCGTCAGCAATTGAATGGGCGATATCGCATCAAAGAAATTATTTACAAAACCATCGGCGGCCGCAAAGTGCCGGTGCTGAAAGAATATATGGGCTATGCCAGCGAAGCCACCAAGAAAAAAGCGGATGAAGACCTCGCGCTGGCAAAAGCAAAATTAGACGATGCTCAGCGCGAGTATGATCGTCTCGCCGGTGGGAACATCGCGGAGATCGCCGCCGCGCAAGCCCGCGTGGATGCGGCTCAAGCGACCATCAATCTGGCTCGCCTCACCGCGCCTTTTGCCGCCACTGTGACCGAATCGATTCCGTTGCCCGGCGATCAGGTCAGCGCAGGCGCGTCGGCTTTCCGTTTGGATGACATGACGAGCCTGCTTGTGGACGTTGAAGTTTCAGAAGTGGACATCAACAGCGTGGCTGTCGGGCAACCAGTCACATTATCGTTTGACGCGATCCTTGACCGAACGTATCACGGCGAAGTTGTGCAAGTGGCGCAGGCTGGCACGGATTCTGGCGGCGTGGTGAGTTTCAAAGTGACGGTCGAATTGACCGACGCCGATCAACTCGTCAAGCCCGGCATGACCGCCGCGGTGAATATCCTCGTCAATGAACTCGCGGATGTGCCTCTCGTTCCGAATCGCGCCGTTCGCGTGGTGGATGGAAAGCGCGTGATCTATCTGTTGAAGAACGGCGTGGCGGTACGGACTGAGATCAGCCTCGGCGCGTCGGGCGACACGGTCAGCGTGATCGCGGGCGGAGACGTGCAAGTGGGCGACGTTGTGATCCTGAACCCTCCGCTTGAATTCACCGGTCCCGGTGGTGGTCCCGGCGGCGGACCCGGAAATTAATCCCATGAACAACGTTATCGAAGCGCGCGACCTTCGCAAAATTTACAAAATGGGCGAAGTGGAAGTGGAAGCCTTGCGCGGCGTATCTTTTGAGATCAAACGCGGCGAAGTCGTTTCCATTATGGGTCCATCGGGTTCGGGTAAATCCACGTTGATGAACACGCTGGGATGCTTGGACCGTCCCACCTCCGGCGAATATGTGCTGGACGGCGAACCGGTCGCCTCGCTCAACGACGATCAGCTGGCGAACATTCGCAATCGCAAAGTCGGTTTTGTTTTTCAGAGTTTCAATTTGCTTTCGCGCCAGACCGCCATCACGAACGTGGAACTTCCGCTTCGTTATTCGGGCAACACCAGCGGACGGCGTCAACGCGCGATGGATGCGCTCAAAGCGGTCGGTTTGGAAGACCGCATGACGCATCGTCCCACCGAACTCTCCGGCGGACAGCAACAGCGCGTGGCAATCGCGCGCGCCATTGTCAATGATCCCGCCATCATCATGGCAGATGAACCGACGGGCAATCTCGATTCTAAAGTGGGCAAAGAGATCATGAATCTTCTGCTCAACTTGAACAAAGAAAGCGGGACGACGCTCATCATCGTCACGCACGACCCAACGATCGCCGAACAAACCCAGCGCGTCATCCGTCTGCGCGACGGCGTTTTGGATGTGACGCAATGAGCATCGCGCAAGCCTTCCTTGAGGCGCTCGAATCGATCAGCGGGAACAAGCTGAGGTCCGGTCTGACCGTGTTGGGGATTGTGATCGGCGTCGCGGCGGTGATCGCTATGTTGGCGGTGGGGCGCGGCGCGGAGGCGTCCATCACCGGTTCGATCAGCGGCATCGGCACGAATCTGCTGTTCGTCTTCCGCGGCAACCCGGACGATTCGGTTCGCAATCCGCGCCCGATCACGCTGGCAGATGCCGACGCGATCTCCGATCCGTTTGCCGCGCCGTCGGTGGCGGCGGTGGCTCCCATGTTGCAAGCGAACCGCGAAATTACATACGGCGGCGAACGCACAACCGTTGAAGTGGATGGCGTGACCCCGGACTATTTCAGCGTGCGCAATTACGAATTGACCGAGGGCGAATTCATCACCGAGGAGCATTTGCTCGGACGCGCGTCTGTGGCGTTGATCGGGCCCGAAGCGGCGGATAAATTATTCGGCAGGCACGACGGCATCACCGGCGAAACGATTCGTATTGACGGTCAGCCGTTCCGCATTTTGGGCGTGCTTGCTTCAAAGGGCGGCGGCGCGTTCGGCAGTGAAGATAACGTGGTGTTGATTCCTTTCAGCGCTGCGCAGGCGCGGTTGATCAAACGCAGCACGCGCGATCAAGTGGACGTGCTTCTCGTGCAAGCGGTCAGCGGCGATGCGGTGTTGATGGCGACCGAAGAAATTTCGCAGATCCTTCGTCAGCGTCATCGCACGCCCGTCGGCGCGGATGATTTCACCGTGTTCACGCAACAAGATTTGCTGACCACGTTTCAATCCATCACTGGAATTCTCACCATCTTCCTCGGCGGCATCGCGGGCATCTCTTTGTTGGTCGGCGGCATCGGCATCATGAACATCATGCTTGTCTCGGTCACTGAGCGCACGCGCGAGATCGGCTTGCGCAAAGCGTTGGGCGCGCGCAAACGCGATATTCTGATTCAATTCCTCACCGAGTCGTCGTTGTTGAGTCTTATCGGCGGCATCATCGGGATCATGTTTGGCTGGCTGATCTCGTTCACGGTCGGTCAGATCGCCGCGGCGAACGGCACAGCCTTCACGCCCCTCGTCGGCGCGGATGCGGTCGCGCTCGCCACCATCTTTTCTGCGGCGGTGGGTTTGTTCTTCGGAATCTATCCCGCGAACCGCGCGGCGAACCTTGAACCCGTGGAAGCGCTGCGATATGAATAAATTCGTAGGGGCGACGCAATGCGTCGCCCCTACATGATGCGTTCTGTTCGCGCGGCAGTTCAACTGCCGCGCGAACTCTCTACCTCTACGTGATAAAATTCGACCCATGCCAAATTTCAACATTCTCATTACCGACGGACTAGACGAAAGCGGAAAATCCATTTTGCGCGCGCAAGCCGATGTGGACGACCGCAAAGATATTTCAGCGGACGACCTCCTCAAGGCGATCCCCGACGTTGACGGACTCATCGTTCGCGGTCGGACAAAGGTAACTGCCTCGCTCATGGACGCCGCCTCGCGCCTCAAGGTCATCGGCCGCGCCGGCGTCGGCGTGGACAACATTGACCTCGACGCGGCGAAGAAACACAACATCACCGTTGTCAACGCGCCGATGTCCACGTCGCTGGCGGTCGCTGAGTTGACCTTCGGACTCTTGCTCGCGCTCGCGCGTGAAATCCCTCGCGCGGATGCGGGCATGAAACAAGGCAAATGGTTGAAGAAAGAACTCGAAGGCGTGGAATTAAATGGAAAGACCCTCGGCGTGATCGGCTTTGGCCGCATCGGCGTGGAAGTGGGGAAGCGCGCCGCCGCGTTCGGCATGAACGTGATCGCGTACGATCCGTTGATCTCCGAAGGCGACATCAAACAGCGCGGCGCGGAACCTGTTTCGATCCAAGACTTATACGCATGGTCCGACTTTATCTCGCTTCATCTTCCGCTCAACGTGCAAACGCGCGACATGATCGGCAAACTTGCTTTCTCTGAAATGAAAGACGGCGTGCGCATCGTGTGCGCGGCGCGCGGCGGCATCATTGACGAGTCTGAGTTGGTCGCCGCGTTGAACAGCGGAAAAGTGGCAGGCGCGGCGTTGGATGTCTTCGGCGCCGAGCCGCCCGGATTGACTGAGACAGTTTCCCATCCGCGCGTGATCGCGACTCCGCACATCGGGGCGCAAACCGCCGAAGCGCAATCCCGCGCATCCGAAGATATTGCGAACGAAGTGTTGTCTGCATTGCAGGGAAAGTCGTTGCGTTGGAAGGTTAACTAGAAATAATATGTCGTTGCGAGGAGCGAAGCGACGAAGCAATCTCCAGCACAACACGGGAGATTGCTTCGGGCAGAAGATCGTTGCCCTCGCAACGACAAAAATCAAAAGGAGAAACCATGTCTGAAAAATTAGATCAACTGAAAGCGATCCTCGGTGAAGTCTCTGATATTGGTCATTCCGCCGCTGTGCTGGGCTGGGACCAGCAAGTGAACATGCCTCCCGCAGGCGGCGAAGCGCGAGGTCAACAACTCGGCACGCTCGGCAAGATCGCGCAGGAAAAATTCATCGCCGATGAAGTAGGCAAACTGCTTGACGACTTGAAATCGGAATTCGACTCTGGCTCAAACGAAGCCGCGATGATCCGCGTTGCCAAACGGAATTACGACAAGGCAAAGCGTGTGCCTCCTTCTTTTGTTGTCGAGCAAGCCATCGTCACCTCCAAAGCCTTTGAAGCGTGGGTGGAGGCGAAAGGCAAATCCGATTATTCGATCTTCCAGCCGCATCTTGAAAAAGTGGTGGAGCTGGTTCACAAATACATCTCGTTCCATCCCAAAGCCGATCATCCGTACGACACGCTGCTAGACGATTTTGAGCCAGGCATGAAGACCGCCGACGTGAAAGTCATCTTCAATGAACTGCGCCCACAGCAAGTCGAGTTGATCAAAGCCATTGCGGCGAGCAAGCAAGTCAAAGATGATTTCCTGCACAAAAAATACAACGAGAAAAAATTATGGGATTTCAGCGAGGAGATCGTCAAACAATTCGGCTACGATTTCAGCCGCGGCAGGCAGGATAAAGCGGCACACCCGTTCATGACCTCGTTTAGCCTCAACGACGTGCGCATCACGAATCGCTTCGAATCAGATAACCCGCTTGCCACCTTGTTCAGCGCCATGCACGAATCGGGTCACGCGATGTACGAACAAGGCATCAATCCTGATTTCGAACGCACGCCGCTCGAGGGCGGCACATCGCTCGCGGTGCATGAATCGCAATCGCGCATGTGGGAAAATCTCGTCGGGCGTTCGCTTCCGTTCTGGGAATTTTTCTATCCCAAACTGAAAAAGGCATTCGCGTCTCAACTCGGCAATGTGAACCTCAAGACATTCCACAAAGGCATCAACAAAGTGGAGCCTTCGCTCATCCGCGTCAACGCCGACGAAGCCACATACAATTTGCACATCATGCTCCGCCTCGAATTAGAGATCGCCATGGTCGAAGGCAAGGTCAATTTCAAAGACCTGCCCGAAATTTGGAACACAAAGATGAAAGAATATCTCGGCGTCACTCCGCCCAACGACGCGAAAGGCGTCTTGCAAGATATTCACTGGTCGGGCGGCGCGATCGGTTATTTCTCCACGTACGCGCTCGGCAATCTCGTGTCCGCGCAGTTGTGGGAGAAGATCAACAAAGACATCAAAGGCTTAGACGACAAGATCCGCAAAGGCGATTTCAGCGAATTGCTCGGCTGGCTCCGCAAGAACATTCACCAATACGGGCAGAAATTCGAGTCGCAAACTCTCATACAAAATGTGACCGGCTCGAAGATCACGCCCGCGCCATACGTCCGCTATTTGAAAAAGAAATACAGCGAGATTTACGGACTGTAAAATTTTTTACGCAAATCGTCCCGCAGGTTGCATTTTGCATACTTCTTTATGAAGAACCTGCGGGACGTTTCTTTGTGGATTCATGAAACGCCTCCTCTTCATCGCCTCTCTTCTCGGACTTCTGGCTGGGTGCGCCTCCCCGACTCCCAACGCCCTCCCAACCGCGATCCCGCCGGAGTTCCTGCCGACCATCATCGCGCAAACAGCGGAATCCGCGAACCAAGCTGCGACGGAAACTTCCGCCGCGTTATCCGCGCTGGTGACGCCGACGCGAACGCCTCAACCGACATCCACGTTCACGCCCGCGCCGACGTTCACGTTCACCTCCATCCCCGGTCACAAACAATCAGCGATCATGATCACCTCGCCGGGACCGATGTCCAAGGTGATCTCGCCGATCACAATAAAAATGGAAATCGCTGTTGGCGCCAGCAAGCTTGTGCAGGTAGACCTGTACGGCGAAGACGGCCGCTTGCTCACGCGCACCCTCAAACGGAATGTGCCATCCTCCACGCGAGGCTATCCACAGACGATCCCGGTCGCCTTCGAGATTCGAGGCGCGTCAGAGGTGGCGAGACTCTCCGTCAGCACACAGGATGAGTTCGGGCGTATGCAGTCGTTGTATTCGATTCGCTTGATCCTGCTTTCCTCAGGAGTGAACGAACTCACCACGCCGGGCAATCCGTCGGAGCCGGTCAAAGTATTCAACCCTCTTCCAAAAGAATCGCCATCCGATGGGATACTCAACCTGCGTATGGATCTGTGGCCCTTCAACTTGAAGCCGGTCATCATCGAACTCATTGACCCGGAAGGAAAAGTGTTAGGCTCGCGCATGATCGCGGTGGAAAACATCGAGCCGCAACTGGTTGAAACGACGATCCCTTACGACATTACCGAGCCCGTCTCTGCGCGGTTGACGATTCGACAAGCGGATGACCGCATCGAGGGACTTTTTTATCTTTACTCGCAAGAAGTTCTGCTGAACCCATGAACTTGTCAAATCAAATTGGGATGGTATAATGCACACGCTTTTCGGGGTGTGGCTCAGACCGGTAGAGCGCACGGTTCGGGTCCGTGAGGTCCCGAGTTCAAATCTCGGCACCCCGACAAACGAAAGAAGACTCCCAGCCGGTGGGAGTCTTTTGTTTCTCTGGCAATTGCCAATGCCTTGCTTGATTGATACAATTTCACCGCGATGACCGAATCCAAACCGACCGATATCAATCAAATACTATATCAACTTGGCGTGGTGGGAGAACGGCTCGCCGAGATCAAAGCCGCCGAAGGCGCGGCGGGGAATCTCTCCGTCTGTTTGCGCGCGCCGCTGGACGTGAGCGCGTTTTTTCCGCAAGTCGAAGCGATGGAACTGCCTCATCACTCGCCCGAACTCGCGGGGATGATGTTAATCGTTTCAGGTTCGGGCAGGCGTCTGCGTGATATTGCCAATGCGCCGCTCGCAAACCTTGCCTGTGTCGTCGTCGAGCCGGGCGGGCGCAATGGGAAATTATTCACATCGTCTCAGCGTCTCTTTCAGCGCGTGACAAGCGAATTCAACTCGCATTTGGGCGTCCACGCCGAGCGGATGCGGGTCGGCAAAGTTTCCCTCCACGCTGTCCTCCACGCCCAGCCGATCTACCTGACTGCTCTCAGTCACCGCGCCGAATTCCAGGATGAAAAAACGCTCAACCGCCGACTTCTGCGCTGGCAACCGGAGACCATCGCCAACATGCCGGAGGGAATCGGCGTCCTTCCTTTCCTCATGCCTGGGTCTGCCCAGTTGGTGGTGGAGACTAAACTCGCCCTTCGCACCCATCAGATCGTTCTCTGGGCGCGGCACGGGGTGATGGCGCGGGCAGACGAGTCCATCCTCCACGCGCTTGACCTGATCGAATACGCTGAAACCGCGGCTCACTACGAGACGCTCAGCCTGCTGACCGGCAGTGGCGAGGGTCTCAGCCCCGAGGAGATCCGCGAGATCACAGGTTTTTGGAAAATCCAGCAGAATATTTTCTAAGCAAATGATTTTCTCAAGTTGCTTGCCAGAGACGGCGTTTGAGTCTATACTCTGAAAAACAAACAAAAAGGAGCGAACCGTGGCTACCGTCCGCGACATGATCCGCAAAAAGGGGAGCGAAGTCTACGCAATCCCTTCTACCGCAAGCGTGCTGGAAGCGATGAAACTGCCGATGGCGGCGCACAACATGGGCGCGGCGCTCGTAGTAGATGGTGAAATGAAGGGGATCTTATCGGGCGGGACTGCGTGCGCAAACTCGAACTGGAGGGAAAACCGCGAAAGACACCAAGGTCGGCGAGATCGCGGCCCGGAAAAGTTTTCATCCAAACCGATGAAGAGCTTGAAACCTGTATGTCACTGATGATCGAACGCAACGCCGTCACCTCCCGGTATACGATAACGGCAAATTGGCGAGATCCTTTCGGTGCGCGACGTACTGCGCGAAGTTGTGGAGGCGCGAAATCCGCTGATCGCGCAATTAGAACAATACATTGGCGGTAGATAACATGATCTTGCCTGGATGGACACGATTCTCGAACTGCGCCAGAAACTGGATTCGGGCGAGTTGACTGCGCGCCAGCTTGCCGAGTTATATTTGGGGCGCATCGAAGCGATAGATAAAAACGGGCTACATCAACTCGATCATCGAGATCAACCCCGACGCGCTCGTCAAGGCAAATTGGACGAGGAACGAAAGAAGAAAAAAGCGCGCGGGGCATTATACGGCATTCCCATCCTTCTCAAAGATAATATTGACACGCACGACGGATGCAGACGACCGCTGGGTCGCTTGCGCTGGAGAATTACACCGCGCAGGATGCGTTCATCGTGAAGCAACTTCGCAAGGCGGGCGCGGTGATCGCCGGCAAGACGAATTTGGTGAGTGGGCGAACTTCCGCGGGAAACGCTCGGTCAGCGGATGGTCTTCGCGGGGCGGCTTGACTCGCAACCCGTATGCGCTGGATCGCTCCGCGTGCGGTTCTATCCGCCGGATCGGGCGCGAGCAATCGCGGCGAATTTATCCGTTGGGGCGGTTGGCACCGAAACCGACGGCTCGATTATCTGCCCCGCGCGAACCGAATGGGATCGTGGGGATCAAACCAACGCTGGGACTGCTCAGCCGAAGCGGGATCATCCCCATCGCGCACGGCCAGGATACGCCCGTTTATGACGCGGACGGTTGCCGACGCCGCCATTTTGCTCGGGGCGATGGCCCGGGGTTGACGCGGGCGACTCAGCCACACGTCGGAGCAAGAAGCGGGGTTTGTCCAATTACGCAAATTTTTTGGATCTCAAGCGGACTCAAAGGCGCGCGTATCGGAGTCGCGCGAAATATGGCGGGGACAGATCCGCGTGTGACGAAAATTTTTGAGACGTGTCTCGATGCGATGAAACATCTCGGCGCGGTGATCGTTATTGCGGATGTGAAGCATTTCGATAAATTCAGCGATAGCGAAATGGAAGTGTTGCACTACGAATTCAAGGCGGACTTGAATAAATGTTGAGTTCGCTCGATAGCGGAGTGCAAGTCCATTCGATGGAAGATGTGGTCAAGTTCAACGAAGAGAACGACGATCGGGCGATACCGTATTTCGGGCAGGAACACATGACGATGGCGCTCAGGCGGCACGCTGAAGTCTCGCAAATATAAATCTGCGCTGGCGAAGAATTTGCGGCTTGCCCGCAAGCAGGGGATTGACGCGACGATGAAGAAATGCGCGCTCGACGCGATCGTTGTGCCTTCGGGCGGACCCGCGTGGGTGATTGACCTCGCCAACGGCGACGCGATCAATTGGGATATGGATCCGTCGCCTGCTGCGGTGGCGGGGTATCCGCACATCACGATGCCGGCAGGGTATGTGTTCGGTTTGCGGTGGGAATTTCATTTTTCTCAACCGCATGGCAGAACCGACATTGATTCGACTTGCGTACACCTTCGAGCAAGCGACTCAATTCCGCAGACAGCCGCGCTTCTTGCCGACGGCAAATCTGGATCCATAAATTTCACAGGGCTAAATTAAAATGAATGAAACAACAGAAGAACAATCTGTAGATCAAAATATGCATAACGCGCAGTCTATTCATTTCTGCCAGTTTTGCTCATGCTTTTGGCATTGGCTCTTGGTTGGTTTTCGATTTTTGTTTTGGGATCAAGCGATTGGAGTTAACTTTTCCATCTTTTTGATTTTGTGTCTTGTCGGTGGATGCTATTGGCTGGTTGCAAGCGGACTGTTGCCTTCGAAAGTTTATTCTTAATCCGCCGTTTTTATTTTTTGCCTTTGTGTCGTTTGTGCGGCGTGAACCACTGACAAGCTTTCTTGCTTTTACATTTACGCTCCTTTTGAGCGGCTTATTTGCTTCGTCTTATCTCGGCGGTAGATGGATTCTTTATGGGCTGTTGGATTATTTCAACAAGTCAATTTTGCTTGTCCTTGATATTCTTGTGCGACCCATACAGTTCGCGCTTCAAGTCCGTAAGGATCGGGCTGCTACTACTTTAGGGAAGAGTTCGCTATCTTTGGGGATTGTGCGCGGATTGGCTATCGCCCTGCCGATTATCTTGTGTTTTGCGTCCTTACTGGCTTCAGCTGATGTTGTGTTTAATCAAAAACTTGACAACTTTTTGAAGATGCCGAAGAAAATATCAGGCGGTTGATCCTGATTTTGTTCTGTGCTTACTTTCTTGTTGGCGTATTTTTGCATAGTGTGTCAAGGAGCGCTGATAAAAAGCTGATCGGTGAAGAGAAACCGGTATGGCTCCTTTTAGGATTCACCGAGTCGGCGGTTGTTTTGAAGTAGTGTGTCGTTGTTGTTTCTGATTTTGTGGTTGTACAGTTCAATACTTCTTTGGAGGCGAGACCAATATCGGTGTTGCTGGATACACCTATTCCAGTACGCCCGTCGTGGTTTTAACAGATTGATTACCGTAGCCTTCTTCAGTCAAGTGATGATCTTGGGGCTGAGTACGCTCACAAAACGAGAGAATGAATTTCAAAAAGCGTATCTATTCAGGATTAGAGTGTCGCCCTGGTTGTTCTTGTGATGATCATCCTTACATCCGCTTATCAAAAGGATTGAACTTGGCATTAGCTGGCACGGCTACTCGCGTTTGCGGTTATATCCAAAAATTTTTCTCGTATGGTTAGGTTTACTTTTGATCACGGTTGTTGTTCTTGAAATCATTCGCCGCGAAAAATTCTTTGCATTTGCCGCCTTGATGGCCTCGTTGGGTTTTTGGAGCATCGCTTTTCTTTTTCAATGGCTTAACGCGATCATCCAGCGGAATGTGTATCGTAGTTGGCACGGTAAAAACCTGAATGTACCTCCTTGGCGTCTTTATCCATTGATGCAAATTCCCTTCTGGCTAATGAATTTCTGGATGGCAAGATGCCCACTTCACCGCGCACGGCAAGGGAATAAGGCGCGGCTTTTGGCGTGTTACAGGTATTTTGCGGATTCGCCGCGCACTACCACTTACGATTGGCGTTCATTCAATTGGTCGAGTTGGCAGGCTGAAAGGTCACTGGAAATTGTCCGTCCACACTTGGCGGGTTATGTGATTCGATACAATCGCTGGCTGTTGCGTGTTCGCACGCCTGGCGGCGATATCTATGAATGCGAACAGCGTACGGCACGAGGAAGATGAATAAGCCTTTCCTCACCGCCAATGCGAGCAGGGAAGTGGATGTTGCGCATGAGACATCAAGAAGACCGAATTATTCTTTGCCAATAATGTTGACCAGTTTAGTTTTCCGCCTCGATTTTGGGGATCATTCTCCCGCGCGTACCGGCTTAGCCGAAATATAACAACAGAAAAACGACAACGATCACCACCCAAAACCAGCGGGGAGGTTGAACCCATACGCGGCGATTGCGACCGTGAAGATCGTCGAAACGAGAGCGACCGAGAAAATTCACGCGGAGATCTCGATCCGCTGATGCGTCTGGAAAAACCAGCCGTAGCACATTGCATCGGATGGAAAGATCGGCAGATTGAACGCGAGGAAGCAAAAGGATTCCCTGATGCCACGCGCCATTTCTCCCGGCAGTCAATCGCTTTTTGCGAGCGAGCCGATAAGCAATCGGCTTGCCGTATCTTACGAGCTAGGAAGAAAGCGAGTTGACTGCTCAACCTGGCGACGGAATCGTGATCAGCAGTGTGGGGATGAACCCGGCTTATATCCCGCCGCGAAGACAAGCGCCTGCCCGGGGATCGAAGCGCGACGATCACTTGCAAGATGAGCGCGCAAGATGGTGGTCATGCCCCAATGTCGTAACTACGGAAATATTCCGCGACTTTACTCGCGGTCAACGACAGAGCGCGAAAGTTTCGAGCGGCTTACGTGCCAGCCAGCACAAAAACAAAACGCCGAGCGTGATGAAAATTGCCGACGGTTTCTTTGCAAAATTAGATGGCGTCGTTGTCATCGTCGTTGGTTAATCTTGTAACCCCGTCCATACTTCGGAGATGTTGTCTTGTAAAAGAACTCGGAGATCTGCTTCGCAAAATCTCCGAGTTCTTGATTGTTGTTGAAAACGGTCTTTTCAATAGATCCGCCGCCGAGATGGATTTCATTGGGCGGTTTAATTTTCTGACAACAGATTCGCGTCAATCAAATCTTGTGGGCGACCTGCGGCTCGCTTGGACGCGATCAAGTCCTGTTTTGATATGAATATCACTTTCAGCCCCTATCGAAATCAACTTCCATGCGCCTGTTCAGCACTCTTCAAATTGAATTAGAATTCCATCAGAATATCCACCCGTACGGGCGGTACGCCCATTTGGAAGAAAAAATCACTCACTCTGAAAAATCCTTTTGCGCTCAAACCCTGATAACGGCGCGCCAAATTCAGTAAAGGCATAGTGAACCGCTTCCGCATTTGCGATGTCGGTACTGATCAGCATGTCCGAAGTCTTTGGTGAAGCGCGGTTCGGCGTATTGAACAACCGCATACCACTCCGATCACCATGTACCTAACGTTGCGGTCGTTGAAAATGCGTAACAGATCGCTGAAGTCGGAGTTGACGAACATCCTGTCCCTTTACCTTCATATAGTGAACGATCCAACTCCCCAAACGGCGTCGAAACGCGCCTTGGGTGGTTGTGCTTGCCAGAAGCGCAGGTCAAACAATCTGTCAACTGTTCGATCTTTCATCGGCGTTCTACAAAAGATTGGCTCTCATGATTTGATTCTACCAGTCTTTTCGACGTTACTGTTCGCGTGTGCATGGGCTGAAACGACTTCTCTTTCCTCCCCTCCCACATGGACCAGATCTTCCATCCGCGCGAGCAAGGCGTCCGCTTTGGCGGGGCCCACGAGCCGACATCGTACGACGTGAGCGGTTGACTCGTGCCCTTCATCTTCGAGGATCGGGTCAATCAGCCCCCACGCCCGGATTCGACTATCGTCGGCGCGCGTGAATAACGAGGCGTCGCCGCTGATCGTGTCGAGCAGGAGACGTTCTGACACGCTTCGGGGATCGCCGTCTTGCCGAACGAGTCCGCGTAGTGAATTCCATGTCCGCGGGCAGTCTCCGAGATCGTATCGGGGACTTTTTCATATCAAGCGCCAGTGCATCCCTTCGGAGGGCTGTAAAAAGAGGATGAGCATGTTCGGGTTGAGACCGCCATCCGCCACGTTGAACAACAAATGCGGCGGCTCTTTGAACGTGATAGCGATCTGACTCACTTTATCGCTGATACTTTGCCCGACCGCAAATAGAACGGGACTCCCTGCCAGCGCCAATTGTCCACTTTGCAGTTTGAGCGCGGCGATCGCGCAGGAGTTTTCGATTAAAGTCCGCCATCTTCTTGCAAGTATCCCTTGTATTGCGCGCCGGACGGTGTTCTTTGCGACCGCGCCGAATCCATTGGGCGAGATCGAACACAGCACTTTCACCTTTTCATTCCGCAGGGCGTTCGCGCCGAACGACGAGGGCAGCTCCATCGCCACCAGCGAGAGCAGTGCAAAGATGATTCTGGAACATATCGCGCATCACGCCGACGTTGTCGTAGAAACGTCCGCGATGCTCCACGCCGACTTTCCGCGACAGTGATCTCCACGTGGTCAATGTAGTTGCGGTTCCACAACGGTTCGAAGATAGTGTTGGCGAAGCGCGTGACCAAAATATTTTGCACGGTCTCTTTGCCGAGGTAATGGTCAATGCGGTAAGATCTGATTCTCGTTCAGCGTTTTGTGTATCTGTTGATTTAGATCTTTCGCTGTGGCGGGTTGATTACGAACGGTTTCGATAACCGCGCGCCGCCAGCCGCCGTTTTCTGTCAATTGTTCGGTGATGCCCAGCAGGTCAATGATGTGGGAAAATCCCCGGCGGCGTCATAAGCGTGTGTGTTGCGGTATTTTGTTTTCGCATTTTCCATACGCTTGTCATGTTGAAGTTTTTCAAAACCATCAGCTCGTCATTTGCCTTGCGAAGATAAAAAAATTCGGAAGAAATCTGCCCACTGTTCATAACTTTGAATTTGTAAGAAGCAAACTTCTTAACGCCCTCTTCGAGATGCGCGCGGAAGGCTTCGTCAATATACGCCGTGTTGCCGTAGCCAATGATGCGGAACTGCTTGGGCATGCGTCCCTTGCGGCAGACGTTGAACAGCGAGGGGATGAGTTTGCGCTGGGTGAGATCGCCCGACGCGCCGAAGATGATGATGGAAGTTGGGAGTCCGTTTGTCATAATTTTTTCCTATGTCGTTGCGAGGAAGGCTTTAGCCTGATGAAGCAATCTCCTGTAACTTGCAAATGATTGTTCTCACCCAAACAGGAGATTGCTTCGTCGCTCCCGTTGGTCGCTCCTCGCAACGACATCAATCTTCTTTCTTTATCGCGTGTCCGCCGAATTGATTGCGCAATGCGGACAACATCCGCGCGGTGTAGTTCTCCTCGTCGCGGCTGGCGAGTCGCATTTGGAGCGCGAGAGTTAACACTGGAGCAGGAATGTTCAGGTCAATCGATTCAAACACTGTCCATCGTCCCTCGCCTGAATCCGCCACCCAGGGTTTGATCTCCGAAAGATTCATGTCCTCGTCCAATGCGCGGGCGGCGAGGTCGAGCAGCCACGAACGGACGACGCTCCCGTATTGCCAGATGTGCGAGATCTGCGCGAGGTCCAAGCCAAATTCCTCTTTCGCCTTCATCACGCTGAATCCCTCCGCGTACGCCTGCATCATGCCGTATTCGATTCCGTTGTGAACCATCTTGACGAAATGACCCGCGCCATGCGGACCGACTCGTCCCCAGCCTTTATCGGCGGCGGGAGCCAGCGTCTCGAAGATGGAGCGAATCGATTCCACGACTTCGGGCTTGCCTCCGATCATCAGGCTGTATCCCTCCTTCAAGCCCCACACCCCGCCGCTTGTGCCGCTGTCTACGAACTCGATTCCTTTCGCCTCGAGCAGTGCCGCGTGGCGGATGGAATCTTTGTAATTGGAGTTCCCGCCGTCAATGACGATATCGCCCTTTGACAGCAATTCCGATAATTCCTGGATCGTGTCGTCAGTCGGCTTCCCGGCAGGGATCATCGTCCACACGATGCGCGGCGCTTTCAACTTGCTCACCGCTTCTTTCAACGAGCTTGCGCCATCTGCGCCGGCTTTCTTCGCCTCTTCCACGTTTGCGGCTGTGCGGTCATACCCCACCACGCGGTGACCTCCGCCGATGAGGCGCGTCGTCATGTTCAACCCCATCTTCCCCAGTCCGATCATTGCGAGTTCCATAGTATCTCCTCAGACCTCACAGGTCTTTAAGACCTGTGAGGTCTTAAACTAACCTTCACAAATCTTCAACCCTCTGATCTTCCTCGGCAACTTGCTCACCGCGGATTCATCCACGAGCCAGATCAATTGACCATCCTTCGGGTCAATGCGTTGCGCGGGATATAACTCAGGATTATATCTTTCGCTCAATACGTGAGCCAACGTTTCAGCCTTCTTCTCGCCTGTCGCCATGAAGACGACCATCCGCGCTTGGTTGAAGACGAGTTGAGTGAGTGTGACTCGATTCGCGGGGCGGTCTTGATAATTCGCAGTGACTGCGATCACAGGTTCATTGACTTGCACAGGCGAGTGTGGGAACAGCGACGCCGTATGCCCGTCCTCGCCCATGCCGAGGTAGACGAGATCGAAGCGCGGAAAATCAAGATCGGGTTCGGCAAAAGCCTTCAACGCCTCAGCATATTTCTTTGAAGCCGAGGCTGGGTCAAGTTCGCCTTCTACGCGATGGATGTTATTTTCAGGGAGCGGTACTTTGCTCAGAAAAAGTTCATTCGCTTGATGATAGTTGCTCCCTTCATCATCTGGCGGGACACAGCGCTCATCGCCCCAAAAGACGTGAACCTTGCTCCAGTCAATTTCTTTGCTGTAGTCTTCCGCCAATAACTGAAAGAGACGTGTTGGCGTGCCGCCTCCGTTCAATGCGACGAGAAAGCGATTCCGCTCGCGGATGGACTTGTTGGATTCTTCGATGAACAAATTTGCCGCGTGACGGCTGAGTCGTTCAGAATCTTGGAAGATGCGGAGTTCAGGTTTCATACATGCGACCATGCCATGTGCTTGACGAGAGCGCGGCGGGCGGCGTGTTCGATGTCAGCGAGCAGGTCGGCGTGATTCGTCCCTTGGATGATCTCGCCGAACGTCACTCGCGGCGTGAGGTTGAAGAGTTGTTTGCCGCTCAATAGTTGCCGCGAAAGTTGATAAACAAACGCAAGCCGCTGACGGTTTGGGCGTTCTTTGCGGAACCACGTGATCGGGTTCCTCATGGCGGCGGGA
>JAXLVX010000029.1:0-37348 GCA_046328795.1 Anaerolineales bacterium | reverse complement strand
CGGCGCCTCCGCCGCAAGCGGAACAGCCTTCGAATCCAGTGAATGTTCCACTGCCGACCGTGACTCTTCCGCCGGTGAGCGTGGCTGTCAACAATGCGCCTCACACCTCCAGCGTTGATTTGACGCGGTTGCAAGTTGGTGACGGAAAGTATTCGACAAGTCCGCAGAGGGGTTATGTTTATTCGTGCCAGACCCAGTTCAATGGCGGCGGCGCATCAGGCACAGGGAATTGGATGAACAGCGACGGAACTTGGGATGCGACGAAGAAAGCCGTGGTGGATGGTTCTGTCAACTGGCCCCATTCGTTCACGATCTCGGTGCAGGGCGATCAACGCGTGTTCACCGGCAACGATCTGCCCAATCACCCCACCGGCACATTTCCCATTTCCTCAAACGATGACGCTTACGCGATTGACCGCAACCCCAATTCGATCAGCGAGCAATCCATCACGTTGACCCTGCCCGCGAATCCCCTTATTGCCGCACAGCCGACTTGTATCGGCGGCGAAGTTGGCATCATGCTTTCGGGCGTGGTCATTTTCAACGCGTTCGACGCGGCAGGGCGGGATGCGGGCGCGCATGAAGTGCAGGATTCTTGCGATGGGCATCCGCAACAATCGGGTTTTTATCATTATCATAACCTGAGCGATTGTTTTCAAGATACGGCAGCGGGACATTCCGCATTGATGGGCTATGCCTTCGACGGCTTCGGCATCTTTGGATATTACGGCGAAGATGGCAGTGAATTAACGAATGCCGATCTGGATGAATGTCATGGTCATACGCACGTGATCGAGTGGGATGGTCAACAAGTGGAGATGTATCATTACCATGCGACTCACGAATTCCCATACACGGTCGGGTGTTTCAAAGGCACGCCTACGGTCCGCGCGTTGTCGGCGGGGGAGGGGCAGAATGGACAGAACCAGCCCGGAGGTCAGCAGGGAGGCGGGCAGGGCGGTCCTCCGCAAGAGGCGATCAACGCGTGCGCCGGTTTGAGTCAGGGCGCGGCATGTTCGGTCGGTCCAACGAACGGCACGTGCCAAACTCCGCCGAACACAAATCAATTGGCGTGTGTGCCGGCGGGCGGTCCGCCTCCGTAGTGATAAATCAAAACACTCCATTCATTTGAATGGAGTGTTTTTTGATCAATGTTCTAACCACCTGACAGTTTGGCGAAATCTGGTGGTCGAGTAGTGACGCCGTTCGTTGGCGTCACGTATCGAGACCACATTATCGAAAAATCATTTCCATTCTGTTTTTTTACCTTTCCTTTTGGTCTCGATACGTCCCGCGACCAACACGCGGGACTACTCGACCAACGGGTGCTTTGAAAACAAAAGTGTCAGGTAGCTAGATCAACGTTTAGTTATTCAACGCGCCTTGCTGGATCCAATCCACGATGATCTGCACTTGCGGCGGCGTGAGTTTCGGTCCGCGCTTGGGCATCTCTTGCGAAACAACCTGCTCGGCAAGCAAACTGTTCTCGACATCACCGGGCGTGACCACTGAACCGTTCTCAGAGCCAGCCATGATGCTTGCAAAGGTCGTCAGGTCTAAACCTTCTTTGGTCTCTTCGCCGCCGTGACATTTCCAACAGCGGCTTTGCAAAATGGGAACCACGTCGTTCACAAAACTGATGGAGCCGGTCTGCGCGGAGGTTTCGGTTGGCGGCGTGGTGGGGATGACCACTGTGGGAGTCGCCGCGTCTGTCGCAGGGACGGCTGTCTCAGTGGCGGCGGGCGCCGACGTCGGGGAGACAGAGTCGCCCGTCGGTGAAGAAGCGGGGGCTTCCGTTGGCTGAGTCCCGCAAGCGGCGAGGAATCCGATCAATAGAAATCCGATCAATATTTTTTTCATTGTTCTCCTAGAAACCGTATAAGATGACGCCGCCTAAAAACGCAAGCGTGAAGGCGATGAAGAAACTCAAGCCGTATGCCGCCGCGTAGAGGGCGCGATTGCCGGTGGCGAAGATCTGGGGATTGCGATAGCGGACGATGGAAATGCCCGCGGTGAGAAAAAAGAGAACTGTGGCAAGGATGATCTTCGCGGTTGCGTTCGGCGCTTCACCCTCATAGTTTTTGACGTTATCCACTATGCCGGTGACCCCGGCAACAACGACGCTGATCGCGGCGAGGACCATGTTGGCAAACGCGGCTTGTTCGAGCGTTGCGTTGTTCTTCCACCATGCGAGCAGGATGAACAGAAACGCCGCGCCGGTGAGCGCGATGGGGAAATGCACGATCATCGGATGCGTGGGATGGATTTGTGTGATGACGGTGATGAAGCGGTTGATAAAGTCCATAGTTTCTCCTCGGTATGGCGCTTGTCTACCAGATTGCGGGATGATACCTTTTTATTACCCGCGTCTGGCTGAGAGTTTTTTCATTTTGACTCAACCGTTTTTAACAAAAACATGATCAACCCCAAATTTAATTTGGGACGCAGACACCTGCACTTGCGTCAGGTGCAAGTGTGAACGCTGATCTACGCTGATAAAAAAGAAAAAATCGGTAGTGGCATTTGCTAAATGACGTGGTGCGGGATGGCATCCCGCACACCCTTGAATTGGCGGGATAACATCCCGCCCCACGAAATCCATCATTTTGTTTGAGCCATCACCAAAAAATCTGCGTCTTTCTGCGTTGATCAGCGTCCAACACAAGGATTTTAAAGCGACACACCCCGAAGATTAATTTCGGGGTGTGTCATGTTACTTATAGATATGGAGACGTTAATTTTTTACGGGAGTTGGCAGCTCTCTTGGCTCCACCATGCCCCAACGCGATGCGCCGAGGTAGAGAATTTCCAGAATGAGATCCTCGTAACGAATCCCTTCGGCTTTGGCTTGCAGACACAAGTCGCTGTAATCGGGTGTGAGACCGGGGAGGGTGTTGATCTCCAGCAAGCGCGGATTCCCTTCCTCATCGAGGCGAATGTCGGTGCGTGAAATATCCAACCCGCCGAGCAGTTGATGCGCGCGCACGGCAAAATAGCGGAGCTTCTTTTCGAGTTCGGGTTCCACCACCGCCGGGCAGAAGTAGCCGGGCGCGCCTTCCTCGCCGACCTCTTTCGATTTCGACGCGTTGCTGTACACCTTCGGCGTGACCGAGCGCGTCATATCCAATTCGAGGATGGGGAAGCGATGGAAGCCGTCTTTTTCATACCAATCGGGGTTGCGGGAAAATCGTTTCGCATCGGCGCGACCTAGCACGCCCACCGTGAACTCGCGCCCCGGCAGAAAAACTTCCACCAGCGCGGGCTGTTGATACGTGTTGATGATGTACTGCGTTCGTTCGCGCAATTCTTTTTCCTTGTTGACGATGGCTTTCATGTCCACGCCCATGCCGGTGCCTTCGCGCGCGGGTTTGACGAAGAGCGGATATTTCAATTCAGGGCGCAACGCTTCGTCGCCGACGATGAACTCTTGGAACGGAGCGACGGGTAAACGACGGTCGCGCCAGATTCGTTTCGTCAATGTTTTATCGAGCGAGATCGCGTTGGTAAGCACACGCGAACCGGTGTAAGGGATGCCCATCATTTCGAGCAATGCCGGCACTTGCGCCTCGCGCGCGTCGCCGCCGAGTCCTTCGGCGATGTTGAAGCAGATGTCGGGCTGTTGGTCGCGCAGGGCGAAGGGCAAGTCCCTATCCGCTTGAATGAAAACCGACTTGTGCCCGTCCGTTTCAATGGCGGCGCGAAGCGCGTCTATCGTTTCGATGTGGTCGAAGTCGGCGAACGCGTCCGGCGGAACTCCCTCTGGTTTCGGTTGTGAATCGTTCTTGATGTTGGCAAGCACAGCGACTTTCCAATATCGTTTCATCTTGTTTTGAATCTCCTGTGGCAACGACTGACCCCAAAGGGGCGCTTCGCAGAGTCGTTACTACTAAAACAACAATTTGTTGGGTCAATGATAGCGTAATGCGGGTAAATGACAAGGTTTTTTAATGGTGAAACGTCCCGCAGGATCGAACGCGCGGCAATGGTTTCGAGGAAACCTGCTGGACGATCTGCTTGCTAGACAATGAATTGTCTTTCAGGTATCATCGGTTCACTTCCAGAAACGGCACGGGAAAGAGACTCACTCGAATGGCAATGTTTTCAAAAGATTTGGGCATAGACCTCGGCACGATGTTCACCCGCCTCGCGGACCCGACTCAGGTGCTTGCCCAACAACCGACCATCGTCGCGATCGAAGCCGCCGAGCAAAAGATGGTGGCAGTGGGGCAGGAGGCGTTGGACATGTACGGGCGCGTCCCCGAAAGCATCGAAGTGGCGCGTCCGTTGAAGAACGGGGTCATTGCGGATTATGAAATCACCGAGACGTTGTTATCGTATTTGATCCGGCAAGTGAGCGGAAGCATGCGCCTCATTCGCCCGCGCGTCATGATCTCCGTCCCCAACGGAGTCACCAGCGTCGAGCGGCGCGCCGTCTACGAAGCAGTGTTGGAGGCGGGGAGCCGCGAGGCGTATTTGATCCAACAGCCTCTCGCCGCCGCGCTCGGCGTGGATTTGCCCATCGGCTCGCCCTCCGGGAATATGGTCATCTGTCTCGGCGGTGGATGCGTGGAAGCGGCAGTGATGGCGATGTACGGCGTGGTCTCCGCGGAGACGTTGCGCGCCGGCGGCTTGGACTTTGACGATGCCATCATCAATTACGTCCGCAGAAAATACGGCGTGGTGATCGGTCAAGTGACTGCCGAGCAACTCAAAACGCGGATCGGCGCGGCGGTTCCGCAAGATACCGAGAACAGCATGGAAGTGCAGGGACAAGACCAAGTCACCGGCTTGCCGCGCCCGGTCACGCTGACCACCGGCGAGATCGTCGAGGCGTTGCAAGACCCGCTCAAGGCTGTCGTTGAAACCGGTCGCCGAGTATTGGAGAAGACTCCGCCCGAACTTGTCGCCGACATCATTGACCGCGGCGTGGCGCTTTGCGGCGGCGGCGCGTTACTGCGCGGAATTGATAAACTGCTGACCAAATCGCTCGGCATCCCCGCCTATTTGGTGGATACGCCGCTCACGTGCGTGGTCGAAGGCGCAGTGAAGGCTCTGCCCATGTACAACATTTTACGGCGCAGTCTGCCGCAGGTGTGAATAACGAAACGACCAAGCCATGGCTTGGTCGTTTTTGATTTTGACTCGACAGGATCAGCCCATCGAAACCCTCTTCATCGGTGGGTTGCGGTTTTGGATTACTTGAAACTGTACTCAAAAGAATACTCAATCAATTGCTCTGAAACTGAGTCGGGTGTTTTTGTTACTTCATTAACCACAGGAAAGCCACCAAGAATAATTGTAATGGTTATCTGGTCAGGAATTAACACATTCAATGTCATTGAACTTGTATCACAGGTTCCCAACGTACTAGAATCATTTGAACTTTGATTCAAATCGAGAATTTGGCTGTGGTTTTGCCTTGCTCTAAACCGCACATCAAGTTTGCAGTAAGCGTGGCGCTTTTGATGTCAACAAGGTATCCATTATAAGAACGAAATAGGTTCTTGTCAAGAACAGAACACCAAACATGATGCTCATAAAACCCACGGTAAGAAGGGTAGAGCCTTTCCCGCCGTTTAGAGCAATAATGAAATATATACAGGCAAACATAACTCCTACCACAATGAAAATAATTCCCATTGCTTTTTTGTATCGAATATTCATCTTGTTGTTTCCCTTTTCATTATGAGTATATTTTTTGACATTTGAAATCTCAAAATTCTTATACTTATGGATTGCATGCTCTCGCGTAATTCAAACGCCCAACGATATGCGTTACCTGTGTTGAGGCGGGTGTGGACAAAACTTCGAGAGTAGAAAAAGCCCGAAAATGCCGCACGCCACCGAGGGCGACAGTCCCACCCGCCAAGTGTATTCTCAGTGTTGCGGTTTAGGAGGCGCGTAGGTCTTAATCTTGAAACAGGTCTCAAAACCGAGCCTTCGGTACATGTTATATCCCATTTCTGATGATTGCAACAAACCGACACGGTAGCCTCTTTCGCGCGCATCCAGCAGCGCTCGTAAGGTGGTAGCTGAGCCGATGCCTTGGCGGCGGATTTCAGGCAGTGTGTCAACCGCGTAAATTCCTGCGACCCCCGCAGAGTAAAACACAGATGCGCATGATACGGGCCTTTCATGGAGTAAGCCGATGTAATGTTGCCAGTCCGCATCTGGATTAAAGCCATACGCACTCCACAGGTCCATCACTAGCGTACCCAGTGATTTGCCCGTCCCTAGTTGGGTAATCCAGATATGCTTCTCTTTCATGGTTGCGGGATCGGTAACATGCTCTATCGTAAAACCATCTGGCATTCTTATATCCTGATTCAACTTCCTCAAATCGACAGCCATCGCAGGCTCTTCTGCTTTCAACGACAAACCTTTTTTTATGAGCCGCGACTCGAGATCGTTGGGTAAGTCGCCAGGGCAAAGCCGCCAATACGGTAGTACGCCCCTGGCATAAAAATATTCATTGGTCTCGTCGATAACGCTGTCAATCTTGTCATCAGAGATGCGGCAGCGAAGAACGGTGTTGGTCAGCCAGTTAGGGATTCCGGGAGATACGACTCTGACCATGTCTTCCCCTTTGTAAACTTCCACGTCAGGGACAGTAGAAAAGCATGTAAACGAATCGAAGTAATGTTCCGCGCTCACCCTACTCAGCGCATTGGCCGATAGATCATAAAAAACATTGGTCATTATGGATCCTTTATTCTAGAATTTCAGAGGGGGGAACGCCTACGTCTCTCTCATGATTAGAATTATTTTATAAGGAAGGTATATGGCGATGAAGACTCCCGCTCAGCGCTCTTTAGAGCCTGAGCGCACTTCCATGAATTGAGGTGGTTATCGAGTTCATCGAAACACAGGGCTCCAGCCCACCGAGAAATTTTCCGTGCATCACCCCAATATCACGAAACATTGAAACTCACCTTCTCCGTCAACGCCCTCGGCAACTGCGGAAGTTTGCTCCGCTCGATCAGGAACGTGACCAGTTCCGTCACCTCGCGGAAGATGTAATGCTGGCTAAGAGTCCCTTCGAGGTAGCCCGCTCCGCTCGTGCCGCCCGTGCCGACGCGCAGACCGATCATGCGGCGCACCATCGAAAAATGACGATACCGCCAGTTCGAAAGCAACTCGTCAATTTCGGAGAGCGTGTTCAACAACTCGAACGGCATCTGAAAGATCGGCAGGTCGCGGTACAGTGTGATGAACAACGCGGACTGCATCGCCTCAGGCGAAAAGTCGCCGCGCCCCTCGGAGAAAAACACCCTGTCGAACTCCGCCAGCCTAGCCGCCTCGCCGTCCGATAAACTGTGTTGATATGCTTGGCGAAAATCGGACCAAAACTTGTCCGCCTTCGCGCCGCTTGTCGAAACATAATCCGCCCAATACTCTTCCTCGAAGAACGGCATCCGTTCGAGCCACTGCGCCACGAGTCCCTTCAACGCGCTTTCGCTTTCGGCGCGGCTCACATCCTGCGAGTCGCTTTCCGAAAGACTGCCGCGCCGCGTGGTTTTGTAATATTCTTTCTTGAAGCGTTCCTCCATGGTCAACCCCAACTTCACTTCGATCAAACGGAACTGCTTGCTCTGAAACCCCGAAGCGGGCAATAAATAATTTCTGAACTCCAGAAAATCGAGCGATGTCATCGTCTCCAGCACGCCCACTTGTTGGTTCAACAACTCCAAAATTTTCACAACGCGTTTCAACTTATGCACCGCGTTGCTCATATCGCCTGAATTGTCGTTGATATGTCCGCGCTCGAAAATGTTCCGCGCGCGGTCAAGTTCAAAGATGATCTGCTTGAACCACAACTCATACGCCTGATGGATGATGATGAACAACATCTCATCGTTGCCGTCTTCCATCCTCTCAAAACTGCGCGGCTTCTGGCTGTTCAAAATCGTATCGAGTTCAATGTAATCGCCGTAATATAGATCGTCCATAATTTAATTCTCCTTTTCTATGTCGTTGCGTGCATCGTTGGTCGAGTAGCCCTGAGCGGTTGTTGCGAAGGGCGTATCGAGACCAAAGGGTTAAGCAATCTTCTGTTGCAAGGAGATTGCTTCTCGAAGACTCGCAACGACATGATATTAAGTATAATCCACCCATGCTCAAAGCCCTCCTCTTCGACTTCGACGGACTCATCCTCGACACCGAAACCCCCGAATACCTCGTTTGGAAAAACCTCTATCAAGAAAATGGATTTGAATTTCCGCATGGCGAGTGGGGAAGGATCATCGGCGGAAACGGCCTCACCGACTTTGACGCGGCGGTTCATCTCTCGCGTCTTTCGCAGGGGCGGCTGGACTCGGCTTCCCTCCGCGCTCGTCACAGCCTCGAAAGCCTCGCCATGATCCATTCGCAATCCGTTTTGCCCGGCGTGACCGAACTCCTCCACGCCGCAAAACAGCGCGGACTCAAGCTCGCTATCGCCTCCAGTTCGGATCATGCGTGGGTAGACGCGCACGCCAAACGACTCGGCATCTTCGACCTGTTCGATGCCGTCATCGCCGCCGACGACGTGGGGGCGGGGCGCACAAAGCCGAACCCCGATCTATTTCTCACGGCGCTGAACCGGCTCCAAGTCCAGAAGAACGAAGCGATGATCTTCGAAGATTCCCCCAACGGAGTCAAAGCCGCCAATCGCGCGGGCGTCTTCGTCGTGGCAGTCCCGAATCACGTCACGTCTTTGCTCTCCATCGAAGGCGCGAATCTGACTGTGAAATCGCTGACTGATTTGTCGTTGAATAAATTGTTTGAATTGCTTTAACCCCCTTCTCCCCGCGGGAGAAGGGCTGGGGATGAGGGAGAGAACGCCAATCCCGACGCAGTTCAACTGCGTCGGGATCGAGAATGTGCTATTGAAACGACTTCACCGCATCGTCCACCGTATCGAAAATTTCGATGAACTGCGTGATGCCCGCGATCTTCAACACCTCGCGGATAGACGGATGAACAGCGGCGAGTTTCAGCGGACTTCCCCCGTTTGCCGCCAACAATTTGTGAACGACAACGATAGCGCGCACGCCGATGCTGGAAAGCGACTCGGTTTCGCCGAGATCGAGGACGAGGTTGCTCATCCCATTCTTTTGTTCGCGCCTGGCGATGGATTCGAATTCGGCAAAATTATCGAGGCTGATGCGTTCCCGTAAGCGAAACACGGTGACAGAAGTATTTTCGTTGAACTGTGAAATTTGCATAAGGCTCATGACGATCCTCCGCTTGATTCTAAACTTCGATGGTTCTCGGCATACCCAGCGGAATCCATTCCACGCGGTCGCTGATGCCCGCGCCTGCAAAGACTTTTTCCGCTTCGGCTTTGGGTTCGCGGAAGTGCCGCCAACCTTCGTAGTGAATGGGAATGACCTGCCGAGGGTTCAACGCATGAACGATCTTCACCGCATCGCTGGCATTCGCAGTGAAGCGAATCGGTCCCGTGATCGGAAAACTCGCCCTGCCAATGTGCAGGATCGCCACACTGACCTTGAAACGGCGTGAAATTTCGCTCAAGCCTTTGAACCAGACCGTATCACCGGAGATGTACAACGCTCCGTGTTTTTGCCCCTCCCATTCAAGCAGAAACCCGGTCGTCTCGCCGACGATGAGATGACTCCCCAACGAGCCGTGACGCGCAGGCATGGCGGTCACTTTGATTCTTGCGTCGCCTGACTCCAATGTTTTGCTTTGCCATGCGGCAAGCCCGATCGCATTTCCTCCCAGCCGTTTTGCGCCCGCTTGTGTTGTGACCACTTCTTTTACTTGCGGCAATAACGTCCGCCCGGCGCGGTCGAGGTTGTCTTGGTGATGGTCGTGACTCAGCAACACGGCGTCAATTTTGCCGACATCCTCCATCTTGATGGCGGGCGAGGTCAATTTTACCGAGCTGGTTCCATAGCCAAATGAATATCGTCCGCCGGGCTGGTCGAACACAGGATCGGTGAGAAGGCGGAACGATCCAATCTCCAACAACAGTGTTGCAGTGCCGATATGGGTCAATGTGAAATTCATGCGCGCATCGCTTCCTCGTAGCGTTTCTTTTGCCGTTCGGTCGCCACGACCGTATTCCTCAACAACATCGCCACAGTGACGGGACCAACTCCACCGGGCACCGGCGTGATCCAGCCCGCCACTTGTCCCACGGCTTCAAAATCCACATCGCCGACCGTTTTCTTTTTCGTTGTGCCGTCGGGCTGTATCACGTCAATCTGATTGATGCCGATGTCAATCACCGCCGCGCCGGGCTTGACCATATCCGCGGTGATGAGACCGGGCTTGCCGACTGCCACGATGAGCGCGTCGGCTTGGCGTGTGTGATAGGTGAGGTTGCGCGTGCCGTGATGACAAATTGTGATGGTCGCCAATTCTTCCACGAGCAGTAACGCAACGGGCTTGCCTACAATTTCCGAATGACCGATGATTACCACTTCGAGTCCGCGCAGGTTTAAGCCGGTGGTGTGGAGTAGTTCGACGGAGGCGAGCGAGGTGCAAGGTCCGAGCGCGGAATCGCCGTAGACGATGTTGCCGATGTTGGCGGAGCTCATCCCTTCCACATCTTTGCTGGGATGAATTGCGTTTGCCAATTCCTCCAGATCGAGCATGTGCGGCACCGGGCGCTGCAAAATGATTCCCGTCACGCGCGGGTCGGCGTTCAGCGCGTGGATGACCGCCATCACTTCGCGTTGGGTCACGTCTACCGTGAAATGCCGATTTTCATATTCGATGCCGACCTCGGCGCAGGCTTTCTGCTGGTTCTTGATGAACAATCGCGCGGGGCCGATCTCGCCGATGTCAATCGAAACGAGGCGCGGCTTCCAGCCCAAGTCTTTGAGCGCGCTCACGCGTTTGCGAACTTCATCTCGAATCGTTTGCGCGTGTTTCTTTCCGTCAATGATCTTATGATCCATGAATTTATTTTCCTGTTGCGCAATGATACTCGAAAAAAAAGAAGACGGGCTTTTGCCAGTCTTCTTTTGGTTTCAGAAGGATGCCACTGCGGCGTCTACCGAATCATACATCTCAATAAATTCTGCGATCCCTGCGATCTTCAACATCTCGCGGATCGGTTCGATGGCTCCGGCGAGTTTGAGGTGTTTGCCTCCGTCTGCCCCCAGCATTTTGAAGATGACGGCGAGTGAACGAATGCCAATGCTCGTCAGCGAAGGGGTCTGGCTCAGGTCAATAACGAGGTCGCGCATCCCGTTCGCGTGGGCATCTGCGGCGGCTTGTTCCAATTCCTTGTAATTTCCCAAGTTGACGCGGTCTTGAATATGAAATACCGTTACGGGAACGCGCCCGTTTGCTTGTGAGGTTTGTACGAGGGTCATGAAGATCTCCTTTATGTTTTGATTTGTTACGCCAATCACCGCTTGTACTATTTCCGCCGCGCGATGCTGACCGCCCGTCGGAGTTGACCGAGCCAGTCGTAAACCAGCCAAACGCCGATCAGGATCAACGCGCCGTCTAAAATTTGTGACCACAACGCGCCAAGTTCCGCCGGGATGGTCGGACTTTTAGAAGAAAAGTAAAGTTCATACAGGTCAAGCACATTCGTTTTGAATCTCGCAAAATAATCGGCAACCAGTAGGAACAAGGAAGTGCCGATCAACCAACGCGTTGCAACAACCGCGATGGCGACGATCAACACCCAAACGACCATGACCGACACATGATGTTTGTAATGTTTCCAATCTCTCTGCTTGGTGTGTTTGGTTTCTTTTTTGCGTTCCACATCCGGCGCCCACTCGGGCGGTCTCATATCTGCGGGCTTCGTGGCAAGCACGCGCTTGGCGAAGGGCAAGGTAAATTTCTCGATGTTGTTCCAATATTCGCCGTGATTCTCGCTCAGCGAAGTCCGCGTGCGGATATTGACCGGGCTGGTGCGCGTGCGGACAAATTCATCGTCGAGCGGAGGCGCATCTTGGAAGTTGGTGTATTCATCCAGCCCGTAAAATTCGGTGATCGGGTCGGAGAAGTTCCAGAAGTTCATCCACTTGAAGTTTCTGGGGAACCTATGCTTTTTCAATGGTGAGACTGGAAAGCGTTCGTAATAGACCGGGTCCAGCACACCCCGCGCTTGATGATAATAACTCAACACACTACCGATGGTCGCGTACGTGTATATCTTATCTTGATATTGCTCATCGAGAAAGTGAAAGAGAGACTCATAAGTGATCGGCGTCCCTTGCGAATGCGCCACCACATGGATGCGCTTGACGCCGGGCTTGTTGTAAAAATAGATGATGTCGTTGATCACCGCGCTGCGCACCCGGCTCGATTGCGCCGAGTCCATCGCATAGTTGACCACATCGTCCATGTAGCCCACGAGCATCACATTGAGGGCTTTATCGAGCGACGCGCCGACGCCTCCGAGAAATTTCGTCCATTTGAACAGGCTCACCAACCATGTGCCGATGAACCCAATAGGGAGGGTCATAAAGATGAGGTAGCGGTAGATGAGCGGCGTAAAGAGCAGGCGGGTCACCCAGAATTCATCCACTTTGCCGATCTTTTTTGTGCCGTCTTCTTTATAGGAATAATATTCGGCGATGTCCACATCGCTGTTGGCGAAGGTTCTACGGTTCCAGAGTAATCCGCGCGCGGCTAACAATGAGGCTTGGATCGCCAATAGGATGAGCACGAATTTAACATAAACGATCGGTTGGCTGACCAGCAAAAAGATCAGCGCGAGCAGTACCCAGCTGGGAAGCACCGGCAGGATCATGAGTTGGTTGTCTTTGTACCGCTTGCGGATCAAGACGATGTGTTCGATCGTCGGCGCGACCGCCCACAGCGCGCCGAGGATGGTTACGAAAAGCAGGGGAGTGAACCACGATGCTCCATACATTGCTGTGGGCAAAAGATTCTTCAAGGCTGTATCGAACCACAGCACATCCGAAAGGATGAAGAAAGGCGCGAGCACGAGCAGGAACAACAGGAAGTACGAAATGTAATAGCCGATAAAATCAACGATCCGCGTGCCGGGGCGCCGCCACCATTTGACAAAATCGGTTTGCCCGCGCTCCCTCGCTTTTTTGAGCGCGAGCGTATCGCGCGAAAAGATCACGTTGCGGAACATGTTGGCGAAGACGAACGAAGCCATGCGCCACTCGCGCGAAAGATTGCTCAATCCGCCGGAGGGCAGGGTTTCCGATTCCCAATAGGATTCTTTCAGCCAGAGACTCTTGTCACGTCCCTTATATCGGGCGTGGATCTCCGTCACATGTTTGTGCGATTTCCCGTCCGAGTTGTGAGGCGAGGGTGCATAATCCTCAAATCCTTTGGTCACCTGCAAAAGCGTCGCATTTTTATCCAGAGATTTCACCGCGGGCCAAAACCCGCGCAAAAAAATGTTGAGGTGATCGTCCTCCGCTTGCTCGCCCGCGCCTTTGACGATGAGGATCACATCCGTTTCGATCTCATTCTTGTTCGAATCTTTTTTCTTCGCCATTGCCGTCACCTTTTTCCTTTGTGTGGGAACCGTTGACCGCCGCTCAGTGTATTATAAAAGAAACACACTGCCATGACGCCTCGCCCTTTATCACTACAACCCCTCAACTATCCTCGCGTTGCATTGCAAAGCGCGCTCGCCGCCGCGCTCTTTCTCGGTTTCCCCGCCGGGCTGTTGACTCTGGCTGATCCTTTTTCGTGAAGCGGCTCAAACCGAATCCCTTGATCCGTTCGTGAAATTTTTGCAGGACAATGGCTTGAACAAAATTATCGTGCTGATGCTCTGCTCATTCGGCTGGAGTTTTTCACTCGGACGGATCAGCGGATATCGCGCGTGGTGGAAAATAGGATCGCCACCGCGCTCGGAATCGTCCTAGCGTGGTTCTCGCCTCTTTCCAACGTGGATAGCTGGTTCGCCGATAGGATGCCGACTCGCGCTCATACCCCGCCACCATGTGCGGAATCGTTTTCAGCGTCCCGCAATATTCATGCTCGTTCTGGACGCCGTTCATGTCCGGCTATGGCGGCATCACGGTTGTGATGATGCCCAACGGCGCGACGTATTACTACTTCAGCGACAACGAAGAATTTAGCTGGTACAACGCCGTGCATGAGGCGAATAAGTTGAGTCCGTTTTGTCCGTGAGATAACTCGTGAAGTGTAGTTAACGTGAATAATGGATAAGCCAAAACTATCGTTATGTCACCCTGAGGGAGCGGTTTTCAGCGACCGAAGGGTCTCGGATGAGCCTTTTCGAGATGCTTCGGGGCAAAAACCGCCCCTCAGCATGACATGATTCTGTTATCCATTATTGACGTTAAATAAAAAATCCCCGCCATTTATTTGGCAGGGATTCGATCTTGAATCTTCAATCCGCTATCGCATGTGCAACCGTGGGGATGTCGTCTTTCAACTCTTTGCGCGGGGTGAAGATGGCGGCGATCCATCCCAGCGCGGCGGCGATGAGGGCGATGAGGAACACAAGATGAATCGCGTCTGCCATGGCGAGGCGCGCGCCCGACTCGACGACCCCGGCTGAACTGGAGAGAGGGTCGAGGAGACCGGAGATCAGGCTGACGTCTAAGCCGGAGGCGCTTAGGTTGGCGGCGAGTCGCGCGCTCAACGCGGCTCCCATCACGCTGATTCCCAGAGTCCCGCCCATCGAACGGCTGAATTGAAGCATCGAGGTGGCGGTCCCAAGATGGCGCCGCTCGACCGTCGTTTGCACGGCGATCACATACGCGGGGATCGAAAGCCCCATGCCCATGCCCATCAACGTGACGAAGACCATCACGAAAGTTCGGTCTGCGCTCGCGCCGAACAATGCCAGCAGGATCGCGCCGATCAAAAAGATGCTCGTGCCGATGATGCTCAAGCGGCGATACCCAACTCTCAACAAAATGCGCGACCCGAAGATACTGCACGCCACCCAGCCCAGCAACATCGGCGTGACGGTGACGCCCGCTTGCGTGGGGCTTGCGCCGAGAACCGATTGCACAAAAAGCGGAATGAACGAGATCGTGCCGAACACTGCCCAGCCGGTGAACAAGCCGTGCGATGTGGCGGTAGAAAAAAGTTTGTCGCGGAACAAGGGGAGCGGCAGGATCGGGTCTGCGGCGCGGCGTTCCACGATGAAAAGAATCACGAAGAGGATCAAAGCGGATGCGATGAGGACCCAGCCTTGCGATGTGCCGAGTTCCATCAAGCCGAGGAGCAGCAAGACGACGCTCGCCGATAACAGCGCCGCGCCGGCGTAATCCACCGCGGGTCTTTCGTGACTGTAGACCTGATCCTTCCACGCGAGCGCCACCAACGCCCCGGCGATCACGCCGGGAAACACGTTGATGTAAAAGATCCAGTGCCATGAAAGTTGATCAACGATGAATCCGCCCAACAGCGGACCCGCCACCGATGAGACGCCCCACACGCCGGAAAAAACTCCCTGCATTTTGGTGCGTTGTTCGAGCGAGAACATTTCGCCGATGAGGATGAACGCCAGCGGCATGATCCCGCCCGCGCCGATTCCCTGCAACGCGCGAGCAAAGATCAAATGCGTGAGGGTGGTTGAAAGTCCGCATAGCACGGAGCCGACGAGGAAGAGCGCCATCGCAACAACGTATAAATTGCGCCTGCCGTAAATATCCGAAAGTTTTCCGTAGAGGGGGACGGTGGTTGTGGATGCCAGCATGAACGCTGAAAAGACCCACGAGTAGTTTTCCAGCCCGCCCAATTGACCAACGATGGTCGGCATGGCGGTGGCAACGACGGTGGATTCCATAGACGCGAGAAAAAGGCTGAGCATGATGCCCAGCGTGACAAGGATGATTCTATTTCGTGACATGTTTTCCTTATTTGGGTGTGTTTAACGCAAAGCCTCGATGCGCTTTGCGGTTGCAATCATACCTCGAAACGCAAGGAGAAGAAAACTCCCGCCGACCTTGCGGCGGGGCGGGAGTTCGTAGTTCTCAATTCGTCGTTCAACTTGACGCAGTGCAACTGCGTCAAGAATTCGATTTTGTTAAATCCTGAACAATACGGAAATTATCCAAAGACCCCGAAGGGAATCAAATGATTCTAGAATTGATGGATGGATTACATTCAACCCCGAAGGGGTAATCAGAGAGTAACAGAATTTATATCATCCCTTCGGGATTTGAAAACCTATTTTGCCATTGCTAGAATCTTGCCATCCCTTCGGGATTGGCTCTATGGCAATAATCCATATCAGGTTTGTTGCTCGATTTTGTTAAATCGTGCATTTACAGAATAATTGTTAGAGGTCTTCTCAAAAATGTCACCCTCCCGAAGGACATCGGGACGATGTGAGCGATAGCGAAGGGTCTCTACTGCTCAAACAAGAGACTCTTCGGTCGCAAACCCCGCTCCCTCAGAGTGACAAGTTCTACTTCGATTTTTTCTTGTTCCTCTGTGTAACCAGTTTTGCTCTTCCTGCCACGTCCCACCGCCGCTCGCGCTGTTCCTCTTCTCGTATATTTCGGTAGCGCGCTTCGAGCAGACCGGTGCGACCCAGATAACCCAATAACTGACGCTGGTTATCACGGCTCACTACGATCAACCGTCCGATATCATGTCTCAACATTCTGGCAACGGCATCTTTGAGCGGCTCATCGGGAAAAGCCACAATGAGATTACTGCTTCCCGCTTCTAACACGGTAAGATCGCCCTGAGGATTCTTCTCCAATGCGCGGACAATGTCACTGCGGGTGAGTATTCCGAGCAACGCGCCTTTCGCGTCTACTACAGGCGTGCCTTGTCGCCGCGCTACTTGAGGGTCGCCGCTTGCGATCCGCGCTGAAAATTCGGCAACCGTTGTGGCGGCGGGAATGGTGACCGGTTCTTTATCCATCACTTCGCCGACGCGCATGATCTCGAAGGGGTCCACCGTGTATTCGCGGAGAAGGTGATGTCCGCGCCGCGCGACCTTTTCAGTTAAGATGGAACGCCGCAAGAGCAAAACGGTCACCACGTCTGCCAGAATGCAGGCGAGCAAAAGCCCCGGTAAAACTTTTATATCGTGGGTGAGTTCAAGGACGAAGACCATCGAGGTCAGAGGCGAGCGCATGGTTCCGCCCATGATGGCAGACATGCCGATGAGCGCCCACAAACCGGCATCGCCATAGGGAATCCATTGCGAGAGATATGCCCCAAGCGCGCCGCCCATGATGAGCAACGGCGCAAGCACGCCGCCCGATGTGCCGGAGCCCAATGCAACAGACCAGATGATGGCTTTAATGACAAGCAAACTGAGGACTGCCGTGCCGAGCAATTCGCCCCGCAGTAATTGATGGATGACATCGTAGCCCACGCCCAACACGCGCGGGTCAATCAGCCCGCCGATGCCGATCGCGAGTCCGCCGAGGATGGGCCACCACATCCAGTGGATCGGCAGTTTTTCAAAGAGGTCTTCAAAGAAATACACCAGCGTTGTCAACGCCCCCGAAGCCAAACCAGCCGCAATGCCGACGAGACAGGCAATCACAAGAGCCGAGTCGGTAAGCGCCGCATGAGGCGTAATGGGGAAGATCGGTCCCGCGCCGAGGATGCTCGTCCGCAAGGCTCCCGCAACTGCCGCCGCAAGCGCAACCGGGATGAACGAACGCGGCTTCCATTCGAATAAAAGCAATTCGACCGCCAGCAGAACCGCCGCAACGGGCGCGGCAAAGATGGCAGCCATGCCCGCCGCCGCGCCAGCGACGAGAAGCGTCTTGCGTTCCGCCGCGGTGAGTTGAAAAAATTGCGCGAACAGCGAGCCGATCGCGCCGCCCGTCATGATGATCGGGCCCTCCGCGCCGAACGGACCGCCCGTGCCGATCGAAATGGCTGACGAGACCGGCTTCAGCACGGCGACCTTCGGCTCCATGCGACTGCCGCCGATCAGGATCGCCTCCAGCGCTTCGGGGATGCCATGCCCGCGAATCTTGTCGGACCCGTAACGCGCCATCAGCCCGATGATGAGTCCGCCGACGACCGGAACCAAGACCGCCCAAACTCCCATTTGATTTCCGTCGGGTGAAGCAGGCTGAGCGGAGAGTCGTTGATAGTATGCGAGGTTGGTGAACAGGTTGATCAACCACACAAGCACGTACGCCACCAGCGAACCGATCGCGCCGATGATGATCGCCATCCCGCTCAAGACCAAGACGCGTTTGTCTGTGGTGAAGTCGGCGAGCCGCGCTTCATTGTTAGTTTTTGTTTCATTCATGAATTGCCTCCAAAAATAGATATATGATTCAAAGCCCTCCAGTGAGATACCTTGAGTTTATAATCATACTACCAGATTCGTTGAGAATAAAAAACTCCCGCCGACTCTTTGAGTCAAGCGGGAGTTTTCATCTTACTTTGCCCTCATGCGGTTGTTGCGCGGATTATGTTCCACTTCCGCAAGACCCAGCGCTTCCATTAATGGAGGCATATACATGGCGAATCGTCCGCGGAATCCTTTTTTGAGTCCATACCAGCCGCCGATGGGATTTTTCGATGAGCGCGCCCAATGCTCGACGGTGCCGGGCGTGGTCTCTTGTTTCTCATCCTTGCTTCCGAGTTCCATCCAATCACCATGCTTTTTCAACATATCGTGCAAGTCCTTGATCGCGCGGTAATCGTAATGCAACACGGTTGTGCCGACGGCGCAGACGAGAATCTCTTTGCCGTCTTTTGTTTCCACGTGCATGGTGTAATCGGATGTGAGCGGCGGTGTTTTCAGCTTCCATGGTTTGTCTTTCGTGCGCTTTTCCATTTTGGGCCTCCTTCGTAGGGCGGGATGTTATCCCGCCTTACCATTTGTATGCGGGATGACATCCCGCACCACGGACATGATACCTACTTCTTGGATTTCTGAATCGTCTCGGCTTCCTTCTTGAGATCCGCCGCGAATTTGTCGAAGGATTCGTCGAAGGAGGGGATCATCCCTGCGAACAGCGGAAACAACGGACCTCCGATTCGCTCCGACATGGAAAACTGTGTGCCGCTCCCCGACCTTTCGATGCTGTAGATGCGGCTTCCCATCGCGTCGCCCCACACGAGTCGTTTCTCAGGCGTGAACTCCTTGACCTTCAGTTTGAACGTCCGCTTTGAGTCAAGCGTGGACTTGAGTTCGATGTTCGCGCCCGCTTTGATCTCGCCTTGAATCAAAATGACCGTCGAATTCCAGCGCGGGTAGTCCGCCGCGTGGGTGAGGAGCGCCCAAACGATGGCGGGATCAGCCGCAATCGAGGCGTGAACGGACGTCTCACGGCTGAATGTCTTCTTGGTGGTTGTCGCTTTTTGTTCCATATTTTCTCCTTTTTAATTTAGACGAATGGAGAAGAAAAAATGATAGGGGTAGGGGCGACCTACCCAGAGAAAGTAGAGAACTGCGTCGTTCCAGACGGGTCGCCCCTACTTATCCTCGAGATATTTTTCCATCACCTGCCGGTTGTGTTCGAGGTGATGCAGTTGCAATTCTGCCGCGCCTGATTCGAAGGGATCGAGTTCGCGCAGGATTTTCATCCGCAGGTCGAAGAGTTCGTCCTGGCTTCGATTCTCTGCCTCGCGCGCCATTTCGATCTTTACCAGTTCCTCCTGTGCCTGTTGCTTCGGGTTGAAGATGCCGTTCAACTCGGTGCATTGGTGACAGATGCCCTGCTTGTTGATGAGCGAACAACGCTGGTCGAAAATATCCATCATCTTCGTGCGGCTGACGTGTAGATGGTATTTCACCATTGCATCCGAGAGTTGCAGAATCTCCGCAATCTCCTTGACCTTGAAGCCGTACACTTCCTTTAACAAGATGACAAGGTGTCCCTCCAGCGGAAGCGATTTGGAAATGCAAGTAAAACAAAACGCGATGTGTTCGCGGATCTCGAAATTCCCCTGCGGGGAGGTTTGACGAATGTGCATCGCCTCCTGAAAGAATTCGCGGTTGCCGAGGGCTTCTTCCTTGCAAATGTCCGTCACGGTTTCGGGCCAGCGTTTTTGAGAGCGAAGCAAATCTTTGGCGAGGTTGGACGCGATGCTGAATACCCATGTCTTCAATGACGATTCGCCCCTGAACGAATCAACCTTCGATTGCGCTTTGAGATATGTTTCCTGAACGATATCCTCCGCGTCCTGCGCGCTGGCGGTGAGGCGCAGGAGGAAGGATTTGAGTTCTTGTTGAAAAGTTGGGAACTGCGCAAACAATTCTTCGGTGGTCATTTCAATTCGATGGCTTTTGCCCGAGATTGCTTACCGGGAAACCGCATCACGCTTATTGCGCAAGGTCATTCAGAAATGAGCTGATGATGTCACGAAACTCTTTGGGATGTTCCATGTTGGGGAGGTGAGCCGCGTCCGCGATGGTCGCTTTTTGCGCGGTGTGGATCTGTTTTTCCATCACATCTGCCGCGGCGAGGATGTAAGGCGTGTCATGCTCACCAACGATCACCAGTACGGGGATATTGATCTCGGCTAACCGTCCCGCCGCTGGCAACTCCGAGTCAGGCAGACGTTTGCCGAGTTTTCGCGCTTCGAGCGTCAGCGCGTTGTGATTCATGTCATACGCCAGTTTGCGTGCGGCTGGGTTCACCTGCTCCGGTGAGCGGTCCGTGCCGTCGAACCAAATCTGGGTTTCGAGTTCACATAGCAAGTCAAGGTCGCCTGCCTCAAATGCTTTTTCTGCTTCGGCAAATTTGGCTGGGCTTGGTACGTCCAACTCCAGTCCGCTAGGCGCAGAACCGACCATGATCAATGCTTTGACTCGTGAGGGTTCCTGGAGAGCAAAATCCATGGCGATGCCGCCGCCCATCGAACACCCCATCAAGATGAGCGGTTGGTGGATTGTCAGATGACCGAGCAATGCGGTCAGATCACCGAGATGACTAAATTCGCCATCCACAGGTTCGCTTCGGCCATAGCCGCGCAGATCGTAGCGGAGAGCGCGATACTCTTGAGCAAAATGTGCAAACTCATTGTTCCATTGACGGTGATCCGCGACCCCCGCATGGATCATCACAAACGGCACGCCTTCACCGGCGATCTCATATTGAATCCGCGCGCCGTTGATCTCTGCCATGTCTGATTGTGTATTGGGTGTGGTCACTTGTTTCTCCAGTTATTTACAATGAAAGCAGACATCTGACTCAGATAGGTGGAAGATCTTGTTACGTATTATACGCCTCGCTGCTGGTGACGCAAATAAAACTCCCGCCGACTCTTCGAGTCAAGCGGGAGTTTTTCGGCAGTTGATGTGAAGTCTTTATGCCGAGACTGGGTCTTGGACTGTTGGCATCGCCCACATGAACGCTAGCGCCACAAGACCGCCCACGGGAGCGAGGATGATCAACAGCCACCACGCGCTCTTGCCGATGTCGCGCAAGCGGCGCGCTCCGACCGCCAAAAAGGGTAAGAGCATGGCAACCGAGAACACACTCGCGAACTCTTGACTCAGGTATCCCAATGCGGCTGTGACCAGCGTAACGAACAGCGCAAACCACCAGAACTCAGCCCGCGCGGCTTGCCCGTTGAAGTCCGCGTATTTTGTGAGGCACACGCGGATCGCCCCGAAAAATGTCGCGGGGTCGGCTTCTGCGCGGGGGTTAACCAAATTTTCCATTTTTAACTCCTTGCCAATTCTAGAGATGGCTTCTCTCAAAGATATAGCCCGAGGGCTGTCGCTATTTTCGGGCAATTCCTCCCTCCCCGCAACTGTGGAAGTCCCTAGTTTCAAGATCGCCTCGGTCCTCGAATTGACTTGGAGCTTGGTAAAGATATTTTTCAAGTGGAACTCAACCGTGCGGTCGGAGATCCCCAGCGCGGACGCGATCAACTTGTTGCTTTTTCCTTTGAGCAAAAGGTCTACCACTTCTTTTTCACGCGCACTCAGTCCTTGCAGTGATGTCATTTGGATTTTCCTGTTGGGCGGTCGAACTAAAAACCGTACACGGATACATGCATTTTACTGCTTATATCAAACGCGCTTCGCTCCCAGTTCGCAAACCTTTGTATGAGGCGCATTCCTGCGATGCGAGCCATCAAGTCCATTTCTCCGGGAGTGATCAAGCGGCACACAATTGGCGACATACGTATACCCTGCGAGGTGAATTCAATGTGATTCTCTTCCAGCAATTGTGTGACCGGGTCATAACGGGCAACGTCAAGACCGACTGTCTCTTTGCCTACGTACTCGGCATGAACATAATCTGGTTTATCAGGAGAAATCCAAGCATGGGGCAGGGCTGTTTCAACCACGAAAACGCCGTCTTTCGTAAGGTGACGCGCGGCATTTTCAAAGCAGTGAATTTGGTCATCGGCAGTCAGGAGATTAAATATCGTGTTGTAGACCAGATATACAAGCGGATATTGACGATCGGTTGTCGCGCTGGACATATCACCGAGGATCACATTGATATTCCTTCCCTCTGGTTTGGCGCGAAGTTTTTCAACCATATAAGGCGACAATTCTATGCCGTCCACTTGGATACCTTTTGCCGTTAGCGGAAGAGCGATACGCCCTGTGCCAATTGCAAATTCGAGCGCGGTACCGTCTATAGCAAATTCTGCAAGAAACAAAGCGGCAGATTCTTCGTCTCCGCGCTTGTCATCGTCATAGTGAGCGGCTGCATCTGGACCAAAACTTTTGGCGGGGTCAAAGTCTTTCATTATCTATTCCAATATAAAATGTTTCCAAATTTTGCTTGCATTCACTCGCAGGGTCAAACAGGCTTATCTCTTCTTCCGTTGGAACTTGAATTATCTCTGCCCATCGCAAAATGTCTTCAAGTTTTATTGGCGGATTCTCTATATTTCGTCGCTGAATACGCTCGAAAAGAATTTCAGGAGGTGCAGACAGGTAGTGCAATTCAACAGCGGCGCCAAGATTACGAGCGCCTTCACGCAATGCGTCACGCTCAGATTTTCCCCATGTTCCCCATTCAATAATGATCACAAGACCAAGTTTGAGTAGTCTTTGACCTAGCTTCCATTGGAAAGATTCAATCCTTGCTCGATTTTCTTCGTCATACAGATTAATGGAGAGCGCATCCATCCACTCATCTGGAGATAGGCGAACAGCGTGCAGGCTTTCCTCAAGGCACTTTGCCAAAGTTGTCTTTCCTGAGCCAGGCAAACCACAAACGATGATTAATCTGGCAGAACTGTTTGACTTATTCATCGTACTCATAAGACTCAACTCATATTGGCGATGCCGCCCAACTACCTTCTACAAATTATACGCTCAATTCAAACTGAGAAACCAAAAACTCCCGCCGATGTAGGCTGATAGTGTTTGGATAAAGTATGTATCCGTCCAATCAGTTGACCATAGGTAGTATAAAGTTTGGGCGTCCATAATTCCCAAGGGGCTGTCCTTGTGCTTTCACAAAAGCGGTAACCAGAAAGGCTCCACCTTGTTGATCCTCGATCACTTCCGGAATGCCTGCGCACGAAGAATCGCCCATGAAACTGAGACTCCGCCTTCCGCCAGAAAATTGATCCAATCACTTCGCCGAGAACGAGATTCACTGCGGCCGCAAACTGTGAGTAAGGCGAAGAATGTAAGCGTCAGATCAGCGTTCAAATTCATAGATAAAACTCTCCATCGCTTCGGGGGATTGTATTGGGTCTTTTGAAATACCATATCGCCGCATGGCTTCCTGCAAGATGACGTTGCTATAACGCTCTCACGATTAAATTGATCCCATGTTCGAGTTCTTTTATTATGATGCCCAATGGTTAGCATTACCCGCGCTCGGAGGCAACTGCGTTTTCATGAAAAAAATGTTTCCAAATTCTGATTGCATTCACTCGCGGGGTCAAACAGGCTCATCTCTTCTTCCGTTGGAACTTGAATTACCTCTGCCCATCGCAAAGCCATATTTTATTGGCGGATTCTCCAGATTTCGACGCGCCGGATGCGCTCGAAAGAATTTCGGAGGGCGCAGACAGGTAGTGCAATTCAACAGCGGCGCCAAGATTACGAGCGCCTTCACGCAATGCGTCACGCTCAGATTTTCCCCATGTTCCCCATTCAATAATGATCACAAGACCAAGTTTGAGTAGTCTTTGACCTAGCTTCCATTGGAAAGATTCAATCCTTGCTCGATTTTCTTCGTCATACAGATTAATGGAGAGCGCATCCATCCACTCATCTGGAGACAGGCGAACAGCGTGCAGGCTTTCCTCAAGGCACTTTGCCAAAGTTGTCTTTCCTGAGCCAGGCAGACCGCAAACGATAATTAATCTGGCAGAACTGTTTGACTTATTCATCGTACTCATAAGACTCAACTCATATTGGCGATGCCGCCCAACTACCTTTCTACAAATTATACGCTCAATTCAAACTGAGACACCAAAAACTCCCGCCGACCTACGCCAGCGGGAGTCTCAATCTCCAATTCTCCAATCCTCTATTCTCTAATTCTCCGCTCTTTCCCCATACAACTTCCGATGCACCACGCTCAACGCGCGGACCTGCTCCGCGGCGTGATACGACGACCTCACCAGCGGATTCGACTCGACCCATTTGAATCCGATCTATTAGCCGTAATCGCGCAGTTCGGCGAACTCTTCCATTGTGTAATATCTCGAAATGGGCATGTGCTTCTTGCTCGGTTGCAGATATTGACCGATGGTCAAAATGTCCACGCCCCATGAGCGTTGATCGCGCATCACGGCTTTGATCTCGTCCATCTCTTCGCCGAGACCGACCATGATTCCAGATTTGGTCAGCACATCGGGGTCGAGTTTCTTCGCGTTCGAGAGAGTCGCCGCCGCCCAATCGTAATTATCCTGCGGTTGCACTTGCTTGAACATTCGCGGCACGGTCTCGACGTTGTGATTCAAAATTTCAGGACGCGCATCCATCACAATTTTCAACGCTTCGAGCGAGCCTTTGAAATCGGGGATCAACACTTCGATGGAACAACCCGGCAACAATTCTCTAATTCTCCTGATGACCATCGCAAAGATCGGGGAGCCGCCATCGCGCCTCTCATCACGATTCACAGAAGTTATCACCGCGTGCTTCAACTCCATAGACTTGACGGCTTGCGCCACGCGTTCCGCTTCGCCCCAATCCATGAGTGTGGGCTTGCCGTGTTTGATGTCGCAGAATCCGCAGGTGCGCGTGCAAACATCGCCGAGCATCAAAAAGGTTGCGGTGCCGCTTCCCCAACATTCGCCGAGGTTTGGGCACATCGCTTCTTCGCACACGGTATGCAACGATTTCGAGCGCATCAACATTTGAATGCGTTCGTAGTTTTCACCCGCTGGCGCGCGCACTTTGATCCATTCGGGACGGCGCAGAGGGCGCACGTCGCTGGGGGGGATGATTCGGTCTCTTGTAGGTGTAACAGACATGGCGTTAACCTTGCGAAGGCTGCCCGTAGGGCGTAAACCTTCGCAAGGTTTCCTTTCCAAATTATTTTTTCTTCACTTTCAATCGTATTCCGCTGACTTCGACAACTTCCACTTTATCTCCCTTACCGATCTTTTCGGATTCATTGACGGATTCTGCGCTCCACAACTCCGATTCCAACTGGACTTGCCCGCTCGCTTCATCCCAACTTCGAACTGTTCCTATTTTTCCCGCGAACGACTCTACCCCCACGCTGACCGGCACATGCAGCGCGCGTAACGCGAACAGCAGGATGCCGAAGAATAACGCGCCGAGCGATAAGCCGGTGGCGATGACCAGCGGAACAGACACACGTTGGAATTGCGGCGTGCCGGGCGAATTGAACAGCACCAACGCGCCAACGATGAACGACGCGACTCCCGCCGCGGTTAACGCGCCATGAGTCGGCGCTTTGATATCGAGGATGAATAAGATGAAGGCGGTGGCGATAAAAATAAAACCAAAGTAATTGACGGGAAGCACGCCTAACCCGTACGTCGCCAGCGTGAGACACACCACGCCGATGAATCCCGCCACCCATCCGCCGGGGCTGGAGATTTCGATCAGCACGGCTTGCACGCCGATGGCGATGAGCAGGAACGCGATGTTCGGGTCGGTGAGCAACATCAGGAATTGTTCGATGAAACTCATGTCAAGCGGTTCGGTTCGCGCGTTGGATGTTTCAAGCGCGCGCGGACCGTCGCTCATTTGCACGGTGAAACCATCCAGCGAGTTGAGCAGGTCGTCAACATCATCCGCCACGAAATCAATCAACTTTGCTTTGAGGGCTTCGTTCGCGGTGGCGGCTTTCGCTTCGTCAATCATTGATTCGGCAAGCGCAAGCGCGTCTTTGCCGCGCGGCTCCACAAATGGGCGGATGGCGGCTTTGGTGATCTCCATCGCTTTTTTTTCTTCGGTCGTCGGGAGGTCCTCGCCCGAACTGCTGATCGGGCTGGACGCGCCGATGGATGTTTCGGGCGCCATCGCCGAGGCATGACCCGACATGGTGATCATCGCCCCCGCGCTCCCCGCAATTGCATTTCTCGGCGCAACGTAGACAACGACAGGAACGTCGCTGCTGCGAATCTCTTTGATGATCTCAAGCATCGTGAGGATGCTTCCGCCCGGCGTGTTGAGTTGGATGATGAGGACTTCGGCATTTTCCCGCTCTGCCGTTTCAACCCCGCGTTTGATGTACTCATACATCGGCGGCATGATGGGACCATCAGCCGTCATCACCAACGCAAGCGGCGCGTCACTCTGCGCGCGCGCAGGCTGGAAGACGCTCATCAACGCGCCGAGAAAAATTAGCAGTAAACCAATTCGCTTCATGGCGTGGATTATAACCCCCAAATCTTAGCCCTTACTCACAAACTACTTCCTGCTATTGTAAATAAAATTGGACGCAGATAAACGCTGACTCACGCTGATTCAAAAAGAAAAATCTGCGTTTTCTGCGTTGGTCAGCGTCCAAAATGATTTGTTCTGCTTATTACCGATAAAGTCTATTGTTCGGAAACCCCAATTACCACTTACCAATTACCAATTACTCACTTACTCATCACTCCTTCACCACCACATTCAACTCCCTCGAATACCGATCCAGCCAGCGATTTGACCAGCCCCAGAGCGTAGCGTCGCGCACGATGCGTTTGACTTCCTCGCGCGACATTTTCGCCTCGGAGTTGAACACGTCCGTGTTGCGACGGCTGATGGCGAGCGTGCGGATGGCGAACATGAGCGGGAAGATGCACGCGAGGCGGATGCGATGCTGCCACCGCGGCAGAGTCTTGACGCACGTCAACGCGGCGTGCAAGTGACGTTCGGCTTTGTCGGCGAGCATGTCCAGCACTTTGATCGCCTCGGCGCGATTCTCCGGCAGGAATAATTCATGCGCCGATAGATTCACCGCCTCCAAGAATTTTTTCGGGATGTACACCCAGCCGCGCTCGTAGTCTTCCGTAAACCGCGAATCACGTTGACGGTTTGGAGAGCCAGCCCGAATTCGCGCGCGAGCGGGAGCAATTCCTTGATGCGGAAACGGATGAACAGCGAATACCACGCGAACAAATGCGTGAGCAAATATCCCACGCGCCCCGCCACCTCGAACATGTAATCGTCCATGTCGGCTTCGTCGTTCACTTGCGGTCCGCGCGCCACCCAGCGCGCCATGCCTTCTGTGCTGTGAACGACGTGCGGCGTGATGATCTCGCGCACCTCTTTTGGGAGCAGCGCCAGCCGCGCGAGAATATCTTCCGCGTGTTGCGCCACCACCGCGTCGGGGTTCGACGTGTCGGCGTCTTGAATCCGATTCGTGAGATCGCTCACATTTGCCGAGCCGTTCAACACGTCTGCCCACAAGTTGAGCAGTTCGATCTTTTTCTCCGGCGGCATGTCTTCGTTGTCTTCCAAATAATCGGACACGCGCAAGAGCAGGTACGCCACCGTCCCCGCGTCGCATAACACGGCGGGCAATTGTTCGATGCCGATGGCGAACGTGCGGCTCGCCATTCTCAACAACTCTCTCATTGTGAACATAATGACCTCAAAGAAACCGAGAAATAAAACCCTGCCATTTTACACCGGATGCGAGCGTAGGACTTACGATGGAGTCTCCTCCGCCAGCGAAACGACCTCCGCATCTTTCAACGCGCGACGCAGATCCGCGCTCTTCATGATGATCGCCGTGTTGCGGACTCCCGACCCGAGTGAGATTTCTTCCTCTTTCAACACGCTCGGGTCAATCACGACGTTCAGCCGACTCGCCAACCCAAACGGACTCACCGTCCCGACTCGGTAGCCCGGTCACCCAACACTTCGTCTTCGGTCGCCATGCGTATGCGCGAACGCTTGACGAGCTCGCGCAGTTTTCCAGTCCACTTGCGCGGGTCCCGCCATCAAGACCATCACGTATTCGCCCTTCCTCACCTGAAACAAAATACTGCGGACGACTTGCTCCGGTCGCTGGCTTCGGGCGGACGCGGCTTCCGCTAGGGAGTGGACAGCCGTCCCGTGAGAAAAGAGGCGGTGTTCGATCCCCAGAGAATCCAGCGTGAGGCTTGCAGGAGGTTGAAAAGGCGGCGAAGCGTCCATCGTGTAAAATCATACCATGCCTAAATCCCATCGTATCTCCTTTAAAGGAATCTCTTTTGAATAACTTCAAACTCACAGGATTGATGTTGATACGCATCGTCATTGACACCGCGTTTCGAATGATCTACCCGTTTCTGGCGGTGTTTGCGCGCGGGCTGGGCGTGGAGATCGGCGCGATCTCGGCGCTTGCCGCGAACCGCGCGATCGTCGGAGCGATGATCCCGTTTCTCTTTCCGTTCATCGAAACGCGCGGACGTAAATTCGGCATGGCTCTCGGCTTGGGGCTGTTCGTTCTTGCGATGGGGATGGTGGCGTTGTTTCCGAGCCTCACCATGCTTGGCATTGCGCTGATCCTTGCCACGATGGGCAAGATGATCTTCGACCCTCGCTCATGTCTTATGTGGCAGACCATGTTTCGTATGAAAAACGCGGACAGGCGATCGCGATCATCGAGTTTGGGTGGGCGCTGGCTTTCATTCTCGGCGTGCCTGTCGTCGGTTTTCTCATTGCGAGGTCAACGTGGTCTGCGCCGTTTTGGTTGTTGGGCGTGTTGGGCATTGCCGCTTTCATTTTCATCGCGTTCATTTTGAACGATTCGGAGAAGCCTGTCCACCATGCGGATGGAATCTTTGGAAATGTCCGAGCCATTCTCACCACGCCGATCGTGCTGGTCGCTTTTTCGATCAGCATGTTTATTACGGCCGGCAATGAAGTGGTGAATTTGATGTTCGGCGTTTGGCTGGAGGATTCGTTCAAGTTACAAATTGCCGCGCTGGCGGGCGCGTCTGCCGTGATCGGTCTCTCGGAGTTGGGCGGAGAGGGCTTAGTCGCGGTGTTCGCGGATCGCGTGGGCAAAGTGCGCGCGGCGGGGATCGGTCTTGTCTGCAATTGTCTCGCGGCTGGAATTTTGCCGATCATCGGCCGCACAGAACTTGGGGCGTTGATCGGGTTGTTCTTTTTTTACATCACGTTTGAATTTACCTTTGTCTGCATCGTTCCGTTGATGACCGAAGTGATGCCGTCGGCGCGGGCTACCACGCTTTCTCTTGCAGGCGCGGCAAGTTTCATCGGGCGTGCGATCGGCGCGTTGCTTGCCCCAGCTTTATACGGGTTCGGATTTTTTGTCGTTACTGGCGCAACAGTGGCGTTCAACCTCGCCGCGCTGGTTGCAATCAGGTATGTTTCGCGTCATCATGATTGAGAGTTATTTGTCGTTGCGAGGAGGAGCACTTCGACGGGCTCAGCGTAAACTCCGCGACGACGAAGCAATCTCCGTGTTGCCTGCATGAGATTGAATGTTGACATGCCATGTTGATTTATGATCAATCCCGCACGGGAATGAAAATTGGCAGGATGTTTTGAATTAAGGCAATGTCCGCACGGGGATGAACGTTGGCATGGCATGTCAGTTTATGGTCAAACCCGCACGGGGATGAACCCCCGTGCTATTATTACGAAGCCCGCTAAAGCGGACTGAGATTCACAATGATCGTTTTATTTCTCTACGGACTTTTCCTCTTTCTCTTCCTCCTCGGCTTGCTGTGGATTTTCATCCCCGCATTGTATGGATTGCCCTCGCGCCCCACAGACCCTGACCGAATCCGCAAGGCGTTGAAGTCTGCGAATCTCCAGCCGAATGAAATCCTCTACGATCTCGGCGCGGGCGATGGACGTGTGTTGTTGATTGCCGCGCAAGAATTTGACGCGAACGCTGTTGGAATCGAAGTGGGACCCGTTCAATGCGCGTTGATCTGGTTGCAAATCGTTGGGAGCGGACTCGGCGATAAGCTTCAACTCAAGTGGGGAAATTATTTCAAGACGGATGTCAGTCAAGCGGATGTGGTCTTCATCTACGCCACATCGAGAGAAGTTCAGCGGCTCGCGCCTTATTTGGAAAAACAAATGAAGCGTGGGTCAAGGTTGGTTTCGATCTCGGCAGATTTCCCTGAGTGGGAACCGTCCGTGTTCGATGAGCCTGACCTGTTCTTCATTTACTCCATGCCGCCGCAATATGGAAGCCTGACAACGTATTTGTTGAAGCATACCCCCTCTCCCTGAGGGAGAGGGCAAGGTGAGGGAGAGTTACTCCAATTTCAAAACAAACTCATCAACCAAAACACCTGCTGGATTGTTGTACGAATCCTCCCCGATGACTTTGAATCCATTCTTCTCCAGCACCCGCTTTGACCCAACATTGTGCTTCACCACATGCGCGAATAACGGACGTGACTTCTCAACTTCCAAATATTGCGTCAATGCCTGAGTCGCGATTCCCTTTCCCCAAAATTCCTTTCCGATCCAATAGCCGACTTCGCGGTGACCATCCATCTCCCAACTGCCGATGCTTCCCGCCACTTGCTCATCGTGGAGAATTACTCTGAAGATCACCAACTCGTTCACCATGATTTTTCGTGTGTGGGCATAAAACGCCTCTTCATCCCGCGCTGGGAACGCCGCCATCGCCGTCGCTTCAGGGTCGAGTTGTTGCTCGTAGAGAATGGATAGGTCTGATTCGGTGGCAGGGCGGAGGAGGATGGGCATGGACATTAATGTTTTGTGCTATGGATCTTTTCTAACACGAATCACTCGAATAAAGTATCCCCTTGTTCTATTCCCTCGAGTTCTTTTATTAGTAGTTCTGCGTTGTTAGAGAAATATTCTGAATAAAACGATGCTGCTGTTTTTGCAACCAGTTTTATTCTGTCAGGGCTGATTTGCTTGAAATTAATAATATCGTTTATTGATTTGCTGTCCTGTATATTTTTTAATTCGTCTGCAAATTGAGATTCGGTTTTATCCTTATAAGAAGGACCAACCACTAATAATTTCTTTGGGATGTCTTCGTTTGTGTTTTGACTTAACTGCTGAATTAGTAGATTGTTGATGTACTTATCGTGAAAACTATAGCCAATAACAACAAAAACTGTTGCGGCTTCTAGTCTCTCTCTGAATTTGCTGAGTAAAAAGAGGAATGGATCAAATGAAAGCATCTTGGTATAAGAGCCAAAAATTATCAGTGGCTCTCTACCATCAAGAGTATTCTCTTTGATTGAAATTTCTTCTGTATCCTGATTGTATTCCCAATCAAGCGAACCATGTAACTTGAAAAGATTTAATTTTGTTGGACTGTTTTCATCGTCAAAATCTGCTGTCCAATACTTTATCTTGTTGCCAGATATATTTTTTTCAGAAAAGCCATTGTCTAGAATTTTTGAGGTGTGTGTATTAAACATCTCCTCAAAAACCAAATCATAATTCAAAGAGAAAATGTTTAGCTTTACATTTTCGGAATTGTTTAGCATTTCCCTGATGGGGTTTAAGGCATTTTCCGCTTTATCTCTCTCGAAAACCGTCCACTCTTTTACAAGCCTTAGTGTTATAAAGTCCTTGAAATGGTTAAATACACCTCCGTTTCGGAGTTCCCACTTTAGTATCTTATCGTTCCAGTTGCCAATTAAAGGATATGGGATTATGAATTCTTTGTCAATTAATTGCCGAAGCACCATGACGAAATCTTCAATGTTTATGTAAGAACTCTTATAATCCAAATCCCTTAATGTTGATTGATAATTTAGACTGGCCAAAATAAAATGATAAATCTCTTTGAAATCATCTTTATAATCAATAAACTCCTTGTCTGCACTTGAAAGATTGTTGATTGATATTATTAATGAATCAAGCATTTCGTTGGACAACTTACATCCTGCGTCCTTTGACGCTCCTGCTCCGAGAAGAAAAACCACTTTACTGAGGGCCGTATCAAGATTCATAAGAACCAAAGAGAGTTTCGGGCGAAAGACGGCAAATCTTTATTATCGAAATGAGCAATCATTTTTGCAACCATTTCAGAATATTCAATCGTAACTGGCATATTTCTTTGGCGAACGCTTTTCCAATACATCCGTGAGAATTGATAAACTTGGTCGATTAATTCTGTCACCACGTTTATATTTGTTATTTTTTCATCGTTAGATGCCCTAAGTTTAATCTTGATTGGAAGAGGAAACCCCTCAATGCGAGTGCCTGTATTTCTAGAATATCTTGTGTTGTTACAAAGTAGGAATTCATTCTCCTTTATTTGAAGAAAAGTGCCACTTTGTGGCATTTTTCCATCAAAAGGATAATCGAACAACACATAGTCTTCACTATCGTTAATTGTAACAATCACGTAAGGTAGACTCAAGTTTAGGCGCCTCAAGACATCACTGATGGGTTGTTCTTCTTTCCTGCTCATTTTTTTATAGTAATGAATTACTAGTCTTTCAGGGCCTTTATTTTCATTAATATATTGTTCAATAGCATCTCTAATCGAGTTTGCTAACGCGAGAGTGTCACTCTTTTCAAATGCATTAAATCCTTTGAAGTTTCCATCATTTTGAAAGCAAAAGGCATTTCCTATATATCGCTCTTTTACTGTTTGTGATCGATCTGCTCCAACGCCAATAATTAAATCATTCCTGATAGGTCTGTATAGCCGCCATGGGATCCCACCAAGTTTTGCAAGAAGTGCAATTGCAATATTTGGTAGGAAATAATTAAAAGAAGGATTATTGATTTTTTCTTTTAAAATCACTTGTGATGTAATTTGGCGCTGTAAAAGTATTTCCTTAATCTTGTAATAAATCTCATCATCTTCATCATCTGTGTCTTTACCAATTCTTGATATATATAAAGCTGCATAGATAGCGTTATGCTCAAAGTGGATGTTCTCAAGGGATGCTTTGATTTCTTGTATTGGATTGTGTTGTGTAAAGCGGATAGAATTATCGGTATCAATTTCAAACTTGATTTTTACAAACGATTCCAGCCCCGGGAAGCTCTTAAACCCTCTTTTTAGGTATGAATAAACTTTGTTTGCAAATTCTTTATCTTCCTCGTGAAAGATAAAAATAAATTTAATGTTTTTTTCGGGTGGTGGTTGTAATGGGCCGTATTCTTTGATGCCAATATATGGAGTGAAATGCTTGTTGTTTCTGCCAAACAATAAGAGGTTGCTCTCTTCCGTGGCTCGATTAATCTTTGATTGGTGCGGCTTGTAAAACCCAGACCCGAAGATTTTTATGCAATTATTAATTTCAACGTTTTTTAGATGGGTCTCGTAAAACTTAACAATCATTTCATAATAATTTTTGTATTTGTTTTCTGAATAGTTTCTATCGAATTTAATGTCTAGAGATTGTCTAATCTCCCTATTTAATATTGGGTAGATATTACCTTTGTCGCTTTGCTCCTCTTGAGTTAGAAATTTAAACTTTGTAATTCTTCCTTGATATTTTACTCCTCTCAAGAATGAATTGTTTAGATTCAGCGTCTCAACGCTTTTATTCAGAATAAAAGAAGCGCCAACATAAGAAACTAATAGGCTGGGACCTCTGATTAAGTCGTTGTCATCAACCCGAATTGAAAAGCCATTATATTTTTGATATTCATTCGCTGGAAACGAAATGTCCGATAAGTATACTTCCGTGTCGTTAATGAAGTTGCGATTTGTTAGAATGTTTTGCTCGTAAAAGTAGTCGAAAAGAATTTTATTGAAATAATGTTTTGAGAACCTCTTGTTTTCGATGAGATTTACCGAGACAGGCAAATCGCCGTTTTGCTCTATGGTCGACCACCAAGCAAATTTATCAAGTTGGTCTTTAATGTCTGACGGAAAGTTCTTCGGTAGATTGTTTTTATAAATGCGAAAATAGCCTAATTTTTCTTCTTGAGAAAAAAATATATTGATTTGTTCTTGTAAGATGTTGAACGGAAGAATGTTTACTTCAAATTCGCTCATAGTATCTCGTGGCCTTTAGGTTTTATCTTGGTTTTGATATATATGCCAATAGACGGAACGAACAGCTCGGAATGTTACTGTCATTTACGAAAACATTAACTGGAAACAGTATAGCACGACTATCTTTTATTTTACCTGTTTTCGTATCTTAGTCTGTGGTTAAGTCGTCTCGCCAATCACTATTCTCCATATCCTTCTTTATCTCATAATCTCATACTCATCCACTCATCCATCTCCCCCTCGCAAGCCGACAAGCGTGCCATGCTATACTTTTGACTATGAAATTCCAGTGGGATGTCTGCGTTGACAAGAATGTTACTGGTTTGTTTTGTAGAAAGACACGGAGATTCTGTTCGTATCATCACCGCCCGACCTGCAACCCGCAGAGAGATAAACGATTATGAAGAAAATGCCCGAAACCAAAACCCGTAAAGTGAAAGAGATGGCTTCTGAATATCGTTTTGACTATCGAAAGGCAAAGCCGAATCGATTTGCAAAGCGAATGAAGACCGAACCATTAATTGTGGTGGTTGAACCTGATATTGCCAAAGTTTTTACCACCTCTGAACAGGTCAATAACGCATTGCGCGCGCTGATCTCGGCAATGCCAGAAAAAAAGTAAAAAGATTGCAGACGAATACATGTCCTCGCCCTTGCGGCGGGGATTTTTCATCTCTTAATCAGTGTTCACTTATATCCATCTGTGGCTAAATTACCCCACCAGCAGTTCTTCCAAACAAAACCCCCATTTTTCAAATGGGGGTTTTTTCTGTACGGATTTTTAGCGTGAAGCCGCTGTTCTCTGTGGAATTTTTGTCGCCTTCAAAATCAATCGCAACGCTTTATTGACCGCTTCGTCGTTCGGGAAAGCCTTTGCGATCTCGGGTTCAAGGAGAACAACATTACTACCGATCCTGCGTTTAGGGTCAAATCGACCTTTGGGCAAAACGGTCATTTTCGAGAGATCATATTCCTCTCGCAGCTCGTAATTATTTCGTTTCTTTGTAGAATTTTTCTTCATTTTTCGTCGCCTTTCTCGCGCTGATGATGCGAATGTGGTCATCTCGTTCGGTATGCGCTATCAATAAGAGTCTGGTTTTGTTTGAGACGCCAATCGTGATATAGCGTTCCTCATTGTCAGAGTGTTCATTATCCAAAACGGTGATGAACATTGGATCATCGAAAACCGAACTTGCTTCCTCAAAAGTGACTTCGTGCTTTTGATTATTCTTTTGTGCCTTTTCGGGATCCCACTCGAAATCGGGTTTCATGATGACTCCTAATGTCATTATACTTTAATTGTACTCCCAAGAATATCTGTGGTTAAATTACCCCACCACTGTTCACTGTCCACTGATAACTGGAAACTGAACTATGCTAATCCACTCCTCCTCCCAACTTCTCACCCTGCAAGGCGGTCCCCAACGCGGACACAACCTCGGCAACCTCGGTATCATCGAAGATGGCGCAGTCGTTGTGCACGATGAAAAAATTGTTGCCGTTGGAACGACGCCCGAACTTAAAGCATCCTATCCCGATGAACCGACCCTCGACGCCAGCGGATGTGTGCTCATGCCTGGCTTTGTTGACCCGCACACGCATCTCATTTGGGCGGGCGACCGCGCCGACGAGTTCGAGAAAAAAATGTCGGGCAAACCCTACCTTGAAATTCTGGCGGAAGGTGGAGGGATCATCTCAACGGTCAAGAAGACGCGCGCCGCCAGCATGGAGACTCTCATCACGCAAAGCAGGTCGCGCCTCCTCCGCATGTTTATTCACGGCACAACCACTGCCGAAGCCAAAACGGGATACGGTCTGCAAACCGCCACCGAACTGCGCCTGCTCAAAGCCCTGCTCGCCCTCGACGATGAGTCGCCGCTCGATCTCGCCATCACGTTCCTCGGCGCGCACGCCATCCCGCCCGAATACAAGGATAACCCGCAGGGCTACACCGATCTTGTCTGCGAGACGATGCTGCCGATGCTCAAAGAATGGTGGGAGACTCACGCGCCGCGACTCTCGCTCCCATTTGTGGATGTGTTCTGCGAAACCAAAGCCTTCGACTTAAACCAATCGCGTCAGATCCTGAGTGCGGCTGTGTCGCTGGGATTCCCCATCAAGATCCACGCTGACGAGTTCGACAACCTCGGCGGCGCGTCGCTGGCGGCAGAGTTGGGCGCGGCGTCTGCCGATCATCTCGTCGTCACCTCCGATGCGGATATTGAGGCGCTCGCAAAATCGGAGACTGTGGCAGTGTCGCTTCCATGCACGCCGTTCGGGCTTGCCGAAAATCATTACACCCCCGCGCAAAAACTCATCGACGCCGACGCGTACTTCGCTCTCGCCACCGATTGCAACCCAGGCACCACATGGAACGAGTCCATGCAGTTTGTCATCGCGCTTGCCTGTCGCGCAATGAAAATAACTCCTGCCCAAGCCATCGCGGCCGCGACCGTCAACGCCGCGCACGCAATCCGAAGGTCCGATTTGATCGGCTCTGTCGAAGTCGGCAAACAAGCGGATATGTTAATCCTGAACGCGCCGGATTATCGTCATCTGGGCTATCGCTATGGGACAAATCTGGTTCGCCAAGTTATCAAACGTGGAAGGGTGTATTCTGTGGATGTGGGGTATTATAGGACTGCATGAACCAAAATGACGGGGAAACCCGTCATTTTTATCTGATTTACAGGCGGTCTTTTCTTGAGTACTGAGTGGATTCTATTTGTCTTAATCCTATTATTGAATTCGGCGGCGGCTCTGTTCATTGCCGCTTTTTTAGCGCGCCGACCTCACGCGCCCGGACGAAGGTCTCTGCTTTTTATGCTGGTCATGCTGGCTGTTTGGAATTTTTGCTACGCCATGATCACGCTTGTTTCGCCGTTGGAGTTGAAACTCCTCTGGCTCAAACTTGAGAACATCGGCATCCTCACCGTCCCGATCTTCTGGTTCTTCTTCGCCGTGCGGTATAACCGGCTCGACAAGTGGTTAAACCGATATACCGCCTCTCTGTTTTTTGTCATCCCGGGCATCTCGCTTTTATTTCTGTTTTCAGAGCGATGGTTCCATTTGTATTATTCCTCTGTCAGCCAGATCTCTTCGGCGGTTGCGCCGTTGGTGATCGAGCGCGGACCGTGGTACCTTGTCGCCTT
>JAXLVX010000028.1:0-39462 GCA_046328795.1 Anaerolineales bacterium | reverse complement strand
CTCGAAAAAGGATTCTTCCAAAGCGAAATTTCGGACGCGGCGTATCGGTATCAACGCGAGATTGACCAGGGCATCCGCAAGATCGTCGGCGTGAACGCGTATGCCGAAAAACAACCGCTGACGATCCCGATCCTCGAAATGGACCCGCAGGGCTATAACAAACAGGTCAAGCGACTCGAAGAACTCCGCAAGACGCGCGATAACGGGCGCGTCGGTCAGACGCTGGATCGTTTGCGAATCGCGCTCGAGGGAACAGAGAACACGATGCCGCACATCATGGAAGCCGTCCACGCGTACGCGACGCTGGGCGAGATCATCCAAGTAATGAAAGAAGCGTTCGGCGTGTACGAAGAGCCGACGATGATCTAGCAGAATCGAGAACTCCGAGATTTTGAAAATCTCGGAGTTCTGTTTTACAACATGCGGCGCGTTCGAGTCGGGTAAATTTTTCAACGCGCCAGCGTTTTCGCCATCTCGTAATAATCGAGGGCGTTACTGCGCGAATGTTCCGCCACATCGGCGAGCGGAACGGTCGTGACGCCCAAGCCTTTCATGCCGATCATGATGTCGGTCTGCCCGTCGAGGAGCGCCTCCACAGCCTTGACGCCCAAACTCGCCGCGATGAGCCGGTCGAGCGCGGTGGGCTGACCTCCCCGTTGGATGTGACCGAGGATCGTCACGCGCGTTTTGAATCCCACATCCATTTCGTCAATGATGCGCGCCAAATCGGTGGTGCGGATGTTCGCGCCCTCTGCCACGATGATGATCGCGTGAGTCTTGCCGCGGCGATACGCATCCTCCACAAGTTGAGCGATCTCCTCCACCGTGACCGGCGCTTCGGGCACAAGCACGATCTCCGCGCCGCAAACGATGCCCGCCATCACCGCGAGATAGCCCGAGTTGCGCCCCATCGTTTCGATGAGGAACGCGCGGCTGTGCGACGACGCGGTGTCGCGCAATTTATCCACCGCTTCCATGATGGTGTTGAGCGCGGTATCCACGCCGATGGACATATCCGTTCCCCAAATATCGTTATCAATGCTCGCGGGAATTCCCACCACGTTGATTCCCTGCTGGGCAAGCGCGTGCCCGCCGCGCAGAGAACCGTCGCCGCCGATGACGATCAGCCCGTTCATACCGGCTTCGTTCATGTGACGGATCGCCTCGCGCTGACCTTTCGCCTCGGCGAATCGTTTACTGCGCCGCGTTTGCAAAATGGTTCCGCCGCGCTGTAAAATGCCGCCCACGTCGCGCGCGCCAAGCGGACGAAACTCTCCGTTGACCAAACCTTCCAGTCCGTTCGTCACGCCGATCACTTTGGCATTGCTCGCCAACGCCGTGCGCACCACCGCGCGGATGGCGGCGTTCATGCCGGGCGCGTCTCCGCCCGAGGTGAGCACCCCGATCGTAAAATTTTCCATGCTTGTCATGCTTGCTCGTCTCTCTTGATCTGAAATAAATCGAAATCCCTCGCCACCGATGCGTTCGGGAAAATGGCTTGCGCTTCTTTTAAAACATCTTTCTCGCGATAGCGGCGCGAGATGTGCGTGAGAATTAATTTCTTCACGCCCGCTTGAATCGCCAACTCCGCGCCCTGACGCGCCGTGAGATGCGAAAACTGCTTCGCCATCTCGGCTTCTTCATCTAAATATGTGGACTCGATCACCAGCGCATCGGCGTCTTTGCACACCTCAACCAGATTCGACGTTTTGCCCGAGTCGCCCACGATCACAAGTTTGACTCCCGCCTGAAGCGGACCCAGCACATCGTCGGGATTAACGATTCCTCCGCCGGGCAGGCTGATCGCCCTTCCCGCAACCAACTCTCGCCGTTCGGGCCCAAACGGCACGCCGAGTTCCGTCGCCTTCTCGTTCAAGAACGGACGACGCGCCTTGCCCTCGAATACATAACCCAGACAATCGGGCCCGCGATGCGAAACGGGGAACGCGCTCACGGTGAAATCGTCGGCTTCGAAGATCACGCCGGGTTTGATCTCGGTTAACTTTAACGGCATCGGAGGCTGGTTGCCGCGCAAGACGACTCCATACAACAAGTCATGCACGCGATCCAGCGTGGAACGCCCGCCGAAGATCTCGAGTTCGTCAATCGCCTCCCAACGCAGGAACGTGCTGAGCAAGCCGCCCAACCCGAGGATGTGATCGAGATGACCATGCGTGAGCAAAATGCGATTCAGGTTCTTGAATCCCAAACCCGATTGCAGGATCTGCCGCTGTGTGCCTTCGCCGCAATCCACCAGAAAGCGATACTCGTCGTGCTTCACCACCTGCGCCGAAAGTCCGCGCTTGGCAGATGGGGCGGATGCCGATGTGCCTAAAAAGAGAATTTCAAACAATTTGTTTCCTCATAAATTAGCCACCGATCTCACGGATTTCCACTGATCTAATTTTTCATCTGTGAGAATCCGTGAAATCTGTGGCTGAATGACTATGCAATTGTACCCCAAAAGAAAAACAGACCATTTGTGCTATACTACAAAAAATATTTGAATGATGCAGCCCGCCATCCTTCTTGACGCAGTACAACTGCGTCAAGAACGCATTGAAACTACAAAAAATGCCTCTCAAGATTCCATTTCTTCCTCAAAAATCAAAAGCGAAGCCGAAGGGAAAGACGGCGATGCCTTTGCGCGGCGGGAAACAAACGCAAGCCGCGCCGAAGAGAGGCAAGTCCGCCTTTCCTCCCGCGCCTGCGCCCGCTGAACCCTCGTGGTGGGACTCGCTTTCCGCGGAACGCAAACTCGACGTGGTCGGCATCGTCATGGCGGTGATCGGCTTGCTCACCACATTGATTCTATTTTCCGCCCAGCGCAGCGCGTTGACCGGAAAAGCAATGGAGATATTAACTCAGACCATCGGCTGGGGAGTTTACATCCTGCCGGTCGGCTTGATCGTGATGGGGTTGTGGCTCGTCCTGCGGCGCATCGAAAAACTTCCTCCGCTCTCGCTCGAACGCGCCATCGGCTTGATCCTATTTTTCTTCTGGCTTCTCGCAACAATGGACTCGATCAACGCCGGAGCCGGGTTGAGCGGCGCGGGCGGCGGCTACATCGGCAGTCTGTTCGGGCGCATCTTCTTCAACAGCCTCGGCTTTGCCGGGGGCATCATCGCGCTGACCGCGTGGCTGATCGTCACGATCACGATGATCTTCGACATCTCGGTGCAAGACTTGTTCCGTTGGGTGGCGCCATTGACGGTGCAGATCCGCCGCTTACTGGCGAGGCAGGCATCCCCGGCGGGAGAAGCGTTCTTGCCTGAAGAGGCGGAAGTCGTCTCCGGCGGATTTACTCCCATGCGCCGACCGGAAGCGGCGGAGAACGTCGAGGTGGGCAAGCCGGTCACCACGGTGAAAGCCTCGGAGCGCGTCATCCAATGGAAATTGCCCGAAGTGAAAAATATTTTGGATGCGGGTTCGGCGCCGGAAGTCAACGAAGAATTTATTCAGGGGCGTTCGCGCTTGATCCAGGAAACGCTCGCTTCGTTCGGGGCGCCGGTGCAAGTCGTCGAGATCAATCGCGGACCGACGATCACGCAGTTCGGCGTGGAGCCGCTGTATGTGGAAACGCGCGGCGGACGAATCAAAGTGCGCGTGAACAAGATCGCGTCGCTGGCAGACGACCTCGCACTCGCGCTTGCCGCGCCGCGCATCCGCATTCAAGCGCCGGTGCCGGGGCATAGTTACGTGGGCATCGAAGTGCCGAACGATGAAATGACTCTCGTGGCTCTGCGCGACATCATCGAGAGCGAACCGTTCCAGCGCAACCTGCATCCGCTGAAATTTGCGCTGGGGCGAGACGTGACCGGCAACCCCATCGGCGCGACGCTCGAAAATATGCCGCACATGTTGATCGCGGGGACGACCGGTTCAGGTAAGTCGGTATGCGTCAACGCGATCTTGACCTGTCTGCTTTTGAACAACACGCCCGACGATCTGAAATTGATCCTGATTGACCCGAAACGCGTGGAGTTGACCGGCTACAACGGCATCCCGCATCTGCTTGCGCCGGTGGTCGTGGAGATCGAGCGCGTGGTCGGCGCGTTGCAGTGGATGACGCGCGAAATGGACAAACGCTATCATTTGTTCGCGCAGGTCGGCTCGCGCAACATCACCGATTACAACGCGCGGATGAAATTGCAGGGCGGCAAAAAACTTCCGTTCCTCGTGATCGTCATTGACGAACTCGCCGACTTGATGATGATCGCCCCCGGCGAAACGGAATCAACGATCACTCGCCTTGCGCAGTTGGCGCGCGCCACCGGCATTCACATGATCCTCGCCACCCAGCGTCCGTCGGTGGATGTGGTCACCGGTCTCATCAAAGCGAACTTCCCGGCGCGCGTCGCGTTCGCGGTCGCTTCGAACACCGACAGCCGCGTGATCCTCGACCAACCCGGCGCGGAACGCCTGCTCGGGCGCGGCGACATGTTGTATCAAGCGCCGGACGCGCCCGCGGCGGTCCGTCTGCAGGGCGTGTTTGTCTCAGACCATGAGATTCAAAGCCTTGTGGAATTCTGGAAGAATCAACTCGGAGGCGTGAGTCCATACGCCGCCGCTTCGCAACCGGTGGACATCCCTAAATCAGACACGCCGCTCAAACAAGGCGCGATGTTTGAGGATATGAGTCCGGTAGACACGACGATCGATCCGTTATTGGTGGAAGCGATCGAACTTGTCCGCAAAGAGGGACGCGCCTCGGTCTCGATGCTGCAGAGGCGGATGCGCATCGGCTACACCCGCGCCGCGCGGCTTGTGGATATGATGGAGGATAAGAAGATCGTCGGTCCGCCGGAGGGCGCGACGCAAATGCGCCAGGTGCTGGATTACGGTCAAACCGCGCCGCCGAGGGATGATGGGGCGTGATTCAGTTGTTTTATAAATTGGCTTGAAACACAACAAACCAACCGTTGAGTGGGTGCTTCAACGAAAATGTGTTGATGCTCTTCATTGCCTTTCCACCCATTACAAACTCCGCCTTTTGCAAAACGTCCGCTTTTTCATCTTCGCTGTGAAATGGGACAATAAGATTCAATGTATTGTCTTTGATCTTGGGATATTGAGTTGAATTCAGGATATTCCCCTCAGGCTTGACTTCCGTCAAAATCCTGAACCTCAGTTTCACCGAAGCTTTGTCTACATTTCGCACACGGCTGAAATCTTCTTGTTCCGAAAAAACTTCTTCCAACCGAGACCTGAGTTCGCTTGGAATATCTTCCCCTTGCAAATTTTCATCCAGCACCTGTTTGAACGATTGTCGAATCAGTTCTTTCACGCTGATGGTCTCGAAGAAACTGCCATGCACAAGGCAAATTTTCTGCGCATTTCCCTTCCGTCCGCGAACCATATAGTAGACCTCGCGCTCTTCGAGCGAGAAAACGTCGTCTCCAGCGTTTTTCATTTGAACAAATGTTGTGCTTTGTTCAGACGGGATAATCTTTCTTATATTCTTCTTTCCGGTGGGGATTGTAGAATTGAAAGACGAAACAACATATGTCTTACTATCTTTCATTTCAATTAATTCCCCGCCAGTAAAGGTTGATTGGTCTTTGTTCAGCCGAATCGCCAAATCTGGGAATACCCCTTTGTTTTCACAAGAAAGCATTGCCTTGTCAAAGTTGAATTGATCTAGATTACCCACCTTAGCAAAAGATGATCTGTTGCTAACAATATATTTCCAGAAATGAAATATGGAGTACATATCTCACCCAAAAAGTGCTGGTTGTTTTGATTTCATCTTGGCAGTGATTCTGATAGAAGGTTTGACCCCCCAAATTTCTGGCAAATTCTCTGTATTCATATAATCTTGGTAATACTTCTCGATGGAATCGGCTTCACGAGCTTCTTCCAGTCGTTTCTGAATCATCTTTACATTCTTAGGGTCAATTTCAATTCCTATGCTGTTTCTGTTGAGTTGATGAGCCGTTACAATAGTTGTACCTGTCCCTGCAAAGGGATCAAACACAGTGTCACCCACATTCGATGAAGACAAAATTATTCTCAACAACAAAGCAATGGGTGATTGTTGTTTATGAAACCGCTCGCCATTCTTTTCTCGAATAGCCTCATCCCCGGCAAAATAACCCGATGTTAATTCCCGAATGTCATCCCAAACATCGGTAACATACACGCCATTCTCGCGCTCGAACTTGTAATTGGCGGGCAATGGAGGAGAAATCCGCAGGCGGTTGAACGTCCGCGCTTTATCCCCTTTTGTCGCATACGCGATAACTTGATAATGCTTCCCGAATTTGCTTGCAACCGGCACAGCGGAGGTTTTCTTCTTCCAGACAATCAGGTTTTGCAACGTCCAGCCCGATTCTCTTAAACAGTGCAACACTTCCTCTGTGTTCTTCTCGCGTTGCATGAAATAGATCGCGCCGCCATTGGATGTTGCACCAAAGATTTTCTGGCAGACATCTTTCATCATCCCCCAATATTCTTCAGGAGACAAATTGTCATCGTGATGTGCGTAATCTTTGTTCTGGTTGAAGGGTGGGTCGAGAAAAGTTAAGTCAACAAGGGACGGAAATTTCTTATCGTCAAGAATTTCAAGGCAATTCCCTTCATACAATTTGTTTTTGGGCATTTTTCCTCTATGTCTGCGAGAGAGTATACAACACCTCCCCTCAGCCAACAAGCGACCCTCCAATGCTATACTCTGCCCCATGCTCATCCAATTCCTCCTCATCTTCCTCGCCGCGATAGGCGCGGGCGCAGTCAATGCGCTTGCGGGCGGCGGGACGCTGATCACATTTCCGATGCTCGTCTTTTTGGGAATCCCGCCCGTCACCGCGAGTGTGACGAACACCGTCGCGCTGTGTCCCGGCTACCTCGGCGGGACTCTTGCTCAGCGCGATGACTTGCGCGGACAGGAAAAACGTCTGCGGCTCATCGTCCCTGCGAGCGTCGTCGGCGGGGTGCTGGGCGGATTTCTACTCTTGCAAACGGGAGAAAAGTTATTCAGCCAGCTTGTCCCGTATTTGATCCTGCTGGCGTCGGGATTGCTCGCCATCCAGGGCCCCGTCCGCGCGTGACGCGGCGCATGGACGAAGGTCAAAGCGCGCGACTCGAATCGTTCACATGGATTCCCGTCGGAGTCGCCTCCATCTACGGCGGATATTTCGGCGCGGGCTTGAGCGTGATCGTCCTGTCCGCGCTCGGGCTGACGCTCAACGATTCGCTGACGCGCCTCAACGCGCTGAAACAGGCGGTCGCGTTCGTGGTCAACGTTGCCGCGGCGGTCTTCTTCCTGTTTTCAGGAAAAGTCGAATGGACTGCGGCAGTCGTCATGGCGGTCGGAGCGTTGATCGGCGGTCTGCTCGGCGGCAAACTCGCGGGCAGAGTCAAACCTTCCACGCTGCGCTGGACGGTCGTCATCATCGGCGTACTCATTGCCATTATCTACTTTGTGCGCGGCTAAAACTTCAGCCCTCACACCGATCACTGATGACTGATCACTAATCACTTTTTCATCCTTCCTCCTTCATCATTCATCCTTCCTGATTTATAATCCCGCCACAAATTTCAAAGGAGTACTTCATGCGAAAAATTTTCCTGCTGGCGCTCGTTGCCATCTCGTTCATCCTCGCCTCATGCGGATCATCCAACACCGACGCGCCCGCGAAAGCCGTGGAAGATTATCTCAACGCGCTCGTCGCAAAAGATGCGGATCGTTTGCCCACGCTCGTCTGCGGCGATTGGGAAGATGACGCGCTGATCGAACTCGACTCGTTCCAAGCCGTCACTGCGAGTCTCGAAAATTCCTGCACGCAAACGGGCACCGACGGCGACACCGCGCTCGTGCTTTGCACGGGCAACATCGTCGCTTCCTATAATAATGAAGACCAGCGGCTCGATCTCGCAGTGCGCACGTATCAAGTGGTTGAAGAAGGCGGCGATTGGCTCGTATGCGGCACGCGCTAAATTCGTCTCACCACGGACACGAAGATCACAAAGGAAGATCAGGTCTTTCGTATCAAGAAGATCTTTTCGACCGAAAATATCTGGGCGTTCGTCATGTTTCTCATCGTCATCGCCTTGATTATTTTTACATCCGATTCAAGTCCCGTTTGGATCTATCAGAATTTTTAGATGCTTATGGATCTGCCACAGAGTCACAGAGACGCAGAGATTTTTGATTCTCTGTGACTCCGCGACTTATCATCCCCTTGAGGGACTGCGGCAAGAAGCGGATCTTTCATGGAACTGACCCAGATCTTCGCTTCGATCCTGACCGCTTGCTGGTCGGCGTGTGGATGCGTTGCACGCCGCGTCTTTTCTCTCCTCGCCACTCAGTGTTCTCGCCGTCTTCTGGTTTCAACCCGCCGTCCCCACTCCGCTCCTTTGACTTTTGGATTCCATCGCTCTCGATTCTTCTCGTTGTTTTGGATTTGGTTCATCACATCGAACATTGGCGCGTGGGTCTCGTCAAAACGTCATCAGGCTTGCCGTCATTGCTGGCGTTGTGATTCTTGTCGGTCTCACGCGCTACATTTTCCCTGACCCAGTCACTCCACAACTTCAACGCCGCCGAGACTCATTCTCGTCGTCGATTTTATTGTTCTTGCATATTAGCGATCACAACACGACTCTCTCGCGCCGCCTTATCACGTTATCGTTCACGATCATTGTATTGCTCGCAATTCTCGTAGTTATCTCTCCGATCCTCTCTCTGCAACTGAGCATCTTCCTCCGCGAATTGACGGGTCGTCCCACAGACACCGCTTCCGCGTTGGATTTCCGCTGGCTTGGGTTTTCGTATATCTCCTTTCGTTTAGTCCATGTCTTGCGCGATAAGCAAACGGGACGATTGCCCGAACTGTCCCTGCTTGAATTTGCAACGTATGTTGTTTTCTTTCCCTCGCTCTCCGCAGGTCCCATTGACCGCGCCGAACGGTTCGCAAGCGATCTGCGAAAAGAATTCCATCTTACGCAAGAAGAAACCTTGCTCGCAGGGCAACGCATCGTCATCGGCTTGTTCAAGAAATTCGTCATCGCCGACGCGCTGGCATTGATGGCGCTCAACGACACGCTCGCAACGCAAGTCCGCACCACAGGCTGGATGTGGATCGTCCTCTACGCCTACACCTTCCAAATTTATTTCGACTTCAGCGGCTACACCGACATCGCCATCGGCATCGCGCGTTTGGTGGGAATCAAACTCCCTGAAAACTTTACCTCGCCGTACACCAAGCCGAACATCACACAATTCTGGAACTCGTGGCACATCACGTTGACGCAATGGATTCGCTCGTACTTTTTCAATCCGTTCAACCGCTGGATTCGCGGCTACAAATCCATCCCCGCGTGGACGATGCTCCTGCTCGGTCAACTCGCCACGATGTTCCTCATCGGCTTGTGGCACGGCATCACCATCAACTTCATCCTCTGGGGCATCTGGCACGGACTCGAGGCTCTTCATCCAAAACCGCTGGAGCATTTCGCCAAGAAACGTTTCAATGTCACCAACCCCGCGAATGCAAACCGTTTTGCACGTTGGCGGAATTCTGCTCACCTTCCACTTCGCCGCCCTCGGCTGGGTCTTCTTCGCGCTGAGCGAACCTGCGTTATCATTCCACGTAATAATGAAACTCTTCGGAATCACCTAACCGCCACCCCTCACTGATTACTGATTACTGATTACTTGCATTATACCCTCCCTCCGCCTCTTCCCGTCATCCTCAAAACAACCACTCGCCATCGTGCTGTTCAACTTCGCGTTCATCCTCGCCAGCGGACTCCGCCATTCTCGGAAAACTCTCGCTCTACAACACAATCTTCCCAGGGCGCGACGATTTCCCTTCGGCGAAAACCAGCGCGGATACAACCGTCAACCTCTTCAACGCCGACGACCGCGGCTCACATTCTAGTCGGCACGCCGAAAACAGACGACGAATACCGCGTCATCCTCATCGGCGATTCGTCCGTGTGGGGGACGTTGCTCACGCACTTGAAGACAAAATCTCGCGGGACAATTGAACTCGCAGAAAATTTCGGCGTGCAACAAAAACATCCGCGCGTACAATCTCGGCTATCCCTACATCTCTCTCCTCAAGAATTGATGATCCTCGACGAGGCGTTGAAATGCACCAGCCCGACATGGTCGTCTGGCTCACCACGCTCAGATCGTTCCCGAAAAGCTATTCAGCGCTCCTCGTAGCGAACAGCCCCGAACGAGTCAAACAGCTAATTACCAATTACCAATTACCTCGACTATTATTTCACCATCAATCACCCCAACATAGGATCAAACTTATCCAACAAAAGAAAAGACCTTGCGAATCTCATCCGCTTGCAACTCTACGGAGTCCCTTAATTAACGACAGGCATTGATGGTTTTATCCTGAAACGTACGAACGCGCGCAAACCGATTTCGACGCCAACGATTCTTTTTACGACATCAAACAGAACAAGCCGTTGCGCGATCAACTCTCCCTCGACATCCTCGACGCGGGCTTGCACGCGACTAACTTCACCGATCATCCTCGTCAACGAACCTATCCTCGTCAGCAACGGCAAGGACAGCGACATCCGTTATAATTTTTTCTACCCGCGCTGGGCATACGATGAATATCGCGTCATGCTGAGCGAGTACACAGCGCAACAAAAACCATCCCGTATCTCGACCTGTGGGATCTCGTCCCGATGGATGAGTTCACCAATAGCGGCGTGCATCTCACGCCCTTCGGCGAATCACTGCTCGCCGAGCAGGTTGGCGATGCGATCAAAAATATTTGCGAATAGGAACATGAAAAAATAAATTTTCTTCTGACGTTAACGATCCTGCTTGCGGCTTGCTCCACTGGAACCGCGCCCACGCAGATCAAGTCTGTGACGGACGAACCGATTCAACCGACGGGTCTGCCTGCCTCGCCCGCGCAGGCGGTCGCCGCCTCCCCGACGACTCCCGCCTCCACCGCCACCCCCAAGCCGCCCCTTGAAAAAGACGCGTGGATGAAAATGCCGGTCGTCCCCGACGGCGTGAGCAAGTCCATGCGCGAAGTCTATCAACGCGGAATCGAATCGGGCAACGACCCCACGCATTTTTCCATCATCGGCGATTGCCAGAATGTGTCGTCGTATTTTCTCTCCGTATTCGATACGCCCGGTGATTTCAGTTTGGGAAGCGAATACGCGTATCTGCAACCAACGATTGATTATTATCACGGCTCGTATTCGCGCGTCAGCCTCGCGGTGAAGGGAGGCTTCAACGCCGCGGCAGTTCTCTCGCCATTGCGCGCCGATCCCAAATCGTGCAACGCCGGCGAATCTCCGCTCGATTGCGAATTGCGGACGTGGCGTCCGTCCGTTGTGTTCGTGAGCATGGAAACATGGTGGTCGCACAAGCCCGCCGAAGAATACGACAAGTACATGCGCAAAGTGTTAGACCGCATCATCGAGTTCGGCGCGGTGCCGATCATCGCCACCAAAGCCGACAACCTCGAAGGCGATAACTCGATCAACGCGACCGTGGCGCAGATCGCGTATGAATACGAAATTCCCATGTGGAATTTTTGGGCGGCGGTTCAACCATTGCCCGATAAAGGTCTCAGCCCCGACGGGTTTCATCTCACGTTCGCGCGCAACTTCTTCGACGACCCCAAGCGCATGTTAAATGCGTGGCCTAACCCGCTCCTCCACCGCGCTGCAATCGCTGGATGAAGTTCACAAGGCATTGAACGAGAAATAACATACCCTTGCGAAGGTTCTAAACCTTCGCAAGGTTCGCATTGGGGAAATTGAAAATATTCCCACTTGACAAATTAGAACAACTGTTCTATATTTGCGGCATTGACCCGTTCTCAGTAAGTTTGTGGCTACCCCCACAGGAGACTCCCATGAATCGTTCGATGCCTATCAAACTCAACCTGATCCCCCTCATTCAGAGCGCGGCGCAAAAGCGCGGACTGATCTTTGGCGGAATCATCCTCAGCGCCCTGCTGGGGTTCGAGATCTTCAACTACTCCAGCACCTCCTACGCCCTGCACGATATTTTGGGCAATCTGGCATTCGGTCCGTTCGAATGGGCGACCGTTCTCGCCGTTGCCTTCTGCGGCATTGACTTTGCCGGCATCGCCCGCATCTTCACCCCCGAAAAGGGACGCGACGAGCCTGCCGAGTCTGGTACTTGTTCGCCGCGTGGATGCTCGCCGCCGCGTTCAACGCCACGCTCACGTGGTGGGGCGTTTCGGTAGCGGTGCAGCAACACAACGCAACCGGCGGGTTTCTGGTCGGGAATGAAACGATGACCAAAGTTGTGCCGGTGCTTGTATCGAGCAATGGTGCTGATCATCCGCGTGCTGTTGATCAACACATTCTCGATCGCCGGCGAGCGCATCTTCACGCTGGCAGAGGAACAACCCGGACAATACAACCGCCCCGCGTACCGCCCATCCAATAATGAATCTGTCCGCAATACGAATTCGGCTTTCCCGCGCCCGGCGCCCAAGCCCGCGCCCGCGACGTATTCGCAACCGCTCTATAACGAGCCAACCTATCACCCCATCGGCATGAACGCGCAGGCGCGAGAGAACAACAATTCATCTATGCGGAGGTGAGTCCGTCCCTTAGCCATCAGTTCTTCTCCTCCAACAATCGAAGAACATCCAACAACGAAAACGTCCCGCGTATCGGCGGGACGTTTTCGTTTTCAAGTCTGTAGAGGCACGCTTGGCTGATCGTACATCCATGCTTTTCTGGGCGGCTTGGGGCGGAACGCGGAAAAGAACAACAGCGGACGATACCCCATCCGCCGGAACAAATGCAGAGACATATCGGAGGGGATGGCGACCATGCGCTTCATCCCCAGTTTGATCGCTTCGGAATGCGCGGCATGGATCAACGTGGAGGCAAACCTCCGCTTGCGGAATTCCTCCAGCACATACAGTTGATTGATGTACCCAACATTCGGATATTTCGTCACGAGTTGGACCCAGCCCACCGCCTGCCCCTCTTCCTTGACGTAAAAATTGTGGATGTGTTTATCGCGCAGGGTTTGCAGATGAATCCGCTCGCCCTCGACCGTCAGGCTGTTGTTGGCGGCTTCGGTCTGGTTCAACGTTTTCGCCTTGTGAATGTTCAGCGGGATCGTGCTGACCTGCAAAGGCAGGTTGTATCCGAGAATGGGACCCGTGCGGACGAACTCATGCCCGAGCGTGGAGAAATGTTCTTTGAGGGTATGGTCAACCGGGGATGGATGAAAAATGTTGACGATGTGCTTTTTATCGCGGGGCATCGGGTAGGCGCGGATAGCGTCGGTCACTTTGTGGATGTCCGCGCTGAGGGCGAGGAATTCGTAATGGAAGGAAGCGATGGGAGCGTTATCGTAAATGGACACGCCGATCGGACCGGTTTCTTGGTAGCGCGTGCCATAGATCACTTGATACACGTGATTGTATGAGGCGATCATCGCCTCCACTGCCCACCAATGTTCGATATCGGGTCTCGTTGTCTTCACACATCTAAGACGCTCTTGCTCGTCATTAGTTACCATCACATTATTGCAAGGTCGTTTCGCCGTACGAGAGCGCGTAAAAACTCCTGCCGCTGTCGAAGATAAAATCGGTGACGATGTACCCGGCAGAGAACGCCGACTCGAACACGTCGCGCGTGAAGGCGCGCCAATCTTGCGCGAGCGAGAAATCTTCCGCTTTGAGCGCGTTGAAATCGGAGGGGATCTCGGCGAGGGCGAGCCGTCCCTCGAGGGAAAAATGTTGAGGCGGGCGAGGCAGGCTGCCCGTCGAGGAAAGAGGCGTGTAGAGGGGTTGCAGATCCGCTTTCAAAAAGTCATCCAGTTTGAGCGGCTTGCGGACTCGTTTGCTGAGGCGTCGTTCGACGCGGCGGGTGGTGATCCACCAATCCACTTGAAAACGGTCGGAGGGCAAGCCCGCGTTGAGACCGTCGCGCATGTCGCCGTATTCCGAGCGGCGATAGGTGTTGCAGACCGCGCCGAGTTTTGTGATGTTGAGGTATGCGTTGCGGCTGAGCAATGGGTCGTACGTCCACGTGATGTGATCGAGCCCTTGATGGCGAACCATTTGCCATTGCGCGCGCTTCAACGCGAAGCCGACGCCCGAATCGCGATGAGCGGGCAGGATGCCCATCATGTGCGAACAATGTTTCGCGCGCGGACCGTCCGGCGTGGAATAGAGGCCGGGAAAGCCGAAGACAAAGCCGACAAGTTGCTCGTTGAGGTACGCGCCGAGAAGCAATCCGCCGTTGTGAATGGCGGCGATAAACACATGCGCGGGAACCACGTCGGTTTCACTTCCAGACCACACCTCGCGCTGTAAGGCTTCGATGGCGTTCATCTCTTCCGGGGTTTCGATGAGTTTGATGATGGGAGCAGGCATAGGTCAACGCGAGATGCGCAAGGATTCTTGAAGCCGTTGCAGGAACGGTTTGCGCGCGAGGTAATCCAATCGGTGGGCGAAGCGGGCAGGCATGAGACCGAACGCGCGCGGCAAGTTATCCACCGGGCAGGTGCGGTTGACGGCGATGTAGTCAAGCCAATACGTGGAAATGTACGCGTTGGGGATGAGCGGATCGAGCGTGACGAACAACGCGCGCATCGTCGGCATGGAAAGCGGAACAAGAACGCGCTGGGCGTGAGTGACCGACATCACAGTTTCGACGATCTGCCGGAACGTGAAATATTCTCCGCCGCCGATCTCGTACGTTTCGTTGAGCATGTCGGGGTTTTGCATCGCCCACGCCAACGCGGTGACGAGGTCTTCGACCCAAAGCGGTTGCAACAAAATCTTGCCGCCGCCGGGGAGCGGGAAGAAAAACGGAACCGAGCGCAACGTCGCCGCAATGTTGTGCGTAAAACGATCTTCCGCGCCGAACACCGTTGTGGCTCGAATGATCGTGTGCGGCAGTCCGCTCTTGCGGATGAATTCCTCCGCGATGCCTTTGGCTTTGTGGATGGGGAACGCCGAAGCCCGGTCCGCGCCGACGTGACTGAGATAAACGAGTCGCTGCACGCCCGCGTCTTTTGCGGCGGTCGTGAGATTGCGCGTGCCTTCGATGTCTGTCGCGAACAAGTTGCCGCGCCGACCATACCCCGCCGCGCTGGCAAGATGAAATACCTGATGGACTCCGCGCAGGGCGGCGCGGACGCCTCTTTCGTCGTTCAAGCTGACCACCGCCACTTCGACCGGCACGCCCTTCGGCAGTCGCGGCGTGCTAGGCGAGGGACGCAGTAACACGCGCACTTCCTGTCCCGTTTCGGAGAGATGGCGAACAAGCGCGCGACCGATGAAGCCGGTCGCGCCGGTGACTAAGATCATGCGAAGATTATAGCAGAGGCGGAATCGCTGTCGCTTTGATAGCCTTCCCCCATTTGAATCGCGAGAGGCTCAGTCCCGGCGTTTATAGGGGCGGAAGTACTCGTCGGCAAAACGGACGATTAGGAACAAGAATCCGGCGAACACTGTCACAAAGATGGTTTTGAGAATGATCATTTATGCTCCAATCAAAATAATTCGGAAGCGACTTCATTCACATGACGGAGTTTTTCCCGAAAGATACATCTCCCACCTTACAGACAGGTTACATGTGAAGTATCCAGTGGTATCATCGCCCCATGACGACCGCCACCGCCGAAGCGCATCCCAATATCGCCTTCATTAAATACTGGGGCAACCGCGATAACAAACTGCGATTGCCGATGAACGGCTCGCTCTCGATGAACCTCGACGGACTGACCACGCGCACGACCGTCAGTTTTCAGCCGTCTTTACCGTTCGACGAACTCGTCATCAACGGGCATGAGGTTGCTGGCGCGGGTTTACAACGCGTTTCGCAAATTCTGGATTTGATCCGTGCCATGGGGAACATCAAAGATCGCGCGGAGGTTCTCACGGAAAACAACTTCCCCTCCGGCGCGGGCATCGCCTCCTCCGCCTCCGCGTTTGCCGCGCTCGCGTTAGCGGGGAGCAAAGCCGCAGGTCTGGATTTGAACGAGCGCGAACTCTCGCGTCTTGCGCGACGGGGTTCCGGCTCGGCTTCACGCTCCATCCCCGGCGGATTCGTCGAGTGGCAGGCTGGCGCAACGGATGAAGATTCGTTCGCGTTTTCGATTGCCCCATCTCAACATTGGAATCTCGTGGACTTGATCGCGGTCGTCAGCGCGGCGCACAAAAAGACCGGCTCCACCGAAGGGCACGCGGTGGCTCCCACGAGTCCGCTTCAAGCCGCCCGTGTGGATGACGCGCCGCGTCGCCTTGACATTTGCCGCGCGGCGATCCTCGAAAAAGATTTCAACTCGTTCGCTTCCATCGTCGAATTGGATTCGGACATGATGCACGCGGTGATGATGACCTCCGCGCCCGCGCTTCATTATTGGAAACCCGCCTCGCTCGCCGTGATGGAAGCCGTCCGCGCGTGGCGGGCGGACGGTCTCCCCGTCTGCTACACCGTGGACGCGGGCGCGAACGTGCATGTGATCACCGTTGAATCGGAAGCGCACGCTGTTGAGAAAAACCTGCGCGCGATCAACGGCGTGAATGATGTGCTGGTCGCGCAGGCGGGCGGCGCGGCAAAGATTGTAAAAAACGGGAAATAGATTCTTTTCCAAAGTCTCCATGGGTAACTTTGGAGACGCTCCCGAAAACCACTGGGACATGTGAGTTATCAACTCACCCTACAAAAAACAAGAGACCCCGAAGGGGTTAAATGATTATTGTAATGATGGATGTATCACGTTGAACCCCGAAGGGGTGTCAGAGGTGACAAATATATGTCATCCCTTCGGGATTTGAATCCAAGATCGCATTCTATAACCCTGTCATCCCTTCGGGATTGCAACTTGCATGTGTGGGCGAGTTAATAAATTCATCTCACCACCTTCTCCAACACTTCCCCAAACTTTTCAAGTTCATCTACCGTGTTGTAATGCACCGGTCCCACGCGGATCATACCGCCTGCTTCGAGCAAGCCGAGTCGTTCCACGATTGCCAGCGCGTAATTGTGACCATTCCACACATAAATATTTTCATCGCCGATCGCCTTCGCAAGCTGTTCAGGATCTTTGCCTTGCACCGTAAATGAAACCGTCGGCACGCGCTCATCGAGCCGATTCAGATCGGTGACGCCGTAGATGCGCGTCCCTTTGACCGATTCGACGATGCCGATCAACTTTTTGGAGAGTTCGGATTCATACGCCTGCATTGCGGACATCCCCTTCTTCAACTCTAATCTGCGACCGGTGAATCCCGCTTCCATCCACGGGGAGGCTTGATTCGCCCCAAACTGCTTTCCCAACCATTCGAGATACTCCAACGCGCCGAGCACGCCTGCGATCCCCTCATGGTTCTGTGTGCCGGTTTCAAACTTTGACGGAAGTTCATTCGAAGCGGGTCTTACTTTGTACGCCTTCAACTCATTCAGTAAATCGAATTTTCCATACAACGCCCCCGCGTGCGGACCGAAAAACTTGTACGACGAACAGGCTAGAAAATCACAGCCCAAGTCCTGCACATCTATCGGACCGTGCGGCGCGTACTGCACGGCGTCAATGTAAACCAATGCGCCCGCGTCATGCGCCATCTTTGTCAATTCCTTTACGGGATTTACAGTTCCTAGCAAGTTAGAAGCATACCCGAACGCGGCGATCTTCGGCTTCTTCTCCAACGCCTGAGCGAAACTGTCGAGGTCAAGCGTGCCGTCTTCCACGTCAATATCCACCCACAGCAAATTACAGCCTTTGTCTTCGGCGACCAACATCCACGGTGAGATGTTCGCGTCGTGATCCATTCGCGTGACGAGGATGTTGTCGCCCGCTTGCAAATTCCGCGCGAGCGAACGCGAGATGTGCAGGGTGAGAGTCGTCATGTTATTGCCGAAGATGATCTCCTCGGGGCGCGAGGCGTTGAGAAAATCCGCCATGGCGGCGTGCGCTTCATGTAACACTTCATCCGATCTTCGGCTGGTCTCGAATTGACCTTCGTGATTCGCGTTGTTTTCGAGCAAATATTTGTTGATGCGGTCAAGGCTCGGCTTGGAGATTTGAGTCCCTGCGGGGTTGTCGAGAAAAATAGCGGGGCGGTCGAGCGAGGGGAATTGCTTTCGGACAAGGTTTACGTCGAATGACATCTTTATGCTCCTCTGATCAAATTCAAACATCGAGTATGTACAATTGGATTGTACACCACGAAAAGGAGGCTCTATGTTCAACAATATTCTTCTTGCTGTAGACGGTTCGGAGCATGCGCTCAACGCCGCGCGTATGGCGGCGCAATTGGCTCGCTCGATGGATTCCGCTGAACTGCGGATTGCGGTGGTATACGATTCCATCCCGCCGCTGTTGGGTGACCCCGATTTTCAGATCGTTCTCAACGCCCGCCTCGATGAAACAGAGAAAATTTTGCAGAGCGCGGTGAAAGCGGTTGGCGAGGTTCCATCCACAGTGTCTACCGAGACCATCGCGGGTGACCCGGCGGAAGCGATCATCAAAATTGCCGACACGCGCAAATGCGACCTGATCGTAATGGGTTCGCGCGGACTGGGTCGTTTGGCGGGTTTGGTGCTGGGAAGCGTCAGCCAAAAAGTGGTCAGCCACGCTCCTTGCCCGGTCTTGATCGTGAGGTAGCCAATACTTCCGCTCTAGCAAATTCTTCGGGCGTGTTCACGTTCCAAAACGCGAGACCGGCAGGGTCGGCTGATTGGATCTCTTCGCTCGTCAACACGCGCAGGTTGACTTGCGGAAGCCATGAAACGACTCTCCACTGATCGGCGTTGATGGCTGATTCAATGGCGGGGAGGCACGTCTCGCGGCGGTACACGGCGTGGAGAGGTTCGTAGCCCTCGTCGTTTTTGGCGATGACGACGTCAACGTTTTCGTTCTCCATGATTTTGACAGATAACTGAATAAGTTCCGCGCTGACAAACGGCATGTCACATGCGACGACAGCAACGATGGGATGTGCGGCGGAGGCGATCGCGGTGTAGAGTCCGCCGAGGGCGCCGCGACCAGGCTTCACGTCCGAGATGAGGCGCAGATTCAGGAAGGCATAGTCTGCGGGGCGATTCGTTGTCACGATGAGTTCATCCGCAATAGGCGCGAGTCGATCAACAACGCGTTGGATGAGAGAGCGTCCGAGAAAAAGTTTGAGGGCTTTGTCTTCGCCCATGCGCGAGGACGCGCCGCCAGCCTGTATACAAACCGTGAGCATGGGTGTATTATATTCGCATGGCAACTTCAATCGGCGAGACGTTGGATGCGCTGACGGTGGACGGGGAGTTGTATGAGAAATTACCAAACAAAGAGGTTCGATGTTTCGCATGTGGACATCGCTGTGTGATCCGCGAGGGCAAGCGCGGGATCTGTCAGGTGCGATTCAATGAGGGAGGCGAGTTACGCGTGCCGCATGGATACGTCGCCGCGCTTCAAAGCGACCCGGTGGAGAAGAAGCCGTTCTTTCATTTTCTGCCCAGCGTCAACGCGTTGACGTTTGGGATGTTGGGTTGCGATTATCATTGCGGGTATTGCCAGAACTGGCTGACTTCGCAAGCCATGCGCGACCCGTCTTCGGATGTTTCGGTCAATTACATTCGGAAGATTTCGCCGCAGGGGATGGTTGATTACGCCAGAAAAACGAAGGCTTCGATTGTTGTTTCCTCATACAACGAACCATTGATCACCAGCGAGTGGGCGGTGGAGATTTTCAAAGAGGCGAAGAAGGCGGGCTTGATGTGCGCGTATGTCTCCAACGGAAACAACACGCTGGAGGTGATGGAATACATCCGCCCGTATATCTCGGCATACAAAGTGGATCTGAAATGTATGCAAGATAAAAACTATCGCAAACTCGGCGGCGTTCTGCAAAACACACTGGATGGAATCAAACGCGCGCATGATGCGGGTTTGTGGGTCGAGATTGTCACGCTCACCATTCCGGGCTTCAACGATTCAAACGAAGAGTTATGGGATGCGGCGCGATTCATCGCGGGCGTATCAAGGGACATTCCCTGGCACGTCACGGCGTTTCACAAAGATTATAAGATGACCGACCCGGATAACACCGACGCGAAGACTCTCTTACGCGCGGCAGAGATCGGGCGCGAAGCAGGCTTGCGGTTCGTGTACGCGGGGAATTTGCCAGGTCAAGTGGGAGAGTATGAAGACACAACCTGCCCGGAATGTAACTTCCGATTGATCAAGAGGCGGGGGTATATCATTCAGGAGTATCGCATCACCGGCGATGGGAAATGCCCAAAATGCGGCGCAAATATTCCCGGCTTATGGCATAAAGACCCCTCTCAGGTAGCGTTAAATGGAATGGGGATACCTTTACCCGTTTACTAATCATTCTTTTGCTGTATAATCTGCCCATTATCCGAAAGGAGGCGCCCCTCGCTACGTACTACCGATTCCCCATCTTCGTACAAAACAAACCCAAACAATATTTCTCTCAGGAGGAGAAACGTGAAACGAAACCTATTTAGTTTAGTGTCGCTGCTCGTCCTCGCGAGCATGGTTCTGGCGGCATGCGGTGGAACCGCAACCGAAGCCCCTGCCGCGACCGAAGCGCCCGCGATGACCGAAGCCCCGGCGGCAACAGAAGCCCCGGCGACCGAAGCGCCCGCAGCATACGAAGGCATGAAAGTGGAAGCCCCGAACTGCGATTACGGCGGCGAAGTGAAATCCATCGAAGCGGTGGATGAATTCACCGTGAAGATCACGCTCTGCACGCCCGATCCAGCCATCCCTGCGAAAGTGGCGTTCTCGTCGCTCGGAATCCAACCCAGCGAATACATTGAATCCACCGGTGGAAACGGCGAGTTGCTCGAACACCCGATCGGCACCGGTCCCTACAAGATCGAATCATGGGAACGCGGCAACCAGATCGTGTTCACCCGCAACGACAATTACTGGGGCGAACCCGCCAAGAGCCAGACTCTCGTGTTCCGCTGGGGTTCCGAATCTGCCCAGCGCTTGCTCGAACTTCAATCTGGCACCGTTGATGGAATTGACAACGTTGGTCCGGATGATTTCGCCACCGTGGAAGGCGATTCAACCCTCCAGTTGATCCGCCGCCCCGCGTTGAACGTGATGTACATCGGCATGACCAACACCTTCGCTCCGTTCGATAACGAATTGGTGCGCCAGGCATTTGCCCAAGCCATTGACCGCAAACGCATTGTAGATAACTTCTACCCTGCCGGCTCCGAAGTTGCCTCGCACTTCACCCCCTGCTCCATCCCGAACGGCTGCGCGGGCGACGCGTGGTACGACTTCAATGTGGATGCCGCGAAAGCCCTGCTCGAACAGGCTGGTTACAACGCTAGCAACCCATTCCCCACCGTTAAACTGTATTATCGCAACGTAGTGCGCGGTTACTTGCCGGATCCTGTTGTTGTGGCGCAGGATATTCAGGCTCAGTTGAAAGAAAACCTTGGCGTGACCGTTGAGATCACCGAAATGGAATCTGGCGCGTTCATTGACGCCGCCAACTCCGGCAAACTCGACGGTATGCACCTGTTGGGCTGGGGCGCGGACTTCCCGGATGTGGTCAACTTCCTCGACGCTCACTTTAGCGCCGCCGCATTCGATCAGTTCGGCACTCCGTTCGACGACATTACCGACAACCTCGCTAAGGGCGCGCAACTTGCCTCTGAAACAGAGCGCGAGCCGTTCTATGCCGCCGCCAACAACGCCATCAAGCAGCATGTTCCGATGATCCCGGTTGCTCATGGTGGTTCCGCCGTCGCTTTCAAAGCGACCGTGGAAGGCGCTCATGCCAGCCCGCTGAGCAATGAGATCTTCTCGGTGATGGGCATCCCCGGACAAGATACCTTCGTGTGGATGCAGAACGCTGAACCGATCTCGCTCTACTGCGCGGATGAGACCGATGGCGAATCCCTGCGCGGATGCGAACAGGTGACCGAGCCTTTGCTGTCATACGAAATCGGCGGCACGGCTACCGAAACCGGTGGTTTGGCTGAATCCTATGAAGCCAACGCAGACCTCACCGAGTGGACCTTCCACCTGCGCCAAGGCGTCACCTTCCACGATGGTTCATCCTTGGATGCCAACGATGTGGTGATGTCCTATGTCGTGCAATGGGATGCCGCTAACCCGCTCCACACCGGCAACACCGGCGCGTTCGAATACTGGACGTATCTGTTCGGAACGTTCTTGAATGCACCAAAGCCATAACCCTGTGTAAACTTGTAAGATCATAAAGAAAGAACCCCCGGCAGAGATGGAGAGCCATCCTGCCGGGGGTTATCGAAATTTTTATGACAACCTATATTCTTCGCCGTATCATCCTAAGCATTCCCGTACTCATTGGAATTTTATTTGCCACATTTGCCTTGGCGCGTTTGATCCCAAGCGACCCATGCCGCGCCATGCTGGGGGAAAAAGCCACCGACGAGGTGTGCGACCAGTTCATACAACGTCACGGGTTGGACAAGCCGATCCCCACGCAGTTTGTCGTGTACATGGGAGAAGTGCTCAAAGGCGATTTTGGGAGATCGTTTCGTTTTTCATTGCCGGTGACCGAGATCATTATTCAGCGCCTGCCGACCACCGTTGAACTGGCGTTCTCAGCATTAATGTTGAGCATGATCCTTGGGATCTCATTGGGAGTCATTTCAGCGGTGCGCCACAACTCATGGGTGGATGTGATAACCATGCTATGGGCGAACATCGGCGTTTCGATGCCGGTCTTCTGGCTTGGGTTGATGCTGGCATACGTTTTTTCGCTGACTTTAAAAGGCACGCCGTTTCAGCTTCCCCCTTCCGGGCGGCTATCGCCGGGTTTGATCCCAGATCCCTTTTACGAAGTGTGGAAATTGCAGTTGACCGAAGGAACGTTTGGATTTATTGCCGCAGATTTTATTTCTCGCATGAACATTTTCAACAGCATTCTTTCCGGCGATTACAAGATTTTCAAAGACGCGGTCCAACACATGATCCTGCCCGCCTTTGCGCTCTCCACCATCCCAACCGCTTTGATCGCGCGGATGACGCGCTCCTCGATGCTCGAGGTATTGGGACAGGATTACATCCGCACGGCGCGCGCGAAAGGATTGAAACAAAGGGCTGTAGTGATGAAACATGCGTTTCGGAACGCCCTGCTTCCCATCGTCACCGTGCTGGGTCTCTCGTTGGGAGGTCTGCTCGGCGGCGCGGTGTTGACCGAAACCGTGTTCAATTTGGCTGGCGTGGGACGCATTTTATACGAAGCCATCACTGCCCGCGATTACGGGATCGTGCAAGCGTTTACCGTTGTGATCGCCGTTTTCTTCGTTACTTTGAATCTGCTCGTTGATCTCTCATACGCATACCTCGATCCGCGCATACGGTTGAATTAGTCATGGCAAACAATGTAGCGACATTAAACGCCGAGGCGATCTCCGCCGAATCGGTCAGCCTGTGGAGCATCACCAGAAAGCGGCTCTTCCGCCGCAAATCTGCCATTGTGGGCATGATCATTTTGGGGATACTGATCTTTATCGCGCTGACCGCTCAATGGCTGGCGCCGTATGATCCGACAAAATCCATGCTGGACATACCGGACTATACCGGGAAGATCGAAAAGCGATTGCCGCCGTGCATCCACGCGCTTGGCTGTCCGGAAGATGAACCACAGCACATCATGGGATTGGACGGCAACATCCGCGATGAGTTCAGCCGCCTGTTATACGGCGCGAGGCTGAGTTTAGTGATCGGTCTTGCCACAATTACATTCGCCATTATTATCGGCACGGTCCTCGGCGCGTTGGCGGGCTATCTCGGCGGATGGGTGGACAACGTGATCATGCGCGTGATGGATGTGTTGCTCGCCTTCCCGTCTTTATTGCTCGCTATCGCCATCGTTACCGTGCTGGGTCCCGGTCTGGTCAATGCTTTGCTTGCCATCGGCATCGTCTCGATCCCCGCGTATGCGCGCGTGATGCGCGGAAGCGTGCTTTCGGTGCGCGAGATGGATTTCGTCTCTGCCACGCGCTCGCTCGGCGGAAACACGTTCGATATCCTGTTTCGGCGGATTCTGCCTAACGCGCTGACTCCGCTCATCGTGCAGGGGACTCTGGGAATCGCTTCCGCCATTTTGGACTCGGCGGCTCTTTCCTTCCTCGGGCTGGGCGCGCAACCCCCAACGCCGGAGTGGGGCGCCATGCTCGGCTCGGAGCGCAACCAAGTGTTCACCGCGCCGCATCTTGTGTTTTATCCGGGGCTGGCGATCATGCTCACCGTGCTGGCTTTCAACTTGCTCGGCGACGGTCTGCGCGACGCGCTCGATCCGCGGTTGGCAAACGTCAGTTAGAGCTAAAAGCCGGACGCGGGCGAGTCAGGACGATGTCCGGTTTGAAGCGGGGTTTCATCCAATGATATAAACGCTTATATCCGCGCGTGTTTGCGCTGTCTTGCCGCATTTCTTTCGAATCCAAATTGCAAGGAGGTCCCGCCGAACCTATATCCGCATCTCTTTATATCTCTTGCAGTTCAATACTCTTTCGGAGGAGAATTATGAAACGCAACCTGTACGTGTTATTGTCGCTGTTCGTATTTGCAAGCCTGATCCTCGCGGCTTGCGGACCTACAGCGACTCAAGCGCCAGCCGCAACCGACGCCCCCGCCGCGACGGATGCACCCGCGGCAACCGAGCCGCCCACACCGCAATTCAGCGGAACCGCGGTTGTGACGTTCGTGCAACAACCCACGACTCTCAGCCCCCTCTATCAAACGCAATGGTTTTCGAGCATCACCACGCAGCTGTGGCTCAAAGGTTTGTGGTCGTTCGATTCGGAAAACAACCCAGTGCTCGAAATTGCGGCCGAACTTCCCACCACAGAGAATGGCGGGATGAGCGCGGATGGTCAGACTTTAACGATCAAACTGCGCGACGATGTTCTGTGGAGCGACGGCGAACCCGTGACCGCGAACGATTTCGTCTTCACCTATGAAATGTTCGTATCGGATAAGAATGTGGTAAGCAGCACATACCCCTACGCGGATTATGTGACCAGCATGGAAGCGCCCGACGATCACACGCTGGTGGTCAACTTCAATGCGCCGTTCGCCGCGTGGCTGACCACATTGTTCAACACCGGTGTTCTGCCGGAACACGTGTTGCGCCCGGTGTTCGAAGCGGATGGCACGCTGGATAACGCCGAGTGGAACACCAAGCCGACCGTTGGCGTCGGTCCGTTCGTGTTCAAAGAATGGGAGACTGACAGCCACTTGATCTTCGAGGCGAACCCGAATTGGATCCATCCGCCGAAGTTGCAACAGGTGTTCATCCGCATCGCGGACGACGCGGCGCAAGAGGTTGCCATTCTGGCTGGCGATACCGACATCGGAACTTTCCTCGATTGGTCGCAAGCCGACGCCATCAACTCCAGCGGCAAAGCAAAATTCGTCACTCAACCTTCGGGCTATGACGAAGGCTGGTTCATGAATCTCGATCCGGCAACCGCGAACCCCGCCATGTTAGACGTGAACGTGCGCAAGGCAATCGTGATGGCGACCGACCGCGAGAAGATCGTCAAAGACCTGCTCGGAGGATTGACCGCCGTCCCTGCGACGTTCTGGGACAGCACGCCTCCGTATGGAAACCCGAACATTTCGCCTTATCCGTACGACCCGACACAAGCGGGCGTTCTGCTCGACGCGGCCGGCTGGAAAGATTCCAACGGCGACGGCACGCGCGATAAAGACGGCACTGAACTCGTGCTACGTTACATTTCCAACCAACGGCAGTTGCGCAAGGATGTGCAAGCCGTTGTGCAACAGATGTGGGCGCAGGTCGGCATTGGCGCGGAGTTAGTGAACTACGGCGACGATTTCTTCAACAGTTACGCGGACGGCGGTCCGATCGCGACCGGCAACTATGACATCGCCGAATGGTCCGATGTCACCAGTTTCCCCGACCCGGAACAATCCTCCTACTGGCTCTGCTCGCAAGTGGTAGGACCGGATAACCCGGACGGCGCAAACTGGCAGGGCTACTGCAACCCCGAACTGGACGAATTGTTCGATAAGCAAGCCACCGAAACCAACCCCGATGTCCGCAAAGACCTCTATTATCAGATCGGGCAGATCATGTTCGACAATGTGGTCTGGGTGGGCTTGTGGAAAGACCCCGACCTGTGGGCTGTGAGCAACCGCCTGCAAGGAGTGAAATTCTCCGGCGCGTCGCCATTCTGGAACGCCAACGAATGGTTCATTAACCCATAATCGCACAGTCTTTTCAACGGGCGGGACGGATTCAACCGTCCCGCCCGTTGATATACCTCACAAGGTTTCGCGCCCATGTTCAATTACATCCTGCGTCGGCTCGCGCAAGCGATTCCGCAATTGTTCCTCATCAGTCTGGCGTTGTTCTTATTGATGCAGGCGTTCGGCGACCCGATCGCTTCGCTGGGAGTCCGCACGCCTCCCAAGCCAGCGGATCGAGAACGACTCCGCCGCCAATTGGGGCTGGATCAACCCATCTATGTGCAATACATCGTCTGGCTGGCGGGCAACGATTGGATGAAGATTGACATGGACGGCGACGGAATCCCTGAAACGCCGGGCAAACGTCTCGGCGTTCTGCGCGGCGATTTTGGAAATTCACTGATCAGCAAAAGACCGGTAGTTGAACTTGTTACGGAACGAATCCCTAACACACTGCTGTTGATGATCACGGTCGAGATCGTTATCATCATTTTTTCTTTGATCATCGGGGTTTATTCATCCATACGGCAATATTCGATCTTCGATAATTCGATCACCGCCCTGTCCTTCATCGGGTATGCCATGCCCATTCCGTTGATCGCCCTGCTCGCCATGTATCTGTTCAGTATCAACTTTAAGGAGTGGGGATTGCCGTACCTGCCTACGGTGGGAATGTTCGACCCACAGGTCGGAAAAACGCCCGGTCAGATCGCGCTGCACATGATTCTGCCGGTCGCGTCATTATCTATTATCAGTATCGCAGGGTATAGCCGCTATGTGCGTTCATCCATGCTTGAAGTGCTTGGACTTGATTACATCCGCACGGCGCGCGCCAAAGGGTTGCGCGAGTTGACTGTGGTAATGCGTCACGCGTTGAGGAACGCCACCCTGCCGTTCGTCACGTTGATCGGACTCGATATTCCATTCCTGCTGGCGGGCGCGGTGTTGACCGAAACGATCTTCGCGTGGCCCGGCACCGGGCGGCTGTTCATCACGTCCACTTCTCAATCCGATTTCCCGGTGTTGATGGGAATTTTGATGATGACCGGCGTGGCGGTTATAGTCTTCCAGATCCTCACCGACATTATGTATTCGTTCCTCGATCCCCGCATCCGCATTGCGTAATATCCAATAGAGATTGAAATGACAAACGCAACGTTATCATCGTCAACGCAGGAGGGGACAACGATCCAAGTGTTGAGTCCCTGGCAGATGGCGTGGAGGCGGTTTCGGAATCACAAAGCCGCGCTCTTCTCGCTCGGCGGAGTCTTCATCCTGCTCGCGTACATCTGGCTGGGCGGAGTCTTCTTCTCGCGCGGCATGTGCGAGCCGACCGGTCAATATCTCACAGCGGAAGATTACGCCAACTGCAACGACACTGCCAAAAAACTTCAACCTCCCTCGCGCGAACATCCCTTCGGCACAGACACCATCGGGCGCGACATTCTCGCGCGCACCATCTACGGCGGACAGATCTCGCTCACCATCGGCATCTTCGCCGCGTTCGTGGAGGTGATCGTCGGCGTGCTGGTCGGCGCGGTTGCCGGGTATTTCGGCGGATGGATAGACGACATCCTCATGCGCATCACCGAAGCCATGCTGATCATCCCCAGCCTGTTCTTGTTGATCGTATTATCAAAAGCGCTCGGCGGCAGTGTTCCTGAAATTCAATTCCTCGGGCGGACGTTCAGCGGGAGCGTGGTCGTCATTATCTTCGTCATTGGATTCACCAGTTGGATGTACCTCGCGCGCATCGTCCGCGCGAACGTGTTGTCGTTGAAAGAGATGGATTACATCTCCGCGTCGAAAGCCCTCGGCATTTCACACGCGGGAATTATTTTCAAACATCTTTTGCCGAACACCATCGCCCCGATCATCGTCTCTTCCACGCTGGGAGTTGCCAACGCCATCACCAGCGAGGCATACGTGAGTTTCCTCGGTCTCGGCGTGCAGACTCCCACCGCCAGTTGGGGCAACATGCTGGACAGCGCGGTGAAATATTTGCAGACCGCGCCGTGGCTGTGGCTCTTCCCGGGCATGTTCATCATGCTGACCGTGTTGTGTATCAACTTCGTCGGCGATGGCTTGCGCGACGCGCTCGATCCGCGCAGTACGAGGCACATTTAAACAGATGTCCCGCAGTTGAACTGCGGGACATCTGTTATCCTGAACTGCGGGGCATCTGTTATCAGTATTTCAGAATCGTAGTGGCGACTTCAGTCGCTAATACCGAACGACTAAAGTCGTTACTACGTCACTAATCATCACCAATAAATTCTTTTGCCTTCTCCACATACGCGAGGCTTTGATGCCTGAAATAGGTGTTGTACAGCGTGGCGTAATGTCCGCCTTGCGCGAGCAAGCCTTCGTGATTCCCCTCTTCGATGATCGCGCCTTTATCCATCACCACGATTCGATCCGCGGCTTTGACGGTGGATAAACGATGCGCGATGAGAATGCTGGTTGATTTTTTCAAGATGAGATTCAACGCCTGCTGAATTTGCCATTCGGTGAACGGGTCAATGCTGGCGGTCGCTTCATCAAGGATGAAGATGGCGGGCTTTTGCATGAGGACGCGCATCAGCGCCACGAGTTGACGCTGTCCCATCGAGAGATGCGCGCCTCGTTCGCCGACTTCGGTCTGGAGTCCATGCGGGAGCGTGTCTAGCCATTCACCCTCGCCGATACTTCGCGCCATCTTCAAGATTTCCTCCTCCGACACGTCCGGCGCGGCGTAGCGGATGTTGTCTGCCACCGTTCCCGAAAATAAGAACGGGACTTGCGACACGATGCCCAATTGTTTGCGGTATTGGGGCAAGTCAAACGTGCGGATGTCGTGTCCATCCACGAGCAGGCGTCCCTGCTGAAATTCGTAGAAGCGCGTGATCAACTTGGCAATGGACGACTTCCCCGCGCCGGTGTGGCCCACAAGGGCGAGCGTCTCTCCGGGGTGGATGAGCAGGCTGAAGGTCGAGAGGATCGGCTCTTTATCCGTATAACGAAAATGCACATCGTCGAAATGGATCTCGCCTTTGAGAGGCGGCACATCCTGCGAATCGGTTTGCACCACGTTGGGGTCGGCGTCTATCAATGCGAAGGCGCGTTCCGCCGCGGAGAGCCCGGCTTGGATCTGCGCCCAAAACGCGGAGAGGTTCAACACGGGGAAGAAGAATTGGTCGAGGCTCATGATGAAGAGATACCACGCGCCCACTGTGACGATGCCTTGCGCCGCGCTGAAACCGCCGACGTACACGAGGATGGCGACGAAGATGCCGCCCAGCGCGTTGAGCGTGGGAAAGACCAGCGATAACACGAAGCCGCGCTGCACGTTAACGCGATAGGACTGCTGGTTCGATTCCTCGAACGATTTGAAGATGCTTTCTTCCTGACGGAAATTTTTTGCAATGGCGATGCCGCTGATGGTCTCTTTGATCGCGGCGTTCACGTCTGCCATGGCTTTCATGCCGCGCTTGGTGACGCGCCTCGCCATGGCGCGGAAGCCCCACGCCACCGCAAAGATGACCGGCAGGAAAGTCATCAACATCAACGATAATTTCAAGTCGGTGCGGAAGAGGACAACGCCGAGAAAGATGGCTTGCACGAATTGCGCGCCCACGTCGGTGACGATGACGACCAGTTGACCGAAGTCGTTCGTGTCGGAGGTGATGCGCGAGACGATGCGCCCGGAAGAAAATTGATCGTAGAACGAGAGGTCGTGTTCCGCCGCGGCGCGGAAGGCGCGCGCGAAGGTCTAGCACCACGTCTCCCACCGCGCGGACGACGAGACTGCGCCGCGCCCAGTTCAATGCCCACAAGCCGATGCCGAGGATCAAGACCGCCAGCCCAACGAGGCTGATGGCGGCGAACGTCGGTTCGCTTTTGAGCATGTCTATCATGCGCGAAACGATGATCGGCAGAGCCGCGCCAATTGCCGCGATCACGACGACGAGCGTGATGACCAGCGTCAGGCGTTTGCTCTGCGATTTGAAATAGCCCAAGATGCGCCGCATCAATTCGCGGTCGGTATATTGGCGGTCGTATTTTTCGTCTGCAAGTCCGGGTAAAGAAGCCCATGGTGATTTTTGATTTACGATTTTTGATTTACGATTTTGGATTTACGATTTTGGATTTACGATTTTGGATTTACGATTATTCCGCAGAGGCGGGGTTTCCTCGCTCCCGATTTGGTTGAAAGATAGGCAATTGGGGCGAGATGACCTCGCCCCTACTCCCTAAATATCCTCGAATATGCCTCGGAGGTTTTCATCAACTCGTCGTGAGCGCCGATGGCGGCGATGCGTCCTTGTTTCAGCACAATGATCAAGTCAGCCCAGCGGATCTGCGAGAGGCGGTGCGTGATGATGAAGGTCGTGCGTCCGCGCGCGGCGTTGGAGATGGCGCGTTGGATGCGGTCTTCGGTGGCTGAGTCAATGGCGGAGGTCGAATCGTCGAGGATCAAAATATGCGGATCGGTGAGGAAGGCGCGTCCAAGCGCAATGCGTTGACGTTGCCCGCCGGAGAGAGTCACGCCGCGTTCGCCGACGATCGTTTCATAGCCCTTGTCGAACGAGTGGATGAAATCATCCGCCTGCGCCGATTGCGCCGCCGATTCGATCTCGCTTTGGGTGGCGCCCGGTTTGCCGAACGCGATGTTGTCGCTGACCGAGCGCGTGAACAGAAAAATATCCTGCTCGATCATGGAGATCTGCGAACGGAGCGAAGCGAGATTCCAATCGCGCACGTCCACGCCGTCTATCGAGATCTGTCCATGCGTTGTGTCGTAGGTGCGGTTGATGAGTTTGACGAGCGAGGTCTTCCCCGCGCCGGTCTGCCCGACGACGGCAACGGTTTGACCTTGTTTGACCTTGAATGAAATATCCTCCAACACAGGTTCCCCGTCGTACGCGAAACCAACGTTGCGGAATTCCACTTCGCCGCGCATGGGATGGGCGTATCCCTGCGCGTTCTGATCCAAATTTGTTTCGCGGTTCATCAACTCCAGGATGCGCCGCGCGCCGGAAAGTCCCAGCGAGAGTTGTGAGTATGCAAATGTTGACGTAAATGTTGGAAACTCCAGCAAACGAAGCAAGCCGAAATACGCGACCACCGCGCCGACGTCAATCAACCCGTTGCGAAAAAGCAGAAGAGCGTGGAACAGCCCGAAGGCGTAGGCGGAACCGAGCAGAAGCATGGCGACGTAGCGCCCCTCGAGGTCGCCCTGTTTGACGAACGCATCGCGCACGCGGCTGGCATTCATCACGAACTTGTCCACTTCGGCGTTCTCTTGCGAGGCGCCCTTCACCACTTCCACGCCGTCCAACGATTCGGAAAGATGCGTGTTCATCGTGCCGAACGATGCGCGTACTTCATCGGTGACCGGCGCAAGCGATTTCAAGTAACGAACAAGGAAGAAAAAATAGAGGAAAATAAAAACGATCGGCGTGAGAACCAGCGAGGGATGATACCGTCCCGCCACGAAGATCGGCATGAGGATGAAGATGAACGAGCCGACCACGAGGTTGACGCCCGGGCTGAACATCAGGTTGACCTCGCGCACGTCGTTCGTGGAACGCGCCATCGTGTCGCCGACCGGCTGTAAGTTGTGGAAGGTCATGCTTTTGCCGAGCAGGGAAAGGTACAACTCGTTGCGCACTTGAAATTCCATTTTTTGCGCAAGCAGTTCCGCGCCGAAGTTTCGTCCCAGTTGCAGCACGCCGCGGATAATTTGCGAAACGCCGATGATCAACGCCAACGGCAACAACACGCTGGTATCGGGAGTCGCTTTGAGCATCGCGTTGAACGCGTCGCCGGTCAACACCGGCACCACCGCCGCAAGAGCCGCGTTGCCCACCGCGCCGGCGACCAGCATGAAAATGATCCATCCATGGCGCGAGGCGTGCGACCAAACCCAACGCGCGGGGCTGGAGCGGTCGTATGTCTCTTGTTTATGTAATGAAAATTCGGCGGGCGCGGTGATCGTGGTCATAGCAGAAAAATTCTCCCGCCGTCATGCCGCGGGAGGAATTGCGTAATTCTACCACGCAGGGCGCGTAACTTCTGATTTGGAGATGGGTTGTCATATTTAGATTCGCCCTTATGGACGGTCAAATTCCAATTTCAGGAGAGTATAAAATGAAATTACCTTCGACGATTTCCGGTTGGTGCATGTGGTTGTACTTCCTTTGGGTCGGCGTCGGCGCCTTCGTAACATTGCCCGCCGCCGCAATGATTGCCGGCATCCTCGCCCTCGCATACGCTGTGTTTGCTTTGCTCGGCAAATAATCGAACCAACCTCCCTGAACGACCTTCCAATGGGAGGTCGTTCTTTTTTTAAAGGGCGGCGATGACTTCCGCAAACTGCATCGAATACTCCCAGCCCGTATTATCTTCGATCCCCCACCACGCGGATAGGATCGCATGAGCCAGACTCCACTCAAGGATTCGCTCCCGCTCGAATCCTAAATGCTCGCGCAGGATGTCAACCCGCTTCTTCATCCGGGACTTCAACCTGCCTCCTCGTGGCAGCCTTCCCCACGGGTTCATCATCAGCGGACCCACCTCGTAGCACGCGGGCCCGATGACTCCCTTCGGGTCAATGACCAGCCATCCGCGTTCGGACGACAAAATATTGAAGTGATGAAAATCTCCGTGCATCAACACGGGCATGTGATTCTCCGCAAAGAAATACTTCGTTGACCGTTCGACTCTCTCGACCAATTTCGCATCTAGCGGACCCGTCCCGCCGTTGAATATTCCCCGCAATCGTTTCAACCCATCGAACCAAGCAGAGAGTTGGATGAATTTATTGCTATGGCTGGTGGTCGAGTAGCCCTGAGCGTTCGTTGCGAAGGGCGTATCGAGACCACGCCAAATCCTCTTCATCACCTCCGCCGCAATGCGCGTCGCCTCCTCGTCATCCTCCAGCGTGGACAACATCACACCGGGCTGCAACCGCTCCAACAGAAGAAATCCCCTCTCATCATCCGCGTCAATCAATTTGCACGCGCCCTCGCCATCGAATAATCGCAATGCCGCGATCTCACTCGTCAACTCCTCGCGCGGGATGCCGAGTTTGAGGATGACATCTCCCTCACCCCTAACCCCTCTCCCCCAGGGAGAGGGGGATTCTGCGTACGCCACAAAATTATAGGAAAGATTCTCAACAGGCTGAACATTCGTCAAGCCCCAGCGCGTGGATGCTTCGTCAATCAGTGCGGGGAGTTTGGCGAGGAATCGTTCCCCGTCCACGCCGAAGGTATTGGTAATCGTTGAGGTGAAATCAAAGGGGAAATCGAACATTCAGAATTACCAGAAATCAAATTCGCAGACGATGGTATAGCAACTTTGATTAAACGAATTCAATCTGCAGAATATCTAAATTCTTCCCACCCACTCGCTTGCCTACACCTAAAATTTCAACGCCAATGATGATCCCTTGTTTGTCAAAATCAAAAATAACATTTGGCCGAACCTCTCCGCGTACAGATCCACGCTGGGGCGTTTGATGCGCTTTTGCGTTTCCACGTCCAAGCCCCACAGCCTGAAGCGTTGAGCCCAGCCGCGCTCCCATTCGAAGTTATCCACCAGCGACCAGTAGAAATATCCCTTCACAGGGAAGTTGAAATTCACCGCCCGCCACACTTGATGAATGTGTTGCGCAATATAGCGCGGACGCATCTTGTCCTCCGCGTCTTCGACTCCGTTCTCGGTGATGTAGATCGGCAGGTCGGGGTAGGTGCGTTGCCCATTTGATCGAATCGAAAATGCCTTGCGGGATGTTGGCGATCATCTTTGTCGTGCTGAAATCGGAATCGTCGGGGAAGTCACCTTCTGCCAAATAACTCTTTTGGATTTGTCACGTCAAACCTGATGGTATCCACCGAGTAGTGATTGATGCCGAGATAATCCTGCGTCCCTTTCGCTTCGGGGATTCGCACACTGCCCATCGGCGACTTCATCACGCCATGGCTGATCGCACTGGGAAACGCCATGTTGATCCCGTCCGATTGAATGTTTCGCATGAGCCTGTCGAGCGGCGACCATGAGTTATGCGCGACCATCGGGCGGTAATGCAACGCATAGCCCACGCGCGCATCTTTTTGAATCTCATGGATGGCGCGATATGCGGCCGCATGTCCACGCAGCATGTTCGCCTGCACTCGCAGTGCGATATTCAGTCCGCGCCGTTTCGTTGGGAACGTGCCTGCTACATATCCGCTCAACGCGTAGACGTTCGCCTGTTGACCGTGCACCAGAACGAACAATATTCTTTCAACGCATCCACAGTTTTGCGGACGAATTTTTCAAACAACGCGACAGACTCCTCATGTTCCCAAGCGTCCATTTCACAGAACCACCACGGATCGGTGAAGTGATGCAGCGTCACCATCGGAGTCATGCCGCGTTCGCGCAGTCCGCGCAGGATGGAGCGATATCGTTCGAGCGCGTCTTCGTCCCACGTGTTGGGCGTCGGCTGGATGCGGCTCCACTCCACCGACAAACGATGCGCATTCTGTCCGCCCTCCGCGGCGCGGTCGAAGTCTTCTCTCCAGCGTCCGCCCCACCAATCGCAGGCGAGACCGGACGTCCCGTCCGTGTGACCGTCTTGTTCCCACTTCCACCATTGGTTGTTAGTGTTGTTGCCCTCCACTTGATGAGAGGAAGTTGCCGTCCCCCATAAAAATCCGCGCGGGAAGTGATAGGTTGCTTGAGGCATTTATTCTCCTTGAAACCTTGCGAAGGTTTAGAACCTTCGCAAGGTTTATTGTCTTGCAAGATACGCCAAATACAACGCCACCGATCCCGCCACCGCCGCGTTGAGCGATTCGACCTGCCCGCGCATCGGAAGTTTCAACACGATGTCACACTTCGCCCGCGTGAGCTGACGGATGCCCTCGCCCTCGCTTCCGACTACGAGTGCGGTTGATCCAGTTAAGTGACGCTGAGTCTTCGCCCCGACCGTTTCCCCGTCTTGATCGAGTCCCACCACCCAAACGTTTTCTTCTTTGAGCGCGTCAATCGCCTGCGCGAGATTCATCCGCGCGATGAGCATGTGTTCGCTCGCGCCCGACGACGCGTTGACGACCGCAGGCGTGACCTCCACCGTGTGCGCCAGCGGAATGACAATGCCATGCACACCCGTCGCTTCGGCGGTGCGGATGAGCGTGCCGAAATTTTGCGGGTCGTTCAACGAATCGAGCAACAACACGAACGGAGGTTCGTTCTTCTTGCGCGCGTTCTCCAGAATATCGAGCAGGTCAGCATACGGATACTTGCTCACTTCCGCAACAACTCCCTGATTGTGTTCGTGGATCTTATCCAGTTGCGGGCGTTTCGCTTTGACGACTTGAATCTTTCGCTGAGCGACCAACGTCATCACATCGGCGAGTTTGCCTTTGATCTGCACATTGTCGGCGAGTTCGATCTTGAACACCTCCCTGCGTTTGGCGCGCAGGGTTTCGTAGACGGCGTTGCGTGAGTAGATGAATTCTTTCATAGTTTTCCCCGATTGTACCGTAGGGATGAACTGCTTGCCCTGAGCGTCTGCCCCTATTTTTTGAAATCGTTCAACCATCGAACCGTGCCAAGCCAATCAGTCTCTTCGGTTTGCGTCAAAGCGCGGTCAAGCGATTCGATCAATTGACCGATTGTCCAGCGATTTTGCACGGCGAGGAGAATTCCATGATGGGTGGAAAATTGTTTTGCCAAGACAAGAAAATCGCGGACGTTGAATGTGAAGAGCACGCGTCCCTGCGCGGTTGCGCCGAGTAATTGCGCTTTGTCGTCGGCGTCGAACGGTATCCAATCGTTGGGAGTGCGCGTGACATCGTGACCGCGTTCGCGCAGCGCGTTGTACACAGCCTTGATGGACGCGTCTGCATCGAGATGCAAACGCGCTTTAGCCACCCCTCGGCTCCAACGCGGATTCGGACTCAATGTCCGCGTCTATTTCTTCTTTGTGCACATTGTAGAATGCCTGCGCTTCTTTCACCTGCGCTTCGGGGATGTTGAACTGGTCGGCGATTTCAGATGGAGATAACTTCCACTTGTCGGCGGCGGTCATGATGGTTTGGACGCGAATGCCCGTTCCGCTGAGAACAGCCGTCGGTCGGCGAGAGGCGCCGCGTCGGTAGGTGATGCGCGGAAAGTTGGGGTCATCCACGTTCGAGCGGAGCGATCCCAATTTTTCGGCGACCGCCCACAGGATGAACTGGTTGAGCGAGACACCCTGCCGCGCCGCCCATTCTTCGGCTTCCTTCTTGAGTTGTTGGGGGAGACTAAGCGCATATCGTGACATACGACCTCCAGCGGCATCATATATCACATCGTATGCGATGTCAAGAATTGGTTTACGCCTCTACCCTCACATCCGTAATTCTGTCCAATCGAAAACTGCGCTCTTCCTCCCTCAAATGACAATATGCCTGCAAATAGACGTAATCCTTCAAGCCCGTCACCTGCTTCGGCGTGATCCAGCGTTCGGTTAATTCTCCATCACCATCCACATATTTGATGAACATGCGCTTGTTGCTGTAGATCGCCTCGCCCAGTTCGGTCGGCAGTTCGATGCCCTCGTTGGGCCACGCGGGCGAGTTGTAAATGCCGATGTAGTCGTCGAGCGGCTTGTTGAACTCCTTCATCTGTTCCATCATCGCGAAGAAGATTCCCCGCGCCGCCAACGCGCCGTCGAGGGCGCGATGCTTTACCGCCATCGGCAGATGGAATGACTCGGCGATGAATCCCAAACTATACGACGGCATCTCGTAATATTGACGCGCCAGCATCAGCGTATCAATCAAATTCGGGATTTGGATGTCGCGCCCGAGCCGCTTGAACTCGCTGTCGAGGAACTGCAGGTCGAACTTCGCATTGTGACAAACGACCACCGCCTCATTCACCAGATTGATGATTGATTCAGCCGCGTCAGCGAATCGCGGCGCCGACGATAACTCGGCATCCGTCAACCCGTTCGTGCTAGCCGCCCCCACCGAAAGCGGACGTTCAGGATTCACCAACTGTTGAAACTGTTGCTTGATCCGCTTCCCCTCTGTGACGACAATCCCCACCTCGCACACGCGGTCGCCAAACCACGGAGAGAGTCCCGTTGTTTCTAAATCTAAAAATGCAAAGCGAGCAGAAGAGAGATCAAACATGTTGGTTATAACTCCGAAGGAGTGAAATGAATATAGATTCGAGATGTTTTAACCCAAACCCCGAAGGGGTGTCATAAATTTACAAAACCCATGTCATCCCTTCGGGATTGGAAAACGTTTCTACAATCCTACCATCCCTTCGGGATTGCTAGATTCTAAACCGAAAATGTGTTTCCAACTTTATACATTTTCACGCGACCTTTGCGATACAACGTCGCCTCGCCCGCGCCGTAGACATTCCACATCCCATGTTCGCCGTCTTTCAACATGCCGGTTTGCTCGTCAATGCCGATCAATGTGACGCTAGGAATCTGTTTCAAGAGCGAGGATGCCCAACCATTGCCGAACGTGTTGTGATGCGGCAGGACGAGCGAATTGTTCACCAGATTCAATCCTCCGTGAACTTTCCCTTCGTACGGATCGTAATAAAACTCGCACATCACCATCGCACCCGCGCTGGAGCCTGCGATTACCGCGCCGTTTTCAAATGCCTCGAGACATGCTTTCCACGCCAAACTGTCTTTCAGAGTCTGACCGAGATAATGAGTAAAACCACCGAGCAGATAGATCAACTTCGCTTCGCGCAAAGATTTCGCTATCGTTTCATCATTTGCGCTGGCTTTATCAATCAACGGGAGCGACTCAACGTCCGTTGCGCCGAGTGACTCGAACCAGCGGACGCCAAAGCCTCCAGCGCGGACGTGGTTCCGATCCGGCGCGGCAGCCGCAGGGACGATGCGAAGCGGGGTTTTGAATCCGCCTGCCAGTTCGAGAGCGCGGAGGTCGGGGAGGCGCATCCGCCCGCCGAATTCCGATCCGCCTTCTAAAAGCAAGAAGCCCATGACGGCATCATAACTTCTTTCAGAATTGCAGACAAGCGAATCATATCTCGGCTGTATAATTCAGCCAACAAAGGAGAGATACGCCATGCCAAAGCCAGCGGCTGGGGATCATTTCGAAAGTCTCTTTGAATACGCTCCCATTTCGTTGTGGGAGCAGGATTACAGCGGGATAAAAAAATTCCTCGACGAATTGCGCGCAAGCGGGGTCACCGATTTTGATTCATTTCTCAACGAGCATCCCGAAAACGTTGATAGAACTCTCAGGCTGATCAAAGTAACGCACGTCAACCGCGAAACGATCAGCCTGTTCGGCGCAAGGACCGAACACGAATTGCTCGCCAACCTCGACAAAATGTTCCGCGATGAAATGCGCGAACACTGGCGCGCGGAATTGACCGCGCTGTGGAACGGCGAGATGAGTTGGTCGGGAGACGGAGTCAATTATCGGCTGGACGGCGAAGCGCTTCACATCCGTTTGCATTGGCGCATTTTGCCCGAGTGCGAATCGAATTGGGAGTGCGTGCTGGTGGCGCTCGAAAATATCACCGCGTTGAAACAGGCTGAAAAACGATTCCGCAATTTGTTCGAGTACGCGCCGATCTCGTTGTGGGAGGAGGATTACTCGGCGATCAAACGGGAATTCGACTCACTGCGCGCGCAAGGTGTGACGGACCTGCGAGCGCATCTCAATTCGGACCCTCAATCTGTTCGCCGCTTCATGGGCATGATCCGCGTCCTCGACGTGAATCGCAAAACGCTCAGCCTGTTCGAGGCGATGGACAAAGACTCATTGCTCGCCAATCTCGGCAAAGTCTTCCGCGACAGCATGGGCGAGCATTTCAAAAACGAACTTGTGGATATGTGGGAAGGCAAAACGTATTACGAGCGCGAGGGCATCAATTATTCGTTGACCGGCGAACCCGTGAACGTGCATCTGCATTGGACGTTGATGCCCGGGCACGAAAACGATTTCAATTGGGTGCTGGTGGCGTTGCAGGATGTGACCGCGCGCAAAAAAGCGGAGGAATACCTGCGCTACCTCGGCACGCACGATGTGATGACCGGCTTATACAACCGCGCGTTCTTCGAGGAGACCTTGCAAGACCTCGAAGCGAGCCGCAAAGACCCGATCAGTTTCGTCATCGTGGATCTGAACGGACTGAAACTGGCAAACGATACGTTCGGTCACAGCGCGGGGGATAAATTGATCCGCCGCACAGCGGAAGTGTTGAAAGCCAGCATCGAAGATGGGACAATTGCCGCGCGTATCGGCGGCGAC
>JAXLVX010000027.1:0-39739 GCA_046328795.1 Anaerolineales bacterium | reverse complement strand
GTAGACAGGTTGCACGTGTGTACGTGTTTCCTTGTTTACCTGTTTACTTTGCCTCACAATTCACAAAACCGATCGATCTGCTTACCGATGATCGCGAGACTATCCTGCCAGAATTTTTTCTGTGTGATGTCAATGCCGAAACGCTTGGCGAGTTTCGCCGCTGGCGCTTCGCCGGTGGAGGCGAGCAGGTTCATGTAATCGGGGACAAAGTCCGCGCCGCGTTTTTTGTAGATGGCGTACAGCCCTGTGGCAAAGAGCAGACCGAACGCGTACGGGAAGTTGTAGAACGCAAAGCCCGGCGAATAGTAATGCGGCTTCCACGTCCACATAAATTTTTGCAGATAGCGTTCATCGAGACCGTCGCCGTAGGTCGCTTTTTGGGCGCGTTCCATGATCTCGCAAAGATCGTCGGCAGAGAGTTCCGATTTTTCGCGGCGTTCCATCACTTCCTTTTCAAAGAGGAAGCGCGAGTAAATGTCCACGATCACCTGACCCGCATTTTCTATTTGCGCTTCAAGCACAGCGAGTGTCTCTTGCGGATCTTTTGAAGATGACAATACGGCTTCTGTGACGATGGTCTCGCACATAATAGAAGCGGTCTCTGCCAGCGTCATCGGCGTGTTTTGTTGCAGTTCGGTCTTGCCCGCTTTGTAGGCGCAATAGTTATGGAAGGCGTGACCCAACTCATGCGCCAGCGTGCTGACCTGATTGAACGAGCCGTCGTAGTTGGCAAGGACACGGCTTTCCTTCACCGCAGGGACTCCCATGCAGAACGCGCCGCCGCGTTTTCCGTCGCGTTGCTCGGCGTCGATCCAATTGTTTTTGAAGGCGGTCGCCGTCATGCCGCGCAGATCGGACGAGAACTCGCCGAAATGCTTGAGGATGAAATCGCGCGCTTCATCGTATGAATAGACTTTATCCGTTTTGCCGAGCGGGGCGAAGATATCCCACCACGCCAGTTTTTCTTTGCCGAGTTTCTTCGCCTTGTGTTTGTAATACTTGCGGAACATCGGGAACGAATCTTTCATCGCGCCCATCATCGCGTCGAGCGTCTTGCGATCCATGCGCGCGAAGTCAATCGCGGCGTGGAGCGCGTCTTTGCGTCCGCGCTTTTTCCACAAGATGTTCGTCTCACCCTTGACCCCGTTGAGGGTCGCGGCTAACGTTTCTTTGACTCCCTCCCATGCTTGGTTCTCCGCATCGTACGCGCGGTGACGAGTCGCTTCGTCGGGATGCGAGCGGAGGTTGATCAGCGCGGGCATGGGCAACTTTTGAAGTTTGCCGTCCAGTTCGAAGTCCACAGAAAGTTGCGAGGTGACCGTCCCCTGTAATTTGCCGAAGGCGTTGCCTCCGCTGAGCGACATTTCCGCGGCGAGCATTTCCTCCGCTTCGCTCATCAGATATTTTGCCTGATCGCGCGTTTCTTTGAGTCCAAAAGCGTGCGCCTTTGCCGAGGGATTCGTTATAACGGCTTCATCAAGTTTTTTGCCGAGCGTTCCAACCCACGCGCTGAATTGAGTGCCGAGGTTGCGCTGACGCACTTGCACTTGTTCGAGTTCGGAGAGCAAGCGGTTCGCGGTTTTGTCGCGCGAGTCGGTGGTGACGAAGGCTTCAATGTAGGCGCCGAGGGTTCCGCCGAGCTCATAGATGGCGTTGAACTGGTCCACTGCTTTGCCAAGTAATGCGCCAAGTTCTTTCGATTTCGTTTTCGCGCTGGCTTTGGTCAACTTGCTTTTGTAGAATCGCTCAAACTTATCTAACAGCCCTGAGTATTCCTTCACGGCGTTCTTGAATTCTTTCGATTCGAGCGACGGATAGACGTTGGTCATATCCCAGCGGGGAGCGGAAATGGTCATGGAAGTTCTCCTTGATGGTGAATTGAGCCAAGTATACTCTGTTGTATAAAGGAAGTTATGCAGTAAAATAAGCGCACTCAACATCGAGGAGCCGAACCATGAAAGTAACCATCCTTCAAGAAAACCTTGCGCGCGGATTGGGCATCGTGTCCAAAGCCGTTTCGCCGCGCAGTACCTTGCCCGTGCTTGCGAATGTATTGATCGCATCGGACGAGGGACGCTTGCGACTCTCCGCCACGAATCTGGAGATGGGCATCACGTGCTGGATTCCCGCGCGCATCGAAGAGGAAGGTTCGACCACCGTGCCCGCGCGGACGTTCTCCGATCTGGTCAGCGCGCTGCCAAGCGATCAGGTGATGTTGAAACTCGACGCGCAGACTCAAACGCTCAACGTCCGCGGTGGAACGTCCACGAACGACATCAAGTGCATTGACGCGCAAGAATTCCCGCCGCTTCCCACGCCCGATCTCGAAGGCGCGGTGCAGATCAACAGCGGCGATTTCCGCGAGATGATCCATCAAGTTGTGTTCGCCGCTTCGTCCGACGAGGCGCGTCCCGTGTTGATGGGTGTGCTGATGCAAGTGGATAAAGACAAACTGACGATGGCGGCGGCGGATGGATTCCGACTCTCCGTCCGCAAGGCGGTTCTTTCGACGCCTTCGACTGCCCCGGTTTCGGCGATCGTCCCCGCCCAAGCCTTGAAAGAGTTGGCGCGTGTCGCATCTGATGGCGAAGAGCCGATCTACATGGCGTTGCCGAAAGGACGCGGGCAAGTCGTCTTCCGCGTGAAAGATGTGGAAGTGGTCTCGCAATTGATTGACGGCACGTTCCCCGATTTTCAACAGATCATCCCGCGCTCGTATAAATCGCGCACGCTCGTTTCAACGGCTTCGTTGTTGAAAGCATGCAAGCAAGCGGAGATATTCGCGCGCGAAGGTTCGAACGTGGCGCGTTTCAACATCAAGAGTTCGCAGGGCGAGATGCAACCCAGCGAGGTGGAAATCACCGCCACATCCGAAGAGACTGGCAAAAACGAAACCATTGTCGAAGCGACGGTGGACGGCGGCGGATTGCTCATCGCGTTCAACGTGAAATTCCTGCGCGAAGCGTTAGAAGTTATCCGCACCCCGAACGTCGCGTTGGAAACATCCGCGCCGAATGCGCCGGGCGTGGTCAAGCCTGTGGGCGATGACCAGTTCTTGCATGTGATTATGCCGATGCACTTGGGGTAGAACCAGAGATTAGAGACTGGAGATTAGAGATTGATGGTCGAGTAGCGGGTGGTCAAGACCAGAGAATTAGAGGATTGGAGAATTGAGGCGCCTTGTCGAGAGATGAGGCGCTTTTGATTCTTATTTCATTATCTCGTAAATGATAAATCTGCGATTATCGAATACTTTATCAATTGGTAAATTGCACGATTTGATTTCCTCAGGCGGAACTTGATTGTTCTCGCCGACCTTCTTGCTGAGAATTAAATAGTCGCCTTTCAACATTCCGTCACATTGATTGATCATGATCGAGGGATGATCTGTCATTAATCTCATCACGCGGGCTTTGTAAAAGATCAACACGCTGTCGGGCGGAGTCTTTCTCTCCACCCAGTCGTACACTTCCACGCTCATGGGGTCGAATGGTCCGTTGATCTGACGCCCAGTCTGCGCGTTGTCGTAAGCCAGAACGCTCGAAGTAATAAAGAAATATCCAGCGATAACGATCCAAAAACCGTACATCACTCGTTGACCCATTAGATGATATTTCTGTGGAAGTTTTCCAACCGCGAACTTCATCCCCTGAAACGCGAAGTAGATGAAAATAGGCAGGAGCGGAAAGATGTAACGCGATCCTTGCCAGTAGGGATATGTGATGTGAACAAGCATCCACATGGCGAAGAACAAGATGAAGTACAACTCGTCCCTGCGCCGAATCCACGCGCCGAGAAGGGCAAAAGCCAAAACAAAATAGTAAAGATATTGCCATCCTGTCGCTTCACCGAAGAACGAACCATATACTTTGAAGTATGCGCCGATAAAGCCGATAACAAGATCAACGGTCAGATTCTTGTATTGGGAAAGATACGATTCGCCTCCACCCGGGAATAACAGCATGTTAACTATCCACAGCGAAGCGAACACTGCGCAAACAATGAAGGAGTTCAAAATGATTCGTTTGGCGATGTTCCAGTCCTTGCGCTGGGCGAGCAATTTGAAAAATTCGATCATCAAAAAACAACCAAGCAGGAGAAGCCCCGTAGCGCGTAAGAATGTCGTAAAGAAAATAGACGCGCCGATGAGCGCGTAGCGGGTCCGCGATTCGCTTTTTTGCATTACGAGAAACAAGGTCAATGTTGAAAAGAATAGAAACGGAATGTCTGAAAGAATGTAATCGAGAAATTCCAACAGCATCGGACTGAATGCGAATAGTGAGACGTAGATCAGGCTTTCGATCCGCGTGAAGCGTGATCTTGCAAATAGATATAAACACACTAAGAATCCTGCGAAAAAAAGTAAGCCAGGAATTTTCAACGTCATCGGGCTGATTCCATTCAGCGCGTAAAACGGAACCAATATCAATGGATAGCCCCATGGGTAGGCGAGTGGTCCAAGATGAGTTGTGGATTGATAATTTGTAAAATCGCTGATCTCTATAAATTCATCGAGCGAGCCGTCCGCGATACTTTTCGCCTGCAGAACATACCACGCCCAATCGTCGCCCCATTCATGTCCGCGCCGCAACATGCCCGCGCCGATCAATGTCGAAACAAAAATAATGAGCAACAGCGGATGCAACAATTTTTTCATGCGCTGATTGTACTCTCGATAAAACGAACAGGATTAATTATTTGTATAGACAAATAATTAATCCTGTTAATCTGGATAGACGATCCGCTTCGCCTCCCGCCTCAATCTGATTCGGCTTGGGAAATCTTTTTCTACCCTGCAACCGCTTCCTGTTCGCCGGCTTGGTTGATTTGCTCAAACTTCGGTCTCATCTTGAAAACGATCCACAAACTGATCAAGGCAAAGATGGCGACAAGACCTTCAGTCTGCAAAACCCCAACGGACTTGCTAGCATACACAGCGGCTGCGTCCACGAAGGCGTGCCACAGCAGAGCCAGCCAGAACCAAACGGCTTGTTTCTTTGCGAGTCCGTACAAAACCATCAACGATAGGCTCACATGCAAGCACAGCGCAAAAACGCGCTCGAAGAATCCCAGCAATGCCATGTATGGTTGCGTGGACCAGAACGTTTCAACTTGTTGTTTTGCTAAGTCAAGTTGTTCTGGCGGAATGTCTGGCACAGTGGATAGATCTATGCTTCTATATGCGATCATGTTGACAAGCGTGAGCGCGACAGAGATGCCGATCAAGATTGCCTCCGTCCCGCCGTGACCCAAGCCGACGAGCACGCCTTCCTTCCACGAACGCGATTTCTTCAAAATGAACTTGAATAAGATGTAGCGCGCGGTCTCCTCAAAAATGCCCGCCAGCAAACCCAGGATGATGGCGGTGACCAGCAGAGAAGAGTTTTGCAGGAATTTGTTCAGTCCAACGACAAGCGGGATGTGTAAAATCTGCGAGGCGATAAATGTCAAGCCGCCCGCAAGGACGAGTTTCCACGAGAGTGAGTACTTGCGGGTGAAGATGATCCATAAAATGATGGGTAACAGGATCATCCCCGTAAAGCTTACGATATACGCTGCGGTCAACATAATGTTTTCTCCTTGTTGTTTATTGCGACGGCATGGAACGCATCCGCCGCGCTCGCTCGGTCAACGGGCGTTTGGCAACGATAGTGACATTGCCGCTTCCGGATGGCGTGTACACGTTGATGGCTTCCCATCCTTCCGAGCCCAATTCGTCCAGTGTTGCTTGGATGTGTTCATCTTTTGTTCCAAAAAATCCTCCAATCGTTTGAACTCGATATTCCCATTGTTTGATTTCGTCTGTCATTGGTTCCTCCGTTTCACGTGAAACGGAGCAGGGGATGCCTGCTCCGTGCTGAATTATGACTTCGTCTCGCGCTGATACAACACGTACGAGTAGACAATGGGGACGAATGCGGCGATGAGGATGGCAGCCAGCATGATCCAAATCCCAGTCTCGCCGAGGAACACGCTGACGATGGTCACAGCGCCGCCGAGCATGAACAGTTTGGAGCCGAGTTTATGCGTCTCGTCCCAGACCGTCTCGCTTGAAAGCGTCCACGGGGTGCGGATGCCGATGAAGAAGTTGCGCTTTGCCTTGCCCATCATGTAGCCGATGCCGATGAAGAGCAGACCCACAACAGGCAGGAGCATGACAGTCATATTGAAAGGGATGCCTAGCGCGGCGAAGAGGGTCAAGGCGTACAGGTAGAGCATGTAGCAACGAAGGCTAGGATGAACCCATTGAAGATGCCGATGAACTTGTCAATGTTGGCTTTGAGCGGATCAACGCGGGGATGACGAGGAACAAGCCCAGCAGCGCGATAGTGATGATCGGCATCAAAAAGACGCCCCAGAATTTGGACATATATCCGTCAATCTCGCCAGCGGCGTTCCAGTGGGCTGGCATGGGATCGGGCAGGCGATTCCAGAGCAGGACTCCCGCCAGCGTCGCGACAGCGATTAAGATGAGAGAAATGATTGTGGTTGTACGAGTGGTCATTTTTGCTCCTTCGGCAAATTGTTCTGCGCCATCGAGACGACGCCGCTGAGTCCGCCGAGATTCATCGTATCTACGGCGGAACTTGGCACGATCACCAGCGCGCCTTTCTCTTTCAAGCCTTCGAAGAGCATGTTCATCGCGCGGAGGTGCAAGGCAGTCGGGTTATCCGCGTAGGCTTTCGACGCCTCGGCGAACGATTCGGCGATCTGCTTCTCCGATTCGCCAAGGATCACGCGGGCTTGACGTTCGCGCTCCGCCTGCGCTTGGCGTGACATGGTGTCTTCCAAATCCTGCGGGATGACAATGTCACGGATCTCGACAGATTGCACGGTCACGCCCCAGGGTGTGGTACGCTCGTCAATCACTTGTTGCAGTTCTTTATCAATGACGCTTCGTCCCACGAGAATATCCGCCAGCATCATACGGCCGATGATGTCGCGCAGGGCTGTCTGTGCCGCCCAGTCTACTGCGGCGCGATAGTTTTCCACTTCGAGCGCGGCTTTTTCGGCATCCCACACGACCCAAAACAGCACAGCATCCACATCCACTGGCACGGTGTCTTTCGTGAGCGTTTTCTGCGCCGCGAATGGCGTGACCATCACGCGGTGGTCAATCCACGTTGGGATGTTATCCATGATCGGCAATATCCAAAATGCGCCAGGTCCCGCGAGTTTTTTGAATTTTCCGAGTCGCAAAACCACCGCTTTTTCCCATTGAGACGCCACTTTCAGCGCGAACAAAACGTAGATGCCAAGCAGCGTCCACACTGCAACCCAGATACCCAGAATATCGTCGCTGACTTTTCCATCTGCAAACGCGGCGCTGACCACAACCACGAGCATGATCAGACCGAACAACGCTCCAGCAATCGCTGGGATGTGCGGGTCTGCCTGCTGTGATTTTTTCTTTTCAATATTTGATTTCATAAATTTTGTGTCCATTTCATTCTCCTTTGTTTTCTCCGTAATAACGACTTCAGTCGTTCACATGCGGACGACTAAAGTCGTCACTACACTTTATTCTTCGGACTTACCCGATTCATTCCAACCTTTGAGTTGGTCGCTAACCATCTGGCGGATTTCGCCCTTCGAGAATCCCAGTCGCGCCGCTTCATCAACATACCGTTGGGTCAACGCCTCGAGCGATTCTCTCCGCAGACGTTCCGTCACTTTCGGCGGCGGGATCTCGGTGATGAACGTGCCGCGTCCCTGTTGCGTGGAAATGATCCGCGCTTCATCCAAAATGCGATACGCCCGCGCGACCGTATTGAAGTTGACACGCAATTCTTCCGCCAACGCTCGCACAGTGGGAAGTTGATCGTCTGGTTTGAGTTTTCCGCTGGCTACTTGCGCCTGCACTTGATTGACGATCTGGGTGTAGATCGGCAAGCCCGAGCGGAAATCTATCTGGAGGGTGAGTTTCTTGTTTGTCATAATTGTACTAATTGTATCATTGTCATAATTGTATGCCGAAGGGAGATTTTGTCAAGAGGCTAAAAACACGTCTCTGAAACGAAAAAGGCATCCCTGAGATGCCTTTGAAAATTGCTCAACGAAACAAATCTATTTGCGGGTTTTCAATTTGCGAATCGCCTCTCCCAACCGCTTGATGCCTTCTTCGATGTCGTCCGCTGGCTGGGATACAAAATTGAGGCGTATCCATTCATCGCCATCTTTATTATCAACAAAAAAATATTTGCCAGGGACAAACGCAATTCCTTCCTTACATGCAACAGGCAACAACTCATTTGCAGAAATAGCTTTAGGCAATCGCAGCCAGATGAACAGACCGCCGCTCGGCACATCAAACGAAACGTTGTTGGGCAGATAACGCGCAATAGCCTTCACCATCGCATCGCGTCGCTTGCGAAAGGTTTGACTGGATCGGTGCAGATAGGTTTGATATCTGCCAACGGTTACAAAAGCATCCAACGCGCGTTGGATCAAAGTGGAAGTTGCCAGATCGCTCAATCGTTTGTAGTTGAGCAGACTCTCGTAGACGGGTCCATCCGCCACGATGAAGCCAACGCGCAAGCCTGGCACCAACATCTTGGAGAAAGTGCTGACGTAGATCACTTGCCCGCTTGGATCTAACGCTTTCAGCGAAGGTTGGGCGTGACCCTCATATCGCAGGTCGCCCACAAAATCATCCTCGAGGATTGGCACGTTATATCTTTCTGCCAGCACGATCAGTTGGCGGCGTCGCGCACTGCTGAGACAAGTCCCTGTTGGGTTGTGAAAATTGGGAATTGTGTAAATCAACTTCGGGTGATGCTGTTGCAAAAGTTTTTCCAGTTGGCTAACTTGCATTCCTTGGTTATCCATGGGAATGCCAACGATTTGATAACCTAACGTGCGGAACAAATCTATAGCCGCAGAGTAAGTGGGGTTCTCTACAAGAACTGTATCGTTCGGTTTGAGTAAAACCTGTGAAGCCAAAAAAATCGCCTGTTGTGAACCCGCAGTGATGAGGATGCTGTCAGATTGAGTCTGCAACCCCTGGCTGGCAAGGATGTGGGCAATGCCTTCCCGAAGCGGAGCATATCCATTGGGTTCGCCATATTCCAATGCTTCGATCTGGTCGCGCCGCATCACGGATTGCAACGTCTTGCGAAATTCCTCCGCTGGAAATTCTCGAACATCGCTGACGCCGCTCGCAAAATTGATCGGATGTGGGTGTCCGCCGACTTTCAACATCTGTTCTACCATCTCAACGATGGAGATTGTATTTCGAGTATGAAAGTTTTGTTGCCATAAAGGTAGTAGTGTCTTGGAATTATTCCGAGGAATATTTGGAAGAATGTCTTGCTGTAATACATAGGTGCCACTGCCCATACGAGAAAAAACCAGACCGTCAGCCTCGAGGGCTGAATAGGCATTTTCAACAGTGGAACGGTTCACTCCCAGATCATGTGCAAGCTGACGACACGCGGGCAAACGAGTATTGCCGCTCAGGTTGCCTGAAAGGATCGCCTGCCGCAGATAGGATTCGATCTGTTGATATAGGGGGGTACCAGCTTGACGGTCGAGAGGGATGCGCATGTACGTCTCTGTGAATATTGGCATGGTGAATATATCACTCTACCGAACGAACCGGCAGAGGCAATCCATCCCCGAACTTCTAAATTGCATAAAGTGGCTGGATAATTTTTTCGATTTATTGGCTCTTAACATAAGCCAATTTCCACTTACAATTACTTCTACGGTAAAGTTTGAATTATCTAAACCATGGAGTGAAAAATGGAAGTAAAAACTGGAACGTGGACGGAGAAAAAAGGGCTGGCGCAAATGCTCAAAGGCGGCGTCATCATGGATGTGGTGACGGCGGAACATGCGAAGATCGCGGAGGACGCGGGCGCGTGCGCGGTGATGGCGCTCGAACGTGTGCCTGCGGACATCCGCGCGAACGGCGGTGTGGCGCGCATGAGCGACCCCGAGTTGATTCTGAAGATCATTGATTCAGTTTCGATCCCCGTGATGGCAAAATGCCGCATTGGACATTTCGTTGAGGCGCAGATTCTTGAGTCGCTGGGCGTGGATTACATTGACGAGTCGGAAGTGTTGACGCCCGCCGATGAATCGAATCACATTTTGAAACACAACTTCAAAGTGCCGTTCGTGTGCGGATGCCGCAATCTCGGCGAGGCGTTGCGGCGCGTGGGCGAGGGCGCGGCGATGATTCGCACGAAAGGCGAAGCAGGGACGGGCGATGTGGTTGAGGCGGTTCGTCATGCGCGGACCGTGCTTGGCGATATCCGCAAATTGACCACGATGGCTGACGAAGAGTTGATGCGCTATTCAAAAGAGATCGGCGCGCCGTATGAATTGGTGAAAGAGACGAAAGAACTCGGGCGCATGCCTGTCGTCAATTTTGCCGCGGGCGGAGTTGCGACTCCCGCCGATGCCGCGTTGATGATGCAACTCGGCGTGGACGGCGTGTTTGTCGGCTCAGGTATTTTCAAGAGCGGTGATCCTGCGAAACGCGCGAATGCAATCGTCAAAGCAGTGACACATTATCAAGATGCGTCCATTCTCGCGGAGGTGAGCAAGAATCTCGGCGAAGCGATGGTCGGGCGCAACGTGTCGCAGATGCCCGAGGCGGAGAAGATCGCGGGAAGAGGCTGGTAAGAGCCAGTGATCAGTAATCAGTAATCAGTTATCAGTGAGCAACCTGATAACTGATTACTGTTGACTTTGAATTGACTACAACTATGAAGATTGGAGTACTTGCCCTCCAAGGCGATTTTGCTGAACACATTACGATGCTCAAACGGTTAAACGTTGAAGCATCCGAAGTGCGTTTGCCTGAGCATCTCAACGGACTCGACGGGCTCATTATCCCTGGCGGTGAGTCCACGACAATCGGCAAACTTGCCGTTGCATACAACTTGATGGATTCGTTGAAGACGTTCGGTCAACGCCATGCGATCTGGGGAACATGCGCGGGCGCGATCTTCCTTTCAAAAGATGTGAGCCGCGACCAGCCTCTGCTTGGATTAATGGATATCAAAGTTCAGCGCAACGCGTTCGGTCGTCAGATCGATTCGTTTGAAACGAATTTGGATATTCCCGAACTCAAACAAGCGACTGGGACGACAGAAGATTATCACGCGATCTTCATCCGCGCGCCGATTATCGAGTCGGTGAGCGGGGATGCAAAGATTCTCGCCTCTGTTTCCGACGGGAGGATTGTCGCCGCACAACAGGGACATCTCCTCGCCACGTCGTTTCACCCCGAACTGACGAACGATACGCGCTTCCATGAATATTTTTTGACGCTGGTTGATTGAAGAGCTTTTAACCACGAAGGACACGACGGTCACTAAGGTTGGACGGGTGAAGATTGTGGTTCTTTGTTTTGGGCTTTGGTGAAAGATGGTCGAGTAGAAGTCATCACGTTGCGCCACACAATTAAACCTTTGTGCTCTTTGTGTACTTTGTGGTAAAAATTGAATATGCCAATCCGTCCGCTGGCTTTGCTTGACCTGCCATACATCTACCGCTTTCGCGATGAGGCGATTGGGTTGGATACGGCGCGCACGTTGACTCGGGGGAATCCGTTGGGGGCGGTGCGATTGCTCGCGTACATGAATCCTGCTCGACACGTTTACAGCGCGATTGCAAACGGCGAACATGACTCGGTGCTGGGTGGGATCATCCATTCGGAGGAAGATACTTTTGCGAAGATGCAGTATCTCGCGCCGTTGTCGAATTTAACTCACCCCGAATTACCCGCATTGATCGAAAATTTATCCTCCCAAGCAGGGACGTGGGGCGCGTTCCACGTGCTTGCCGAGGTGGACGAAGTCAGCGACGCGTTCGCCCCACTGCGGAAATCGGGATTCTCCGTCTACGCGTGGCAGAGGATGTGGGATGTTTCTGGGATATTGGAAGATCGGTCTGAGCGGAGCGGAACGCAGTCGAAGACCGATTGGATTCGTGTGCGGTCTGTCAATCTCCCCGCGGTGCAGAGTCTGTATCACCAAATTGTCCCGCCGCTGTTGCAACCCGTCGAACCACAGCCGAAGACTCCGCTTGGGTGGATGAGCAACGATGGAGCGAAATGTCACATTGGCGTAACGCATGGCGCGCGCGGAATTGTCCTGACGCCGTTGATCCATCCTGAAGCGAATAATGTCAGCGCGAAACTTGCGTCTCTGGTGAGTAATCTGCCCGACAGACGATCTCGTCCCGTGTATGTGTGTGTCCGTTCGTATCAAGCGTGGCTCGAACCCGTGCTTGCAGACTTGGGCGCGAAGTCAGGTCCGCGCCAGGCGGTGATGGTGAAACACCTCGCGCGGCTGGTGAAAGAAGGCTTGCCCGCATCCGCTGTGCCGAAGGGAGTCAGCGTTCAGCCATCGCGGGTGAGTCGGATGGAGGGGAAGAAGTAATACGTATAAAGTTTGGAGAGAGTATGTCTTTTGAGAAACGAATCTACCGAGTGCAACTTTATATGCGTGTGATGACTTTCTTAGGAGTCATCTTGTTTGGTTTTTTGTCAATTGCTTCGTATTTCGATGATGCAAAATCGGTTTCCATGTCTTGTTTTGTACCATTTTGGTTAATGTCTCTAGTCGCTTTCATTTCATCATTGTATAAAGTTGAAGTAACTGATATGGACATAAGCGTGACTAATTACCTGCGAACCAAGACTCTTCGCTGGGATGAGATCGCCAGTATCATACCTAAGAACGACGGGTATGGGTTTTACATAACCAATCAAGGCACAGATACCAAACTTCTAGTTAGCAATCAAGTTGTTGGTTTTTTAGAAATCACCCAATGGTTTAAACATAAGCGACCTGACTTGTTGAAGAGAGAGACTCCTTCAGTTTTTCATCAAGTTCTTTTACCCATCTTTGTTTTTGGTGGTTTCGGTTTAATAATAACCATATTTACTGTCTATACACTCGTTGAAAGCACAAAAGACTTGTGGAGTAAACTCTTTCTACTTGTCTTTGGGCTATCAACTCTTGGCTTGTTATTGTTTCTACCTAAAGAAATCGCGTTTGAAGGAAAAAACCTTGTCATCAAATACTTTGGAAGGGTGAAAATTATTCAAGCCTCTGATGTATCTGGAATTTCCATCGAGCACAGAATGTCTCAGAACATTTCTGTTTACCCTATTCAAGTGCAATTGAAGAATGGCAAAAAACTGACTTTTGGTAATATCAGAGAAGGTAGCCAAGCCCTAATGAGCGCACTTGAGCAATGGTTACAGGCGTATAAACCAAGTTCGGAATAGGAAAATAGAATTTCTACAATCACATTCCAACGCGGGGATTTTCCTATTCCTCGTATAATAGGAGCAGACAAAAGGAAAATAGAATGCCTGCCCGCGTAAAGAAACTCTTGAAGATGTTCAAATCAGAGATCAGCCGTATTTACGGCAAGCAGTTGAAGGCTGTGTATTTATACGGTTCCTATGCGCGTGGAGAAGCCCGTTCTGACTCTGATATTGACTTGCTCCTGGTCCTCAAAGGTGAGTTTGATTACATTGAAATGCTCAAACGTTCGGATGATTTCGCCGCGTCATTCTGTCTCGAAAATGATGTAGTGATCTCTCGCGCCTTTGTTTCCGAGCAAGAATATAAAGAGAGGCAAATACCGTTTCTGATCAATGTCCGTCGTGACGGTTCGACGCGGACAACCGCGCAGGCATCGAGCGGACTCTCCATCGCATCTCCGCGATCCGCAACCGACGCGGCGCAGTGGTGGGACTCACTCTCCGCGTCGGACGCGCAGTCTATGGCACGGTGGACATCATTCAAGACATCATCGAGTCGGGTAAGTCTGTTCTCATCCTCGGAAGACCAGGCGTTGGCAAAAACAACATTGCTCCGCAGATCGGCGCGCATTCTCGCGGAAAATAAACGGCGTGATCATCGTGGACACGTCAACGAGATCGGCGGCGACGGCGACGTGCGCCATCCCGCCGTTGGCAAGGCGCGGCGGATGCAGGTCAAAGTTCCGACGCACCAGCACGAGGTGATGATCGAAGCGGTCGAGAATCACAATCCCGAAGTCATCGTCATTGACGAGATCGGTCGCGAACTCGAAGCCCTCGCCGCGCGCACCATCGCCGAACGCGGCGTGCAACTCATCGGCACGGCGCACGGTCAAACGCTCGATAACCTCCTCCTCAACCCAACCCTCCAGCGATCTCGTCGGCGGCATCGAAGCGGTCACGCTGTCAGACGAGGAAGCGCGACGAAGGGGCACCCAGAAAACGGTCCTCGAAAGACGCGCTCCGCCCACGTTCGACGTCCTCATCGAGATCCAGCATCGCGATCGTTTTGCGGTTCACTCCGACATCATGTCGTCTGTGGATTCGCTCTTGCGCGACGCGCCCATGCCGCCCGAAGTGCGGATGCGCGACGCCGAGGGAAAAATCCAGATCGAGAAATCTGCGCCCGCGCCAAAAAATAAAGCGGATGTAAAAACGCCTCGCCGCGGACTTCGGTCTGCTTCGTCTGCGGAGAGCATCACCCACGCCTCAGCCGACTCCGCCCATCGGCGCCGCGTTACAAACTGTGCGCGTGTACGCGTATGGCGTCGCGAAGAACCGACTGCAACAAGCCGCCAAGCGACTCGGCGTGCCAGCCATCGTCGTGCGCGACGTGTCCGAAGCCGACGCGCTCGTCACCCTGCGGACGTATTATCGCAACCGCCAGCAGACCGTGATGGAAGCCGAGCAACGCGGTATGCCGATCTATGTGTTACGCGCCAACACCGTCGCGCAAGTGGAGCAATTCCTCAGCGACCTCTACAACCTCAGCGCCGCGCCCACCCGCGACAACATGGAAGACATCCGCCACGAAACGCAACAAGCCATCTCCGCCGTCCTCAACGGCGAACGCTGGGTAGATTTGCCACCAGGTCCGTCCCTCGTGCGCCGCATTCAACACGAAATGGCGCGCAGCGCTGAGTTGGTGAGTCACTCGTATGGCAAAGAACCGCGCAGGCATGTGAGGATTTTTAGGGAGTGAAGAGTGGAGACTAGAGACTAGAGACTGGAGATTAGAGATTAGAGAATTATCAGCGCCAGAAAGGCGACGAAACATGAAGAAAAATTCTATGAAGAAACGGAATGATTACGAACTGCGAAAGGAATACGACCTTTCGAAAATGACCGTCCTGCCGCGCGGACGCTTCGACCCGAAACGCAGGGTTGGGAGCAATGTCGTTGTGTTAGAGCCAGAGCTTGCCAAGGCTTTCCCCAACGATGAAGCCGTGAACGAAGCCCTGCGCTTGATTCTCAAGGCGACCAAAATTCCGCAAAAGGCAACAGTTTCGCGATAGAAAGGTGCAAGAACCATCTCTCCTACGGCAAAGAACCACGCAGGCATGTGAGGATTTTTTAGGGAGTAAGTTGAAGTAGACAAGGAAATGTCGCCACGGCGCCGCGCGACGCAGGTACACAAGTAGATACGTGGCTTGTGAGCCTATCGGGTAGACTTATTGTATAGTTCGGGAAATTTCTATCAAGGACATTATATGAAAACTAGCGTTGTCCTTCAGCCTTCAAATGCAGAAATGGGAGAAATTATCAAAAGACTTCTCTCATCACAAAATCCTTTCTACAACAATATTTGGCTTGTATCAGCCTTTGCAAATGCACGGGCAATACAAAGAATTATGCCGAGTATTCTTGATTCAAAAGAAAAGGGAGCGAATATCAATATGGTTGTTGGCTTTGATGTGAAGTCAACATCAGCAGAAGCCTTGAAGAGAATAAATTCGTTAGGCATAAATGCAACTCTTGTTCATAATGCTCGTGGCGGGCATACTTTCCATCCTAAAGTTTATCTTTTCGAGTCCGAAGAACAGGCAGAAGTTTTTGTTGGCTCGAACAATTTGACGGATGGTGGTCTTTACACGAATTATGAGGCATCAACCAGAACAGTATTTGAGTTTCCAGCAGATAAGGATGAATATGTTCAATTTTTCTCATCGCTTGAAACATACCTGAAACCAACAGGAAATACCGCACAACCTCTGAACACAGGGTTGATAGATATTCTTGTTTCGCGTGGAGATGTGCCAACCGAGAAGGAAATTAGAAAGAGTCAGGCAAAAACGCTCAAGTTCAAAAAGAAGGCAAATATCCCAAAATCGCCCTTTGGTGTGGAAAAAATCAAACGACCACCTGCTTTGAAGAAGTCAATCAAAAGAATATCTGCAAATGCCAGAGTACCTACAAAGATTTTAAAACCTGTCCGAGTTTCAGCTATTCCAGAATTCGGAGAACGACTTTGGCAAAAAACAAACCTTCCTGCATCGGATGTACAAAGGCAGAAAGGTAATGTAACAGGCGGTTTGCGGTTGGTTCAAGCAAAATGGAAAGTGCTAGGCAATTTCATAGATCAAACGACGTACTTCAGAAATGATGTATTTGGTCGGTTGGCGTGGTCTGTGTGGAAGGAAAAACCGTATAGCGAAAGAGCAGAAGCCAACTTTGGTGTTTATATTCTTGGAAAGAATTATGGAGTTCATCAACTCATGATTAGCCATAAGCCGAGTGGAGAAGCAGGGCAACATAATTACACCACCATTCTGCATTGGAGTGATTTAGCAGAAACAATTCGTCAATTAAATCTTGTTGGAAAAACTTTCAACTTATATGCCCCAAAAGATGGTCAGATGGAAATTTTCACCATTGAAGTAATTTGATCATTCCTCTTCAAAAGCCTCATCAGCATCTTGTCTCTGACGACGCAACCGCAAACGTGACCATGCTTCCAAAAGCATGGTCGTTTCTTTTTTGTCAAATCCAAGCGGGGATAAGATTTGCTTATCTTGCTGAGCCAGCAGTTTTTCTGATGAGATTTTGCTTTGAACAAGAGCATTAAGTTTGTAAAGTGCTTTTTGGTCGAATCTTTGAATTGGAACTAGCAACTTTCTTATTTCGGACGGGACAAGTTCCAAAACGCCGCCGCCATAATGCCGCCCCTCAATCTCTGCGCTTAAAGCAGTGAGGCTGTTGATGAAAGAGCCAACAAGCGTTGCCTCGTCGAATTTTTTGTGGTGAACACGATAAGTCGTATCAGTTGTGTACGCTTGCGCTTTGTTGAAAACCAAACGCGGAAAATCATGGCTCCGTTTTAGCATTCCAAGAGAAGTCGAATATACAGAAGGCACGCTATACCAAGGTTCTCGAATTCGGCACTTGTATCTTTTATGTATATTTTGCTTTTCACCTAAAAGAATATAATCTTTTACTGGCTCTGGTAGTGCGCTCTTCTTTTCATCGGAAAACCAAATGAAATTTGTTGGCAAGCCAAGCTTTCTATTTCTTTCAATCGAATCCTCGTCAAAAATAACACCAGGAGCATGTTCGCTCTTGCCAAACATGGGATGCGCCCACCTTTTCAAAGAAAACTGCTTGACAATCTCGTCAGAAACAAGAAAAAACTTGTTGGCACCTGTGACGATACCAACAGCTACTTCCGCAATATCACCAAAATAATAAACATCTGAATTCGCTCTGGCTTTTCTCAATACATCTCGTTCGGCATTTGTCAGCAGAGCAAGCATCCATTTGCCTTTTACAGTCTCACCGTTTGTATATTTGGCTTTTTGAAAGAAGTCTTCAGGGTCTTCGGAAAGAAAGTCTTTACTTCGAGTTGCAATAATAGATACACCATCAAAGTGTTCATCTGGTGAATTCTTTTTCTCAGCAAGCAACAGTATGGCGCCTTGAAGAGTATCTTCAAACCAAATTTCTTGTGGATCGAAGATTAAGACACGAGAACAAACTCGTGTTAAGTATGTTCGCAAAGATTCTGCGTGAAGTACATGTAGTAACTCTGCAGGTACAACCATTGCCAGCCTTCCAGCAGGACGCAACAATGCTAAAGATGAAATTACAAAAGGAACCCAAGCATTCGTATGCTTTGTAAATGGAAGGTGGAAGACCTTGAAAATCTGCTCTGAAATATTTTGCAGATTACTATCCAAATATTGATAGCGAATAAACGGCGGGTTGCCAACAACGGCATCATATTGAGGTGGATTCAATAATTTTATGAGAGACCAACCAAGAAAATCTCTTTTCTCAATCTCAACATCTACCTTCTTGAATTCGCCAGCTGATTGTTTTGCCTTTTGCGCTTCTGCTGGTTCAATCTCAAATGCCTTAATTGATTTCAAGCCGTTAGTACTTAATGATGAAAGCTCGCGCAAAAATACGCCATCCCCGCAACTTGGTTCTAAAATGGCTTTGGGATGAATATTCAAAACCCATTTCAGGAGAAATGCGGCGATATCAGGATCGGTGTAGTAACCGCCACGTAACTTGGTAGGCGACTCGTCAATTTTGAAATTCATTGAGTAGTTGTTGTTTCTATAATTAGCACGTATATTCTACTAATGCCATTATAAGCGAGAAGCATAATTTATCAAGGATTAGTTTGCGCACGATGTTCAGCCATTAATGCCTTCATCAATCCCTTGCCTTTGTACTTTCCACGTAATGACCGAACATACTCACGAGTGACGGGGGTGATGATGATCTGCTTGGTCAGATCGTTCACGTCAATTTGAAGGTATGTTCCATCCTAATTCCCAACTGCTTGCGGATCTTGGATGGGATGGTGATCTGTCCCTTTGCATTGGTCACGGTTTCCACTTTTGCTTTCTTTTTCGCATCTTTGGAAATTTACCTAAACAAAAAAGGAAAAGCCGCATTCTTCCCTGTTTACTTGTTTCCCTGCGTTATGTGGCGCAATGGCGACATCTACTTTATACTTGCCCAATCTCAATTCTCTAATCCTCCAATCCTCTAACTTCCCCATGTTCATCACCCTCGAAGGACCCAAAGGCTCAGGCAAGACCTCGCACATCCCCATTTTTAGAGGATGATATAATCGCATTTGAGTAAGGAGAACACACATGAGCGCGATATCTACGCAATTCATGGGACGTTTTATCGTCACCGATCCTGAGATATGTCACGGCAAGCCAACTTTTCGCGGCACGCGGGTTCTGGTCTCTGATGTGTTGGAACAGGTTGCCAGCGGAATGGCATGGGAAACCATCATTGAGGAATGGAACGATAGTATTTCTAAAGAAGCCATTCAAGAGGCAATTCAACTAGCCAGTCAGGCTTTTATCAAGCACGCAGATGAATTTACGCTTGAGCTTCTCGCCGCATGAATATTCTGGACGAAAATATCTCCAAAAGCCAACGCCAACTTCTTGAAAGTTGGCGTGTTTCTATTAAACAGGTCGGTGTCAATGCTGGGCATAGCGGCATGAAAGATAGCGAGATAATCCCTTTCCTGCAAGGCTTGCGACGCCCAACATTCTTTACGCGCGATGATGATTTTTTCAAACCAACGTTATGTCATGCTCGTTATTCTCATTTATCTGGATGTGGAGAAATCGGAAGCCGCAATTTTCATCCGCCGCCTGCTCGGACATCCTGAATTTAATACGCAAGCCAAACGCATGGGAAATGTTATCCGTGTTGCTCATGCAGGGTTGGCTTGCTGGCGACTTCATGCGCGTGAAGAAATCCATTTCAAGTGGGGATAAAATAAGTCCATGTTCATCACCATCGAAGGACCCCAAAGCAGGGACTCCAGTCTTCAATCATTTCATCCTTGTATCCTTTTACCGTATAATCAAACCATGCAAGAAACTCAAAAACTTCCCTATCTGTGGGATTACGACCTCGATCCCGCCCAATTCTACGAAATCCTCAACGGTCGTCTCGTGAAGGGACGCTTGAATCAGGATTGGGCAGCGCGGCGCGTGTTGGAATACGCCTATCGCATACAATGAAATCATCCGCTTGATCGGGTATAAAAGGCTGATTGAGAATTGGTCGCGCTGGCGCCGGAAAATCCGTTTCAAGAGCCGCGTGCGCGGGTTCGATTTTCTCGTCAAGTGGCTCCCAGAAAAACATCCCGAATATCTCCGTGGCTAACAACTCTGCTTTTTATTTTGATATTCTATATCCCTTCCAGGACCGCGTGATCCAATCCATTCATCAAGCGGATACTGAGTTCTATCTCACTGGCGGAACAGCCGCACCAGCGCGGCTATTTACAGCATCGCTTTTCTGACGATCTGGATTACTTTGTCAACGACGACAACCGCTTTGGCTTGTGGGTCGAGCGGGTTATCCAATCGCTCAACAAGGACTGGCAGTGCGAAGTTCTGATGAAAGAAGAACGCTTTGCCGGAAGCAAATCTACAGCAAAAAGATGTCCTTCTGAAAATCGAAATGATCAACGATGTGCCGCGCGCATCGGCGAGATCAAGAACGATTCCGTTCTGGGTCGCTTGGATAGCGCCGAAAATATTCTCGCCAACAAAGTGACCGCCCTGCTTGACCGCGAAGAACCAAAAGACTTGGCAGATATTTGGGGATTTTGTTGCCAGAAAGATATGTCATTACAAGCCGCCATCACAGGCGCTCAAAGCAAAGCCGCGGGAGTTTTTCCTGCCGATTTGGGACGCATATTATGTTCTGTTCAACACACCGACTGGGAATCCATCCGCTGGATTCAAGCCCCGCCAGCCGAAACTTTTATCTCACAGTTAAATCAATTAGGGAAAGTTTGTTGTTGATCAAGTAGCGCGTTTGTTCCGCTTCTACTTTCAACTTTATATTTACCCAATCTCCAGTCTCCAATCTCTAATCTCAATTCTCTACTCCTCCAATCCTCTAACTTCCCCCATGTTCATCACCCTCCGAAGGACCCGAAGGCTCAGGCAAGACCTCGCACATCCCTTACGTCGTGGAGTACCTCCGCGAGAAGGGACATATCGTATTCCCCACGCGTGAGCCAGGCGGCACGTCCATTGGCGAGCAGATACGTGAGGTGATCCACGATCTGAAAAACGTGGAGATGCATCCGCGCGCCGAGACTCTCCTCTACCAAGCCGCGCGCGCCCAGATTGTGGAGCAGGTCATCAAGCCGCGTCTCGCCGACGGGGAGATTGTTATCTCCGACCGCTATTACGACTCCACGATTGCCTATCAAGGGTATGGGCATCAACAAGATTTGGAACAAGTCCGCGGGCTGGTCAAATACGCAACGGGAGGCTTAGTCCCTGATTTGACGGTGTTGCTCGATGTGGATGTGGAAGAGGGATTGAAGCGCAAGAAGAAAGATGATGAATGGAATCGCATGGACGCGTACACCGTCGAATTCCATCAACGCGTCCGCGCGGGGTATTTGCAGATGGTGAAAGCGGAACCAAGTCGCTGGGCGGTGGTGGATGCGGGGCAGAAGTGGGAGTCCGTGCAGGAGGGGTTGAGGAAGGTGATCGTGGGGAGGTTGAATGTTGTATAATCTTGTCAATGGACTCCTTCGATATCCTCACCGAAGTCACTGAGATCGAAGTGATTGCCGTTGGAAATTCAATTCGTGATTTGGCAAGACTTCGAAAATGTACGGTGACGGGCGCTGGAGAAAACTGAAAGGTATTGCCACAATTCGTTTGCGCGATGGCTCTGTTCACAAAGCAGAACTGCATTGGTATGAAGCCAGTGGAGTTGGTCGTAAAGAGTTCAAACGAAAGAGACATTTAGATTAGCCATGACAACAAAATCCGTCAAACAATTTGCAATTTGTATCAATAACTCTGAATATCCTGCCTCGTTGGATATGTACAAGGTGTATCGTGTTTTGCCAGATAAGGATGCCGAAAAACACGGAGATATTCGCGTCATTGATGAGAGCGGCGAAGATTACCTCTTCTCGACCGATTATTTTGTGCTGATTCAGCCGCCCCTCCCAATTGCGCGGTTGCTCAACAAAGCATACACGCGTCAATACGCGCACGCGGGGTAAGTAGTCTTGCATTAGTACATAATCGTCAACTCAAACAAAGCCATCGCCGCATAGTTCGAACATACGATTGTTTTTACCAAGAATAACCCCATCATCTTAATGACATGATTGATCTTCATCTATTTTCTACCCCAGGCGACCGCGACATCCGTTGGGTGATTGACGCGTGCAAGCCTCATTTGCAGGATAAAGATGAGCCGACGGTTGCTTTCCTTCCGCAAGCCTCGTTGAATGTGAATCATTGGCTGGATTACACAACGCGTTCGTTTGAGAAACTCGCGCGCGTTGAGTTGATTGATACCGAGCGGATGGATCTGCCGAAGATGGAATCCATCATCCGCAAGGCGCAGGTGGCGTACATTTCTGGCGGCAACACGTTCCTGTTGAATCATCGCCTGCACATCAGCGGATTGATGCCATACCTCCGCAAAAAAGCGCAATCGGGTTTGCCCGTTGTCGGATTTAGCGCGGGGGCGATCTTATGCGGACCGAACATCCTCACCTCGAGCGACATGAACTCGGTGGAGACGGATCATTTCGACGGGTTGGCTGTTTCGCCGTTCAATTTTTATCCACACTACGAAGATGATGCGACTCAAGACGACTGGCTTTCAGACTATCATTCGTTCCACGATAACCCTGTGATCATGCTCAGCGACGGCGCGTATGTGAAAGTGGAAGGGAAGAAGACGACTCTCGTCCGCGGGGAGGCGTGGGTGCTGAGAAAAGACGAAGAGAAGATAAAGGTTGACGAGGGCGAGTCAATCGTCCCGTAGGAAAGAGGCGAGAATGACTGACGAGAATTGGATCCCCGGTAGTAAATCCGAATTGATGGGCGCCATCGAGCGCGAGTGGAAATCCCTCATGGAGGTGGTGGAAAAACTCCAAAAGGCGGATAAATTGACTGCGCCCGATGAAGGCGGGTGGAGTCCGAAAGATAACCTTGCGCATCTGACCGAGTGGATGAACATCCTGATGGGCTATCACATGGACAAACGCCCCGCGCATGAGGTGATGCGCGTGGAGCCTGAGGTGGTGCGAGGCTGGGATATGGAAGTGATCAACCCCGTCCTTTTTGAAAGGAACCGCAACCGTTCGACGGCAGATGTGTTGAAAGAATTGCGGCGCGCGTATGCGGATTTGACCAAGAAACTGGACGCAACGCCGTTTGAAGAATTGATGAAACCTCGCCGTGCGGACGACCCTGAAAAGCGACCTTTGCTGTTGTGGGTGCTGGGTGATTCGGCGGAACATTTTGCGGAACACCGCGCGACGATTGAGAAGATGTTGTAGTTTTGCAGTTGGTGCTATACTGTTGAAAATCTTGCACAGGAGGAGTTAGCCATGAGTCTCGATGGTTTTACGATTGTGTTGGGTGTGCTAGGCGCGTATTTTGCGATTCTCTTAGTTCTCTCAGTGAGCGTGGAAACCCTGCTCGAACCGTTCACATGGTTCCGCGGGTTGCGCAAGCAAGCCAGCCCCGATGATGTATTGAAATCGGTGCAGGAGTGGCTGCCGGAAGGCTCTGATGATGCCAAGAAGGTGATCGCTATCCAAACCTACACATCACAGACCAAGACGAATTTGCAAGAGTTGGATAAAACCGTAGACGCGTTGCGCGACGATGCCCTGAAAGCGCTCAAAGAAATGGGGCTGGAGGCTCAAGTTGACACGGTGCAAAAGGACATCGCGTTGAAGCTTGCCACATTGCGGCAGAAATATGCCAGCACTGAAAAGAGCCGCATCACATGGCTGCGCGTGCTTTCCGCGGTGATCGGCGTTATCATTGCATACCTGATGCAGATCAATACCTTTGAACTCCTCGGCGTGCTTTTCCCCAACGATATAATCGCAAGCCTGAATACGCCGATCGGTCACATTGGCGGGATCGTTGCCACGGGTCTTGCCTCTAGCGCGGGAAGTTCGTTCTGGCACGATATGCTGGGCCGTGTGCGCAACCTCAAGAACGTTGCGGAGCAAGCGCAGAGTCTTGCCAGTGGCGATAACAGCGGAGGCGGTAGCAGCGGCGGCGGGACCGGCGCAGTGGGATAGTTCTTTCGCAAATAAAATGACTGTCACCTTCAAGGTGACAGTCATTTTTTATTCGTCTTCGCCGCCCGCGCCCAAGTCGGGGACAGCCTTCTCGATCTCTTCGGGACTTTGACCTGATTCCAAGCGGTCAACCACCTCGTCAAATTCGGCGGGCAGGTCTTCGCCCATTTCCTTTCCCATCTTTCGCATCATGCGCCCCATCGCTTGCGGATCGTTTTCCATCCCCTCGAAGCCGCTGAAATCGTCCGCCATCGAGTCCATGCGGCTGTCGTCAGACTTCGCAATGCGGACCTTCGTCATGCGGCGGCGCACATCCTTGCTGTTGCAGTGAGCGCAGTGGACCGGCTTCTTGCCGTATTCAGAGAACGTGAGAAAGATGTCGAAGCGTTGGTTGCAAGCGTTGCAGATAAAATCGTAAGTAGGCATGTCTCTATTTTAACGGAATCGGTCAAAAAGCGCGAAAGAGGCGCGAGTTTGCGTCTGGTACAATTCGTCCATGCCGCCGTCCCCCGTATCTGAATTTGATCTTCATCACCCTCAACCGCTGCTCATTGTCATCTCAGGTCCCTCAGGCGCGGGGAAAGATACCGTGATGCAGCGTATGCAAGAGCGCGGACTGCCGTTCCATTTTGTGGTCACTGCCACCACGCGCTCTCAACGCACCGGCGAATTGCATGGGCGCGATTATCTGTTCGTGTCGGGCGAAGAATTTGCGCGCATGATTGACGAAGACGAGCTGTTCGAACATGCCATTGTCTACGGCGATTACAAGGGCATCCCCAAACATCAGGTGCGCGAGGCGCTCGCCAGCGGCAAAGACGTGATCATGCGCCTCGACGTGCAAGGCGCGGAAACGGTCCGCAAGATGGCGCCAGAAGCGTTGATGATTTTCATCACCACGCAGAGCGAAGAGGAACTTGTGCACCGCCTCGAAACGCGCAAGACCGAAACCGCCGATTCGCTCGCCCTCCGCATCGCCACCGCGCGCAAGGAACTCAAGCGCGTGGAAGCGTTCGATTACGTGATCGTCAACCCCGATTTTCAATTGGATAAAACGGTGGATACCATCCGCGCGATCATTGACGCGGAACATCACCGCGTCAAACCGCGAAAGGTGACATTGTGAATCAAGAGCCGCCTCTTTCCCCGCCTCAGCCTGCCCCCGCTCCTCAACTGGTTCACGTCGCCCTGCCGCAGTCCGCGCCGTATGTGACGTATTCGATCCTGGGCGTCACCGTGCTTGTGTTTGTGTTGCAGTTGGCGAGCAAGGTGTTTCTGCAATTCGATCTGCCGCTTGCGTTGTTTGCAAAATCGAACGATCTGATCCGCGAAGGACAACTCTGGCGGTTGCTCACGCCCGCGCTCGCGCACGGGGGCATCGCGCATATCGGCTTCAACATGTATGCCTTGCTTATTTTCGGCATCGGGCTTGAACGCGCTTTCGGACACTGGCGTTTTCTTCTGTTGTATGTACTCAGCGCATTCGCAGGGAACGTGATGTCGTTCTTGTTTACTGCTGGAGTCTCAGTCGGCGCGTCCACCGCGATCTTCGGCTTGATCGGCGCGGAGTTGGTGTTCCTCCTCCAGAACCGAAAACTGCTCGCGCATCAATTCCAAAGCGCGATCGGGAATGTGATCTTTATTATTGCCGTGAATCTATTTATTGGGCTCGCCCCCAGCATTGACAACTGGGGTCACATCGGCGGGCTGGTCGGCGGACTCATGTTCGCCTCGTTCGCCGGTCCGCTGTGGGAGGTGGAAGGGATTCCGCCCATGTTGCAATTGGTAAACCAGCGCGAATCTCGCAGTGTGTTCACCGGCGCGGTCGTGACGGCGGTCATTTTCGGGGCGTTGGCGGTATGGGGGATGGTGAGGTAGGTTGTAAGAGAGAATTGGAGAATTAGAGATTAGAGATTGAGGTGGTCTCAGATAAATTGGCGTATTGCATACAGGCAAGAATGTCATCTTTTTTCAAGTCGGGATAGTAATCACGCATGATCTGGTCGAAGGTGAAGCCCTCCTTGATAAGTTCCAGAACATTCTGCACAGTGATCCGTGTCCCTTTGATGACAGGTTTTCCAAAGTGAATATGCGGGTCAACAATAATTCGTTCCATAGGTTACCTCACAGTAATTGTATCACCTTCGTTTTCTTCGCTAATAAATATTACAACGTGTGTCATTCTGAGCCGCGCTCTTGCTCTTTGCGGCGAAGAATCTCTAACATTGTTTAGAGACCCTTCGCTGTCGCTCAGGGTGACATGATCGTGTGTGTTTAATATTGGACACTCCCTCCTCGAATGATTCTCACGGCTTAATCTCAAACACCGCGCCGGCGCTGGTTCCCTGCACCTCAGGGAAAAATGCCTGCCATGCGTGAGCAGGTAACACTCGGTATTCACCGGCTTGCAATGGGATAAGCGTGTACGTCAACACGTACGTTCCCGCGGGGAGGTAATCGGCGGTGAAGAGAATGCCATCGTCGCGGATCTGCGGCGGATTGAACAGCCACCAGCCCCAGCCATCGGCAAACGGATTCGCGTCATCGAATTGGACTTGCACATCGGTTGAGTCAACCGCTTGTTGACTCGTGTTGAGATTCTGATCGAGGATCTCCGTCCCGGCGGGGATGAAGTCTTCGATCATCACGTTGTACGCGTCGTGGGGGAGAGTCAGCGTCAACTGCGCGGTGAATTGACGGTTCGCGTCAGCCTGAATGGAGGAAAGAGGCGAGCAATCCTTCGACTTGGCTCGCGTCTCGTTCGAGACGCAATAGACGCGGTCAATCTGCATCCCTTTATCCAACGGTTGAACATCTTGCACTGGGCGATTGAGTTGGAGAGTCGCGTTGTAGTAGAGTCTGCCGAGCCCGTCTTCGCGATGGATGGTGAGGAGATTCGGCGAGTTGGGCGAAAGGAATTCAAGCGGCACGGTTGCCGTGATCGGCGTGACTTGAATGCCGGCGATGTCTCCGTTCGTGAGCGGATTGCCGTTGAGTTTGGCGTCGTATGCGAAATCGGCGCGCACCTCGCCCATGCCAACCATCGCCGCGTTGAGCGCGAGGATCGCCCATGCGTTGTCGTGACCGATGTTCCATAATTTGTTCGAGTTGCGATGCGCGGCGAGATAACGGACCGCGTTGGGCAATATTTGATTCGCGGGGTCCACTTGCGCCAGCGCATACACCACAGCGGAAGTTGTGAAGATGGTCGAATCGCGCGTGAAGAAATCCGCTTCGCTCGATTCCCAATGCGCGCTCGATGAAGTGAGTATCGCGGACGATTCGAGATTCGAGATGAGATCGCGGGCGCGAGAATCGGTCGAACTGAATTTGTTGATGGCGAACGCGAGCCATGCTTTGCCCGCCGGGCTCATGCGGTCGCGCGCGTCGTATAGTTGGTTGATGTTCGCGTCATTGAATGTGCCTGCATGAGCCAACGCAAATTGAACGAACGCGGATTTATCGAGAACCTCTGTGTCTGTTGTGTTAGAGGGTTTCAAGGTTCGCAAATAGGTTCCGGCGCGTTGCAACGCGTCTTCGTTCATCGCTGCGCCTGCCTCGCGCGCCCGTAGCAAACCGAAGAACACATACGCTGAAATGTAGGGGTTGCTTTCGCCGCTATTGCCCCACCAACCCCAGCCGCCATCGGAGTTCTGCAAATAGAAGATACGGCTCACGCTCGAGTTGAGATTTGCCTCCACGCGCTCCACAAGTTTTGGATCATTCAAGCCCGCGCCGTTCAACGCGCGATAGACTTCGGCGTTCGGCACAATGAACGAGACGATATCCTCCGCGCTGTTTTGATCGGGCTTCGGCATCGCCTCCAACGCGGACGTCAGACTGCCCGCCAGCGACGGACTCAACTCCACCTCCAAGCCTCCGCTCGTGGGCGCAAACGTGCGCGGAAGCGAGATTACTTCTTGCTGGGTCGCCGCGCCGCGCAAGGCTCCGCCGGTGACGAAGGTTTGCGGCGAGGTGTATTGCAAGATCGGGAGCGTTCCCCAGACCGGGCGAGTCGAATCTTCCAGCGGAGAGTCATCCGCTTTTGCGGTGAAAATTAGATCTGCCGACTTTGCGAGCGACGCCGTTCCCCACCATTCCACGCGCGCGCGTCCGTTCGCGGGAACGTTAATTTCCTGCGCGGCGTTATCTGGTTCATCCAACACGAACCCTTCGCTTTGCAATGACACGGTTACGGTCAACGCGTCGGAGGTGTTGTTGTTGACGATAGCCGCCATCAAAGCGTGGTCATTGCCGACGAGGAAGCGCGGAGTCACAGGTCGGATGAGAAGCGGTTTGGTCGAAACGATCTGCGTTTCCGCCTGACCGACTTTCGTATCCACCGTTAGCCCGCGCGCGTCAATATTCCACGTGGTGAGCGAATCGGGCAGGGTCATCGTCACCTGTCCGCGCCCCTCCGCATCGGTGACGAGCGCCGGGTTCCAATAGGCGGTATCGGGGAATTCCTCGCGCACCGATGGGATCTCTCCCTCGCCGCCTCCGCCTCCGCCAAGTCCGCCGCCCGGAGGTCCGCCTGCTTTGCTCAATGCCGAGAGCGAAACGCTTGTTTCGATTCCCAATGGCTGGTTGCTGTAAAACTCGGTGAAAATATCAGGTGAGTTCGGGTCGGCGAGGGCAAGCACGGCGCGATCAACAACTGCCAGCGAGAATTCGCCCTGCACCGGCTGACCCTGATGATCGGTCACCAGCACATCGAGCGTCACTTCGTCGCGCGGACCCGCTTGCGCCGGGTTCGGCGTTACTTGCACGTTGAGTTTTAGCGCGTCTGCCGCAACGGGGATGTTTACGATCCCATGCCTGAAATCATTTTCGTTCAGCACGGTAACTGTCACATACACATTCGGCGCGTCTTCCTCGGTAACGTCGAATGAATATTCATCGCCGCTTCCGCTCAATGTGATCAATTCAGAACTGAACACGATGCCGCGTTCCACCGTCACCAGCGCGAGCGAATCTGTTGCGAACGGATTTGGGATGAACACGGTCGCCGTATCGCCGGGATTGTACGAATCTTTCCCCGCGGTCAGTTGTATCTTGTTATTATCGAGTTGGGGCCACGCCGCTGTGCCGGGTCCGCCGACCCAGATCAATAATTGTGAGCGCACCGAGCCTGTGGAAGGATTGCCGCCAGAAACATCGAGCATGAACGTCCCCGCGTTGGGCGGAACGAACGAAAGGCGGGCGCGTCCATCGGGACCCGTTGCGAGATTGCTGCTGCTTACCGGCGTATAGACCGGTTTGTAAATGATTTGCCCAAACTCGCTAGTCTCTCTTTCCCAACTCACTTGTTTAAATTCCGCCGCGAGCGTGTGATCGCCCGATGGATTCTTCGCCCAATCGGTCGTCACCACATCGAAGCCCATCGCCTCGTTCGCTTTGCCGATCCACGAATCTGATCTCAAGCCGATGTAAAAATCGGCGGGATGGACGACCAACTCGCTCCGCGCGCTGATCGGGAATCCTGACTCATCCAGCACGGTGACTTCCAGCATGACTGTCTGCGGTTCTTCTGACGCCGGGACGGCTGGTAACGGGATGGATAGTTTTCCCTGCGCGTCGGTCTTGCCCTTTTCATCGCCGCCCGTTTCCAAATCGGTCTGCGGCATGGACGTGGAATACCAATTTGTATCTATCAATCCGGTTTGATAACCGGGGAGATAGAAATACGAAGGCTGTGTAAACATTGACCACGTTGCATCCACGTTCCCGGCGGGCGCGCCGAAGAAATATTGCGCGTTCACCGTTGCCGAAGCCGCGTCGCCGCGTTTGATCTCGGTTGTTGGGAACTCCACATTCAAATTGATCTCAGGCTTGCGATATTCAGCCACTTGAAAACCGAAATAAAAACTGAGCGATGGATTCTGAATCGTGTAATATCCCGGCGCGGCATCCTCAGCCAACTTGACCTCGCCATTGAACGTGCCGTACGGCGAGAGGCTCGCATTGATCGTCGAAAGCAAGACGCCGGCGCCATCCGTCACATCGAAATTAATTTCGGTAAGCGGCGCAAGTTCATAGCGTCCGTTGAACGCCTGCCGCGCCGCGCCGCGGAAATACACCGTCTGCCCTGGGCGATAGATTGGGCGGTCGGTATACAAATAGATTTGGGTGGTTGGCGGCTGAACAATTTGTGAATAGCCGAAATTCCATGCGGCTAATCCCGAATTCCACTCGCTGACCGCCAGCCCGAACGTTTCTTCGCCGGGTGCGCCGAGCACGGCATAGATCGCACCTTCATACGGATTGATCGCGCCTTTCCATATCCCGTTCGAATCGGTTGTGCCCGAACCGATCGCGTTACCCCCGCCATCATAGATGACCACCGGCGCGCCTTTCACCGGAGTTTGTGAAGACAAGTCCACCGCCCACACCAGCGCTTCCTTCGCGCTGTGTTTGAACGTGAGGTTCACTTGACTCGATACGACGAAACTAAGTCCAACGCTCCCGCCTCCGCCGGAGTTTGGCGCGGGGTTTTCGTCGCGCGCTCTCGCGGGGACGAGGGTAGTTCCCTGCTGTGATTGAAGTTGCGGCGATTTGATCTCCACGTAATATACGCCGGGCGGTAATGGAGAGTTCTCCGCGGTCAGGTTGAGACTCACCGGTTGAAATACGCTGCGAGGCAGATCAAACGTTTGCGACTGGAAGACGGCGTTTTTGGGTTGATAGGCGCGTAAGGCATCGTACGAACTTTGGAGCGTGAAGAAATCCTGTAACGCCAGCGGCTCGACCCCAACGTCCACGGTTTGGATGTTGATCGCGCCTGCGTGCAAGACCGGCGCGTCGGGTCGGACGAACGCGGCGTTATAAAAAGATTGAAAGGTCAGCGAGGCGGGCAGGGGCGGCGTAGTGAAGTTCAATACGAAGGATTCGCCCAACGATTCTCCCCATTGATCTTTGATCGAACCTGCGAGCGCGATGGTGTAGTCCGTTTCGGGTTGGAACGCTCCGTATAACGACATCATCGGTCCATCGCCGTAATCATACACTCCGGCTTGAAGATTACTCACCGAGGGAGTTACCGTTACCGAATTAACGTAATCGCCTTCGATGAGCGGAGCGCTGAATTGAAATTCCACATAAGTTTGATACGGCGTCGCTTTCGTCACCGCAAAATCGGGGTAGACGTTCAACGCCGCGCCGAACTCTTTGCCGAGAGTCGCGCCGCCGCTCGATTGCGCATCCGCATCCACTTTCAAGAGATAGCCCACGCCGCGCGCCAGATCGTTATCGGGCGTGAAGACCAATTCTGTGCCTTCGTTGTTCCATGCAAAACTTCCACTCACGGGTCCGTTCACCCCGCTGAGCAAGAAATTTGACTGCACGCTTTCCGCGTTCATCGGTTGGTTGAAAGTCAGTGTGATTTTTGCATCGGGCCCGATGGGTTTATCGGCAGGCGGATCTAACGTGACGACGCGGGGATTCGCGGTGACAAATTTCCACGCGTTCTCCCCGCTTCCATCCAACGGGACGCCTGCTACCGTTTTCGAAAGCCTGGGTTCAAACTGACGGTGTATTCGGTCCGCCCGGACATAGCGGACTCAGGTGAAAAATGTATGTGCTGGTGTTGATCCATTCGCCGCGGCCCGCAACAGACGGTTGTACATTGAACGCCGCTGGCGGATTTCAGAATCTCCCAACGGAACAAGCGGTTGGTTGAACGAAGCGACGATCGCCGCGTTCACATCGCTGTCGGTTTGGCGGATTTCGGTAACCCGGTTTGTTGCGCGCAAAAGGTCGGAAACCGTGAAAGACAATTCGATGGGTTCGTCAATTCCAAATCCCGGTGGCTGATTGGATGGAAGAGCCGATGGTGATTTTTAATTGCAATTGGGCGGGTATGGTTGCGCCCGGTGTGTAAAAAAGAGTCGAAGCGTCTTTCCGCATATGCGCCCGGCGGGCAATCCCGCTGAATGCCGATTCCGCATTGGATGGGTTCATTGGCTGGTTGAAGTGAAAGACGTGATGGGCGAAAGATATCCGATCACGCTGTCGAGCGGCGGGTCCGTTTCGACGGGGGCAGGCGGCGCGGTTTGTTGTTGCGACGTCAGCGTGGGAGGGATCGCGGTCGGCGTGGCTTGCGCCCGAAAGGCGGAGCATGAAGTGAGAATCAGGCTGACGCCGAGAGGAGGCAGTTCAAAGCAACGGGGCAAGCGGGTTTTCGTCTTCATAAATCACTCCAGATGAAGATGAATCCGAGGTCATTATACACGTTGGTCGTTCAATACGAGGAAGCCCGATGGGGTATTGTTTGTTCGCGCGGCAGTTGAACTGCCGCGCAAACAACACTCAATGAAAAAGGACGCGGGTTGTTCCGTGTCCTTCGATCTTTATCCCTGTTAATTGATCGTCGGTTTAACGGGACGATCAAACTTGTCTTATTGGGGCAACTTGCTGAACCGATCTCGACCGCTTCGGCGATCTCTTGATATTGAGGGATCAAGCCTGGCGGCCACTTTTTTCTCCATTCACGAAAACGCTCGGCGTGCCTTGCACTCCGATCGCTTTGCCGTTTAGTGATCAACTCGATCTCGTCTTTGTGGGCATTTTGTCGTTGAAGCAATCGTTGAATTTGTTCATATCGGCTAAGATTACTTTTTCCGCCATCGCTTTCAATCGGACGTTGCTCTTCCTTTATTTTCGCCGTTCCGGTTGGCGAAGATGATCATTCATGTCCCGAACTTGTCTTGATCGTTTGCGCACATGGCGGCGTTGGCGGCTTGATCGATTCGCCGCCGCGCGAGCGCATAATCTCCGTCCACGTGAAGGAAATGATGGAACACTAATTTTACTTTTCCAGGTTTGATCAGATGCTCGATGATCAGCGGCTCGATGGTTTCGGTGAGATTTCGGCAGGCTGGGCATTGAAAATCTTCATGAACCGTCTACGGTTACGGGGGCATTCAGGTCGCGGGAATCAAGCCGACAGAAGTTCGGGCAGGTCGGCGCGCGGCGTAATGGCGATGATCTCGCCGCCCGGGCAGTTGCGGCGCAAGGATTGCATACAGCACAAATGCCGCGCCTAAAGTGATGAGGATAATGGTCGTCAACTTGCCGCGCGATTGTTTTTTCTGCACTTGTTCGCGCCACCGTTGGCGTTTGCTTTCTTTTCGACGTTCATGAAAACTCCTTAGAGCTGTTGATGTAAGCGCAGATTTTCCATGCGCGCATTGTTTTGTCTAGGAGAAGTTTGAGGAACGCTTATTTCCCAATCGTGATCTTGAACTCGCAGGCGTGATGTCCCTGCGCTTTGCACGCGCTTTCATCTACATCATAACCCGCAGCGCCTGTAGCCCAGAAGAGACTTTCTCGCGGATCAATCCCTGAGTAACATATGAAATGGGCGCGGACTCGCTCTGTTCGCTGGCGGTGGGGGAGGCATGGTCTACGAGGAAGCAGGTCGAGGTCAAAGGGTGTGAACCGTGATGTCGCGGGAGAGGCGGAAAGGAATTGGCGAGCAGGTCAGGGTTGGTTTGCGGCGCGTGGTGAGGTGGCAATCGTTTTATAACCGCCGCCTGTGTGCGTCCGCCGGGCTGGCATCTCCCGGCAAGTGATTCACATCCGCTGGCCGACGCTCGCAGTAACACGCCGCGCGCGCCGCGTCAGTAGGCGCGCATCGCAGCTTGCGGACTCGCGTATGCCTTCGCCGAGTCGAGCGCATCCATTTTAGGAACGCGTCGGCTTTGACCATTCGGCGGGAGAGTTCGACAAGCCCAGCATCGCCGTGAATTAGTCTGCCGCCGAGTTCGCGGCTGATGGTGTCCGCGAGCCGCCGCGTAATGCGGTTTGAAAATTTTATTTCACTCACGCACTTATCTCCGCTTAAAAACGGCAATACGGGATCAGCACGCCAGCGCCGGCAATAGGTCTGATAATCTCGAATTCTTTGCCCGTTGCCCATTGCACCGCCTCGCTGATGGAGCCCGGCATACAAATGACAAACGGGCATTTCGCTGTGCCGCCCTTGGCAGATCGCGCACGTGGACTCGTGATACGCGATGCGCGCGCCGCTGTCGTCTACCCCATGCTTCCACTTGCGGGTTGCTCTTCTTCAAGCGCGTTCGCCATGCTGTTCAAAATGAATTTGATCTTTTGCTTTTCAGGCAAGAGTTTCAACGCCACGCCCGCGAAGGACCCGGTAACGCGGCTTGTTCACGCTGCGGCATATTGGAGGCTTTGCCGATGCGTTTTAACATGCCGCGTCCGCCGCGCCCGTAGAATTCTTCGATGGCGGCGTTGAGTTTGCATACTGCGACGATTGGATCGAAGGCTCGAGGTTGTTCGGAGGAAAGTTGCCGACAGATCGTTCCAGTCGCTGGTTCGTAACACAGCATTCAAGCCGTTCTCGCCCCCATCACTTCTTTGCGCGGTGTTTAGCTCGCTTTCTTTTCTTTTCATGCCAGATAATATTCCCGCCTTTTCTGTCTACTTGAATCAGCGCGAAAAAAAAGTTTTGACCCGATCTATCATCTTTCGTGTTTTACTTTTAGTCTAATTTTACGTTTATTAATCTGCCATAATTTGTGCCTTCTCCCTGGTTTGACTTACTATCTTTCTACATTATCTCTTTTCGAACTTTTAACAAATCTACAAATCCTGTCGGGTATTTATCATTGTTTATCTCGCCAGTGCGCCGAAAACCAAGCCGCTGATATAAATTTAACGACGAAAAATTGTCGCTTTGCGTGTTCACGCTGAGTTTGCCAAAGCCCTGATTGACGAGTCGCGCAAGCAGGTCGCTCGTCAGGTGATGGGCAACGCCGCGTCCCTGCGCCGATGGGTGGATCGCCAAACGCGCGAGATACGCACGCGCCGTTGCCCGGTTGTGATCTGATAGCCGACAGCGCCGCGTTCCTCTTCCGCCACCGAAGCGAATAACGCTTGTGAAAACGCCGCGCGCAAAGTCGCTTGCGGATTTTGCCAAAGCGGAATGAACGCGGCGGCGTCAATTTCTTCGACGGCGGGCAGGTCCGCCTCTTCCATCTTTCGGATGCGAATCCCCGCCGCTTCTTTCCGGACCCAGGGCTGGTAGCGCCATTCGAGCATCACTATATTTTGACGGTTTTCAAATCCGCTATCGGCAAGCATCTGCTGAAACCATGGCTGCATGGCGATCGCGGCGACTCTCCGCCCGCGCGGAGGATCTCTTCTCGCGCGGTGTGCCATAGTAAACTCCATGCGTTTTCTGAACTCCACTGCCCCGAAAAAACGAACAAGCGGATCCAAAACATGTTTCGCCGCTTCGGCGGACATGCCAGCGCGGCGGTGATGTGACTGCCCTCGTCCCAATGCCCAATAAAATGGATTCCCCAGCCATTCCAAAGGCTGACGCCAGTCGAGGTGGCGGTACGCTTGCGCGTCTCGAAGAAGAACAAGTTCGATAATTGTTGATGGTCGGCGGTATGGCTGGACGAACGAGAGAGGTGGTGAGCATGATCTGATTTGAGAAAAAAATAACCCACTCAGTTTTGTGTCATGCTGAGCGGGCAAAAACATCTCCGAGATGACGAACGAGACCCTTCGGTCGTGGCGCGAGGCGCCACTCCATCAAGGTGACACGGCAAGAAGCAGTATTAGCAGATCAACCCGACGCGCATGAGGAATTTCATCACGCGCTGGGTAAACGTGGACTTTCCACCAGGCGGAGCGGTCGTAAATGTCCATGCCGGTTTGGTTGACCTGCCCGAATTTCAAATGAATGTTGGCGGAGGCTTTGCGCACGATGGAGTGCATGTCGCCTTCGCCGATCCTTTCGAATGGATGCGGCGCGCTCATATTCGGCAAGCGCCGTTCCGTTTTCATGCCTTCGAGAGCGGCGGCGCGGTTGCTGACGGAGATTCCCCTGTCGTTTCAAGTCTCGGCGTTTGCGAACGTTTCTTCCGTGCCTTCAGTGGCTCGCAGTGCGTCGTTCGCTTTGCACTCCTGCAAGAACGCCACGCGTTGTTTTTCATCTCCGCCGCATCGAGCGGATCGTTGGCTTGTTCATACGCTTGCGCGGCTTGCGCAAATAATTTTTGCCGCGGCGAGAAACGCCCCTTCTCGTATTTCTTTCTTCCTTGTTCCACGCCAGCGCGGATGCGGTTAGATCGTTCACGTTGAATTAGAGGGTGATGTCGAGGATGTCTTCGGCGACCGAGCGCAGTTTATCGCGCGACATGGCGCTGAGTTTCATGGCGAGTTCGAGATACGGGCGGTTGACCCGGCAATCGAAATGAACTTGCGCAGATCTTCCGGCAGTTCGAGCAAGTTTTGGATCGCCTCTTCGTTCATCAGCCATTGACCGATGGGACCGCTACGGTCGAAGAACGTTTCGATGCGTCCATACGGGGCTTGGAGCAAAACTTCCCATCAGGGAGCGGGATGGGGCGTTCGCCTAATTCGTAGGCTTTAATCCGCCCGCTGGAGATGCTGGTTTCTTGCGAGAGATTGCGAATGGAGATGGATGCGTTGTTGCGTTCCTGCCGAAGGAGCGCGCCGATCTTCCGCTGGCGAACCGCTAGAAGTTTAGAAAGATCGAATTTTTCGTAGGCGGAAGGAATCATCCGAGCGGACTTCTTTGCCCCAGAAGTGGTCAATCAGCAGTCTAAAAAATAGACGAGCGCTTCGAGTTCAGCAGAGGAGCGAGGGAGCCTTGCGCCCGTCTTCGTAAGCGCGGAAGATGCGGTCACTTCACGCCATTGGCTTGCGCGCATTCCGAGGGTTTTCGGCGCGCGGCGAGGCGCGCATCGCGGATGAGCACGCCGAGTTTCTTTGTGCAGATCGTGATCTGGGTTTTGCTATCCATGGCTCCTCAGTTACAGACCGTCCCGCGGGTTTTGTACGAAACATGAATCTATTTCGTTGAACCTGCGGGATGATTTACATCCTTCCACAGATTATAGCAGAGTATGCGTATTTTAGTTTCGTTAGTTTGCGTCAAGAGGACTACTAGGCATGAAGATATCACCGCTGAGTTTGAAGCCGGCTGTTTCGAGTTGCGGAGAGAATAATGGGCGGATGCCGGTGGCTCTGAAACGTCGCCGAGGATCTTGTTGTTTTCGCCGATGCTGATCTGCTCGAACTTGAACACATCGGTCAGCACGACCGTGTCGCCTTCCATGCCGACCACTTCGGTGATGGCGGTCACTTTGCGCGCGCCGTCTTTTAGGCGAGTCTGTTGGATGATCAGGTCTACTGCGGATGAGATCTGTTGGCGCACCACTTTCAACGGCGGAGTCCATGCCAGCCATGAGGACGAGCGTTTCGAGGCGCGAAATCGCGTCGCGCGGCAGTTGGCGTGGACGGTGGTCAGCGAGCCGTCGTGGCCATGTTCATGGCTTGGAGCATATCGAGCGCTTCGCCCGCGCGTACTTCGCCGACCACGATGCGATCCGGTCTCATGCCCCGCGGCGAATTGCGGACGAGGTCGCGGATGGTCACTGCGCCCCTGCCATCGGTGTTGGCGGTTTTTGTTTCCATTCTCATCACGTGATCTTGTTGCAGTTGCAATTCCGCCGCATCTTCGATGGTGATGATGCGTTCTCCTTCAGGGATGTAACCGGACAATACGTTGAGGAGCGTGGTCTTGCCGGAGCCAGTCCCGCCGGAGATGACAATGTTGAGCCGAGAGATGACGCAAGCGCGGATGAATTCCGCCATGTTCGGCGTGAGTGAGCCGTAGTCAATCAATTGCTGAACCGAGAGTTTATCTTTTTTGAATTTGCGGATGGTGATGGATGGGCCGTCTATGGCGACGGGTTGGACGACCGCGTTGACGCGCGATCCGTCGGGCAGGCGGGCGTCTACGGTGGGGCTGTCTGAGTCCACGCGGCGGCCGAGGGGGAGGACGATCCGGTCAATGATCCGTAACACATGTGCATCGTCATCGAACGTGATCGGGCTTTTTGCTAATTTGCCGTTCTTTTCCACATACACTTTTTTGGGTCCGTTCACCATTACTTCGCTGATATCCGGGTCCTCGAGCAAGGGTTGGATAGGACCAAAGCCGGTGAGTTCATCGAGAATTTCATCGTAGATCTGTTTGCGCAGGTCTTGAGGCAGGTTGACCTTGGTCTGAACGTAGACTTCATCGAGCCGCGATTTGACGAACTCCGCGCGGTCGCCGAGTTGCAGTTCTTCGCCCTCCATCGAACGGTTGACGTTCTCGACGAGATAGCGTTTAAATTTGAGCAGGTCGGATGACGTGAGACGAGAAAAGTTTGTCGCGATCGGAGTTGCCATTATGAATTCCCCTCAGTGGGATTGGATTCTGGAAGCACCCAAACGATGCTGGCGCGTTGAACGGCAAGGAAAGGCGCTTCATACAACACGCCTCCATCCGCGTTGAAGACGGTCACTTCGGTCAATGCGAGGAATCTTTCCTCACAGTCGAGCTCGTCCTTCAAGCGCTGGTCGCGGCGGATGTGAAGCCGCCCGCGCATTTGATGCGTGGTGGTCTGGATCATCGCGTACACGGCGACCTTGGAGACCACCTCGGTGTATATCTTTCCTTTGTCATCGTATTGGGTTGACATTTCGCCTCTTTCGTAGAATTGGTTCCCCGCTTTTCAGGGAAAAGCCAGAAAATCAAACAGCGACAACCTGCGGGGCTTGTCGCTGTTTCTAAATTTGAGCGTCCGCTTTTCGAGTGTAATCGAAATACGTTTGACTCAACCTTGCATCTACTTTACGCCGCTTTACAAACGGCTAACGTTTATTCTTCGATGGGCGGCATCAGATAGCCCAACCCGGAGCGCGTCACGATGTGTTTGGGGCTGTGCGCGTCATCTTCCAGTTTTTGCCTTAGGCGGGCAATACTGACCCAAAGGATTTCTTTATCGGTGCGGTATTCGGGTCCCCACACGCTGGTGAGCAAGTCTTCGGAGGTCATGATCTTGCCGACGTGATGGGCGAACTGCAACAGCAAGCGATACTCAGTGGCAGACAACGAGATGGGATTTTCGCCTCGCCACACTTCGGCGCGGGCGAAGTCAATTTTCAAGTTATCGTGCGTGAAGAAACGGGATTGCCCGGCTTCGCTCGGAGGTTGAGCCCTTCGCAGCACTGCCCGCACGCGCGCGAGCAACTCGGTGGCGGAAAACGGCTTGACGAGATAATCGTCCGCGCCAAGGTCTAGCCCGCGCACGCGGTCTTGTTCGTCGCCTTTTGCCGTGAGGATGACGATCGGCACGTTTGAAAATTCACGGATGCGCTGTGTCGCCCCGAAGCCATCCAACTTGGGCATCATCACATCCATGAGAACAAGGTCAATGGGTTGATCTGAAAAGACGTTGACCGCCTGCATCCCATCCTGCGCGGTGACCACCTCATACCCTTCGGTTCGCAGGTTTGCTTCAAGCAGGCGCAAATAACGAGGTTCATCGTCCACGATCAAAATGCGCTTTGCCATACCAAAACCTCCTGGTCAATTCGATGGGTTGATAGGTAGTTCTATGAAGAATGCGACGCCGTTGCCGGGTGCCGACTCTGCCCAAATCTTACCACGATGTGCCTGAATTATCTGCTTGCAAATGTAAAGCCCGAGCCCGGAACCGGTGACGCTCTTCTCGCTTTTCACGCGGTAAAAACGTTCGAAAATGAGCGGAAGCGCTTCCGCCTCGATGCCGGGACCGCCGTCCTTAAACATGACCATCACCGCATCGCCTTTGGACGAAAGCGAAACCGTGATCGGCGCGCCGGGCGCGTATTTGATCGCATTCGTAACTAAATTTTCGAACACCTGCGCAATACGCACCCCGTCGCCGTGAATAGACGGCGTAGAGTTTGCTTCGATGTTCACTTCGAGGTCTTTGTAATGCGAGCGGATGCGCATTACTACGTCTCGCAGAATCGCATCCAGCCGCAACGGTTGAAAACGG
>JAXLVX010000026.1:0-40366 GCA_046328795.1 Anaerolineales bacterium | reverse complement strand
AATATTTGTCTTGCGAAATGTGCGCCTCATTGTTGGAAAGTAGAAACTGAAGATATTCTTCAAGGATGTTTCCATTCAATGCTCCGAAGCCCTCGCCTTTTTGAAACGGCAACTCGAACATGGCGCAACGCAAATGTTCCAACAGGATCAGCAGGTGATCGGGGTTGATCAACGCCTGTTCCGGCGAACGCTCGAAGAAATATTCGGGATGATGCGCGAGGAACTGGTCAATGGGATTCGCCGACGCGACCATCACGCTGACGGCGGATTCCAACCCGCGTCCCGCGCGACCGGCTTGCTGTCTCGCCGAAGCGACCGTGCCCGGGTAGCCGACGAGGATCGCCGCGCCCAATCCGCCGATGTCAATGCCGAGTTCGAGCGCGTTCGTGGCAACGACAGTTTTGATCGAGCCGTCGCGCAGTCCCTTTTCGATCTCTCGTCGTTGCGTGGGCAAATATCCACTGCGATACCCGCGCACCAAAGACCGGGGATTGGGCAATGACTCGTAGGGAATCAACGGCGACTCAATGTTGGAGTCTGGCGTGAGTTCGCCTTGTAAATAGCTCAGGATGATCTCGACGCTTCTTCGGGATCGCGCAAAGACCACCGTTTGAACGTTGCTGTTGATCAATTCTCTTGCGAGCCGCACGCTTTCGAGCAGGGACGATTTCCGCAAGCCGAGAGATTCATCCACGAGAGGCGGGCTGTAGATGAGGAAGTGACGCGGTCCGCGAGCCGAGCCGTCGTTGTCAATGAGCGTAACGGGTTGCTCGATCAGTTTTTCGGCGAGTTCTTTCGGGTTGCCGATGGTGGCGGATGCCAAAATAAATTTTGGATTACTGCCATAAAAATTTGCCACGCGCTTGAGTCTGCGAATGACATTCGCAACATGCGAGCCGAAGACGCCGCGATAGGTGTGCGCTTCGTCAATGACAACGTATTTGAGATTTGCGAAAAATTCCAACCAGTTGGTGTGATGCGGAAGAATCCCGGTGTGGAGCATGTCGGGGTTGGTGAGGAGGATGCGGGCGTTTTTGCGGATGGAGGGGCGGGAGGAGGAGGGGGTGTCGCCGTCGTAGATGGCAGTGTTCAGTGACCAGTGATCAGTGATCAGTGTCTGTAATACTGATAACTGATTACTGATGACTGATAACTGATCTTGAGACAAGGCTTTTGTGGGGAAGAGATACAACGCGCGCGCATTTGGGTTTGCGAGTAGCTCTGAAAAGACAGGCAAGTTATAAGCGAGCGTTTTGCCGGAGGCGGTGCCGGTGCAGATGATGATGTGTTGATTCTGCTGAGTCGCCCTCCATGCTTCGAGTTGGTGCGAGTAGAGGGAGTGAATCCCACTGGCGATCAAGGCTTGGGAGAGTGGGGCAGGCAGACCCGTCGGAAAGGGAAGCGTTTGGGCGGGGCGCGGAGGGAGAGTCCGCCAGGCGACGAGGTTGGGGGCGGTGTCTGAGTCGCGCTTCCAGAAATCCAAAAGCGAATCGAGGGGCATGATTAAGTTGAAGAGGCGAGTTCGGTCTGGGTTGTATCCATGTGCAGAACGCGCAGAGCCCACGCGCCAACGCCGAGCGGAAACCAAAACGTGATGCCGCGATAGGCAAGCGTGGCGATGACCGCCTGACTCCACGGGACGTTCATTGAGGATAGCGCGAGCGGCATGACGCCTTCGACGATGCCGATGCCTGACGGTGTGGGCGATATGACCGTGAATAGGTAGGTGATCGAATAGCCGCCGATGATGGTGCCCGCTGAAAACGGAATGCGAAAGGCGAGGAAGATCACGGTCAGCACGCCCATCAAAAGCATTTTGTTTGCAAAGGCGAAGAGGAACGGTTTGATGAGCGTGCGCCATCGCTGGGGAAGCGCGCGCAGGTCTTCCGCCATGTCGTGAGCATAGCTGCGCATTTTCGCTTCACTGAGATATTCACGGCGGAGGACGGGATAGGCGAGGCGGTTGAGAAACTGCGCGATGCGCGACAACGCGTCGCCCAAGCGTATTTCCGATTTCGAACCGAGATACAGAAGGAAGGCAAGCAATGAAGCGATGGAAAGCATGATCGCGGATGCAAGCAGTTCGGTGGCGTCGAGGTTGCCGCGGCGGAAGAGGACGATCAGCCCGAGGGCGAGCACGCAGAGGAATGCGATGTAATCCGTCAGGATGTACAACATGCTGGCGACGGTCACTTTGCCGGTGGATTGTCCGCTTCGTTTCGCTTCGCTGAGGAAGACCGCCACCGCGCCCATCCCGGCGCTGGGCATGATGGTGCTGATGAATGTGCCGGCGGCGAAGAGCAGTGACATCTTCTTGAGTGTTTCATCCAGCCCGACGACGCGATAGAGTGCGTGGATCATAGACCCGGCGAGGATGAACCAGCCGCATTGGATGAGAAGCGCGAGCAGGATGAGCCAGAGGTTGCCGCGCTTCAAAGTATCAACGATGCTTCCAATTTCGCCGAAGCTCAGGTATACGAACGCCGCGCCGAGGAAGATGAAGAGAATGAAGAAGAATTTCCTCATGCGGAAGATTATACACAAGCGAGGATGAAACGATGGTAGGGAAAAATTTGGCTTTGAGTGAATTATCCGCTAATCTCCGCCAATCTGCGCTAATCAAACCCTTAATCGCAAATTATGCGGCTTCACACAAATTTTTAAAGAGTTAGCAATAGTTTGTAAAATTTGCGCTGGAAGCGCGGATTGTTCACGTCGCAAGCGAGATTACTCGATTGATTTGGAAAAACGAAGAGAGATGCAGCGCTTTGCGACTTCCGATTTTCGTTGTGCGTTAACCTCTACGCCTGCCGCCCATACCGCTGACCAACATCACGTAATACAGCAGTTGCATCACGGCGGTGAGCAGACCGGCGACGTACGTCAGCGCCGCCGCGTTCAGCACTTGATTCACGCCGCGCTGTTCTTCTTCGGTTTGGATGATGCCCGCTTCAGCCACTCAATCGTTTTGCGCGCGCCGAGGCGTTGAGTTCCACCGGGAGGGTGGCAAGCGCGAAGAGCGCGCCGCCCGCGAAGAAGAACACGCCGATCCAGGCGAGTTCGGTAAAGCGGAAGATGAGCCCGGCGAGGATGAGAATCCAGCCGAGGTTCGAGCCGATGTTGACCATCGGGACGAGCGCGGAGCGGAAGCGCATCGGGACATATCCCTCCGCGTCTTGCATGGCGTGACCGAGTTCGTGCGCCGCCACTGCCACTGCCGCAACCGACGGGCTGTTCGCCACGTTCGGCGAAAGATAGAGGGTTTTATCCTGCGGATTGTAGTTATCGGTGAGATTGCCGCCGATGCCGAGCACGCGGACGTTTCGCAGATCGGGCACGCCCGCTTCGCTCACATACGCCGAACGCGAGATGAGTTGCTGAGCGGCTTGAGCGCCGGTCAATCCACTGCTCGCGCGGACCTGGCTCCATTTGTTGTAAGCGTGTTTCACATACCATGAGGCGAGTCCCATCAAGAGCATGGACGGGAGCGCCACACAGATCAAATAAGTTGGGTCGAAAAACATTTTATTCTCCTTGTAGACCTCACAGGTCTCAAAGACCTGTGAGGTCTGATGCCATTTACTTCCCTGCGATCAGATCCAACAACACTTCAACGGCTTTATCCAGTTGCGGGTCGCGGTTGTTAGCGGCATCGTCTTCGGTCAATTCTACAACGAAATCGGGAGTCAAGCCGACGCCGTCAATGAGTCGTTCTTTCGGAGTGAGCCATCTGGCAACGGTCACACGCGCCGCGCCGTTTTCGTTCGAGAGCGGAATCCACTGTTGGACGGAACCTTTGCCGTACGATTGCACGCCGACGAGTTTGGCTCGTCCATAATCTTGCAGCGCGCCTGCGAGAATTTCAGAAGCGGAGGCAGAGCCTTCGTTCACCAGCACAACGATGGGAAGATCGGTGGCGCGTCCGTTGCCCAGCGCGTTGTATGTGTCGCGCGTGCCGTCGCCGTATTGTTCGTAGAGGATCACGCCTTTATCAATGAACTCAGACGCCACTTCGATAGACGTTTGCAAATATCCGCCGCCGTCGTTGCGCAGGTCAATGATGACGCCCTTCGGATTCTGAGCGATGAGTTCATCCAAGACCGCGTTGAGTTCGCTGGTGGTTTTATCGCCGAACTGGTTGATGTCAATGTAGGCGATGTCGTTTTCAAGCATCTTGCCGGTGACGCTGGGGATGGTGATCGTCGCGCGCGTGATGACGAACTCCAGCGGCTCTTCTTGACCTTTGCGGGCTACGGTCAATGTGACGGTGGTGCCTGCGGGTCCCAACACTTTCTGACGCGCCTCTTCGGGCGCGGTGCCGGTCATGTCCACGCCATCAATGGCGATGATCTGGTCGCCGGGTTTCAAGCCAGCCGCTTCGGCGGGCGAGCCTTCAATGGGACTGATGATCGTGAGGTATTCGCCTTGCGTATCCACGTACGCGCCGATGCCTTCGTAATCGCCTGAAAGCTGCGACGTTGCCGATTCGTAGACGACCGGATCCATGTAATAGGTCTGTTTATCGCCGACGGCGTCCATCATGCCGCGGATCGCGCCGCGCATGAGCGCCACGTCATCGAGAGGCTGATCCACGAAATTATTGTGGACGATATTCCACGCTTCCCAGAATGGGGCGAAGAGGGTCTGGTATTCTTCCGGCGTTGACGATTGTTGTTCCGGTTCAACGGTTGGGACAAGCGGGACAATATCGCGGATGATGGGGAGTTGCCCGGTGGCGGGAATCAAATTCCCCGCGAGGAGTCCCGCGGAAAATACGCCCGCGAGCAGGATGAAACCCACGAACAAACTGATGATGATTTTGATTGCTTTATTCACAAAAGCCTCCGTTTAGTTGACAGTCACCTGCGAGGTGACTGTCAACTTGAAGATACTATGCCGTGATTAATGTTTGCTGAATTGTATGTAATGAATCTGTTGGAATGTCATTAGCGAGCTATCGTAAATACGCAGTACGAAATACGGAGTACTGCATATTGCGTACTGCGTAATAAACTTACTCCAACAGAATCGGCAAGTGAGCCCAATCTGTGAACACGCCGCTGGCTTCGGATGTGGGTTCTTCTGTGCCGTATAAAATGCTTGCCATGCCCGCGTCTAACGCGGCGCGGGTGGTGCGCGGCAGGTCGTCAATCATCACGCATTTGCGCGGGTTGGGTTCGTCGGAGAGTTCTTGCGCGATGGCGAACGATTCGGGCATGGGCTTGCAATACGGCGAGACCGCATGAATGTCCACGATGGAGTCGAAGAGGTCGTTCAGTTGAAGAGCGGCGAGGACGCGGCGGGCGTGGTTGGCATCCGCATTGGTGAAGATCAGTTTGCGCTGGGGAAGCGAAGCGATCACGTCGCGTTGAAGCGGGTTGGGGGTGAGGAAATCCTGCAAAGGGAGGTCATGCACGAAGGCGAGGAAATCGTCCGTATCCACATCATGGCGCGTTTGCAAACCGCGCAAGGTTGTGCCGTACATTTTGAAATATTGTTCGCGCAGCGCGGGCGAATCTTTTTCAGAAATGCCGAGCCGCTCGATCATGTACAGATTGATTCGGTTTTTGATCGCCTGCCACAAACCGTTTGAATTCGGATACAGCGTATCGTCGAGATCGAAGAAGAGGGTGGTGAATCGCATTCGCCGATTATAATCGTCGCATGCCTATTCGTTTGCTTTCTTCCGAAGTCGCGTCGCAGATCGCCGCGGGCGAAGTGATCGAGCGTCCCGCGTCGGTGGTGAAAGAGTTGTTGGAAAATTCTTTGGACGCGGGCGCGAAAACGATCTCGATTTCTGTGGAAGAGGCGGGAAAAGAATTAATTGAAATTGCGGATGATGGATCGGGGATTCCCTCCGCTGAACTGGAGTTAGCCGCCTCGCGTCATGCGACCTCCAAGCTGGTTCGCTCCGATGATCTTTTTTCCATCGTGACGCTGGGATTCCGCGGCGAAGCGCTCGCCTCGATCGGCTCCGTCTCGCGGATGACGATTACTTCGCGGGTGGATAGCGAAAAAGAAGGGGCGAGGTTGATTGTTGAGGGTGGTAAGAGCAAGAAGCCGACTAAAGTCGGCTGTACGGTTGGGACGACTGTCCGCGTGGAGGATCTGTTTTATAACGTCCCTGCGCGGTTGAAATTTTTGAAAACTGACGTGACCGAACGCCGCGCGATTGATTCGCTCGTCACGCGCTATGCGTTGGCATATCCTGAAAAACGATTCAAATTAGCCGAAGGCAAGAATGTTGCTTTGCAAACAGCAGGCGACGGAGATCGCCGCGCCATACTCGCCGCGCTCTACGGCGTGGATGTGGCGAAGCAAATGCTCGAAGTGATGGCAGAGGAAGATGGTTATAAACTGACAGGCTTTATCAGCCCGACATCTCTCACGCGTTCCAATCGTAAGGAAATTACTTTCTTCATCAATGGTCGTTGGGTGCATGAGGTCGCGTTGGCCACTGCGTTGTTGCAGGCGTATCACACCTTGCTAATGGTGGGGCGCTATCCGCTCACCGCGCTGTTTCTTGAAATTGATCCGCAAGATGTGGACGTGAACGTGCATCCCGCTAAAGCCGAAGTGCGATTTAGGAATCAAGATAAAGTTTTCAGTTTCGTGCAACGATCTGTGCGGAAGGCGTTGCTGGCGTATTCACCCGTTCCGAACGTGGCGACGAGTTTGTGGGGAGGGAGGGCGGCGGTGGAATCTAGGGCGGTTGGGATTGATTGGGGTATTGCGCATGATGAGCCAGTGAGCAGTGAACCAGTAAACAGTGATCAGTTATCAGTGAGTGGAGACTGGGGACTGGAGACTGGTGATCCATCAGCAGTACACAGTACGCAGAACGCAGTACGTAGTGAAGAGCAAACCACATTTGAACGTATCCCGTTGTTGAGGCTCATCGGTCAGATCGGCGCGGCGTATCTTGTGGCAGAGGGACCCGATGGACTCTATCTCATTGACCAACACGCTGCGCATGAACGAGTCTTGTTCGAGAAGTTGATCGCGCAACACGAGATGAAAAAGATTCCGTCGCAATCCCTGCTCACGCCTGCGGTTGTGACACTCCCTCCGCAAACCACCCAATTACTAATTACTCAATTACCAATTCTCAAGCACTTCGGCTTTGACGTGGAAGAGTTCGGACCGAACACGTTCCAAGTCCGCGCGATGCCGACGTTGTTTACGGGGAGCGATCCCTCCGCCGCGTTGCGCGCGTTAGTGGAAGATTTCGAGGAGGACGAGTCGCCGCTGAAAGATGAAGTGGAGAAAAAACTCGCCGCTCGCGTATGCAAACGGATGGCGGTGCGAAGCGGGATGTCGCTTTCCAATGAGGAACAGCGCGCGCTGCTCACCGATCTCGAAGCGTGCGATTCGCCGCGCACGTGTCCGCATGGCAGACCGACGATGATCCATCTTTCTGTGGATTTGCTCGAACGTCAATTTGGGAGGCGCGGCGCCCGATGAACGATAACTTACCTGAAAAATACAACAAACTTCTCGGTGATTTTCAGTATGTGGAATCTGAATTGAAGAAGGCGAAACGCGCGTTGGAGATCAAGGAGATCGAGTTGAAGGCGGTTCTTGCGCAGGCGCATGAGATCAAGAACACCGATGTGCTGACGTATCTTCCGAACCGACGCAAGATCATCGTGGACCTGCAAGAGGAGGTCATCCGTTCGACTCGTTATGGCGTGCCGCTTTCGATCTCGCTCGTGGATATTGATCACTTCAAACAGATCAACGATACCTATGGACATCTGATCGGCGACGATGTGCTTCGGAATCTAGCCGCGCGGCTGAGCGGGCAAATACGAAGCCCCGATACGCTGGGTCGTTATGGCGGGGAGGAATTCTTGATCGTATTGCCGAACAGTGAATCGAAAGCGGCGGTCGAGCAGGCGTCGCGATTGTGCCAATATATTCGCGCTATGCAAGTGGAATCGAACGATCATAGTTTGTCCATCACCATCAGCATTGGCATCGCGCAGTACCGGCACGGGCTCGAAAACTGGGAACAATTTCTCCACCGCGCCGATATGGCGTTGTATAAGGCAAAAGATAACGGACGCGATCAGTGGGCAGTGGCGGAGGAATAAGTATGCAGGCGCTTTGGCTCGAAGATAACAAAATTGATCTGCGCGACATTGTTCAACCGCGCAAACAAAACGAAGTCTTGGTGAAAATCCGCAAGGCGGGGATTTGCAGTACCGACCTCGAATTGGTGAAGGGATATTATCCCTACGCCGGCGTGCTTGGGCATGAGTTTGTGGGTGAAGTTGTTCGAGCAGACGATGCTTCATGGATTGGTCAGCGCGTCGTCGGAGATATCAACGCGGTGTGCGGCGCGTGCGAGCAATGCCTGAGCGGACGCCCAACACATTGCGAGAATCGAACCGTGCTGGGAATTGCCAACCGCGATGGGACGTTCGCTGAATTTACTCAATTACCAATTGAGAACTTACACAAAGTCCCCGCTTCGGTGCCGGACGAGATGGCGGTCTTCACTGAACCCCTCGCCGCCGCGCTGGAGATCCAAGAGCAGATCAATATCCAGCCGACGGATCGAGTCTTGCTCGTCGGCGCGGGGCGGCTTGGTCAACTCATTGCGCAGACGCTGGCGTTGACGGGCTGTGACTTGCGCGTGGTTGCGCGGCATAAACGTCAACAGGAGTTGCTGTCTGCGCGCGGGATTCGAATCATCGCCGAAGAGGATGTGCAACGTTGGAGGTGGGATGTTGCCGTGGAAGCGACCGGGTCGCCGAGCGGATTTGCGCTGGCGAGGCAGGCTATTCGTCCGCGCGGGACGCTGGTGTTGAAGTCCACGTACAAAGGGGAGATGAGCGTCAACTTTTCATCCATTGTTGTGGATGAGGTCAATATCATTGGTTCGCGCTGCGGTCCATTCGAGCCTGCATTGCGGCTGATGGAATCGAAACAGGTTGACCCGACAGTTTTGATTGACGATGAATTTTCGCTGGGAGATGGGGTGAAAGCATTCGAACGCGCGGCGCAATCTGGCGTGCTGAAAGTGTTGATCCAGCCGTAAGCGTGAATTTCCGTTGTTGCGACAATTCAACTGCCGCAACAACGATAAGTCCTTAATTCGTTTATTCGTGAGGTTGGGGTTTTTGCGCGCGAGGCAGGTGCACGGTGAACGACGTGCCAACGCCCATTTTGCTCTTCACTTCGATCCGCCCATTGTGACCCTGAATGATCTGTTTGCAAATGGAAAGCCCAAGCCCGGTGCCGGTGGCTTTGTTCTCATGTTCGCGCACGCGATAGAATTTTTCAAAGAGATGAGAGATCGATTCTTCCGGGATGCCCACGCCGGTATCTTGCACGGTCATTGAAAGTTCGGCGTCGGTAAAGTTGCCGGTGATAATGACCGATCCGTTGGGGCGATTGTATTTCAGAGCGTTGCTCACAAGGTTGAGCAGAACTTGTTTCATCTTGTCGCGGTCGGCTTCCATGAGCGGCATGTCGTTCGGCACATCCACGCGGATCTGGATGTTCGTCTCTTGCGCTTTGCTCATCATCACGTCGCGCACTTCGTACAGTAAATCTGCCGCGCTGAAGCGAGTCTTGCGGAATTGCACCCGCCCCGATTCGAGTCTGGCGAGGTCGAGGAAGGAAGAAGCCAGCGAGTTCAGGCGCAATGTTTCATTGTGAATGTTATTCACGATCTGGTCGCGTTGTTCGCGCGACATTTCAGGGCGGAGCAAAAGATAGGTGGCTGTACTCAGCGAAGCCAGCGGAGTGCGAAGCTCATGGACGAATTCCTGAATGAAGTCTGATTGTTGGAACAAGCGCGCGTTCTCGATGGCGACTGCCGCCTGCGCGCCCAGCACGGTGAGCATGGATTCGTCCGGGTCGGTGAACTTTCCGCGCTTCTTGTTCACCACCTCCAGCACGCCGACGACTTTGTTTTTCGTGACGAGCGGGATTCCCAGCAGAGATTTAGTTTCATAGCCGATGGATTGCTCTACATCGTTGAAGTGACGTTCGTCGTTGTGGGCATCGTCAATGCGGACGGATTTGCGATTCGTCACGATCCAGCCTGCGATGCTTTTTTCGAGCGGCACGATCAACCCGCGCATGGTCGGTTCGTCAATGTTGGTGGCAACCTGAAAGTACAGTTGCCGCGCCGTATCATCGTATAAAAGGATGGACGCGGCTTCGGCATAGGTGATGTCTGCCGCGGCGCGAACGATGTCGTTCAACAGGGTGTCGAGGTCGAGCGTCGAGGCAAGGTCGCGCGAGATTTCGATCAGGCGCAAGAAACTTCCGAGGGTTTGGGTTTTGATCTCAGCCATGAATTGCTTGTTTGACGATCTCCGGCAGAATGGTTGCCACATCATCCATGAAGACAACATCCGCGCGGACGTTGATGTATGTGGGCGTATTATTGATCACGATGAGATGCGCGCCGCGGTCGAGGGCTTGCACTGGGAGCCCCGCCACAGGCAAAACTTCCAAAGAGGAACCGGCGACCAGCATCAAATCCGCCTGACGCGTTTCGCGCTGCGCTTCATTCCACGCCGCCTGCGGCAACTGTTCCCCGAACAATATCACATCCGGTTTGAGAATTCCATTGCAATTTGGGCATAAAGGGATCGTTCCGTCTTTGATGTATGCTTCCAAAAACGGATGAGACTCGTATTGCTTGAAGCATTGCGTGCAAGAGAGCGTGCGCAGTGTGCCGTGCAGTTCGAACACTTTCGTCGAGCCTGCCTTTTGATGAAGCCCGTCAATGTTCTGCGTTGCAATGCAGATGGAAATCCCGTTCTTTTCGAGGTCAGCGAGCGCGAGGTGCGCGGCGTTTGGTTTCGCGTCGAAGATCTGACCCGCCAGCGGACGAAACCATTGGAAAAATTTTTCTGGCGCGGTGCGGAAGGTGCTGAGCGACGCAACTTCCAGCGGTTCATCGCGCGACCACAAGCCTGTCCCCTCCGAGCGGAAATCGGGAATCCCCGATGGGGTGGAAATGCCGGCTCCCGTTAATACAACAACGCGCCTGGCTTTGCGGAATAATTCTGCGGCATGCAAAGCGTCAAGCGCGTTCGTCTCTGCGGGAGTGGAGGTCATCGAGGCATGGCTTCCCGCTCGACGACGAAATCTACAAGTTTGCCGAATTGTCGCGCGGTGAGGCTGTCAGGCTGGCACAACATGGCGGGGGTCTGCAAGCGCGTGGCTTGCATGAAGAGTTCCGGCGCGGGCGTGAGCGTGGCGATGATCTCATGTCCTAATTTTGCCTGTACTTGACTGGTGGGAAGCTGCGTGTCAGAACGGACGCGGTTGTTCAATACCGGATGGATATTCTTGATGTTGACGCCGAAGGAATGGATGTCTTCGATCATCGCTTTGGCGGTGATGATGGTGTTGGGGTTGCCCTCTAACACAACGAAGATCACGTCGCAGTGGGGGAGGATCACTTGTGTGAAGGGTTGCAAGCCCGCGCCGAGATCGAGAATGGTGAAGCGGGCAAGTCCGCCGAGTTTGGCGGCTATCGCCTCGTAGTTCGCGTTCTGACCGATCAAGTGCATATCGCGCGGACGATCCGATGCGAGCAAAACGTTGATGCCAGAGGAATGATGTTGCAGAACTTCGCGGATGCTGTCGCGGGTGAGGTCTGCCAACTTGGTTTGGCTGAGCAGGTCTGCCAATCCCTGCGAGGCGGTGAGACCGAGTTCGAGCGCGAGCGCGCCGCGCCCTGGTAACGTCTCGGCGAGGACCACTTCGCTTTTTGACCGCGCGTGTAACCCTGCCGCCACGTTGAGCGAGACGGTCGTCGCTCCCAATCCGCCGCGCGCGCTGATCACGCCGATCACAAAGCCGGTGCCGCTGTCTCTGCCGGAGGGTTTGTCGCCTTTTTTCTCACTGGCACGCGCAAGCAGCGCTTTCACACGCGCTTGAAGTTCGGAGGGATGCGTGGGTTTCGTCAGGTAATCGTTCGCGCCCACTTCGAATCCGATGACCTTGTCGTTCATCTGCGTTTTCGCGGTGAACATCAAGATAGGCGTTTCGGTGGTGGATGGATTCGATCTCAGCCGACGAGTCACCTCGTAGCCGTCCATGTCCGGCATCATGATATCGAGCAGGATCAAGTCCGGGTCTTCGTCGAACGCTTTATCCAATCCCTGTTGCCCGTTGGTTGCCGCGCTGATCTGATAGCCCTGACGTTGAAGCATCAAGCCAACCAGCCTCAGGGTGTCGAGATCGTCGTCAATGATGAGGATTTTTTCGCTCATGTGTTGTATACCGTGAAATAATGAAGCACAGTCTAGCATAAAGCAGGCATGAGGGCAAGCCGAAAGCCTCGCTTGCAAGTATGCTATAATGAAAACGCATTGTTAAGCAAACTGATAATTTGCTCAACGGGGATGACAGGCTTCGACGGGAGAGGCTGGTCCCGGAATGCGAGCCGAGAGGCGCCGAACTCGTAAACTCAGCGCAAAACCTTAAGTGCCAATCGCACTTCCTACGCTGCTATGCCCCTCGCCGCCTAGTGTGACGAGAACATAACAGTCGGTCTCCTTGATGAGACCGCGTCCGCCGGAGCCGCCCTCCACCCGGTGACGGACCGGGCGAAACAATGGTGTGAGTGCCGCGCATGACTCTGCTAAATGCGCGAAAGACTAGCAGATGGTCACAGGGTTACTTGCCCGCCGAGATCCCTGTGATGACACACTTCAGCAGGCTACGCTCGTAGATTTCCGAGGGTCGAGTCTTTCGGACCCGGGTTCAATTCCCGGCATCTCCACTACATTGTCCAGCACATTGTGTTGGACAATTGTGTTATAAAATGCCGATGAAAAAACTTTTTTTTGGATGTCTCCTCTTCATCACTGCCTGCCAAAGTGTGACTGCGACTCCCACTCCCGCGACTTCGCTCTTCCCCACCTCAACGCCTCTTCCCACACTTCTGCCTGATACGCCAACCCCCCAAGCGACTCCAACCTTCGAGCCCTCGCCGACCGCGCTTCCGCGTTTCTTCACCAGCGAATTTGATTCGTCCCTCGCGGGCTGGGTGATCCTGCAAGCGGGGAACGATTCCGTTCCCAACGTCAAAACAGAAAACGGCGCGCTCCTCCTCCAAATGGACTCTCCGTTCACATGGCTCTACACCCTCTATGGACCGGAAGAGTACGACGACGTTCGCATTGACGCGCAATTTACGAATCGCGCCGGTACTCCCGCCTCCGTTGGTCTCGTTTGCCGCTACGGCGATGAACAAGGCTGGTATGAATTCAATGTCTCAACAGACGGAACATATAATATTCTGTATGGCAGATGGTTGAGCCCCGGCGTTGCCGAATATCAACCTGTCACAAACGATGCAGCTACTAAATTGATTCAACCCAGCGGCGAGACTCAAACGATTGGTCTCCTTTGCAAAGAGAACATCCTTACATTATATGTAAACGATACCGTCCTCCGCCGCGTGGATGCGACGCGCTTTGAACTCAAAGAAGGCAAAGTGGGACTCACTGCCGCATCCTATGAGAACATTCCTGTTCTCGCCGCGTTCGATTGGGTGAAGGTGAGTGCGTCCCCCTCTCCCTGAGGGAGAGGGGTTAGGGGTGAGGGTGAAATCCGATTAAATTTCTACACTCCGTTAATAGTTTTCTTGTAGAAGCCGATTAAGATGGGGACATTGAAACTTTTTGATCGCGTCATTGCGATGACTGCAATGACAAGTATCGCGCAAGGAGACTCACATGAGCAAAATCATTGGCATTGACCTCGGCACAACCAACTCTGTCGTTTCGGTGATGGAAGGCGGATCGCCTACCGTCATCTCGACCGCGGAAGGCGGGCGACTCTGCCCGTCGGTCGTGGCGTTCAACAAGAACGGCGAACGACTCGTCGGTCAGACGGCGAAGCGGCAGGCGGTGGTGAATTCCGAGAACACCATCTATTCCATCAAGCGTTTTATCGGACGGCATTTCGATGAGATCGAATCGGAACGCAAGATGGTCCCGTACGAAGTCGTAAAAGGACCGACGGGCGACGCGCGCGTGAAGATCCCGATCACGAACCGCGAATATTCGCCGCAGGAAATTTCGGCGATGATTCTTGGCAAGTTGAAGTCCGACGCCGAAGCGTATTTGGGTCAGCCGGTCACGCAGGCGGTCATCACCGTCCCCGCGTATTTCAACGACAGCCAGCGCCAAGCCACAAAAGACGCGGGCAAGATCGCGGGTCTCGAAGTGATGCGCATCATCAACGAACCGACCGCGTCCGCGCTTGCGTATGGACTCGATAAAAAGAAAGACGAAACGATCCTCGTCTTCGACCTCGGCGGCGGCACGTTCGACGTGTCGGTGCTGGAAGTTGGCGAAGGCGTGATCGAAGTGAAAGCCACGAACGGCGATACTCACCTCGGCGGCGACGACTGGGATCAGAAGATCGTCAACTGGGCGGCGGATGAGTTCAAGAAAGAACAAGGCATTGACCTGCGGAATGATCGTCCCGCGTTGCAGCGTCTGCGCGAAGCCGCGGAGAAAGCGAAGATCGAACTCTCCACGGTGATGGAAACGGAATTGAATCTGCCGTATATCACTGCGGATGCTTCCGGTCCGAAACATTTGCAATTGAAACTCTCGCGCGCCAAATTCGAGCAGATGACCGAAGACTTGCTCAACCGATGCCGCAAACCGTTTGAAGCCGCGTTGAAAGACGCCGGTCTGGATGCGAGCAAACTCAACGAAGTCGTCCTCGTCGGCGGTTCGTCTCGTATGCCGATGGTGCATGACCTGGTTCGCAAATTGACGAACGGCAAAGAACCGAACAAAGGCGTGAACCCCGATGAAGTGGTGGCGGTCGGCGCGGCGATCCAAGGCGGCGTGCTTGGCGGCGAAGTGAAAGATATTTTGTTGCTGGACGTGACCCCGCTTTCGCTGGGCGTCGAAACGATGGGCAGTGTGATGACGAAGATGATCGAGCGCAACACAACCATCCCCGTCCGCAAGACCGAAACGTATTCGACGGCGGCGGATAATCAGACCGCGGTTGACATCCACGTTCTGCAGGGCGAACGCCCGATGGCTGGCGATAACATGTCGCTCGGACGATTCCGACTCGACGGTATCCCGCCCGCGCCGCGCGGCATCCCACAAGTGGAAGTGACGTTCGACATTGACGCGAACGGTATCTTGAACGTGGCGGCGAAAGATAAAGCCACCGGCAAAGAGCAGAAGGTGACCATCACCGCTTCGACGAACTTGAACAAGAGCGATATTGATCGCATGGTGAACGAAGCGCGCTCGCACGAAGCGGACGACCGCAAACGCCGCGAGTTGATAGACGCCAAGAACACGGCGGATAACCTCGTGTATCAGACCGAAAAAGCGCTGCGCGAACTCGGCGATAAAGTCCCTTCGGCAGAACGCGGCGAGATCGAGACCAAGATCAACGATCTCAAGTCTGCGGCGCAGGGCGACGATATCAACAGCATCAAACAAGCCTCTGAAAAGGTGGAACAAACTTTCCACGCGCTGAGCCAGCAACTGTACGCGCAAGGTCAGCCGCAACCTGAAGCGGCGGGCGGACCCGCAACACCTCCGCCCACCGACGGCGATGTGATTGACGGCGAAGTGAAAGAATAATAATGAAATTAGACCCGTGAGGTTTTCAAAACCTCACGGGTCTTTTTGTTATATAATCCTTCCCATGCAAAAACGTTTTAACCGCAAGTGGATTGCGCCCATCCTGCTCGTGATCGGCGTTGTGATCTTTTTCCTCCCGCCTGTATATTCGCGCGCCATGCCGCGCATTGATGGCTGGATCGCGAGCGTCAAATATCTCATCAACCCGCCGGATGAAGTCATCTTTCAGCCGCAACAACAAAACCCAGTGGATACCGCCGCCACACAACTGATGCAGACTCACGTCGCGACTCAAACTCTTCAAGCGACTCTCACTCCCACAGTTGGTCCCACTCTAAGGTCGACAATCACGCCCACACCCCTGCCTGAATCCGTAATCTTGACGGGTATTACCTTTGTTGATCAGCATAATCGTTGGAATTATTGTGGCCCCGCAAATTTAACGATGGCGTTGAATTTCTGGGGTTGGAAAGGAAATCGTGACGATGTGGCTCGTGTGGTGAAGCCTGGCGACGGCGATCCTAAAAAAGATTTCATACAACAGGGCTTTGATGATAAAAATGTTATGCCTTATGAGCTGGTGAATTTTGTGAATGATGAGACAGAATACCGCGCACTTTCACGTTACGGCGGCGATGTAGACTTGGTTAAGCGTTTGATTGCGGCGGGCTTTCCAGTTATAGTTGAAAAAGGATATTATGAACGTGATTACGCTGGCAAAACTGACTGGTTGGGCCACTATCTATTTACCACAGGTTATGATGATGTACGAGGTGGGTTCATCGTGCAAGATTCGTGGATTCAAGATAAGAAAGGTAATCCAATAGGTGAAAATCTTCTGAGTGAATATGCCGCCTATCAGGAGGGTTGGCGTTCTTTTAATTATCTCTTTATGGTTGTCTATCCTCTAGATCGAGAATCCGAAGTTCTAGAAATCCTTGGGCCATGGGCAAATGAAAGCTGGGCATCACAACATGCGCTTGAGCTAGCCGAAAAAGATATTAATAGTTTAAAAGGCAATGACCTTTTCTTTGCATGGTTCAGTAAAGGGACAAGTTATGTTGCGCTCAATCAATATGTGGATGCCGCCAGAGCATACGATCAGGCGTTTTCGATTTATGCAAACTGGGATGAGACAAATGAGCATCGTCCATTCCGTATGATGTGGTATCAAACAGGACCGTATTTTGCTTACTATTATTCTGCTCGTTATTTAGATGTGATAAGTCTTGCCGACACTACATTGAAAACAATTTCAAAGCCCACCCTCGAAGAATCCTTGCTTTGGAGAGGTCGAGCATATTACATGATCGGAAACACTCAAGCTGCGATCAGCGACTACCGCGCAGCATTAAAAGTCCATACCAATTGGTCTCCCGCGATTCAAGCGTTGCAAGACTTAGGAGCGCAACCCTAGTTCGTCTGCTGGTCACCTAGTCGCATGGTTTGGTGATCAAAGCCGTGTGATAAAGGACTAGCCGACTAACGACTAGAAGACTAGAAGACAATGAGACTACTTCATTTTGCCGACGCTCACATTGACATGGCAAACTACGGACGCCACGACCCCGAAACGGGACTACCCTTCCGCGTGTTGGATTTCCTCAAGTCATTGGATACCATCGTGGATGCGGCGATCTCCGAAAAAGTGGACATGGTCATCTTCGCGGGCGATGCCTACAAAGATCGTTCCCCCGCGCCGACCTTTCAACGCGAATGGGGCAAACGAATCATTCGATTATCTCAGGCAAAGATTCCAACTTTACTTTTGGTTGGCAACCATGATCTCTCGCCTGCCATCGGACGCGCCCACGCGATTCAAGAATTTGACACGTTACAAGTTCCATTCATTAAAGTATTGGATAAGCCGCAGTTTTTGACGCCGAGCGATCTGTGGGATGTGCCTGTGCAAGTCATTGCTATGCCGTGGATCACGCGCTCGGGCTTGATGGCGAATCTCGAAATGAGCGCGGCAGAACCCAGCGAAGTTTTCTCGAATCTCGAGTCTCGAATCTCTAGTCTCATCGAAGAATACATTAATGAAGCAGATAGTAATCTGCCTCTCATCCTCACCGCCCACGCCTCTGTCGAAGGCGCGACGTTTGGCTTGGAGCGGATGGTGATGCTGGGAAGCGATCTCGTCTTGCCGATCTCGGTGGTGAAAGACAAACGGCTCGATTACGTGGCGATGGGACACATCCACAAACCGCAGGATGTGAACGAGGGGAATCATCCGCCCGTCATTTATCCCGGCTCCATCGAACGCATTGACTTCGGCGAGATGAAAGACGACAAGTTTTACATCCTTGCCGAGGTGGAGCGGGGAAGCGCGAAGGTGGAGTGGAAAAAGATCGAAGGGACGCGCCGGTTTGTCGAGCGGCGGACCAGCCTTACGTCCAGCGAGAACGTGACCGAATTCTTGAAATCCCAGTTGCCGAAAAATTTATCCGAGGCGATCGTCAAGTTGATCGTGGAATATCCGCGCGAGTGGGACGCGTTGATTGACGAATCGGCATTGCGAAAATTTGCGGCAGACGCGTTCGAGTTCCATCTAGTGAAGAAACCGAAGATCGAGGCGCGTGTTCGTATCCCTGAGGGGCAGGTGGTCAGCAGTATGAGTCCGCTCGAATTGCTTGGACAATATTTTGACTCATCCAAAGTGAACGACGCAGATGAATTAAAAAAACTCGCGCAGGAAATTATTTCGGCAGATGAAGAATCGTAAACTTGTCCTGAGCCTGTCGAAGGATCGTAAATCTGAAATCGTAAATTGCATGAGGTGATGCAATGTCGCAACAACATCCCAACTACCGCTGGTTCGTCGTCGCCATCTTTTTCTTTTTCATGTTACTGCATCAGACCGACAAGTTGATGATCGGCTCGCTGCAAGTGCAGATCAGCGAAACGTTCGGGCTGAACGATTTTCAATGGGGGCTGGTCAACTCGGGCGCGTTGGCGGTGGCGACGGTGTTGTATCCGCTGTGGGGATATTTATACGACCGTTACGCGCGCGTTAAATTACTAGCGCTGGCGTCGTTCATTTGGGGAGCCACGACGTGGTTGAACGCGATCGTCCGCACCTACACGGGATTTTTAATTACACGCGCCTCGACGGGCATTGACGATTCGTCGTATCCCGGCATTTACACGCTCATCGCCGATTACTTCGGACCCAACTTGCGCGGCAAAGTGTATGGCATTTTGCAATTCGCGCAAGCGTTCGGGTTTTTGGTGGGCTTGATCCTCGGGCAGATCGTCGCGCCGATGATCGGCGGCTGGCGTTCGGTCTTTTACATCACGGGTAGCCTGGGTCTGGTGGTCGCGCTGTTGATCTACTTCGGCGTGAAAGATATGCCGCGCGGCAAAGCCGAACCCGAGTTTGAAAATGTCCCCGAAATGGCGACCTTCCGTTTTTCGTGGGCAGAGGCGAAACAGATCTTCCAAAAGCGCACGATGTGGTTCATCTTTTTACAAGGCTTCGCTGGAGTTTTTCCGTGGCAGGTGATCACGTTCTTTTTCTTCGGCTATCTCGAAACCGTGCGCGGCTACGATTCCAATCGTATCGTTGCCACGATGGCGCCTGTCATTTTGATCCTGGCTTCGGGATATTTCGTCGGCGGCTTGCTCGGCGACTTCCTCTTCAAGCGGACGAAAAAAGGACGCATCCTCGTCTCGAGCGCGGGAGTGTTGCTCGGCGCGATCTTCCTCTACTTTGCGATGACCACGCCAGTGGATGAGCCGAACCGATTCTTTCTCCTCATGTGCCTGACTGCCATCTTCATGCCTCTTCCTGCCCCGAACGTGGTCGCTACTGTGTATGACGTGACGGTTCCCGAAGTCCGCTCGACGGCGCAAGCGATCGAATACTTCATCGAGAACAGCGGAGCCGTCGCCGCGCCCGCGCTCACCGGCGCGTTGATCGTCGCCACCGGGGATAGATCGTTTGCGATTCTCTCCATCTGCGTCACCGCGTGGCTCGTCTGTTTTCTGTTCTACCTCGGCGCGTTGTTCACAATTGATAAAGACACGGCTCACCTGCGGAGTCAAATGGAAGAGCGCGCGAAGACGATGTGATTCTTCGTGGGGCGGGATGTTATCCCGCCCTTTTTCCAAATGGTATAATCGCCGACACATAAAATTTTCCACGAAAGTGGGTTTACAGCAAGGAGCAAGACATGTCCGGTCATTCCAAGTGGTCTACCATCAAACGTAAAAAAGGCGTGGCAGACGCCAAACGCGGCGCGATCTTTACGCGCCTCGCCAGAGAAATTTCCATCGCGGCGCGCGAAGGCGGCGATCCCGATTCCAACTTCCGTCTCAGGCTCGCAGTGGATAAAGCCCGCGCTGAAAACATGCCAAAGGATAATATCGAACGCGCCATTAAAAAAGGTTCAGGCGAAGACAAAGACGGCGTCGTATTTGAAGAGGTCACCTTCGAGGGCTATGGTCCGCATGGCTCGGCGTTGATGGTCACCTGCGTGACCGATAATCGCAACCGCACAGTGCCGGATATGCGTCACGCGTTCAGCAAGTCGGGCGGCAACATGGCGGAGCCCGGCGCGGTGGCTTGGCAGTTCGATCGCATCTCGTATTTTTCGTTTCCCTCCAGCGCGATGAATTTCGATAAAGCATTTGAGCTCGGCATCGAAGCGGGCGCGAACGATGTCGTTGAAGACGACGGCGAGATCGAGATCACCGCGCCCGTCGAATCGTTCAAAACCATCGCCGATGCATTGCATCAAGCCAAAGTCACGCCGGACGAATCGGGCTTGCGCATGGTCGCCAAACAGGAAGTGGAACTCGATGTGGAAGCCACGTTGAAATTCATGAAGATGGTCGAGGCCATCGAAGAACTCGACGACGTGCAAGACGTTTTCCATAACGTCAAAATTTCGGATGAAGCCCTCGCCGCGCTCGAAGCTGCGTAACGCCGACTTAAGTCGGCGCTACTTTTGTAATGACCCTCGCTCTCGGAATTGACCCCGGCACAGCCACGACAGGATACGGACTCGTGCGTCTCATGCCCGACGGGGAACTGGTCGCAGTTTCCTTCGGTATTATCTCCACCTCAAAAGACGAGACCCCGTCCGCGCGGCTGGAGATGTTGTACACCGATCTGCGAAAACTCCTCAAGCAACACAAACCCGATACCTCTGCGGTTGAAAAATTATTTTTTGCGCGCAACGTGACGACCGGCATCGCCGTGGGACAAGCGCGCGGAATTGTCTTGCTCGCGCTCCAGCAAGCGGGGATCGAGATCTTCGAATACACTCCAAAAGAAGTGAAAAACGCGGTGGCTGGTTATGGTTCCGCGGAAAAGCGCCAAGTGCAAGAAATGGTTCGCGCTCTCTTGCAACTCGACTCCATCCCCAAACCCGACGACGCCGCCGACGCGCTGGCAATCGCGATTACGCATTTGAACACGAAGCGTTACTAATGTCGTTGCGAGGAGCGCTCTTGCTCTTTGCGACGAAGCAATCTCCTGTGCCTTCGATATACTTGTTGCAGAATAGACCTCTTGCAAAAGTCAGGATGAGTTGAGTTCGAGATTGTAAATAGCCGCGATGAGGTTGAAACGCAAAGCAAGCCTTTTTCTGCGATTGCGATACTCTCGCTCAAAATCCGAAACACCTTCAACTTACGAAATATATGCTCAATCACAATCCGCTTGCGTGCCAAACTCCGATTGCTCTGTTTTTCTCGTTTTGTCAGCGCATGGTATTTGGATTTTTTGAAAGGCGTCTGACTGTTTTCATGAAGCTCCATCAATCCTTGGTAACCAGCATCGGCCAGAAGCCGCAGATGTGCAGAGAACTCACAGGCATCGTCTTTGAACAGTTGGAAGTCGTGTTTGCTTCCATGACTAAAAGCGGTGGTTATGATCTGGGTACTTTTTCGATCCGCCATCACCTGCGCTTTTTGGGTGTGACGCTTCTTTTTGCCGCTATAATGCCGTTTTTGGCTTTTTTTGGACGCTCCACGGGTTGTTCGCTGACATCCACCAGCACGATCTCGAACACCGTGTCACTGCCTTGGAGCGCCTTCTTGCCAGGCAAACGGAATTGTTTTGAACGAACTAAGGCCTCCTCGACCTTGCGAATGGTGCGACACACGGTGGCTTCACTGACACCAAAGGATTGGGCAATATGAAATTCCGTGCGATATTCTCGCCAGTACATCAAGGTCAGCAACAACTGATCCGCTCGGCTCAGTTTGGGCGGCCTCCCGAAGTCTCGCAACCCTTTCGTGATCACCGCCAGCATCTGATCAAAAGTTTCGCGCTGGACGCCCGTTAGCCGTTTGAAGTCACTTTCTTTCAGAGTTTCGATGGTTTTGTAGTTCATGTGCCTATTATGGCACACTTATGCAAGAGGTCTAATATTTTTTACAAACGGGAGATTGCTTCGCATCCTTCGACTACGCCGCCAACAAACGGCGGCTTCGCTCAGGATTGCTCGCAATGACATATAATAGACATTATGATCTCAACCCTCCGCGGTGAAATCGCGCAAATCGAAGAGACCTCCCTCATCGTCGAGATGGGAGGCGTGGGACTGCGCGTCTTCGTCCCTGCGCCGTTGCGGACGCGCGTCAAAACAGGCGAGACGGCGTATTTGTTCACGCATCTCGTCGTCCGTGAAGATTCGCTCACGTTGTACGGATTCGAATCGCAAGCCGACCGCGACCTGTTCAACATGTTGCTTGGCGTGGACGGAGTCGGTCCCAAAGTGGCGTTATCTGTGTTATCTACGATGACGTTGGATTCAATTCAACGCGCGATCTTCGCCGATGAAGCCGAGTTGTTGAGTCGCGTGCCGGGGGTTGGCAAAAAGACCGCGCAGAAGATGGCTCTTCACCTCAAAGACAAGTTGAAACCGCTCGATGGCTTGAAGCAGGTTGCCCTGATGTCCGACGCGGATGCCGAAGTGCTTGCCGCGCTCACCGCGTTGGGATATTCCGTCGTCGAGGCGCAGTCTGCCATTCAATCCATCCCGAAAGATGCGAGCAAGAATCCCGAAGATCGTTTGCGTTTGGCGTTGCAGTATTTTCAGTGAAGATTTAGGTGACAGTCATCTCAACGATGACTGTCACCTTTTTTGCTATGAACGATCATGATCTCCTAGAAAAATATGAACCCGTTTTGCGTTTCGCCAAGAGCGAACGATTCTTTCCCATGGCGGTGGAGCATTATTTGGAACGCTGTCTCATCCTGCCCAGCGGACCGCTCGGCGCGGCGGGCTTGCTCTTTCATTTAAATGAACCGCTTGCCACGATGATCGGCAAACTCGAGGGCGGACAATATTTTCTGCGTTTCATCAACGAGCCTTTGTATAGTTCGGATGCGTGGATGTGGCTGGGAGGCGTTACACTGGCTGCGGCGGGCGCGGGATATTATTTCTTCAGTTGGGCGGGAGTTGAAATTGCGTTTGCCCTCGCGCTGGTCGCCGCATTGATCCTGTTCATGCTGGCGTCAACGATTCGACTGCGGATCATCCCCGCCGCGTTTGCTGTGTTGTTTTTTACCGCGCTGATGGTTGCGCCGATCTGGTTCTTTCTCCGCCCAAGCGAGTACATGAGCGTCGCGGTCGAATATCTCGTGCTGTTACCTATCTATTTGATCCTGCTCTTCTATCTTTCCATTCGCACGATGAAATTCATCTTCGATCATATCCTCCCCGAGGGACCGGGTCTCATCATGGACATGCTCTCGCTCGCCACCGAGACCATCGCGCGCAAATCGTATTTTGAATATGCAAAGATTTTGGAAAAAGATTCACAACCCGTCTATTACGGGCGTGTGGCACGCGAACAGGATGCGGAAGGAAACAACTGGACGATCTTGCAATACCATTTTTTCTACGCCTTCAACGATTGGCGGCTCGCGGCGAATGGCATGAATCATCACGAGGGCGATTGGGAGATGACCGCGGTCTATCTAAAAAACGAGTCGCCGTATGCGGTTTTGTTTTCACAGCACGGCGCGGGCAACATCGAGTTGTGGGAGAAGGTCATCAAGGCGAAAGATAAAAACGAAAAGGATACGACCCATCCCGTCGTCTACGTTGCGCTCGGATCGCACGCCAACTACAGCAAGCCTGAGGTGATCCGCTCGCCGAATCTCTACGAAGCGGGACGCGTCCAACGCCTCATCTATTGGATGGACGGCTTGATCCACTACGTCTTCCTGCTCTTCAACCCCAGCCAAAAAGCGCGGCAGATCGCGTTGAAAGAGTTGACCTCCAACCATGCCAACTTCCTTGCCGAGGATGCCTTCATTTATATGCGCGACGAAGCCGATCACTACGTCGTCAGCCTGCCGATGGAAATCGCCTCGGGCGACGGCTTCCGCCTCGGCTTTCAAGGCGACAACCTGCGCGAGCCGGTCGTCAAATCGAGCAGTTATCTCAAGCGCGTCATGTCCGACCGTAAAACGACTCGCCCGACGGTCAAAGAGTGGCGGCGCGTGGTGTTGAATCCCGAACCCGATTGGGTGAACTATAAAGGTTTATGGGGAGTGAAAAGCGCGTTGAGCGATGAGTCCGGTCCGCCGGGACCGAAATGGGATCGCCCCGATAACTTGTTCAACGTCAATCCGCGCGTGAGGTGGGAGAAGCCGCTGGAATGGTTGAGGATGTTGGAAGAGAGACGGCTGACCAAAGGACATTGACGCTTTATTTCCCTTGATGAAAGTCGGCGTATAATAAGCCTATGACTGTATACACGCGTAAGCGTCCCTCGTACAAGACAGCGTTGGAATTAGCCCGTCAATTATCCATGCGGGATCAGCGTCGTTTGCGGGCGGAACTCGCAAAATTGAGCGGCGTGACATTGGTTCACCCCTCTCATGACGCGAAGAAAGTTCGCTCGGCGCGCGCGTTGGCGAGCAAGGTCCGAAAGACGGTGCAATCTGCCGCGGAGAAGCGCACGTTGGATGAAACCATGCGGCAAATGCGGGGACGTTCATGGTCGTAATGGATACGGATGTTTTGTTGTTGGCGTTCGCCTTTTCCAACGACAGCAGACAGGAAACGAATCGAGCCTTTCTCAAAGCCGTCCAAACTGCCCAGCCCGCTACCACGATCTACAATGTGATGGAAACGCTTGGGCAGTTGTCGTTTAATCTCTCGCCCGAACGACTTGACCAATGGCAAATCTGGCTGGCGGATGCCTATCAATTGACGGTCATTTGGATGGCGGATGAAGGATTAAAGATGGGGAAAGAGTCTTTCCGCGATGAACTCTATGAACGCCCGTATCAAAAATGCGCTCGGTTCACATGCCGTTCATGGACGCGCTGATCATCTCGCTTGTGGAACGTGCGCCCGATGTGGAGTGTTTTGTGACGTGGAATGCCAAACACTTCAAGGGGAAAACAAGTTTAATGGTTTTGACCCCCGAAGAATATTTGGCGCGGTAGGGGTCTATCGTCTATCGTCCGAACTCCACCTCGCATACACCGCCTGCGACAATAACCTCCCCGCGCTTTGCTCGCGCGTAACCAGCTCTCCCATTTCGATCTTTCCCCCAAAGCCTTTCATCATATCGTCCATGGCTTGCGCAATGTGAATTGCCGAGGCTCGCACCGCGTAAATTGTCGTGACCACGAACAGCGGATTATCGCTCAAACACGCGCGGCAGGCTTCGAGCAATGTGGGCAGTGACTTATACACTTCCCACACCTCGCCTTTCGGTCCGCGCCCGAATTTGGGCGGATCGAGAATGATCCCATCGTACTTCACGCCGCGCCGCGCTTCGCGTTGGACGAACTTCAACGCGTCGTCCACGATCCAGCGGATGGGCGCGTCGCTCAACCCCGACAACTCCTGATTCTCCCGCGCCCAACTCACAGACTTCTTCGACGCGTCCACGTGAGTCACCTTCGCTCCAGCAGACACGGCGGCTAAAGTGGCGAGACCTGTATAACCAAAAAGATTTAGAACATTTACTTCTTTATGTTCTTGGCGCGCTTCGCGGTTAAGTAGATTTGCAAACCAATCCCAATGCGCCGCAACCTCAGGGAAGACTCCAAGATGCCGACCAGGCGTCGTCATCGCCCAGAAGTGAATCCCCACTCCCTGTGGGAGACGTGTCCCCCGAAGCGGAGCCCGAAGGGGGAGGGGACGGGGTGAGGAGAAATCCAGCTCCCCATCTCCCACCTCTCCTTCTACCTTCCTCTTGGAAATCCCAATGCCCGCCGCTCTCCTCCCCGTGGAAATGAAAACCGCGTCCGCGTTCTTCCACTCGGAAGTCAACGCCCGTTTCCACATCGCCTGCGACTCGGGTCGCGCAAAAACATATTTCCCGAAACGTTCCAACTTCAACCCATCGCCGCTATCAAGCAGGGCGTAATCTTTCCAATTTGCGTGTCGCTTCAAGAAAAGTAAACGAATTCTCCAATTCTCCAATCCTCCAATTGCCAAACCACAGTCTCTAATCTCCAGTCTCCAGTCTCTAAAATTACCAATTACCACTTACTACTCACCCCAATAGGACAACAGAGGGACTTCACAAACAGGTTACAAAACCTTGATTTTTCCCTCAAAAAGCATATAATGTGGGAAAAAGTGGTACGAAGTGGTAGGAACGCCGGCATCCCCGGCGTTCACCAGTTAAAGGATAATTAGCACAAATGTTCCTCGGTCAGTTCCAGCACAACCTCGATGACAAAGGGCGCCTGATGATTCCCGCGCGCTATCGAGACTTGCTGGCGGCTGGCGCGTTCATCACCCAAGGATTCGACAAATGCCTGATGGTGATGACCGATGCGTACTTCAAAGAAGTGTACGAGCGCATCAACAACATGAACATGGCAGACGCCTCTGCCCGCATGTTGCGCCGACTCATCCTCTCGAACGCGTACCCAGTGGAAGTGGACAAAGTCGGGCGCATCCTCGTCCCGCAAAACCTGCGCGAGTTTCTCGGCATCACGAGCGGCGAACTCACGGTGGCGGGGCAGGGCGATTACTTCGAAGTGTGGACTCCTGCCGACTGGAAATCGCAAATGGATAATTTGCAGGATGTGGAAGCGAACCAACAACGCTTCGCCACGCTCGATCTTTCAAAGAACAATTCTTCGTAGGAGCGAACCGATGTGTCCGCCGATACAAAAGGGCAGAAAGTCGTTGCACTACATCCATGATGCACAAACCTGTACTTTACAAAGAGATTATACACTCGTTGCAACCTCGTCGCGGAGGGCGCTATGTGGACGGGACACTCGGCGCGGGCGGTCACGCTCGCGGAATTTTGGAGGCGTCTGCGCCAGATGGGCGTCTGCTCGGTCTCGACGTAGACCCGCAGGCGTTGGCGATCGCTCGTGAGACCTTGGCTCCTTACGAACATCGCATCCATCTGGCGCAAGCCTCCTACACGACTCTCTCGGCGCAGTTGAAGACTCTCAAATGGGATTCGGTGGACGGCATCGTCCTCGACCTCGGCGCATCCTCCATGCAGTTCGATACGCCCGAGCGCGGCTTCTCGTTTCAACACGACGCTCCGCTCGACATGCGATTTGGACCAAGCGCGTTGCAGTCCGCGGCAGACATCGTCAACACCTATTCCGAAAGCGAACTTGCGGATGTGCTGTACGAATACGGCGAAGAGCGCGACTCTCGCAAACTCGCGCGAGCCATCGTGAACGCGAGACCGCTTCATACGACGGGCGAGCTGGTCGCAGTCATTGAGGCAGTTTCCCCCCGTCGAGGGAATCGCGTCCATCCCGCCACGCGAACCTTCCAAGCGTTGCGAATCGCGGTGAACGACGAGTTGGCGTCAGTGGCGAAAACGCTTCCGCAAGCGGTAACCAGCCTCCACGTCGGAGGCAGACTCGCAGTGATCTCCTTCCACTCATTGGAAGATCGGATCGTCAAAGATTTTTTTAGAGAACAAAGCAAAGACTTGGTCAATCCGCCTTACGAAAAATTGTATGCGAAGTGGAGCGCAAGGCGACGATCAAAGAGGTAAACCGAAAACCGATCTTGCCCTCGGAAGAAGAAACGAAAAACAATCCGAGAGCCCGCAGTGCGAAACTTCGCATTGCCGAAAATCAGCATAACGCCGACTTAAGTCGGCGCTACGACCCATCGCCCAAAGAAAAAGGTCGTTATGCAAGCAACACAGATCATCCATGCTTATAAACAAGCCCCGTGGCGCGTTCAACGCCAATATGCGGGCGCGTTTTTGCTTTTCGTCATCGGCGCTTCGATGGTTGCCGCGCTTTACCTCACCGTGAGCGCGCGCGCCGCAGTGACCGGGCGCGAGATTCAAGAACTGCGTGTCGAGATCACCGCTCTTCAACGCAACAACGCGGATCTGGAAACGCAGCTCGCCGACCTCACCTCCACCGCTGTGATGGAACAACGCGCGCTGCAATTGGGCTATCGCCCGGTGAAGCCCGGCGAATTGCAGTATCTGGCGGTGCCGGGGTTTATCGCTCCCGAACCCGGCATCCTGCTCGAAGCGCAAGACGTGGCGTCGTTCGAGCGGATCATCCCCTCGGAATACACACAGTCGCTGATCGAATGGCTCGATGAGCGCATCCGTTTTGGAGGCGCGCAATAACATGCGTCAGCAATACGCCGTCCGCTCGTTGTTCCTTGTGTTCTGCTTCGCGCTGGTTGGAGTGGCGATCCTCGCGCAGATGATCCGCATTCAAAACAGCGAGCAGGCTTCGATCTTCCTCTCGCAAGGCGACTTATACGCCGGTGAGTTTCACACCTTTTACCCGGAGCGCGGCGAGATCTACGACCGCAACGGTCATTTGCTTGCCGGTAATCGGACGGTGTACGAAGTGGGCGTGAGCCTCTCCGATGTGACCGATCCCGAATCGGTTGCCTACATCCTCGGCACCTATCTTGGCTTGACCTATGAAGACGTGTTCAACAAAATCACCGATTCTCCCAAATCGTGGCAATACGTTGTCATTCAAGATTACGTGGACGCCGGCGTCGCCGATTCTCTCAAACAACTCATTCAACAGATGGAAGATGTGGATGATAACCGTTTGAATGGGATCGCCTTCAAGCCGCACTTTCAACGCAGTTACCCCGAAAACTCGCTCGCCTCGAACGTGCTGGGGTTCGTCACCCGCGACGGACGCGGCTACTTCGGCGTCGAAGAAAAATACAACGACCTGCTCGCCGGCAACCCGGTGCAAGTGTGGGTTCCAAGCGACCCGAACAAAGCCACCGAAATTCCGCGTGTGCCGAATGGAACGACGCTCGTGCTGACCATCAACCGCGACCTGCAATCGCGCGTCGAAGAAATTTTGGATGGCGCGCTCATCGAGTACGGCGCGCAGAACGGCGCGATCGTGGTGATGAATCCGCGCAACGGCGAACTCCTTGCCATGGCAAGCACCCCGCGCATGGATTTGAATAATTACAGCAATTACTTCTCGTTATACGATAACGGCAGTCAATACAATCGCTCCATCGGCACGGCATACGAACCGGGCTCGGTGATGAAGATCCTCACCATGGCAGCCGCCATTGACGCCGGTACGGTGACGCCGCAAACCACCTACGTGGATACCGGCGCGATTCAAGTCGGCGGAATCACCATCCGTAATTGGAACCGCGACGCGTGGGGTCAACAAGACATGACCGGCTGTCTGCAACATTCGCTCAACGTGTGCATGGCGTGGATATCCACCCAAATGGGCCCGCAGGCTTTTTACGGATACATGGAACGCTTCGGGCTTGGTCATCGCACCGGAGTTGACCTCGCCGACGAAGCGATGGGCAGACTCAAAACCCCCGGCGATTCGGATTGGTACAACGTTGACCTCGGCACCAACGCTTTTGGTCAGGGCGTCACCGCCACGCCGTTGCAAATGCTCATGGCAACTTCGGCGTTTGCCAACGGCGGCAAGATGGTCACGCCGCATGTGTTATACGCGATGGTGCGCGACGGAAACCAATACAACGTCCCTTCGCAATACGGCGGCTCGCCCATCTCCGCGCAGACCGCGCATACTCTGAGCGACATGCTGGCGAATTCGCTCGAAGGTGAAGCCTCCACCGCGTTATTGCCCGGCTATCGTGTGGCTGGCAAAACCGGCACCGCGCAGATCCCCACCGAATACGGCTACGATCCCTCCAGCACGAACGTCTCCTTCATTGGATGGGGTCCCGTAGACGACCCGCAATTCATGATCTATGTTTGGCTTCAACAACCCACCACTTCCATTTGGAGTTCCGACACCGCCGCGCCAACTTTTGCAAAAGTCGCCGAACAAACCGTGATCCTCCTGAACATCCCGCCGGATAACGTGCGCCTTTCGCTGTCATCGAAATAATATGTTAACTATCGCCGACGCAATCGAAGCCCTCACGAATTTTCGCCCCTCGACCTCCACGGTCATCACCGAGGCGGCGATTGACTCGCGCCATGCGATCCCCGGCTCGATGTTCGTCGCCATCCCCGGCGAAAAAACGGACGGACATGACTATATCGCCGAAGCCTTCAAGCGGGGGGCGTCTTTTGCTTTAACCCAGCGGGATGTGGATGATTCTTTCCGGACCCTCGACCTGCGCGCAGTTTCCTCAGCCGACGCCATCTCCTCAGCCGACCTCTCCGTGCCGGTCTGCCTGCGCGTGGAAAACACAGTCACTGCTTTGCAACAGATCGCGCGCTTCTGGCGCCGCAAAATGGATGTGCGCGTGATCGGCGTGACCGGTAGCGTGGGCAAATCCACAACCAAAGAAATGATCGCCGAAGTATTGTCCACGCGCTATCGCACGTTGAAAAGCCCCGGCAATTTGAACAACGAGATCGGCTTGCCGCTGACGTTGTTGAAACTCAGTTCGGGTCATCAACGTGCCGTGATCGAAATGGGATTTTATGTCCCCGGCGAGATCGCCTTCTTGTGCGACATTGCGCTTCCGCATGTGGGCGTGGTGACGAACGTCGGCACTGTTCATGCCGAACGCGCCGGGTCGCAGGAAGCCATCGCGCGCGGCAAAGCGGAATTGGTTCAGGCGCTGCCCCCGGCTCCCGAGGGCGTGGCAATCCTCAACTTCGATGACGCGTGGGTCCGCAAGATGGAAGAAAAGACGAAGGCGCGAATCTTCTTCTATGGCTTGTCGCAAGAGGCGCACCTGTGGGCAGATCAGGTCGAAGGCTTGGGCTTGGAAGGGATCCGTTTTCGGATTCATTATCAAGGCGAAACATTGTATGTGAAGATTCCGCTGATCGGGCGTCATTCGGTTCACACCGCGTTGCGCGCCGCGGCGGTCGGTCTTGCGGAGGGGATGAACTGGCAGGAGATTCTCGAAGGTTTGAGCCAGGGTCACACGCAGCTGCGGCTCGCCGCTGTGCGAAGCGAGAACGGCGCGTTGTTGTTGGATGACACGTACAACGCTTCGCCGGAATCCATGCTTGCCGCGTTGAACTTGCTCGATGAATTGGACGGCAGGAAGATCGCCGTGCTGGGCGATATGCTCGAACTGGGTCCGTATGAACGCGGCGGACATGAAATGGTGGGGTTGCGCGCCGCGCAGGTGGCTGGCATGTTGCTCACGCTGGGCGAGCGTGCGCATATCATCGCCGAAGCCGCGCGGCGCGCCGGAATGAAAAAATCGGCTGTGTTGGAATTCGACGCGCTTGAGCCGGTGGTTGAATGGTTGAACTCGAATCTTTCAAAGGATGACGTTGTGTTGATCAAAGGCTCGCACGGCTTGCGCATGGATCGCATCACCAATGTGTTGGAGGTGCGTTCATGAAGCACACCGCGCTGGTGCTGGGCTTGGCGATGTTCTCGTTCGTGATGACCGTGATCTGGGGCGCGCCGTTCCTGCGGGTCTTGCGGCACTTCAAGGTCGGCAAGATCATCCGCGTGGAGGAGCCGGATAAGCATCGCATCAAAATGGGCACGCCCACGATGGGCGGCGTGATGTTCATCCTGCCGGTGTTGTTGCTCACCGTGTTGCTCAACGCAGTGTCATTGATCGGCTTGGACGTGACCGGGCGCTCTGTGCTTGTGCCGCTGATCGTGATGGTTTCGTTCGGCGTGCTGGGCGCGCTGGACGATTGGGAAGGCATTCGCGGAAAACGCCGCGGCGACGGGATGCGCATCCGCACGAAGTTTCTGGCGCAGATGGCTCTCGCGGTCGGCACGGCGCTCGTGTTGAAATATTTGCTCCTTGCGCCGGATATGTATTTGCCCGGCTTCAAAAACGAGATCGAACTCGGATGGTGGTACGTTCCGATTGCGGCGTTCGTGATCGTCAGCGAATCGAACGCGGTGAATTTCACCGATGGGTTAGACGGTCTCGCCGGTCTGATCTCAGCCACCGCGTTTGCGGCGTTCGGCGGCGTGGCGCTCATCACCGGACAGGTATACCTCGCGCAGTTTTGTTTCATCGTCGTCGGCGCGTTGTTCGGATTTTTGTGGTTCAACGTGCATCCCGCCGAATTGATCATGGGCGACACCGGCTCGATGGCGCTCGGTTCGACGCTGGCGGTCGTCGCGTTGATGACCGGTCAATGGCCCCTGTTGCTCGTGGTCGCCGTCATCCCGTTGAGCGAGGCGTTGAGCGTTTCGATCCAGATCGCGTATTTTCGACTCACGAAAGGCAAGCGGTTCTTCAAGATGGCTCCCATCCATTTGCATTTTGAATTGCTGGGCTGGAGCGAGACTCAGATCGTGCAGCGTTTTTGGTTGATCGGTTTGCTTGCCGGCATGATCGGCATAGGATTGGCGTTGGTGTAAAGAATATTGCGTACTTCGTATTACGTAATACGCAGTACGCAATACGCAGTACGAAGTATGTAACACGAAATATTATGAAGACGAACTGGAAAGACTCCCGCGTGTTGATTTTAGGCGCCGCCCGGCAGGGGCTTGCCCTTGCGCGTTGGCTGTCGCTTCACGGCGCGCGCGTGACGGTGAGCGATATGCGCGGCGCGGAGGATTTGCGCCTCGCGCGCGAATCGCTCGCGGAATATCACATTGATTGGGCGCTCGGCGGGCATCCGCTGGAGTTGTTGGATTCGACGGATGTGCTGTGCCTCTCCGGCGGAGTCCCTCTCACGCTCCCGATCGTGGTGGAAGCGGTCAAGCGAGGCATTCCGCTCTCGAACGATTCGCAGATCTTCATGGAAGTCGCGCCGTGTAAAACGGTTGGCATCACCGGCTCGGCAGGCAAGACGACGACGACCACGTTGGTTGGAAATATGGCGAAGAATGTTCATGGCGAGAAAGCATACGTCGGCGGCAACATCGGCGACCCGTTGTTGAATTACGCGGACGAAATGAAAGCCGACGATATCGCCATCCTTGAACTTTCATCCTTTCAATTGGATCAAATGACTCTCTCGCCAAATATCGCCGCGATCTTGAACGTCACGCCGAATCATTTGGATCGGCACGGCACGATGGAGGCATACACGGCGGCGAAGAGTCGCATCTTGGAATTTCAATCGAAGGACGACGTGGCTGTGTTGGGACGCGACGACAATGGCGCGTGGAGTCTGCGCGACAAAGTGAAAGGAAGTTGGTTACGTTCAGCCTTCACGATCTGGATGAAGGTTTGGATGGCGCGTACTTGCATGAAGGATCGTTGAAGTTGCGCGACGGCAAGTTGAACGTTTCTCTCATGCCGCGAGAGAAGATTCATTTACGCGGCGATTACAACGTGGCGAATGTGCTTGCCGCGTTCGTTATCGGTCATGCGGCGGGCTTTTCATCGGATGCGATGGTCGAAGCGGTGGAAGAGTTCCGCGGCGTGCCGCATCGTTTGGAGTTGGTGCGCGAGTTAAATGGAGTCCGCTGGTATAACAATTCGATCGCCAGCGCGCCCGAACGGACGATCGCCGTCCTCCATGCGTTTGAGGAGCCGATCGTGTTGTTGCTCGGCGGGCGCGATAAAAACCTCCCGTGGGAGGGGTTGATGCAACTCGTCAACGAACGCGTGGATCATGTGGTGATCTTCGGCGAGGCGGCGGAGAAGATCGAACGAACTGCGAACAGCCTGCCCGTCGGAATGAAGCGGACTTCCATCATCCGCGTGAACGGATTGCATGAGGCAGTCCTCAAAGCGGCGGAAGTGGCGAAGCCGGGCGATGTCGTCCTGCTTTCGCCGGGCGGCACGAGTTTCGATGAGTTCAAGGATTTTGAAGAACGCGGAGAAAGGTTTCGAGAATGGGTTCACAAACTTTCGTAAACGATCGTTTTCGTTTTTCGATTTCAAAGAACATCGGGCGCGGTTTGGATGTGCCGTTGTTGTTGACGGTGATCGCGTTATCGGTGTTCGGCTTGATCATGTTGTATTCCGCCTCGTTCGATTTTTCGTTCAATGAATACGGCTCGTCCACCTACATGTTCTTGCGGCAGTTGCGCTGGCTCGGCATTGGCATTGTTGCCGCGTTCGCGCTTTCGCTGTTCGATTATCACCTCTGGCGCAAGTTGATCGTGTTCGCCATGCTCGGCACGATCGGCTTGCTGCTTGCCGTGTTGTTCGTCAATGAGATTCGGCTTGGCGCATCGCGCACATTGTTCGAGGGATCGTATCAACCGTCGGAACTTGCGAAACTTACGGCGGTGATCTATCTTGCGGTGTGGTTGTATGCCAAGCGCAACGATCTGCATCGCGTGGGCTTCGGTTTAATTCCGCTCGGCGTGATCCTCGGAATCATCGGCGGCTTGATCTATTTGCAACCTGATTTGAGCGCGGCTGGCACGGTGTTGATCCTCGGCGGATTGTTGTTCTTCCTCGCGGGCGCGGATATGAAACAGATCGTCTTCCTGCTTGCGCTTGCCATCGTGATCGGATGGGTGGTGGTGCAGTTCAGCGCCACGGGGCGCGACCGGGTTGATTCGTTCGTCGCCGGTTTTCAAAACCCGACGGACGCGTCGTATCACGTGCGGCGTTCGTTCGAGGCGGTCATCAAAGGCGGGGTCTTCGGCGTGGGGTTGGGGCAGGCAGATACGAAGTTGACCGGTCTGCCGTTCGCGCCGACGGATAGCATCTTTGCGGTTGTCGCGGAGGAACTCGGTCTGTTCGGTTCCACTCTGCTCATGGCTTTGTATGGCGCGTTGATCTGGCGCGGGCTGGTGATCGCTCGCCGCGCGCCGGATATGCTCGGCACATTGCTCGCTTCCGGAATCACGTTCTGGATCGGGATCGAAGCGGCGATCAACATGGCGGTGATGGTCGGCTTGATGCCCTTCGCCGGGAACGCGCTTCCGTTCATCAGCGCGGGCGGCTCGAATCTCGTTTCGACGTTGTGCGCCATCGGGATCATGTTGAACATTTCCCGCCAAGGCGGCGAGAATGCCAGATTGGAAGAAAACGAATGGAGGTCTTTCGGTGCGGTTATTGATCTGCGCCGGGGGAACGGGAGGCGGAGTGTACCCCGCCCTCGCCGTTCACAGCGCGCTAACGACTAAGATCGCCGATGTGGACACGCTCTGGGTGGGGGGCAGGGGCGGCATCGAGGAATCTCTTGTGAAGCGGCAAGGCATCGCTTTCGAGAGTATTCCAGCCGCCGGTCTGCATGGCGTGGGCATCGCCAATTTGCCGCGCAACTTGTCGCTGCTCGCGCAAGGCGTAGTCGCCGCGCGCCGCCTCTTGAAAGAGTTTAAACCGGATGTGTTGTTCTTCACCGGCGGATACGTCGCCGCGCCGGTTGCGCTGGCAGGACGTTCGATACCCACCCTGCTTTTCGTGCCGGATATCGAACCCGGGCTGGCGTTGAAATCGCTCAGGCGTTTTGCGGATCAGGTCGCTGTGGTCACCGGTCAATCGCAGAAATACTTCCGCAGAAAAGTGCGCGAGACGGGATACCCGATCCGCCCGGACCTCGCCCTGTGGGACCGTGAGACAGCGACTCGTCACCTCGGCATCTCCGGCGAACTTCCGGTTCTGCTGGTGTTCGGCGGAAGCAAAGGCGCGCGCTCGATCAACCTCGCGGTGATCAACAACCTGCGCGACCTGCTCGCAAAGTTCGAGATCGTCCATCTTTCCGGCGAGACCGATTGGACCTATGTGAAACACATGCGCGAACAACTGCCGATGGAACTTGCCGTCCGTTATCACGCCCTTCCTTATTTGCACGAGATGGGCGCGGCGCTCGCCGCCGCCGATCTGGTGGTGTCGCGCGCGGGCGCGTCGGTGTTGGGAGAGTTCCCGTTGTTCGGTTTGCCCGCCGTGCTTGTGCCGTATCCTCATGCGTGGCGTTATCAAAAGGTCAACGCCGAATTCCTTGCTTATCGCGGCGCGGCGGTCATTTTGGAAGACCAGCGCCTGAACGAGCAGTTGATGCTCACGTTGAACGTTCTGCTCGATAACCGTAACAAGTTGAAATCTATGCGCGCGGCGATGTTCGAGTTATCGCATCCGCGCGCGGCGGAGAAGATCGCCAACGTCTTGATCGAGTTGGCAGGAGTGAAAAGCCTATGATGAGTATAGACGTTGTCTTCTGGATGTATGTTTTCCTGTTTGGCTTCATCGGCGGGATGCGCGGCTGGGCAAAGGAATTGTTGGTGACGTTCAGCGCGATCCTCGCTTTGGCGATCAGTCATGTGTTGCGCCGCTATGTGCCGTTGGTTGCCGCGATGAACGAAAACGATATCAACCTGTTCTGGGCGCGCATCATCATCCTCGGCGTGCTGATCTATTTCGGCTATCAGACCGTTGTCAGCGTTGGGCATCTCGCTTCGCGCGCGGTGCGCGAGCGCGTGCAAGATACGCTGATCGGCGTGTTGCTGGGCGGCGTGAACGGATATTTCATCGCCGGCAGTGTGCTGTATTACCTAAAAGCCGCGGATTATCCGTTCCCGAGGTTAATGACTGCCCCGACAGAACCGACGCTGGTGAATACGATCAACCAGATGATGTTGTACATGCCTCCCGCGCTGCTCGGCGATCCCGGCATTTACTTCGCCATCATCGTCGCCTTCGTATTCGTGATCGTTGTGTATATCTAAAGATTGTCCGCGCTGAGCGGAACGGAGTGCAGTCGAAGCGCCCTTCGACTACGAACCTCAAAAGCATTCGGTTCTCCGCTCAGGGCAAAAAGGAAAAATGACACACGTCCATTTCATCGGCATTGGGGGCAGCGGACTCTCCGCCATCGCTCGTCTCCTCTTGGAGAGCGGGTACAAGGTGAGCGGCTCTGACCGCGCCTTGACTCCGTTTGCCGATGAAGTGCGCAAAGCCGGAGCGTCTGTCTACATCGGTCATCACGCGCGCAACATTGCGAAGGCAGATTGGGTGGTGCGTTCCTCCGCCGTCGGCGACGACAATCCGGAGGTCCAAGCGGCGATGCGGGCGAATATCCCCGTGTACAAACGCGCGGACTTCCTCGGTCAATTGATGTCGGACAAAGTTGGCATCGCCATCGCCGGCACGCATGGAAAGACCACCACGACCGCGATGACCGCCTGGGTGTTGAGCGAACTCAAGCGCGATCCCTCGTTCATCATCGGCGGCGTATCGAAAAATTTCGGCGTCAATGCGCGCGCGGGCAAAGGCAACCTGTTCGTGATCGAAGCCGATGAATACGACAACATGTTTTTGGGTTTGAAGCCGCAGATCGAAGTGGTGACCAGCCTCGAACACGATCATCCCGATTTCTTCCCGAACTTCCATGCCATGTATCAATCGTTCGAGAAATTTACCGACCTGCTTTCCGCCGATGGGACGTTGATCGTTTGCGCCGAGGACCCCGGCGCGGCGGCGTTGATCCCTCATGCGCGCAAGAGCGGAAAAAATGTCATCGGGTATGGCGTGCAGAACGAAGATACGTTGAACACTCCGCTGTGGGTCACCGCGCGCGACGTGAAACCCAATCAGCGCGGCGGATTCGATTTTGTCGTGTCCTCCAATTTGAAAAGCGCGGGACTCAATTCAGCCGAGGTGCATTTGCAAGTTCCGGGCGAGCATAACGTGCGCAACGCGCTGGCGGCGCTGGCGATCGTGGATGTGCTGGGACTCTCGCGCGATAAAGCCGCGCAGGCGCTCGGCAAATTTACCGGCACGAGCCGCCGTTTTGAACTGCGCGGCGAAGAGAACGGTATCAGCGTGTTCGACGATTACGCCCATCACGCGACCGAGATCAAAGCCACGCTTGCCGGGAGGGCGCGGGCGCGTTTTCAAAACGCCGCATCTGGGCAGTGTGGCAGCCGCACCGCCTATTCGCGCACACATGCCTTGTATGCTTGAATTTTCGCGCGCGTTCAAAGATGCGGATGAGGTCATCGTTACCGAGGTGTATGCCTCCCGCGCGAACAGCAGGAAAATTTCACACTCCTGGCGAGATCATCCAGCGGGATGCCGCATCACTCCGCGCAGCGCATCGCGCTTGTTAGACAGCGTGACGAAATACCTGCTCGAAAATTTGAAGCCCCGGCGATTATTTGTGCTGATCTCCTCTGTGGCCGAGGATAACGCCAAACAAAATCTGCAACGTTTTGGAAAGATTAAAGGATGAATGATACGCCAGTAACGGTGCTTCTGACGCTCTACCCGTCGTTGTTCCCGTTGCGGTTGACGCTTCTCATCGCCGAACTGAGACTCCCGCCGAGCCGCCGCGTTTGCCGTATGGCCAGGGATGAACTGCTGGCGTTGACATTGATCGAGAAGATTCGATATCCCGAACCCATTTCTCATTCATGGGATTGCGGATCAGATCTCCTCAGCCGTTCCAGCATGACGCGCTTCCTGTCGGATTGGCGAGCGTCCATGCCTGACGAGAAGAAATCTTCACGGCTGAGAAACTTTTCCTGCCGCCGTTGAAGATGGTGTTGTCTTTTTGACCGCGAGATCAAAAAGCGTCGTCGAACTCAAGAGGACGACGAGACTCAATCGAAAGAAAAGACCGTGAATAAATTGATCGAGAAATTGACCGAAAAGGAAGACAAGGACTGATGGCTGTGCTTGCAAGACCCGTTGACCAATTGCGCGAAAAATTCGGCGACAAGGTGAAAGAGAATGTGCCGCTTGCGCCGTATACCTCCGCGCGCATCGGCGGACCGGCGGATATTTTTATTACCGCGGATACGGTTGCAGAGCTTGCGCGGGTGGATTCAGAACATTTGTGGAAGAACGACATGCCGTTCGTGATGCTGGGCGGCGGCGCGGAATATCCTTATCGTCAGCGATAAAGGCGCGCGCGGTGTGGTGATCTTGAACCGCGCGAAGGGGTGAAGTTCACGTGGGCGACCAACCACTCCGTCGCGGCTGGATCGAAGGTCGTGTTCAGCAATCTCGCCAACCGCTGCGCGTCGAAGGGATTGTCGAGATCGAATGGGCGGCGGCTGTCCCCGGCGATCGGCGGCGCGGTGTATGGCAATGCCGGCGCGTTCGGCGGCGATGTGGCTGGCAGTTTGATCTCAACCGAGTTGTTGACGGAAAATGGGAAAGAAACATTTACCGTCGAGCAAATGGGCTATGCCTATCGAACGAGTGTGTTGAAGCGAGGCGAAATTAAAGCAATAGTCCTTTCGGCGGAGTTGAGTTTAAAAAATTCAACGAAGGAAGAGGCGACTGTTAAAATCCAGCAATTCAGCGCGCACCGCAAAGCGACTCAACCGCCCGGCGCAAGCATGGGTTCGATGTTCAAGAATCCGAGCGGCGATTACGCGGGACGTTTGATCGAAGTTTCGGGTTTGAAAGGCGCTCGCATCGGTAACGCTGAGATCAGCCCGCTGCATGGAAATTTTTTCGTCAATCATGCCAATACCAAAGCCGAAGACATTCGCGCGTTGATTCAATTGGCGCAGAAAACGGTGAAAGAGAAGCAAGGCATTGAGTTGGAGTTGGAGATCGAGTTTATTGGAGAATGGTGAAAGGCGTATTGCGTATTACGTACTGCGTACTGCGTAGAGCGTATCGGTGATGTATGGAGAAGATCGTTAATTACAACGAGTGGCTGAAGACTGTGCCTGAATTTTTCGCGGGAGACGCGCTCTGGAAGATGGTTGTGTATCGGTATGCGATGTTTCTCGGCGATCTGGCATGGCATGACGCTACGAAGTTGATGAGCGATCGTCGGACGATCGGATTATCGGAGCAATTATATGAAGCGGTTGGCTCGGTCGGCGCAAATATTTCAGAAGGCTATTCGAGAAGTTCTGGAAAAGACCGCGCTCGTTTTTATGAGTACGCCCTGGGTTCTGCCCGCGAGAGCCGCGGTTGGTATTACGACGGACGATACATTCTCAGCGATGAAGTTGCGCATCATCGGATGCAGTTCCTAACTCAAGTGATCCGATTGCTCTTGACAATTACGCCAGAGGAACGCAGTCGCACTATTCGAGAAGAAGAGGCTGAATATAAAGTTGATTCACAGCCATCTCTCGAAACGCTCTTAGAGCAAGCGCCACTACCCTAAAGGAATACGTAGTACGCAGTACGAAGTATAAAGACATGAAATCGAACACTTCAAACACACCCAGCAAGTTGCGCCTCGCCCTCATCTTCGGCGGGCGCTCCGGCGAACATGACGTTTCGCTCATGTCCGCGCGCTCGGTGCTGTCGGTGTTGGACCCTGCCAAATACGAAGTGACCCAGATTGGGATCACGCGCGAAGGTCAATGGTTGACCGGTGAGGATGTGATCGGTAGGTTTGAACAAAATAAATTTGATGGACTTGAGCCTTTCGATTTATCACCCGACCCATCAACCGCAATACGCAATACGAAATACGCAGTAGACGTCTTCTTCCCTGTCCTCCACGGCACGTTCGGCGAAGACGGCACGATCCAAGGACTGTTCGAAATGGCGGACGTGGCGTACGTTGGCGCGGGTGTT
>JAXLVX010000025.1:0-41532 GCA_046328795.1 Anaerolineales bacterium | reverse complement strand
ATCATCTTCCCCGCAATTCTCTGCGTGCCGATCAATTTTTATCCCGCGTTTTATGCTCATCTCGCGCTTCTGCATTTCTCCCTGCTCCTCCGCGTGACCGGCGACCTAACCAATCAGGTTGACATCCGCAAATGGGGCGGCGTGTTGAATGAAGTCGCCATCCTGATGTTCCTCGGCATGACCGTGTATTCCATTCTCAGGAGCAGGAAGTAACTCATGCCGACCCTCACTCGATGGTTCTTGAAAGCCGCTATTCTATATTTGCTCTTCGCGCTCGTTGCGGGAATCGCTTTAGCATTTCCAGCCGCGGGTACGATCAGCGGTTTTTTTCCCGCCTACTTCCACATGCTCACCTTCGGCTGGCTCACGCAATTGATCTTCGGCGTCGCTTTTTGGATGTTCCCCAAGTACAGCCCCTCCAACCCGCGCGGACTCGAATGGCTGGGATGGGCAACGTTTATCCTGCTCAACACCGGCTTGATCCTGCGGATCATCTTTGAGCCGCTCAATGCCACCGCGCCATCCCTGCTCAGCAGTTGGGCGTTGATCGTTTCGGCAACTTTGCAATGGCTGTCAGGCGTCAGTTTCGTATTCAACACGTGGACCCGCGTCAAGGAAAAATAAATGCCGCGTCTTAGCGTTTACTTTATTCGCGCTTCCATGATCCACGCGCTGTTGGGGTTTACGGTTGGCGGGTTGTTGTTGGCAAACAAAGGAATCATGTTCCTGCCAGCGGTATGGTCGCTCCTGCCCCTGCACATCGAATTCGCATTCATCGGCTGGATGGTGCAACTGAGCATGGGCGTCGCATTCTGGATCCTGCCGAGATTGTCGCACGGTTCGCCGCGCGGAAATGAAAAATTTATCTGGGCGGCATTTGCGTTGTTGAACACCGGCATTTTTCTCGTGGTCATACAAAATCTCTTTGGGGTGAATGGTTCAGCCTTCATTGGAAGGATTATGGAATTGCTTGGGCTGGCAGCATTCGCGGCTGGGAATTGGAAACGGATCAAACCGCTCGAAGATAAATCTCGCGCCTGATTTCAGGGAACCATCCAAGTCCTCGCGTCGTCGCTTGAATGATGAAACCGCGAAGAGGGCTTGTTCTACTGGCTATCTTGTTCGTTATCGCTTTGGGCGGAATTTTTTATTTCTATTCGCTTCCAAACCAAGAACCTGAGAAAATATTCCCTGCCACTGTGAGCCGTGAATGCGCTCCCTGGGATGGGTCGGCATTTACGCTGGCAGTTCAGTACAACGTAGACACTATCGTTTATATTTCGATTTGGCAGCCGCCAGAGATTCAACTCCCATCCGCATTTGAGTTACCCGATGCGGAAAGGCAAGTCGGCGAGACGTATATCTTTTCAGAATCTGGAATGCGCATCGAGTTGAGTGGAAAGGTTTGGTTTCAGCACGTCGAGGAGGGAGCGCCTATCGAGGGCCGATTCAGGCTGACGTCGGAAAGAGGCGAAGCGTACGAGGGAGGATTCGCCGCGAAGTGGGAAAGTCAGACCGTGTATTGCGGTTGATATCCACACAGAATTCACATGGTCTTTTCATCCTTTTCTAAAATCTGCTGAGTATGATGCTGCCAAAAAGGAGATTGAATGGATAACGATGATAAACCCGTAGGATTGATCCTCAGCCGAAGAGATATGCTGAAGTTGCTGGGAGTGGGCGGCGCGGCATTTCTCGCGTCGTGCGCGGCACCTCAAGTGACAAGCACATTGATCCCCGCGTTGACTCCAACCGCCATGCCGACATTGGCAAGGACAACGCCAGCCTCGCCCACAACCGCCGAGGCGCTTTCCTGCGTGGTGCGCCCCGAGTTAACGATCGGGCCGTATTTTGTGGACGAGCAATTGAATCGTTCCGACATCCGCTCGGAGCCTTCGGATAATTCGGTGAAGGAAGGCGCGCCGCTTACGCTTGCGATCGGTGTATATGATGTTTCGAAAAATAGTTGCGATCCTATCGAAAACGCGCAAGTGGATATTTGGCATTGCGACGCGGCGGGAATTTACTCGGGTGTAACAGATCGGACATTCAACACGGTTGGGCAAAAATTTTTGCGCGGCTATCAACTGACGGACACAACGGGGAAAGCGCAGTTCATCACCATTTACCCGGGCTGGTATTCGGGCAGAACGGTTCACATCCATTTTATGATCCGCACGATCGGCACGGACGGAAACGCGTATGAATTCGTGTCGCAATTCTTCTTCGATGAAGCGCTGACCGATCAGGTGTATTCCGCGCAACCCTACGCAACAAAAGGACAGCGCAACACGTTCAACACATCTGATGGCATATTCAACAACGGTGGCGATCAGTTAATGCTCGACGTTACAGGCGATAACACAAACGGCTACGTCGCGGCGATCAACATCGGGCTCGATCTGACAGATACAAAAGTCGGCGCATCTGACACGTTTGGTGGACCGCCCTAAAGTAGGATCGGGGTTTCAATTCAAACATCCAAAGCAATGCTTTGGGTGTTTTTCTTTCGGGTAGAATCCTTGTATGGCAGTCGAACATCGGCAACTCAATGTATCTGACCTCGAATCAATGGCGCACTGCCTGGCGCAATCGTTTCAAGAGGATCCTCTCGTTTCATTTATTCTGCCCAACCCAAAAACGCGCGTGAAGACGATCGCGAAATTTTTCCGCGCGGTGGGCAGGCTCAACATCCGCGCCGGGAGCGCGTTTGGAATTGGCGAGCCGTTGCAGGGTGTCGCCGTGTGGAATTTCCCAGACAAGCCTGAAGCATCCGCTACACCGAAGGACTTGCTCGCATTTTTACCCGTTCTGTTTTCATCGTACTCGCTCGGAGTGCGAAGAGCGCGGGCAATATTGGGTCAACTTGACGCGAACCATAAAAAGTACGCGCCCGAGCCGCATTTTTATTTGGATAATCTCGGCGTTCTCGCCTCCGCGCGCGGACAAGGTCTCTCCTCCAAATTAATTCGTCCTTTCCTCGAGATGGCTGATTCACAAAATGTCATTGCCTATACCGACACTGTGACAAAGCCGAATGTATCTCTGTACCAACATTTTGGATTTGAACTTGTGGAAGAAAATCTTATTGAGGGCACAGGCATCACCACCTATGCCTTGAAGCGAAATCCTCGTTGAACATCTTCGGTTACAATCGCCACCTGCGAGCAAATCAATACAAAGCAAAACATATTCACATGTAGAAGGAAAACAAAATGAGCGAAGAATATATTCCAGAATCGCAATGACGATTCAAGCGCACCCCGACGATCAGGAGTTCGGCATCGGCGGCACGCTCGCCAAATGGTCGAAGGCGGGATGCGGGAATTATTTGCGTCGTCATCACCAGCGGCGATTCGGGTTCGAACGATCCCGCAAAAGATGGACGGCATAAAGAGCTTGCCGAACTGCGCGAAAAGGAACAACTCGCGGCGAGCGCAATTCTCGGAGTCAAGGAGACCGTCTTTCTGCGTTATCCCGATGGGGAATTGGAGCCGACGATCCAACTCCGCAAAGACCTGACGCGCCTCATCCGCCAATTCAAGCCGGATACAGTCCTCTGCGGCAACCCCGAAGCGTGGTTCTATGATAACGAGTATGTGAATCATCCTGACCATCGCGCCGCGGCGGAGGCGGCAACAACGGCAGTCTTCCCCTCGGCTGGGAGCCGGCTGATGTTCACCGACCTGCTCGACGCCGGGTATGAACCGCATGAGGTGAAGCGGCTATACGTCCACGGTTCGGAAAAATCCGACACGTGGGTTGACATCACAGAGACGCTCGAAGTCAAGGTCAAAGCGCTGCAACAGCACGCGAGTCAAATCCCTGTGGATGAAGTTGGAAAATGGATTACGGATTGGGCGGAGGGTGAAGCGAAAGACAAAGGGATGAAGTACGCCGAGAGTTATCGCGTGATGATTCTGAAAAAGGATGAGGAAGAAAAGGTCGGATAATTCAACCTTGCGAAGGTTTGGAACCTTCGCAAGGTTTTTTAAAACACGAGATGCCCGATCACGACACACGCGACTGCGATCGTGATATTGTCAATATCTTTGAAGGGCAATGACTCAATCAGGGTTGCACCCAAAGCGACAAGTGAAACAGGCACAACAAAGCGCGTGGTGGGTCCGCTGAACGCGCCGATCCAAACATAGATCGTGAAGATGAACATGGTCAACAGCCAGCCGCCGAGGAAAACGCTGAGGGAGCCGGCAACGCTTTTTTCGCGCGACCACGGCAACTTCGGCGAATTGACCCGCCGCCCGACGATGTCGGCGATCCCATCGCCACCGCAGAGGATCATCAAGGCGGGGATGCCGATGAGCGAATCTTTCCAATAGATCAACGTCATCGCGACAAAGACAATTCCATACAACAATGGGCCACGCAAAATCTCGCGCCGATCTCCCGTCCGCGACATGGCTTTGACCGCGGCTTCGTCTTTGATGATACCCAAGCCAACCAACGCGAATTGAATCGTGATGACCAGCGGCACAAGCGCGGCAAGCCAGCGGGAAATCGCTTCATCGGTGAACATCAGCCAGCACAAGACGAAGATCGGACCCGTGCCGATGTGGATCAATTTTCGGCTCAAGCGGCTTTCGATGAATCCGCGATGGGCGAGAAAGTCCATCAGGCGGAGGAAAGCGAGGGCGATTGCAAATGTAACAAGCACAGCAACGTATGGCGACATAATTCCTCGGGGTTGAAACCATGATAACATATCGGGCGTTCCGTGTGAAAAATTTCTGGCTACCTGACACTTTGTTTTCAAAGCACACGTTGGTCGAGCGCTGTGTCGAGACGTAGGCGGCGGAAGATTATCTATCCTTGGAAGGTTACTCGTCTCCGCCGCCGTATCCGTTGGGTTGAGCTTGTCGAAACCGAGACCAAAAGGAAAGGTAAAAAAACAAAATGGAAATGATTTTTTCGACGAGGAGGTGGTCTCGATACGCCGCTCAAAAAGCATTCGCGGCTACTCGACCACCGGATTTCGCTAAACTGTCAGGTGGTTAGAAAAATTTTATCCTGAAGAAATGTCAATGAAAAAGAGCGGATTTTACATCCCCGAACTCGACAGCTTGCGCTTCTTTGCTTTCCTGCTGGTGCTTATTCATCATGCGGGATATTCGGCATTGATCGATTCGTGGGAGGTGACGGCAAAATACGGCTGGATGGGGGTTGACCTGTTTTTATGCCTCTCCGCCTTTTTGTTTTCACGACTGCTGTACACAGAATACCAGGCGACAGGAACGGTGAGGGTCAGGAATTTCTATATCCGCCGGGCGTTCCGCATCTGGCCCCTGTACGTTTTGTTCTTTATTATCGCGGTCACGTTGACCGTTCAAACGGAGGGATGGAGCGATTCAGCAACCATGCGCGCGATCGGCATGTTGACGTTCACCGACAACTTCATGGCGGCGCGCTGGGGATATAACAACGTCATCCTTTATGTCAACCATTTATGGACGATCTCATACGAAGAACAGGTCTATTTAGTTATCCCGTGGATCTTGCTCTTTTTGTATCGGCGAAAAACATCCACCGCGGGTCTAATCCTCCTCAGCATGGGCATTCTCGGAACGTTCCTCCGCGCCTTCATGATCTATCGTGGCACGAATCATCCCGATATTTGGGTACTGCCATTTTCTCATTTTGATTCCGTGCTTGGCGGCATCGTCATCGGATTGGGCATACTCGATAAGCCATTGAAGAAAATCCCGAATCTCATCTGGCTGGCGCTCGGCGTCCTCGCGCTTTGGCAAGTGACTCAGTTACCCAACGTGCAAAAAATTCAATGGGAGCTGATGTACACCTATCCGCTCGTGGGGATCGGCACGTCGCTCATCATTTATTCACTGACGCAAGGAAATCTTTGGGCGATCTCACCCTTGTTCAGAAACAAACAACTCGCCTATCTTGGAAAGATATCGTATGGATTATATGTGTATCACAAGCTGGGGATTTTTCTTGCGAATCGGATCGTCCATCAATACATCGAGCCAACCAGAGAACTCGTGGAACCCGCCGCCGGGTTATTGCTTGCATTCCTGATCACGGTCGCCATGTCCATCATCTCATACGAAGCGTTCGAAAAATTCTTCCTGCGGATGAAGGATCGCTTTGCGGTCGTCAAGTCACGACCTGCTTGATAGGCAAAATTCCCTGATCTTCTCGATAACAAAATCCGCTTGTGCTTGCGTCACGTGCGGACCGATCGGCAGGCTCAACACGCTATTCGCAAGTTTTTCCGACAGGGGAAAATCGCCCGCTTTGTAACCGAGATCGGCATAGGCCTCGGAAAGATGCGGCGGGACTGGGTAGTGAATCAACGTATCCACGCCGTGTTCATCGAGATACGACTTTAGTCCATCTCGATCATCGTGAGTCACAACGAAGATGTGCCAGCCATGTTCTGTCTGCGGCGCGGTGATCGGCAAGCCGAGCCCGGGTAATCCGTTGAGGTGTTCGCAATAGTAATTGGCAAGCTTTTGGCGACGCGCGTTCCACTCAGCGAGATATTTCAACTTCACACGCAGGAACGCCGCTTGAAGCGGGTCGAGCCGCGAATTATGTCCTCTGACATCGTTATAATATTTTTTGCGCGAGCCGTAGTTTGCAACACGCGAACTTTGTCCGCCAATTCATCATCGTTTGTTGTTACTGCGCCTGCGTCGCCGAACGCGCCGAGATTTTGTAGGATAAAAACTAAACGCGGCGGCAGAGCCTAAATTTCCCGCCATCTTGTCCATGTACTTCACGCCATGCGCCTGCGCGAATCTTCCACGATTCGCAATCCATGCTGTTCGGCAAGTTTCCAGATTTCGGTCATCTCAGTTGGCTGACCATACAGATGCACGGGCATGATCGCCTTCGTCCGCTTGGTGAGGGCTTGGGCGATGCGCGACAGGTCAATGTTATGAGTCAACGGATTCGGTTCAACGGGAATCGGAGTCGCTCCAACATAAAGACGACAGCCACGATGCGATGTACGTGTTGGACGGCACGATCACTTCATCTCCCGCGCCAATTCCATACGCCATAAAAATTAACTGAAGCGCTTCAAGTCCATTGCCCACGCCAACGCAATGTTTGACGCCGAGATGATCCGCAAACTCTTGCTCGAACGCGCGCACCTCGTCGCTGAGAATGTACCAACCCGAATCCATCACGCGCTGATATGCTTGATCGAGTTCCTCGCGCAGTTCATCGTACTGCGCTTTCATGTCAAGAAACGGTACAAGTGTTTTCATCTTTTGGAAACCGATTCCAAATATTCGTTGTAATTGCGGATGTAATCGTCGGCTTTGTACACATGGGAGGCGAGGACGAGAAGAGCCGCGTCTGACGTGAATTTGTACTGGGTCGCCCAAACCTTCGGCGGGATGTGAAGCCCGAGGGTTGGGCGATCCAGCCGCACTTCGGCGCGAACGTTTCCCGTCATCCAACACAACAGAACACGCGCCCTTTACGCAAACGAGGAGTTGATGCAACTCTTTGTGCGCGTGCTCGCCGCGGACATCTTTGCTCGGCACATCGTAGATCATAAAAAAGCGGCGCGGCTCGAACGGCAACAGACCGGGGGATTCGGCAAACGTCAGGCTTCCGCGCAAGTCTGTGATCTCCGGCAGGCGGATCAACACCGCGCCCTTCACCGGCAAATCTTGATCGCCGCTTACGGCTGTGCGACAGTTTCCTCAGTTTCAAAACTTTCGGTCACGTAATTCACGATCCGCGCGGGGTTGCCCATCACAATTGAATTAGGCGGAACGTCTCGCGTGACTACCGCCCCTGCGCCGACCATCGAGTTTTGTCCAATTGTGATACCCGGCAAGATCGTCGCATTCGCGCCGATCGAAGCGCCTTTTTGAACAACGATCTTGGAAAATTCCGTCGGGTACTTTTTACTGCGGGGAAACGGATCATTCGTGAACGTGGCGTTCGGTCCAACGAACACATCGTCCTCCAGACGGATGCCGTCCCACAACTGCACGCCGCATTTGACTGTGACGCGATTCCCGACGACAACATCATTTTCAATGAAGACATGGTCGCAAATGTTGCAGTCCTCGCCGATCACCGCGCCGGGCAGAACATGGGCAAACGCCCACACGCGAGTGGCTTTCCCGATCTGCTTGGATTCAACAATTGAATTCGGGTGGGCAAAAAAATCAGCCATTTAGTCTCCGCTATTTTCTGAGTCTGCTTGTTGTGGCGCTTGGTACATCTCATCAATCACAAATTGCGGTCGGCGGCGGACTTCATCGAGCGTGCGCCACAAATATTCGCCCAGCACGCCCAGCATTGCCATTTGCAAGCCTGAGTTGAACGCCAGCGCGACAATAATCGGCACATAACCTTTGACCTCGATCCCATAAAAATACCAATAGAACAACACATAGCCGCCGTAGAGAAACGATCCCATCGCCACCAGCAATCCCAGCGCCGACAGGATGCGGATCGGGAAAAACGAGAACGCCACGAAAGTATCAATGAAAAGTTTTATCTTCTTCGCAAACGTCCAACGCGATTTCCCTTTTGTCCGCTGTCTGCGGATGTAGGGAATCATCACGGGTTTATAGCCCAGCCAATAGACGAGGGTCATGATGTTCGTGTTTTTCTCCTGGATGCGGTTGAGATCGGCAACCACCTGACGGTCAACGAGGAAGAAGTCGAATCCGCCGTTGGGATAATCGGCAAGCGCGAACTTTCGAATCAATGAATAATATGTATTGGAGAGTGTCTTTTGAATCAGATGTTCATCCCTATCCTGCCGAACGGCAAAGACCGCCTTGCTTCCCTTCTCCCAATGAGAGATCATATCCAAAAATATCTCCGGCGGATCTTGCAAGTCGGCGGAGATCATCCCGACACAATCGCCGGTCGCCACCGTGAACCCCGCTTGAATAGCGGACATGGAGCCGAAGTTGCGAGTCAGTTTGACGACTTTGATCTTCTCAGGGTTTTGGAGTTGAAATTCCCGTAACACATCGAGCGAACGATCCCCTGAACCGTCGTCCACAAAAACAAGTTCGAGAGAATACCCGGGGAGTTTCTCTTCCAACGCGAGCAGTTGCGGAACGGTATCAGGCAGGTTGGATTCGTTGAAATAGACCGGGATAACGATAGAAATTTTCTTCATACAGAGCCAAATAGTTTTCTCATCTTAACACAAAATGCCGTGTATCTGCACGGCACAATCGTCAATCGAAAATCGAAGATGGGCCCAGTAGGATTCGAACCTACGACCAAGCGATTATGAGTCGCCTGCGCTAACCGCTGCGCCATGGGCCCCTTTGTTTCAGTGATAAAGTAATCAGTGACCAGTAATCAGCGCGACAGTAGTTTCTACTGATAACTGACAAACTGATCACTGCTCACTGAATTTGAGCGGGAGATGGGATTCGAACCCACGAATATCAGCTTGGAAGGCTGATGCCTTACCACTTGGCGACTCCCGCATGCGAGCGGTATTTTACCACAGCGCAAAATTTCATTATGCGCCCGATAACGCAAACAATTTCAAATCTCAATCCTCCATTCCCCTAATTCTCCTCATCGCGAGATACCACTTACCAATTACTCTCTATCCCTCGGCTTCTCCGATTCCTCGATCAACTCCTGTGGGGTCGGCGCGCCGCAACTGGGACAGATATATTTCTCATCGGCAGGCACATACCCGCGTCCGCAACTTGGGCAATTGATAGATCTCGGCGCAACAGGTACTTCCACTTCTTTCACAACTTCCTTTGTCACTTCACGCGTGCGAGTCCCGCCGCCGCCTAAAACGACAACATTCCCAAGATTCGGCGCGCTCCATCCGCTCGAAGACACTGAACTGGACTTCGATCCTCCAGACGATGACTTCGACCTCGAACCCGAAGACCTCGACCCGCCGCCCTTCGATTCTCCCAGCACGAAGAACAACACTGCCACAATGACGACCGCCGCGAGCGTGAGAAACACGATGATCGCGGTCAGTCGAATGGCGCGCGGAATGTTGTACAACTCATAGCCATAACTGAACAGGAACACGCCGCCGACATAAAACGGAAAGAGCAAGCCGATCAGGATCAAACCTGTGTTTTGATCGAGCCGAGATTCGAACCATGTCAGATAGGCAATGAGGATGATCGTGCCTAACGCGCCCAACGCGATGAGTCCGCCGGGGACCATAATATACAACGGCTTACCGGGTTTTGAATCATCGTGGTCATATTCAACGACTTCATGTGTCTTCGCGGCGACTTGTCTCGCTCGATATTGTGATTGGGACATATTCTTCATCTTTCATGTAGAGCAAGATGGCATCTTGCTCTACAAACTATTTAGACAACTCTTCCGCCGTTTGGTCCATCTGGGTCAAAATGACCGGCACTTGTCCCTCTGTCAGATCGGGATGGCGGATGGTGTCAAACATATCACGGAAACCGTCTTCCAACATGACTCGTACGAGCCGCCATGATGAAAGTTGCGGCGTGATTTCGCCGCTCGATAGATACGTCACCGCCTCTGCCCACTGGGGATGATCGGTTGAATAATCGGCGAGCAGGTCGAACGTCGAGGAACGAAGCGGGAAGAGTCCCGTGCTTCTCACCCAATCCGCTTGATTCTCCGCGGAGAGCATCCAGCGGATGAACAGCCACGAGGCGAGTTGAGTCGCGTCATCCGAATTGAAGACGATGAACGACGAGCCGTAGACGACGAGCGCGTCGCGTCCGTCGCCGGGGAACGGCAGGGCGATCCATTCGTCGCTGTTGCTTGCGGCGGAAAACGCGCGCGATTGATCGGGAAATTCTTCGAGGCTGGCGGTTGCAAACAAAGCCTGCCGCGCCGCGAAACGATCATACACAGAGAGATCGGGCGACGCCACCCACGCGCAACTTTTTTGTTGCAGTGATTTCAAATATTTGAACGCATCAATGTTGCCGGGCGCGAGAAAGCGATAACCATCTGCTTCTTGCGCGCCGCCGTTGAACGCGAACATCCACGAAAGCGCGGTGTGAGCGTCCGCGTCGATCAACCAGCCGCCGAGCGGATCGTTTGTGGTGTCTGCATCTTTTGCGAGCGCGGCGTGCGCGGCGCAGGCTTGCGCTTCGAACTCGGCAGAATTTTTGGGCGGCGAGTCAAACCCAAGTTGGCGCGCCCAAGTTGAATTGTAGAGGATGAAGCGCGCGGTCCGTTGCGCGGGCGCGCCGAATCGTTTTCCGTTCACTTCATCTTGCCGCCAGATCACATTCGCAAAATCCGACATGTCGAGCGCGCTCATTCCAAATTCGGGATCATGCGCGTACGGATTCAAGTCAAGCACATCATCGCCCCACGCGAGCGCATGTTCGGGCAGCGCGATCACAATTTGCGGATTGCTCGACGCTTCCAACGCGGCGGAAGTCTGCGAAAAAATTTCGTTGTAATTACTTTTTGATTCCGCATTGACAACGATGCCCCACTCGTTCGTCGAATTAAATTTTTCGACTTGCGACTCGAACAGACTCGCCTGCGCGCCGAACCACGGATACCAGACGTTGACCTGCTTCCCGCGCAGCGATTCTTTCTCGACGTTCAGCCTGCTCGCCGCAGGCGTCGGCGTTTTCGCATCTTCGACGTTTGGCGTCACGCTTGGGCTCGGCGCTGGCGTGTTCGAATCGGTCGTCGTTGGCGTACATGCGGAAACAAATAAACCGATCAACAACAATGCAATGAAAAATTTTCGGAGGGTCATTATTAATGTCTCACAATTTTTTTGTCGTTGCGAGGAGCCTGAAAGGCGACGAAGCAATCTCCATGCTTTCGAGGGGATTGCTTCGTCGCCTCGGTCTCGATACGTCCCGCGACGAACATCGCGGGACTACTCGACCAGCGGCTCCTCGCAATGACAGGAATTTCAATACATCACCATAGGGATCGGGGTGAAGAGCAGGATGAAAACGATCAACATCACATACCCCAACACGCGGCGCGGAGGATCGAGTTCAGTGATTTCATCCAGCGGCTGAGCGCGGACTTTGCCCAGCCAAAACAAGATGAACACCCAAAGAACCCAACCGTAGTTGAGCGAGTCGAGCGAGAGCGTGAACAGCGAGGGAAGGACGATCAGCGCGATCAACGCGCCGATGGCGAACGGAAAAATCTTCCGCGCTTTGTCGCCGAACAGACCGTACGCGACGTGACCGCCATCCAGCGTGCCGACGGGGACGAGGTTCAGCGCGGTGACGAGCAACCCAGCCCAGCCCGCGAGCGCGACCGAATGAAGTTGCACGTCCATGCCGCCGAAGGGAATCGGGGAGCCGGTCAAGAAATATCGGAGCCAGTACGTGACTAGCGACAATCCACCGGTGCTGGCGGGCGCGGGTAACAATTGTCCGAACACCATGTATTTTGAAAGCAAATAAAAGATGGAATTCCCTTCGAGGAAACCAGACATCCCCGCAGGCGAGTGTTGGATCGCGCCAAGCGGCGAAAGAGACAAGCCGATGAACAAAACGGGAATCGCAACGATCAACCCGGCGATTGGTCCCGCAACTCCAACGTCAAACAAGACACGTTTGTTTTTCGGGATGCCGCGCATGGCGATGAACGCGCCAAACGTCCCCAACGGACTGATCAACGGCGCGGGCAAAAAGTATGGCAGAGTGGCAGGGACTTTGTAGATGCGGCAAGCGACATAATGTCCCATTTCGTGCGCGAACAAGATGCCCATCATGCTCAGCGCGAAGGGCAGCCTGTGAAGAATGTTGAGGAGCAAGTATGCAAGCGGGAACGATCCGTCCGCTGGGACGACGCTCGGTGGGATTTCAACACCCGTGAGCAACATGCTGATGATCGTGAGAATAAAAAGGATGATATTGATATGCACTCGCGTATTCATGCGCGGCGTTGGCAGGCTTTGCACGAGAAAGATGACTTGCCTGCCATCTTCGCTTTTCTGAAAAGCGGAGTGAGGTTGAAGCCGCGAACGGCATCGGCGAGTTGATCGTACGCGGCGACGGTGTCTTCGCTCAGCAATTGGCCGCGATAACGGACGATCCATTCGCGCGGGTCGCCCGCGGTCACATCGTCAATGCGGAAGATTTTGGATACGTGGGAGGTGAGAACTTCGATTTCGGGGAGGGACATGGTTTCCTTTGGCGGACGTTGGACAATGGACGATAGACGATGGTCAGTGGTCTATGGTCTATCGTCTGCCGTCCACCGTCAAAATAGGCGAGAGTGGATGGGAGTCGAACCCACCGCGGCACGCAACGCGTCCCACCACAGGTTTTGAAGACCAGGAAGCCCACCGGGACCTAACCACTCCCACGCGCAAGGATAATCGAAGGGGAGAGGGAAGGCAAGCAGGATTATCAGGAGGGGTTAATGCTACTCGTGGATTGTGCCATCGGGCATAGTTGCACCTTTGAGTGATTTAGCTGTTGCCAATTGTTCACTAGTAACCAAAGCATCTTGCAAATAAGTATTGATTAGGATTGAATTACTCAAATTCGCACTTCGAAGATCCGCTTTGTGCAAATTAACACCTTCCAAACTGGAATTCTGTAGATATGCCCCAAGAAGGTTTGCGCCTTCAAAGTTTACGCCGAGTAAGTAAGAGTTGGCCAAATCAGCAAGTATGAGATCGGAGTCCTTGAAATCAGCACCTGACAAGTCAACAACGGGTCTCTTTACTTGAATAAGTTTGGACTCCTTCAGGAAAAGTAATACTAAACCTTTGCGCACTCGGTCCAAACCTCGCAAAACAGTAAGTGTTCGTATTCTTGCAACGTTGCTAACCTCTTCATTCTTGACCCCCTGTAAATTATTTTCTAGCAGCAACTCGGTCATTCTATCCAAATATGATTGAAGTGCAGCTTCTTGCTGGCGATCAATAGCAAGAAAACGCTCTAAACCTACACGCTCCTCCGCAATTTTACGATCTTCAATTATTCGCTCGTCTGCAATCTTTCTTTCTAAAGCGCGCTCAGAATGATTTAGAAGTATTGCGCCACCAGCTAAAACAACAGGGATGATTAGCAACTCCATCCAATCCCAAAGAGATTTACCTTCAAAGCCTGTATTTTTCAGTCGAATAGTTTCAAAGAGAATAATTCCGCCGATAATTACGATGCTTGCGTACAGCAGATATTTTTGCCATCTTCGTTTCATAAAGACCTCGCTTGTTGGGTGGATTGTAGCCGAGGTTGGTTTATATCAAAAGACCCGACAGGTTTCGGAAACCTGTCGGGTCTCAATTACGGACTTACCTGATTTATACCTTGCTGAATGAAATCGGAAATATAGGGGAAGAGCAATATGCTCGCCGTAACAAGACATAACATGGCAACGATGGTAATTCCACCTACCCATACAGCAACCAATGCAAGGGATCGCCCGTTTGTGCCATCAGTTTTTGTTTCGCGGAGGGCGATGAATCCAAGGGTCAGCGCGGCGATGGCTAGGATGAAGCCCGGCGGATAACAGATCAATGCAGTGAGCGGGAGAGGCAGTAAGCCTGCGCACAATGCGAGGATGGCGAGGATGGATAAAACAGATCCGAGCAGGGCTTTGCGATTGAAGGAAGAGATGGGAACGAATTCGGGAGTCATAGTCACAAAAAGACCTCACAGGTCTGCGAGACCTGTGAGGTCTAATTCAGTCGGGGCGATAGGATTTGAACCTACGACCCCTTGCACCCCATGCAAGTGCGCTACCGGGCTGCGCCACGCCCCGAATGATTCGTTGTGGATCTGACATACCGACCCTGGCGCTGTCAGCGCCATGCGCTTACCGATACGTCATCCTCCGAACAACTAGGGAAAAGTCCCCGGTGACAGGGCGAGATTATAGCCCTGTTTCATCTTTCTGGCAACTCAACAAGTAAATGAGATGGTATCGAGGAAAAATCTTCGCCACAGAGACCGCAGAGAGTTTGAGTTTTTTATAAGTCTATGCTCTTTATAGACCGCCCAACGAGTTGTTCCTATCCCGCAATGACATCACGGGTTGATTATGCTATACTAGAAAAACAAGCCCGGAGTTTCCCATGATAAACATGATCGAAGTGCAAATTGACAGCGTGCGTGTTCACTTGATGACGCCCAACCGGTTGGTGGTGTTGAAACAGGTCAACTCGGAACGCTATCTGCCCATCTGGGTCGGTCCGTACGAAGCGGAGGCGATCACGGTCGCGTTGCAAGAAGTGGAAGTGAGTCGTCCCCTCACGCACGATCTGTTGCGGAACATCTTCAACGCGTTCAATGCGCGCATCACGCGCATCGAGATCGTCAAACTCGAAAACGACACCTACTTCGGCGCGATCATCGCCGACTTCAACGGCAAGGAGTTGAAGATCGACTCTCGCTCCTCGGACGCCATCGCGCTGTCGGTGCGGGCGCACGTGCCGATCTACGTCCACCCGAGCGTGATGGACGCGGCGAGCATCCTGCCCGAGCAGGAAGTCGCTGAGAATGTCGCTCCGTCTCCCAAAGCCGAGCCAGCCCCCCTGTCGAAAGAAGGAGCCGAGCGTTTATCCGTCTTCGAAAATTTTTTGGATAAACTCGACTTCGACAAACCCGATGAAAATCCATCCGAAGGCGACGCGTCGGATAAACCGAAAAAGCCCAAGAAAAAATGACAGACTTTCTGCCTAACGAAGATATCGCCCCCGCCACGTCAACGGCAGTGCCGCACAGCCGCGAAGCCGAAGAAGCCGTCGTTGGGGCGGTGTTCATTAACCCTGAGGTGTATTACGACGTCGCGCAGTTTTTGAGCGCGGACGATTTTTACATTCACAAACATAAGTGGATCTGGGAATCGTTCACGAGCCTGCACGAGCAACGCATCCCCATTGACCTGTTGACTGTTTCGAACGAACTCGACAAGCGCGGTCAACTCGGCGAACTCGGCGGACCCGCGTATCTCACCGCGTTGGTGAATCAAGTGCCGTCGTCGCTCAACGCGGAATCGTACGGGCACATCGTGGAGGGACATTCCATCCGCCGCAAGATGATTGATGCGGCGAACAAGATCGCATCCATTGCGTACAATGAAAAGACGAACGTTGACGATGTGATGGATGAGGCGGAGAAGGCGGTCTTCAACGTCAGCGAACGGCGGCTCAAACACGACCTTCAGCCGATCTCGAATGTGTTGAGCGAATACTACGACCGAATTGATACGCTCGCCAAACGCCCCGATGAGATCGTCGGCGTGCCGACGGGATTTATTGACCTCGACAAAATGCTCACGGGCTTACAACCATCAGACTTGTTGATCATCGCTGGTCGTCCTGGGCAGGGTAAAACTGGTTTTCTGCTTTCGATTGCAAAGAACGCGGGGTTGACTCACAAGAAGCATGTCGCCATTTTTTCGTTGGAAATGTCCAATGAACAAGTTGTGCAGAGATTGATCGCGCAAGAAACAGGCATTGACTCGCAACGCCTGCGAACTGGGAAGTTGCAAGAGAGCGAGTGGCCCCTGTTCACGCACTCCATCGAAGTATTCGGCGACACGCACATTTATCTCGACGATACGCCTGCCATCACACCGTTGCAGTTAAGAACAAAATGTCGAAGGCTTCACCTTGAGTTTGGTCTTGACCTGATCATTATTGACTACCTCCAACTCATGGGCGGAGACACGCGCACCGATAACCGCGTGCAAGAAGTTTCGTATATTTCGCGCAATCTCAAAGTGCTGGCGCGCGAGTTGAATGTTCCCGTCCTTGCCGCGGCGCAGTTGAGTCGCGCGGTGGAGCAACGATCGGATAAACGCCCAGTGCTTTCGGATCTGAGGGAATCGGGCTGTCTCACAGGCGATACGCTTGTTACGCTTGATAACGGAAAAAGAATACCGATCCGCGAACTTGAAGGGCAGTCGAATTTCAAGGTTTGGGCATTGAACCCCGATTCCTACAAATTAGAATCTACGACCGTCAGCCGCGCGTTTTCAACGGGTGTCAAGCCAGTATTCAAAATGAAAACGAGACTCGGCAGGGAGATTCGCGCTACAGGCAACCATAAATTCCTGACGATCCACGGTTGGAAGCGGCTCGATGAATTACAACTGGACGATCACCTTGCGCTCCCCCGCCAACTGTCTGCGACAAACCGCTCACAAACCATGTCCAATGCGGAACTGGCATTGCTGGGTCATTTGATCGGCGATGGCTGTACCCTTCCGCGTCATGTGATTCAATACACGACCCGTGAAAAAGATCTGGCGGATACGGTCGCCAACCTTGCCGTTGAGGTCTTCGGCGAAGATGTTGCCCCTCGCGTTTCCCCAGAAAAACAGTGGTATCAAGTCTACTTGAGTTCAACGAGGCATCACACGCATAACGTCCACAGCGCGGTCACGGAATGGCTGGAGGAATTGCGCGCGTTTGGGTTGCGGTCTTACGAGAAGCGTATTCCAGCGGAAGTATTCGAGCAACCTGAACGTGCCATTGGTATATTTTTACGTCATTTGTGGGCGACGGATGGAAGCATTCAACTGATAAAAGGAAAAAGAACGCGTCCTATTGCATATTACGCAACCAGCAGTCAGGGACTTGCGTACGACGTTCAATCGTTGTTGTTGAGGCTGGGTATCAACGCCATCTTGAAACGTATTCCTCAAAATGGGAAAGGACGCGATCAGTATCACGTCACGATCACGGGCAGACCTGAACTGGAAATCTTTGCCGCCAAGATTGGCGCGGTAGGCGCATATAAACAAGGCAGGTTATCAGAGGTTCAAGATTACATCAAAGAACACGAAGCCAACACAAACCGCGACGTAATTCCGAACAATATCTGGCGGATGCACGTTGTCCCTGCCATGCAACAGAACGGAATGACAGCCCGCCAGATGCAAGCGGCAATCGAGACTCAATATTGCGGCACAGGTCTTTACAAACAGAACGTCAGCCGCGAACGCGCCCTGCGGGTGGCGAACGTGGTGCGATCGCCAGAGTTGCAAACGCTCGCCGAAAGCGATATTTATTGGGACTCGATCATGTCGATCGAGCCTGATGGCGAAGAACAAGTCTACGATTTGACTGTGCTAGAACATCATAATTTTGTGGCAAACAATATCATCGTCCACAACAGCCTTGAGCAAGATGCCGACATCGTGATGTTCATTTACCGCCCCGACCAATACGAGAAGGACACGGTCAAGCAAAACGTGGCGGAGATCATTGTGGCGAAGCATCGTAACGGTCCCGTTGGGAGCGTGGAGTTGGTCTTCCGCGGCGCGTTGGCGAAGTTTGAGAACGCGGCGACGAGGGTGTTCAAGCCGAATGAGTGATACAAGGTACGGGGTACGAGATACGGAGTACGAAGTATTGCTTACTGCGTATTGCGTACTTCGTAAAACAAGGTTATGAACAAGTTCAAAGGATTTACCGACTCAGAAACATTCACTTCCTTGCCAGACAAGTTCTTTCATGAATTATTGAAAGAGGTTGATGATGTTGCGGAGTTGAAGGTGACATCCTATTTTCTGTGGCGCGTGGAACATATGGACAGTCCGTTTCGGGCGTTGACGAAGATGGACTTCGGCGTGAAAGAGTTGGGGCTGGGGGCGGAGGAGATCAAGCGCGGGCTGGAGAAAGCCGTCAAACGCGGGAGCCTGCTGACCGTCGAGAGAGAAGCGGTGGTTTACTTCCTGTTGAATTCTCCGAGGGGACGGGCGGGAATCCAAGCGATAGAAAGCGGACAGTGGAGTCCATCTGCATCTGCTCCGCCGATGGAGCGACCGAATGTGTTTCGGCTGTACGAGGAGAATATCGGTCCGCTGACGCCGATGATCGCGGACACGTTGAAGGATGCAGAAGAGACGTATCATGCGGAGTGGATCGTCGAGGCGATGGAACTTGCGGTGAAAAACAACAAACGCAATTGGAGATATTGCGAAGCGATTTTGAAGAGATGGAAAGATGAAGGCAGGCATGGAAAAAAAGATCAGCGCGACGCTCGACAAGGTTCAGAGCGCTACACAAAAAGCGAGTTCGCCGAATACCTCGATGGATAGCGTCGCGCCTTTGTTGGGTAAACCCGATTGCCCACACTGCGGAGGCGTGGGCTTCTTGCGCGTGGACGTGCCGCTTGGACACGAAAAGTTCGGGCGGCTTGAGCCGTGTGTGTGCCGCGCCAATGAGATCGCGGAAAATGCGCGACAACGTTTGTATGAGATGAGCAACCTTGAAAGGTTGAGTCATCTCACGTTTGCGAATTTCAATTCATCGGGCAACCCCAAAGCGGAATTCGTCTCGCCGCAAGAAGTGGCGAGTCTGCGCGATGCGCTCGACGCTTCGGAACATTTTACAAAACGTTGAACGGCTGGTTGTTGCTTGAAGGTTCGTACCGGATGCGGCAAGACGCATCTCGCCGCGGCAATTGCTAATGAATGTGTGCAACGCGGCGTGCTGGCGTTTGTTTATCACTGTCCCCGACTTGACGGATTCACTGCGCTTTGCGTATGCCGACCCTGAAACAACATTCGAGGAACGCTTTGAAACGATCCGCAACGCGGACTTGCTGGTGATGGATGACTTCGGCACGCAGAACGCCACGCCGTGGGCGCAGGAAAACTATTCCAGATCATCAACGCCCGCTACATCAACAAACTGCCGACGGTCATCACGACCAATTTGATTTTGGATGAGATCGAGAGCCGCATCCGTTCGCGCTTGCAGGACGCGGAATTCGTGAAGTACATCCGCATCACCGCGCCCGACTTCCGCCGTCCCACCGAGACCAGCAACCCTGGCATCTCGATGCTGTCGCTTTCGCACATCAAGGACTTGTCGTTCGGCAATTTTGAAACGCGCGATGATGAAGTGGGCAAGGAGATCGTCACGACGATCACGAAAGAGCGGCAAGATCGCTACGGTCGCCCCATCAAGGACAAAGAGATCGTGCGCGAGAAAGTCACGGCGCAACACATCAAGCGATTGCACGAGGCGCTCGATGCGGCTGTCCATTTTGCGGAAGGTCCCAACGGCTGGCTCGTGATCCTCGGAGGCTCGCACTCAGGCAAGACGCATCTCGCCGCGGCGGTCGGGAACTATCGTCTGCTCCTCGGCGGACAAGCGATCCTTGCCGAAGTTTCGACTCTGCTCGACTACCTCAAAGCCACCTTCCGCCCCAACTCGGACGTGACGTTTGACCGCCGTTCCTACGAGATCCGCACCACACCCCTGCTCATGCTCGATGACTTGAAAGAAAGCGGAATCAAGTTCCGTGTGGGCGGAGGATAAACTGCACCAGATTTTGAATCACCGTTATTATGCGAGTCTGCCGACGGTCATCACGTCCACGCTCGACCCTGAGTCATTTGCGAAGAGTTATCCGAGTTTGTGGAATAAATTATTGGATACGAGCAAATGCAGATCTGCGTGATTGATATGCCGCCGTATCGGAGGGTCGGCAAGGCGAAGAAAGCGGCAAAGAAAAAGTAATAACAAGTAAACTTCGGTGGTTGAGTAGGCGGCGTTCGTCCGCCGTATCGAAACCACCAAGCATCAAAAGCAATTCTTGTTGACGTGAATAATGGATAAGGTTTTAGCTAGGAACCGCGGGGCTAAAGCCGCCTGCTCAGCACACGGAAGTCATTTCGACAGGCTCAATGCAACGCCTTCGGGCTAATGAGCGAGTCGGCTTCCAGCCGACTTCCACGAACTGAGGCAGGGCTTCAGCCCGCCGAACAGCGCTGCGCATTATTCACGTTAAACAGATTCCATTCGTCAACAGAAACAGACTCTAGCTGAGAAAGACAACAAGCCTGTTTTTATTTTCTATTCACCACCCTATCAAAACCCATTTGTTTTTAAAATCATCAACCCAGTTGAAAACTTTCCTCAATCAGGCTTATATGAATCTGCATAGCCTCATCTGGAATAATCCCTCGCGTCTTGATATAAAGCGGCAAGAATTCAACTCAGTTTAGGAGAACTACTGAATGTTACCTACTTATCTACTGTCCCTGCGCGAGGGACTCGAAGCCGCGCTCATCATTGGCATTGTGCTGGGCGCATTGACGAAGATCCGCCGCAGTGACCTCTCTCCCGCCGTGTGGATGGGAGCGGTCAGCGCCGCGATAGTCAGCGTCCTCGTCGCCATCCTGCTCACCATCTTTGGCTTATCGCTCGAAGAGGGAGCCGAGCAAATTTTCGAGGGCGTCACCATGCTCATCGCGGCGGGCATCCTCACCTGGATGATCTTTTGGATGCGCAAGCAAGCCCGCTTCCTCAAAAGCGAATTGGAGGAAGGCATAAACAAAGCCGTCATATCCAACGGCAAGAGCGCGGTGTTTTGGCTGGCGTTCGTCTCGGTGGTACGCGAGATCGAACTCGCGCTCTTCATCACCGCCGCGTTCTTCATCGGCAACACCAGCGACGTATCGAACAACATCGCGCAAACGCTGGCTGGCACGATCCTCGGTCTTGGCACAGCCATCCTGCTCGGATACACCCTCTTTGCGACCACAGTGAAATTGGATCTGCGCCGCTTCTTCCAAGTGACAGGGCTGTTACTCATCCTCTTCGCGGCGGGTTTGGTCGCGCACGGCGTGCATGAGTTCAACGAGGTCGGCTGGATTCCTCCTATCATCGAACACGTCTGGGATGTGAACGCGGTTCTCAACGAAAACTCCGTTGCGGGACAATTGATGAAGACGTTGTTCGGCTACAACGGAAATCCCTCGCTCACCGAGATCATCGCTTACTTCGGATATTTGATTGTCATCCTTTCTCAATGGCGACGCGAAGTCACGGTTCCCGTCAAAGGGACAGCTGGTCGCAAGCGTGGCACAATTTCTATCTTGAGCCTTTGCGAAAAGTTTAAGAACCTTCGCAAGGTTCATTTATATCCACCCTCGAAAAATTCCCATCTCACCCATCGGCACATAACCGAAACACAGACGCCACATCCGCATTCCCCAAGCGGTAGGCGAGCATCTCGCTCAACACTTGACGATAATCAGTGGTGATGGCTAAGTCGGCGTGATCGTAGAGTTGATCGTTGTGCAAGCCGGGTATCCGCCAGCAGACCTGCCGCCGTTGACGCCGCATGAGGGTAACGACATCACGTTGCCGTGACCATGATCCGTGCCGTAGGATTCATTTGCGCAATACCGCCGAACTCGCTGATGACAACGACTGATAATTTATCGGTGTAGCCCGAATCGAGATCGAGATAAAAGTTGGACAGTCCGCTGGCGAGGTTGCTGAGAAGGTCTGCGATGTAGCCGCCGTTGCCGTCGTTTTCGTATTCGTGCGTGTCCCAACCGCCGTAATCCACAGTTGCAACGCGCAGACCTGTTTCGAGTTTGATCATGCGCGCGACGGTTTGAGTTGCTGGCTGAGTTCATCGTCGTTATAACTCGCGCCGTTCGATGGTTGATAGTCGCCCTCCACGATCGGGCTGACGATGCCGAGCGAATCGAGCGTGCGGATTCCCGCGCGGTGCAAGAGAGTCTCGCCGCTGTACATCTGCCGCAACGCGACTTGTTGCGACGCGGCGAGTCCGTTATCCCATTGCGAAAATTCGGAAGGGTCGTTGAGATTCACGGTGGGGACAAAATTCAACAGCGACGACGGCGCACCCGACGTGGAGAGCGCGGGCAAAATGGATGACACGCTTTGCGTTTTACCAGTAAGCGCGTGATCCATCCGACGTTGTGCTTTTCTGCCCAGGCGTGCCGAGTTCGATGTATTCCATCGCGTCAAAGTGACTGCGCGTGTCGTAGTTGAGTCCCACCGCGTGGACAACCGCCATCTTGCCTTGTTGAGCAGAGTCCATGCAGAGGCGCAAGCGCGGGATGCAAACCGAACTGGTCGTTCAACAGCAGCAGCAAGTTGGAAATCTTGATGTTTGGTCGCGCCAATTCGTAAAAGCCGCGATCGTCGCCAGCCATCGGCGGGACAACATTGAGCGCGTCCCAGCCGCCGCGCAAAAAGACGACGACGAGCGTGTCCGCTGACGAGTTATCCTGACGAAAAGCAACATTGGTGAGCCGCGCGCCAGCTGGTTCGGCGATGGCGGCGGAGCATCCCTGCGAAGTTTCGACGTGTAAATTTTGGTGTGGGCATAATTATCCTTATGTGTCCGTTGGATGAGTAGGCGCTCGTCCGCCGTATCGAAATTAACATGCAATCAAGATTACTTTTGAAATGAAAAGTTTTTTGCTGACTGGTGGTTTCGATACGTCCGCGAAGTGCACGCGGGACTGCTCAACCGCAGGGTATTTATTTCCATTGAAAATCGGGGCTCCATTAGAGATCACTTCGACCATGGCGATGAAACATAATCAATGTGATCCTGCGGAAGTTCCTCTTGCGTTCCATAGTCCTGCGCCATGACAGCGATCACCGCCTGCCGATCCGAATCAGACATGGGGCGATTCAAAATGCGCGGAATCCAAAAGTCCGCGAGCGATTCGGCGGTGCGGAGTTCGGCTGGGGTCTGCGCGACGATGTCCGTGCGGATGATGCGCTGTTGTTCATCATCGTCCATCCAATTTTCAGTGATGCCTACTGCGAAATTCCAGCGATACAACAGGGTTTCATCGTGTTCGCCCACGCTTCTTTTACATCGGGATACCCATCGGGCGGACGCCGCTCGAACATGGCTTGTCCCATCATCCCGCACATCCACGCGATTCCGCCGGGGAGTTTGGTGAAGTCCGTGTTGACGGCGCGCATCATCGAGATGGCGGCTTCGATGGGACGTTTGATCTTCGCGCCCCACGTCTGTTTGAATTCAGGCGAAAGCAGAATCGTCTCGACCACGCGCTTGAGTTGATCGGGCGCAGTCAGGTTCGCCATAAAAACGGACGCGGCGGCTTCCACGACCGAATCAGGCGGATTGTCCGAGATGAGGCGGCGGGCGAGTTTGCGCGAAATGAATCGCGCGGTGCCAGGATGATACGCGAGCGATCAACGTCGCGTCCATCTTTCATATCTTCCTGATCGGCGGGGATATATTTTCCGAGGATCAATTTATTGAGAAAACGGTCGTGCCACGGCAGCAATATAAAGCGACATCTTTTCGACGCCGTCTTCGTATTCGTAGATGTCATCGTCCACACGCCAGCCCGTGAGTGCGCGCAGATTCGCCACGCATCCGTTGTCCACGTAGCCGATGGCGATTCCGTTCGCATCTTTCGCAATGGAGTTCGGGTCTTGCACCCCAAACCAATTCTCCGCGCCGAGCGTGATTCGAACAGCTCGCGCGCAAAATTTTCGTTCGGTCCCGCGTCGGATGAATTATTTTGATTCAAGTAATACAACATCGAGGGGTGCGTCGCCACCGCTTCAAGCATCTGCCTGAAGTTGCCGAGCATGTGCGCGCGCAACACGTCGCGGTTGTATGAAGCGAGCATTGGCACGCCGTCATCCTGCCAGAAATAAACATTGAAATGATTGTGCCAAAAATCGGCGAGCGTTTCAACGAGTTGTTTTTGCGCCCACCGCGCGCAAAAGTTGCGTCCACTAATTCATACGCGGGTTTGCTGTGCAATCAATACGCGTCGTCGTTCGAGTTATGGATTACTGGCGATGTGATCGAAATATAACTCGTCCTGCGTTTAATGCAGTGTTCAAATCCTGCCGCGGCGTAACGCGTTTCAGGCTGCTGTCGTCAATCAGATCAGGATTCGGTGTTGCGACACGTAATTCCGCAAGCGTTCATCATCCGACGCGCCCAATGCGTTGAACGCGTCCAGGTCACCCCGGGACGCGCTCCGTGCGCCATGCGACTCAATGCGATGATTCCCAACGCGACGGGCGGAAGCAGGCTCAGGGAGAGCACGCCCGTCAGGTTGACGGCAGCTCGACCACCCGCGTCAGGTCCCGGACTGGAACCTGCTCGGGCGCGCAAGCCGTCATCACCGCCGACATCGCGAAAGCGCCCATCAACGAGAAAATCTCTGCGATTCATTTTGGTTCGTTGTTGAAGCATATTTATGTCTCATAATCAAAACGATGCGGAAGTTTATCAAATAAATTTCCGCCCTTGAAATCACCCGTTGGTAGCGATAGACCTGTGAGGTCTTGGAGACCTCACGAGTCTGAAACAAACACTTCCCTAAACGCCTTCACCAATTTCCTCTTTCACACGCTCCATCGAAGGCGGATCGGGGAACAAATCTGCCAATGAAACGACAGGCTCGTCTTGCAAACCGCAGCGATGATGCCCTCCCAATATTCCATGTCTGGATTCACATTCAGCGCAAAGCCGTGACGCGACACGCCGTGCGCATCCACCTTGACTCCGATCGCCGCGATCTTGGCTGGCTTCTTGCGATCCTCCGGCGAACAGCGCGGACAGCGTGAATGCACGTCGGCTTGAATCCACACGCCGGTCAAGCCGGGGCGTTGTCCTGCCGCGAGACCGAGATTCGCCAAGGCGGTGATGATCACTTTTTCTAGCTTGCGAACGTAGCCGACATAATCGGCGTCGGGGATTCTTCCATCAGACCTCACAGGTCTTTGAGACCTGTGAGGTCTTAACGGGATCAATGGGATCAACGGATACCCAACCAACTGACCGGGTCCGTGATAGGTCACATCGCCGCCGCGATCTACCCAGTGGATGGCGATTCCTTTTCTTTCAACTGAGATTCGCCCCACAGTGAATTTTCCTGCTTGCCGCGCCGCCCAAACGTGTAGACGTGAGGATACTCGAGAAGCAAAGTCGGCAGTCGTTTGCCTGCCGCGATCTCTACCGCGTATTGATCCTGCAACTTCCACGCGGATTCGTATTCGATCAAGCCGAGGTCATGGACTTCAATTTGCATTCATCAACCTATTTCTTCGACGCCTGCCACTTTTCCAAATTTCCCAACCCATCATACGCGGCATATTTATAGGCATCTGCCAATGTTGGGAAGTTATACACCGCGTCAATGAAGGCGTCTATCGAGCCATTCGCCATCATCACGTGTGAGGCGATGTGGATCAACTCGGATGCTTGTTCACCAATCATGTGCGCGCCGAGTAGTCTCTTATCTGAGGGAGAGAAAACGAGTTTGATCATGCCGCTCATGTCGCCAATGATCTGTCCGCGCGCGTTGTTTTCATAGTAGGCGTGACCAAGAAGATAAGGAATGTTCTTTGTCTTGCAGTCGTCTTCCGTTAGACCAACCGACGACATCTCAGGAATCGTGTACACCGCCAAAGGCAGAACTGGCGACATGCGTTCCTTATACGCCAGATCGAACGCGTGTACCATCGCTACGCGCGCCTGCTCCATTGAAGTGGAAGCCAGCGCGGGAAATCCGATCACATCACCCGCCGCGTAAATATTCGGCACACTCGTTTGATACTTGTCATTGACGATCACCAGCCCGCGCTTTCCCATTTCCACGCCGATCTGTTCCAAGCCAAGCCCTTCCACATTGCTCGTCCTGCCGGAGGCGATCAGCGCGATATCGAATTCCATTTCTCCCGCTTTTTCCAGCGTCAGATGCACGTGATGTTCATGGACCGAGATCTCCGTCATCTTATCGCCGAGCGCAAAGTGTAGACCGATCAGGGAGAGTTGATAACGAAGTCGTTCGATGATCTCCGAATCAATGAATGGCAAAATCCGTTCTTTGGGTTCGATCAACGTGACATCCACGCCGAGCGCAGTAAATATGGATGCGTATTCGGTGCCGATCACGCCGCCGCCAACGACAGCCATCGTTTTGGGGATGCGGTTCATGTGAAGGATCGAATCTGAATCGTAGATCAGATCGCCGTCGAAGGGAATCTCCGGCGGGTGATACGGCGAAGAGCCGGTCGCAATGAGGATGAATTCAGCCGTAAGGAGAACTTCACCCTTTGAAGAATCAACTTTCACCGTGTGAGCATCTATCAATGAAGCAGTGCCGTGGATCAAGTCAATGTCGTGGCGATGGATGTTGCGTTCGATGATGTGCCGTTCCTTCTCCACAACCACATGCTCGCGGTGCATGAAGTCCCTTACAGAGAGGTCATCTTTCAGCGAATAATCAATGCCATACAGTCCGCGTTGCCGTAACCCTGAGAAATATAAGGCGGTCTCACGCAATGTCTTGGAAGGGACTGTCCCTGTGTTGATCCCCGCTCCGCCGACGTATTCGGCGCGTTCAATGATCGCTACGCGTTTGCCAAAATACGCGGCTTGCGCGGCGCCCTTCTCTCCCGCTGGGCCCGAACCAATGACGATCAGATCATACTGTCGGCTCATTTGCCAAAGACTCTACGATATAGATCCGATTCCAACAGCCCATTCGGATCACATCGCTTTTTGAGTTTCATAAATTTCTCGACCGCTTCATCGCCTAAAAACCTGCGCGTGGACTCGGCAGACGTTTCGCTGTTCTTGGCGAAATAGAATCGTCCGCCTGCATTCAGTACGATGCGGTCAAACTCTTGCAGCATCGCGCTCAATTTCGCGCGATTCGAATCGGTTACTTTGAAATCCAGCGCGAGCGAAAAGCCGTCCACGCCATGAGACAGCAAGAATTTATCGGGACGATGTCGCTTAGTCACACCAAGATACGATGACAACTTGTTTCGATGAGAAAGTTGGATCAGCTCGCGCCATGCGTCTTCCGTTGTTTCTTTCGGCAGGAACGACTGGTATTGGATCAATCCGCCGCGCCCGAATGAACGCTCCCAGCCCGGCGCATAATCCAACAGAAAGTGAAATTCATCGTGCGATTGTCGAAACGTATGCGCGCGCAACGCCAGCAAATACCTGCCAAAGTTGACGAAACGCCACGTAACATTATTCACCATGGGTTTCATAAAATAATGTAACAAAGATTTCGGAAGGACGCCAAAAAAACGATCGGGTAAATGTTGATTCGAAAGGTCCTCAGTTTTTTGCGGGTTCGGGTCTTCGCCTACTTCGAGTTGCCTCGCGCCATGGATTTGTCCGCGCCCTAAACTGCTTCCGCTTGCGAACGCGTCCAGCCAGCCGACAATGTAATCATGGGTTGGCGCGTGTTCGCGCAGGTCGCTGATGTGCCGGCTGAGATTCGGCACGTGCCAAGCATCCACAGCCACAAGTCCGGAGTAGATGCGTTTCATCTTCAACGTGATGGATGTAAAGACTCCGAGCATCCCAAGTCCGCTGATCATCGCGTAGAACAAATCCGCGTTTTTCTTGGGCGAACATGTCACCAATGCGCCAGTCGGAAGCATCGCGGTGAATTCGATCACATGCTCGCCGATGGGACCGACCTGAAAATTATTTTTTCCGTGAATGTTCGTGCTGAGGCATCCGCCCAAAGTTGTTTTCATCGTGCCTGAGACGACGGGGGGCCACCAACCATCGGACACCACTCTCTGCCACAACTGCTCCAGCGTGACGCCCGACTCGCATCTCACCACGCCTGTGGCTGGATCCCATTCGGCGATCTGATTCATCCCTCGCATGTCCAACACGATCCCGCCGCCGTTGAGCGACGCGTCGTTGTAACTGATGCCCGTGCCGCGCGCGGTAACTTTCAGCCCAAGTTTCTTCGCGAGCTGAAACGCTTCGTATACATCTTCGGTTCGTTGAATTGGAATTCGATACGATGAGGCTTGGAGCGAATGACCGAAGTTTTCAAATCGTGTGAATGTGTTAGGTGATAGAGTCATTGGGAATAGAGACTAGAGACTGGAGACTAATCTCTAGTCTCCAGTCTCTTCATTTAGAACGACAATTTTCTGAAAATAAATGATGGCGTATGTTGGATCGCCAGCATGATCCAGCGCCAGATGGGCGCAGTGTAAATGACCTGCTTGCGTTTCTTCATCGCTTTCAAAATATGATCCGCCGCCACCGACGGCTCGATGGCAAACGGAGTTGGTCCCGGCGCGGCTTTGAGCATTTCCGTCTTCATGAAGCCGGGTTTCACCGTCAGCACGTTCACCCCGCGACGGGTTAGCCTGTTTCGCAACGCCTCGAGGTACGTCGTCAACCCGGCTTTGGAGGTGTTGTAACCGGGATTCCCCACGCGCCCGCGATCGCCAGCAACGGATGAAATGCCGACGATCTGCCCTGCCCCAGCAGACTGGAACATCTCGGCGATCGGCGTCAGCCATGCCATTGCGCCAATTAAATTGACCTCGATCATCTGCCGGTCATTCTCGAAGTTATATTTGTCAATTCCGCCGGGCGGATTGTTCACACTAGCAACATAAATAACCACATCCAACCCGCCGAGGTCGGCGACGATCTTGAGGAGCAGGCTTGGAACTTTATCGTAGTCGGTCACGTTGTGCGGATACGAACGAACGCTCCCGCCTTTTGAATTGATCTCCTGACAAAGCGCGTCCAGTTTATCTTTGCTTCGCGCGATCAACGCGAGCGAATATCCATCCGATGATAATTTGCGGGCGAGTTCTGCGCCGAGCCCATCCGATGCGCCGATGATGAGTCCGCGGAGGCGTGGATTAAGTGGAGTGGCTGGGGCAGGTTTGGGCGGGAGAGACACGATTCCTCCAGATGTGGGATGCTTCCGATTGTAGCATATCCGATTTGGAGAGTTGTAACGGGCGTGCAATCCAATCACGATACGGCGTGAGTATAATGACCATCGTCAGTAGGACAAATGAGCGAACTGACGCGAAGACAAATTGTGATTTAATAACGCTCCGACGAGATACGAATGGGCGAAATCGAAAACACCATGCTGGAAGAAGTGCGCAAGTCGTTGATCGAATTGGGGAAATCTCCGGCTGAGTCTGAGAATCTACTTCAATTGCTTGATATTCTTCTAACAACGCAAGACAGATACGCGCCCGGCAGCGTGGATTCACCGGCAGAGCTCGCCCGTCAATTGGTCGAGAAACGCGCCTTGCTTTCCCTGCTCAAACAACAGACCGAGGAACTCGAGGCGCTGAAGAAGTTGAGCATCCATTTGACCTCCAGCCTCGAACTGCCGGATGTGCTGGATGCCGTCGCCGCCGAAGCCATGCGCCTGATCCACAAAGCGTTCAGCGTCAACATCTTCTTATATAAGAATAACCGCCTTTCGTTTGGCGTAGCGCTCGACTCAGATGGCGCGCGGGCTAAACCTTTCTCGAAACCGCGCTCGAACGGACTCACCTACACGGTGGCGCGTAACGGCGCAACCATCATCGTGGAAGATATGAGAAATCATCCGCTCTTCACAAACACGCCTCCCGAATGGGCAGGTTCAATTATCAGCATTCCGCTGAAGTTCGGCGACACTGTTGTTGGGGTGATGAATCTTTCACGCATTACTACAGGCGGCTTTTCGTCTTCAGAAATGCGTTTATTGGGATTACTATCCGATCAAGCCGCAGTAGCGATCTCGAACGCCAGGCTTCACCAATTGATCAGCCGGCAGGCATACAGCGACACGCTGACAGGCTTGCCCAACCGCCGCGCCCTCGACGAGCGGTTGGAAGACGAGGTGGTCGCCGCGAGACGAAATAACTATTCATTTGCCGTTATGATGATGGACCTCGACGGATTCAAAGCCGTCAACGACACCTACGGACATTCGACCGGCGATGAAGTCTTACGGATAGCCTTCAGTCATTTGGCGCGAGGCGTGCGCAACACGGATTTTCTCGCCCGTTATGGCGGCGATGAACTGACGTTGATCCTTACCCAATCCGATATGTCATCTGCGCAGATCGTCGCCAGCAAGATCACCGAGACAATGCGCAATCTCAAATATAAATTGCCCGATGGGAAAAACCCAAAATTGGGAATCTCCGGCGGCATCGCGCTGTATCCCATCCATGGGCAGATCGCCCCAGACCTCCTGCGCGCTGCGGATGCGGCTCTATATTACGCAAAAAAACATAACCGAGGCTCGTTTCAGGTCGCGCGCGGAATCACGGGTCCCTTATCAAAACCCAACATCGGAGGCGAATAAGCCTCCGATTTATTTTACGGGGGTTATAATCGAAGAAAATCAAGTGACAGTCACCTTGAAGGTGACTGTCACTTCTCTACGGAGGAAACTTCATGCCACCCAAAATCAAAATCATCCTCAACCCCATGGCAGACATGGGCAACGCGTGGCGCGTCGCGCGGGACTTGCGATCCATCACCGAACAACACGGCAACGTCACATGGAGCGGAACGGTGTACCCAGGTCACGCGATCGAGTTGGCGCGCGAAGCGAGCGAGGAAGGTTACGACAGGATCATCGCGATGGGCGGAGACGGCACAGTCCATGAAGTGGTAAACGGGATCATGCAAGCGCCTGAAAACAAACGTCCCGTTCTCGGCGTTGTGCCTGTCGGCTCGGGCAACGACTTCGCGCACGGCATCGGCGCGACAAAACAATCGGACAAAGCCCTGCGCCGCGCGCTCGATGGCGAAGCCTCCACTGTTGATCTCGGCTTGATGACCGACGGCAACGGGCGCAAAGAATATTTCGACAACACGCTCGGCATCGGCTTCGGCGCGATGGTCACGATTCGTTCGCACCGCCTGCCCCTCTTGCGCGGTTTCCTCATGTACCTTACATCCGTGTTGCAAACCATCATCATTGATCATAATCCCATCAAAATGGAAATCGAAACCGATACCGAACAATGGGAACAGAAAACCATCTACCTCGTGCTATGCAACGGGCCGCGCGAAGGCGGCGGCTTCCTCATGGCTCCCGAAGCAAAAATTGACGACGGCATCCTCCACTACGCCATGATCACCGACGTGAGCCGCGCCATGATGTTCCGCATCCTGCCCGAGGTGATGAAAGGCACGCACGGACGATTCAAAGAAGTCAAAATGGGCACGTGTAAAAAATTCTCGCTCACCGCAGACCGCCCGCTGTACATCCACACCGACGGCGAAATTTTTTCAGGTCTCGGCACCGATGTGCGCAAAGTGAGTTTTGAAATTTTGCCCAACGCGCTGAAAGTAGTAAAAGGCTAATTACCAATTACGAATTACAATGTGTGCTAGTAATTGGTAATTCGTAATTGGCGACATATGCCTGACCTCATCCACTCCCTCCTCCACCAAGACATCGGACACCTCCGCATCATCGCGGAACTATGGGGACTCGAACTGGATTCTACGGATGCCGATTCAGCGCGGGATGAACTATCCGCCTCTCTCCTCGACTTCAACCTGCTCGCAGACCATTTAGCCTCTCTCCCCCCCAAAGCGGACTCCGCCATCGCCGCCCTCATCGCCTCCAACGGACGAATCGCGTGGGCGACATTCGCGCGTCAATTCGGCGACATCCGCGAAATGGGCGCAGGCAAACGCGACAGGGAACATCCGCATCGGAATCCAATTTCAACATCCGAGATTCTTTTTTATCGCGGCATCTTAGCGCGCGCATTCTTTGACACCGACAAAGGCTCGCAGGAGTTTGCATACATTCCTGATGATTTGTTGCCGTTAATTTCACGCCGTAGGGATGAGCAGCTGCCCATCCCTACTACGCCACCCACCTCTACAAAAAACGAATCTTTGGGTCGCGCCGCATCACCCAACGAAAAAGGGAAAGAGATTCTCGCAGACGATTCCATCCTCGACGATGCCACAACCCTGCTCGCCGCGTTGAGGATAGGTCAAATTGGTAATTGTGACCTACGACTCGTTGCATTGCTCACATCTGCCAACCTCATCACAAACAACAACATCCAAACCGAGCCTGTAAAAACCTTCCTCGAAGCCTCACGCGCAGACGCAATGAAGATGCTCCACAACTCTTGGCTCGAAAGCGACACGTTCAACGAACTCAAACTCATGCCGAGCATCGTCTGCGAGGGCGAATGGAAAAACTTGCCGCGCGAAACTCGAAACGCGATACTCGGTTTTATCCAAACTATTCCCGCTAACAAATGGTGGAGCGTGACCGATTTTGTTCGCGCCATCAAACAATCACATCCCGACTTTCAACGTCCCGCAGGCGACTACGACTCGTGGTTCATCAAACGCGCCTCCGACGGGCAATACCTGCGCGGATTCGATTCATGGAACGAAGTGGACGGCGCGTTGATCCGATTCTTCATCAATACACTTCATTGGCTGGGAAGAATTGATCTTTCGATGGCGGAGGGAGCGGCAGATGCGACTTCTTTCCGTCTTTCCTCTTTCCAAACCACGAAAGAGGAAAGAGGAAAGATAACTGCTTCATCCAATGGCAAGGTGAGTGTGGAAAGATTCGCGCCGCGCGTGGTTCGGTATCAGATCGCAAGGTTTTGTGAATGGGATGAGCCAAAAGGCGATGGATATAAATATCGCGTCACAGCGCAATCACTGAAACACGCCAAAGAGCAGGGATTGAAAGCCGAGCAATTGTTGTCGTTGCTGGTGAAGCATACCGATAACAAAGTCCCGCCGCCGCTGGTGAAAGCGCTCAAACGCTGGGACGCTAATGGCACACAAGCTCGAATGGAAACTCAAACCATCCTACGGGTAAGTCAGCCCGAGGTGTTGGAAGAGGCGCGTAAGTCGAAAGCGGGAAAATTTTTCGGCGAAATATTAAGTCCGACGGCGGTCATCGTCAAAAGCGGAGCCATCCAAAAAGTGATGGAAGCGATGATCGAGTTGGGATTGTTTGCGGACTTTGAAGAATAGATCCTTGCGAAGGTTGCGAACCTTCGCAAGGATAAAAACAGGAGAACAACATGTCAAAAATTGATTGGCTCGCGCAGGAAATTGACGGCTTGAAAGAGCAAGGCTTGTACAACCGCATCCGCACGATCGGCTCGGCGCAGGGCGCGCGTCTCATCGTGGACGGAAAAGATGTGTTGAACTTTTGCTCGAATAATTATTTGGGCTTGGCGAATCATCCGAAGTTGATCGAAGCCGCGAAAGAGGCGACGAAGAAATTCGGTGTGGGTCCCGCCGCAGTGCGCACCATTGCTGGCACAACCGATCTGCATGTTGATCTGGAAAAACGACTCGCAACATTCAAAGGCGCGGAAGATGTCATCACGTTTCAATCGGGCTTCACCGCAAATCTCGGAGCCATCTCGGCGTTGGTCGGCAAAGAAGGCGATTTTTTCCGACCGCATTGAATCACGCTTCGATCATTGACGCGATGACTTCCTTCGGCGCGAAGATCGTCGCGTACGAACACAACGACGCGAGCGCGTTGGAAGATGCGATCAAAGAACACGCTTCGAACTTCCGCCGCGTTGATCATCACCGACGGAGTCTTTAGCATGGACGGCGACATCGCCCTCTCCCGAATCTGGTGGAGGCAAAAAAATATGACATCATGATCATGGTGGATGACGCGCATGGCGAAGGCGTTCTCGGCACAGGCGGGCGCGGCATCGTGGATCATTTCGGCTTGCATGGCCAAGTGGACATCGAAGTTGGGACGATGTCAAAAGCGTTCGGCGTCGTCGGCGGAATCGTCGCGGGCAACAAAGTGATCATTGAATGGCTGAGGCAGCGCGGACGACCGTTCCTGTTCTCGTCCGCAGTCACCGCGCCCGACGCGGCGGCATGTCTCGCGGCGGTTGACCTGCTCGAAGAATCAACCGAACTCGTGGATAAACTTTGGGACAACGCGAAATATTTCAAAGCCGAAATGAAGAAACTGGGATTCGACACGGGCGTCAGCGAAACGCCGATCACGCCTGTGATGCTCGGCGAGGCTCCGCTCGCCCAACAATTCAGCCGTGAGTTATTTGAAGAAGGCGTGTTCGCCATGGCAATCGGATTCCCCACTGTTGCAAAAGGCAAAGCAAGGATTCGCGTGATGATCTCCGCGTCGCATGACCGTGATGATCTCGGTCAGGGCTTGGAGGCGTTTGCGAGGGTTGGGAGGAAACTTGGAGTAATACAGTGATCAGTGAACGGCGATCAGTGGAAAGTGGAAAGTAGATGGCAAGACACGGAGTTAAAAGGATTTACAATCGGAAAACTTGAGGATGAGATGGAAAGAAACGAAGGATTTGAAAACAGCCTGAGATGTCTGCAACATCCGCTTTCGCTGGCGAGCGTTGCACTGCTCTTGCTCAACGATCACGTATTTAAAGTTTTCTTTTCTTCGTGGTTGACAGGGAAATTGAGCGATTTCGCAGGGTTGTACTTCTTTCCATTCATTGTTGCGGCTGGTTTGAGCATTTTACTGTCCAAGTTCAACTCTCAGCCGCGCATCATTGGACAAGTCTCATTCTTGCTTGTTGGTATCTGGTTTTTCCTTCTCAAAACCTCCCCTTATATTAACTCCATAACATCTCAGTTCGCTTCGCACATCGTAGATTTTCCAACTCAATTTTCATTGGATTGGACAGACCTCTTCGGGTTGATTGCAATGCTTCCCGCGTGGAATCTCTGGAAGCAAAGTCAACAATGGAGGCGAAGCAAATTTGCATACATTGCTCTTTCCATCGGAGCATTTGCGGCAATTGCATCTTCGCCTGCCGCGCCTACAGTTGAGGCTGCAACACACCTCGCAATAAAGGACAAGTCTGTTCTTGCGTCCGATATGATCTCAAGAACAATGGCAATCAGTAAAGATGGAGGAAAGACATGGGAACCCCAATATGAATTTGACCAAACACAATTTCCAAATCAATACATTTCCCTACCTATTGTTGTTTGCGCGCCCAACAATCAGAATGAATGTTATCGCGTCAACGGAAATGGAAATGTTGAAATATCGGAAGACGCGGGAAATTCGTGGAGAATTTCTTGGGAATTACCTCCTGAAAGAATCGCATATTTAGATCGTGTAAATCCCGGTATGGATTTAGGACCGCACGACCTAATTATAATTAAGTGGAAAGATCAAGATTATGTTTTAGTTGCAGTGGGCAAAGAAGGCATTTTGCGGAAAGAACTGCCAAACGGGGAGTGGGAACGAATATCAGTTCAGAATGCAGAACCAACACCCTATAGAGCAGAAAACTTCTCGTCCATTTTTGCTGCGGTCTGGCGAGAAGCTCTCATTTGGTTTCTACTTTCATTGCTGGCATTCGCTACTGCCTGCCTCATGGCTTGGAGAATTAATTCGGAAAACTCCCAAGAAAAATTCGGCGTTTGGGAGTGGATTATTTTGCCGTCACTTTCACCTCTGGCTGGGCTTCTTGGAGCGGTTTCTGTCCAACTGATGATTGTGATCCTGGGACTCGTTATTGGTCAGGTTGCCTTATTAGTCCTTCCCTTCGATCTATTTCCTATACTGCTGATTGTGGTCGCAGGTGCGCTTCTGGCAGCTCTTGCCGTTTGGCCTAGGACAGTCAATCGGGAGCTAACTCGTTGGAAAGAAGTATTGACTGACCATCATTATTCATCTCAGATTTCGAATGAAATTGCCACAACAGCTCTTCAATCCCATCTATTGACCTTCTTAGCCGGTTTAGTTGTTTGGTTGGCATGGGGTTTTGGCTTCATTCAAAGATATGAAGTTGCGATGGCGTTAGCGATGTTTTGCAGTGGATGTATCGCAATCTTTTTTATTAGACGTGTGCAAAAACTATCGCAGAAAAACGAAGCATCAGAAGATTCAAACAGGCAATCATAACCGCCAAGACACTTTCCAATTCTTCGCCGCCATTAATTCTGGACCATATCAACGTTTTCTTCGCCTCTTCTTCCTCCCTCTCATCATCATCGCTTCGATCCACGCGGCGAGCGGTTCAGGGGGCGGATAGGGTTGCACATCAAACGATTCTTTTCCGCACAAGGTCAATACGCGATTCGCGGCTTCGAGTCCCGTCATGCAGGCGCGTTCCAAAAAGAACGACGGGTTTTGCAGCCACACCCAATCGCCGGCGCAGAAAAAATTTTCCCATGGCGTGTCCACGCCCAGATGCGTTCCGCGCGCGCCCAATGCGGGCAGTGTGTGAGTCGCGGCATTGCGCTGCAGATGCGGCTTGATGAGATGCCCTTTCAATTCAGGGAATGCGCGATAAAAATCGGTCAGCACATTCGTCAACAGGACGGCGTCGGCTTGCTTCAACACCGACTCGGGTCCGTACACGTGGACTTCGATGCACGCGCCGCCTGTTTCATCGCTCCACTTACGATACCCGTCATAAATTTTATCGAGCCAGAAAAAATTGTGCATCACAAAGTCGCCGCTGAAGATGCCCGCCTCGGGATGTTTGCGCGGTTGTTTGCCGAACCATAAACGAATCACCGCGTGACCGAGTCCATGCGGGAAGAACAGCCCGTCAGTTTGGAAACTGTTGAGGATGAGCGATTCAGCCGAAGGGGAGTCAGAGGCGAGGATGACGAAGCGGGATCGAATCGAAGCGGGACCTTCGTCCGACTCGTAGTGAAGAGTCCAATCATCGTTTTTCTCTGCACGCTTCACACGGGACTTGAACCTGATCTCGCCTCCGTTCTGCCGAATCTTCGCGGACAGTTTTTCGCACACATCGCCGCCGCCGTTGGGAAGATATTCGAAGCGCCACGCATCGCGCCGCATGACTGTATAAAAACGGAGGAAGGCGAGGAAGCCCGCGAGCGGAACATCGTCGGGATTGGTCGAGAGTCCATTGCGCGTGAGACCGAAGAACAACGCGCGGAACGCGGGACCCCAGCGTTTGAGCGATTCGCCAAACGTGAGACCCTCCAGCGGCTGATCTTCCACAAACGGATCAATGCCGATGGACATGAGGAGCGTGCCCCACACATGAAACAGCGAAGCCCAATCGCTGAGGCTGAGCATCCACATAAATTTTGGATGGAATAACAACGGCAGATAATGAAGCGGCGCGGGCAATGGACTATTGCGAATCATCGAGCCGATGTTCACGCGCCCGATAAAGTTGCGATCACGATAGATCCATTGCTCGTCTCTTGCGGGGACGAGTTCGTCAATGATTCCATGCCGCCGCAACATCGCCTTGAGATTTATATACGACGACCACACGCCATGCACGCCATGTTCATTCGGGAATTTCCACCCGTTGATGTTGATGGCTTCTTTGCCCGATAATCTCCCGCCCACGCGCTCGTCGGCTTCGAGGATGAGCGGCTTGAGTCCGCGCTCGGCGAGGTAGAGCGCGGCGGTGAGCCCCGCCACTCCCCCGCCAATGATGACGGCATCGTAGTGATTATCCATTACGGGGATTATATGTCAGAACTCAATCGCCTCTGGCGGTCGAATAACCCCGCATACGCAGATGACCCGCCCGATAAAACCATCGTTATTTGGAACTCTATTGCCATTTTTTCGGAGAATATTAGTCCGATTAGTATTGTATAATCTTTCGTATGCCAGAATGGCTCGGCAAAACGATCGGTAAAGTTCGAATAGATAAATACCTTGCGCACGGGGGGATGGCAGAGGTGTATCTTGGCACGCATCTTACCCTTGACCGGCAAGTGGCTATCAAAGTATTGCATAGCTACATTGAGAAAGACCCCGACCTTCTGGCGCGCTTTCAACGGGAGGCAAAAGTTGTCGCGGGGTTAAGGCATCCTAACATCGTCCAAATCTATGATTTCGATGCCGTGGATGGGCATCCCTATATTGTGATGGAATACCTGAAAGGACCGACGCTTGCATCCTATCTGCGTGATCTGCATGGGCGTAACGAAAGGATTCAGCCTCATCAAGTGGCGCGGCTCCTCAAGGCGCTGACCGCCTCGCTGGATTATGCGCACGGGCAGGGTGTGATCCATAGAGACATCAAACCGGGGAACATCCTCCTCCATAAAAAGGTGGGGGATATCCCCCTCGACAGACCGCTCACGAACGACGTGGAAGCGATTCTCACCGACTTCGGGCTGGTCCGCATCGCCAATTCGGCTTCTCAAACCGCCTCAGGCATGGTCAGCGGGACGCCCGCCTACATGTCACCGGAGCAGGCGCGGGGCGATGCGATAGATCATCGGACAGACATCTACTCGCTCGGCATTGTATTATATGAAATGCTGGCGGGGCGCGTTCCGTTCGAGGCAGACAGTTCATTAACCGTGATCTACAAACAGATCCACGATCCGCCTCCATCTATCTCCGGCATTTCCCCAGTCGTTCAAAAAGTGATTGACCAAGCGCTTACCAAAAGGGCCGAAGACCGGTATCCGACGGCGAGCAGTATGGCGGTCGAGTTTTACCTTTCCATTGGCATGAGCAGAGAGGCAGAGACGATCATCGGCACACTTCCCGAAGAAGTGAAAAGTGTCCACAGCACAATGTACGAATCGCCGTCTCAGAGTGCCGCATCTCAGGTCGCCGCATCGCAAGTCTCAACGCCAGCCACACGAAAAAAAGTTCTGATCGGAGTGGGTATTGCTTCTATTGTAGGATTGATCGCATTGTTGGTCGGCGCATTCCTTGTAATCTCGCGGCTAACCGGGACTGTGTCTCCGCTGAATGATAAAACTCCCGGGAATATTGAAACCCCAGTGACCGGTCCAGTATCTGGAACGGGAGGTCTTCCCAGCCCGGATGGGATGATAGAAATCCCGCCCGGCGCTTATTTGGTTGGCTCTTCAGCCGGAGATGAGTATCACAGCCCTCCCAAAGAAATATCCTTAGATAAGTTTTGGATTGACAAATATCAAATCACGTATGATCAATACGTGCAATTTTTGACCGCGACGAACGGACAGTCACAGGAAGTACTTGGTGACGGGAATCGCCCGGTCCGCGGGGTGACGTGGGATCAGGCATTGGCATATTGCAGTTGGGTCAACAAACGTTTGCCTACCGAGGCAGAATGGGAGGCGGCTGGACGCGGGACTGGACCAAATCCACAACTGTATCCTTGGGGTGAAGATCCGACCGCGAACGGTCAGGTGTTGAACCTCCCCACAGACGATGCCTATGAAATTGGATCTATGCCCTTCAACCAAAGTCCATTTGGGGTGTATGACTTGGTGGGTAACGTCTGGGAATGGGTAGGCGAGCCGTATGCCGAGGCGCCCGCCGATTCGAAGATCCTGCGCGGCGGACGATTCGGGTTGCCGATCCTTGATCTGGCATATCGTTTATCGGTTTCGCCTGATGACGAGCGTTACGTAAAGTTTGCCGGCTTTCGCTGCGCCGCCGATCAGGTTAAGTAACGGAGTACTACCATGATAAAAAAAGCGTATTACAGGCATCCTTGGTTTTCGCTGCTCTTGGTCATCTCATTGCTATTATCGAGTTGCTCATTAGGCACGACCCCCAATGAACAAGCAACTGAAATCTCGCCGCCGACTTCAACAGAAGCGGCTGTTAGCACACCCACGCCTGAGCATGATCACGGCACCACAGTGGCTGACGGTGATGTTCTTTATCATGATGATTTTGCGAATCCCGCCACGGGCTGGCCCGAGGAAAAGTTCGACAATTTCTTCATTGGGTATCACGAGCCAGAGTATTACCACGTTGAAATAACGAGTCCAAACTACAAGACCACCGTTTTTGAACCGGGGAAACAAAGTTATGGCGATGCCACTATCGAAGTCAAGGCATTCACAGCATCTAGCAGAACAGCCGAAACCGGCGACTTTAGTTTCGGCGTGGTCTTCCGTCGTTCCGGGGATCAGTATTATGCCTTTGTGATCTCACAACGAACCAAGAAATGGTATGTTCTCAAAAGCACGCCAACCGCATTGACCGTGTTGGTGGAGGGGACAGACGAAGGCATTCATGACCCGGATGTGGAGGACTTGTTGCGAGTGGACGCGCAAGGAGCGAATTTCACGTTCAGCATCAACGGCAAGGTTGTCAATCAAGTGACTGATGCTGATTATGCGAGCGGCGAAGTCGGTTTCTTTGTGCAATCATTCGATGTGACCGCGGTGCACATCCACTTCGAAGATTTGATGATCCGCAAGTACGACGGGCCCGCCTCTTCAGATTCTGACGCGGCGCTCTATCATGACGATTTTGCGAATCCTGCCACAGGCTGGCCCGAAGAGAAATTCGACAATTTCTTCATCGGGTATCACGAGCCGGAGTATTACCACGTTGAAATCACGAGTCCAAACTATAAGACGACCGTATTCGAACCAGGGAAACAAAGTTATGGCGATGTGACCATCGAGGTCAAGGCGTTCACAGCCTCAAGCCGAACAGCCGAAACCGGTGACTTTAGTTTCGGCACGGTGTTCCGTCGTTCCGGGGATCAGTATTATGCCTTTGTGATCTCACAGCGAACCAAGAAATGGTACGTTCTCAAAAGCACGCCAACCGCATTGACAGTGTTGGTGGAGGGGACAGACGAAGGCATTCATGACCCGGATGTGGAGGATTTGTTGCGAGTGGACGCGCAAGGAGCGAGTTTCACGTTCAGCATCAACGACAAGGTTGTTAGTCAGTTAACCGATGCGGATTATGCGAGCGGCGAAGTCGGTTTCTTCGTTCAATCGTTCGATGTGACCGCCGTGCATATTCACTTCGAAGAGATAACGATCAAACCGCTAAAGTTGGTGGTCATTTGCGATGTCAGGGCGCAGGTATTGCGTGTGCGAAGCGGTCCCGGGACCGATTATTCCTCCCCAGTCTATTTGAAATCGGGAGAAACAGTTCAACCCATCGGCCGTTCGGCGGATGGAGATTGGCTCTTGATCGCTGTGGATGCCGACAATAACAAAAGCTGGGTGTACAGTTCCGCGCAATACTTGACCTGCAATGAATCGTTGGATGGGCTTCCAATCGAAACTCCGTAACATACCCGATGATGCTGTTGAGGATCTGGCGGCG
>JAXLVX010000024.1:0-43787 GCA_046328795.1 Anaerolineales bacterium | reverse complement strand
ACCAGATAATGCTGAATATCGGATTCAAATTGCGAGCGCGTGTACAGTTCCCACAGCGAAATATCTTTATCTTCCAAACTGATCACCGTCGCGCCGTCATTGGATAGAGCGATCTTCCCCGCTTCGACGCGGTTGTAGAACGTGAACGCCAGGTCGTTGTAGATCAAATGCTCCAACGCCTTCAGGCGGACAGGCGCGACCTTTGCCTGAATCGCCTTGTCCAAAATATTTTTGTTGATGGGCGTGCCCATTTCAGGGAGCGCCATCCAATCGGGGACAGCCTCGATCATCTGCATGATCTCGGGATGATGTTTTACTTTTCCGAAACCAAAATGTTGCAACATGCGCTTCTCGATGATCGTGCGGTCGAAGTCCGAGCCTGCGATGTCCACGCCGCCGCTGGCATAGACTTGGCGACTCTTCGCGTCACCGAGTCGCATCACGGCGATGTCGAGCGTGCCGCCGCCGAAGTCGAAGATGACGACGTTCTGTGGCTTGGTGATTGATTGTTCGTAATCCAACGCCGCGGCAATCGGCTCCAGTTCAAAGTCCACTTCTTTGAAGCCCGCCTCATGCGCCGCCGCGCGCAGAGTCTCTTGTGCTTTGGAATCGAGTTCAGGCGACTCGGAAAATTTGACGGGGCGTCCCAACGTCACCGCGTGGATCGTTTCGCCCAACACATCTTCGGCGCGTTTCTTCAACAGACTCAAATACGTCTGCGCGAGATCGCCAACACTGTAATAGCGTTCAAAGATTTGCGTGCCTTTGTAATTGTCTTTGCGCAGCGCGGTCTTGAGATATTGCAACAGCCGCCCAGGTTTCAACTCGTCCACGTACACAAAAATATCGCGCATGTAAAACAAATCCGCGCCGCGATATTCGATCTCGCCCGCCCATTGCTTCACATAGCGCCGCTGTCGGTTGACGTTATCGCGGTAATACGTCTCCACCGCCTCCTGCCCGAGATACGCGCGATAATCTTTCGTGATGTACAACACGGTCTTGATGACTTCAGGCAAAACATTTTTCGGGTCCACAGGCAGAACGCGGACTCGCTGTCCATCATACACAGCAACTCCCGAATTGGATGTGCCGAAGTCAATGCCGACTTTGAGACTCATGAGAATCACCCAGCCTTGCGAAGGTTGCGAACCTTCGCAAGGCTATTATCGGTTTGAATCAGCCCAATGGACAGGATCCAAGCCTCGGCTGCGATCGAACCGCTTCCCGTTAGCGAATCCGCTTTGTGGAGGGTGAGTCGCCCCGAAGCATCCAGCGCGACAATCGAATCCGAATCCTGCACCGACGCCGCGCCCATAAAACGGACTCCCTGCTCGAGCCGCGACGGAGGAATCAACGCCTGTCCTTTTGCCGTGGATGATTTGGATGTCTCGATGCTTTTGCTGTCGCGGTGAATCACTTTGCCCGTTTGCGTGACGAAGAGAAGCGAGTCATCGGCGCGAGTGATGAACGACGCGATGACATAATCGGTGGCGGAAAGTTTGATGCGCTCCTCGATGGCGTACGAGAGTTCGTCCACGTCGAAGGCGATGACCTTGCCCTCATACGTGACGAAGACCGCGCGGTCTTGTTTGCGCGAGAGCATGAGGTCGAAGGGCTGGTCGGATTTTTGCAACGCGCCCTTGCCGATGTAATGATTGCCGAGAATGGATTGTGCCAGAGAGGTCATCGTTTTCTTCGCGCAACCGCGGCGGCTGATCTGCAAAAAGAAATCAGAGAGGGGCAGGTGCGAGAATGGCGTGACGCACGCCAGCAGTTCGCCTGCGCGAGGCTCGTCGGGCAACGCGGCTTGACTCCACTCCCACGCGCCGCCAGGTTCAATAAGCGGAATGTTGCTCACTTGATACGTGTCGACCCGTCCCGATGTATAAAGCAACAACGCCTCTTCATTCGATGGGACGGCGAGGATGCGCGGCGGCTCGTGGTCGTTGGACATGTCGCTCGTGATGCGACCGAGTTCTTTTGCATCCGAATTCAATTTGATGCGGAAGATTCGTCCCTGCGCGTTGTAGACCAGCAAGCTCAGCGTTGACTCTTCGACAGGTTGCGCGGGGAGTTCGACGAGCGCGCTTTCGTCCACGCCGAACCGCCGCTTGATCAGTTCGAGTTGATATTCGAGATGGGCGATGCGCTTCTGATACTCCTCCACGCGCGTGCCGTTCTGCAAAGCGATATTTTCCGCCAGCAGTTCCTCATCCCGCTCCGTCAACTCGCGCAAACGCCTGGCGATGAGCCGCACGATCGTCACCGCGGACTCGGGTCGCTCTTCGGCTTCTTTCATCCACTCTTCGATTTTGTTCGATAACGACATGTTGGGATTCCTCGAACCCGAAATTATACTGTAGACTTCTTTCACAAGTAATTGTAGGGTGGTTTTTTTTGCGGGTTGAAAATTAAACCGAGCAATCGGAAATTACCAGAGACCCCGAAGGGGTCAAATGATTATAGTGTTGAAGGATGTATCCCATTCAACCCCGAAGGGGTGTCAGAGGCGGCAATTTTATGTCATCCCTTCGGGATTTGAAGACCCATTTTGCCGTTTTTAGAATCCTGCCATCCCTTCGGGATTGGCTCTATGGCAAAAATCCATATCGGGTTTATTGCTAGATTTATTGGGTAATCTGCAATTAACTCGCCAAATGCTAACTATCAGGAGAACGTCAGGCTACAAGTCTGACCTACGATTGACTCACGTACTCACCAACATGTCACCCTGAGGGACGCCTCGCGTCCCGAAGGGTCTCTGATGTTATCGTGGAGATTCAATAGAAAAGACTCTTGACGCATTCAAGCCATTAGCATAGAATACTGCCCAACATGCTTAAGACCGCCCGCTGGTTTGCGTACTTTTATTTTTACGGTTTCCGAGACTCGGTTGCCGTTGGCGGCGCTTAAGTAGACAGAAGATCAATCTGTATGCAAAAGAGCGAGACCAAACGGTCTCGCTCTTTTTTATTTGCACCCTCTCCCAGCGGGAGAGGGCGGGGTGAGGGAGAAACCTCATCCAATAAAATTTTGAGGAGAACATCTATGTCCACACGCGGAATCCGAGGCGCGATCACCGTCGCCGCAGACGAACCAGACCTCATTCTCGAAGCGACGCGGGAGTTGCTCGAAGCGATATTAGATTCAAACGAGGGGATGTGTCCCGAAGATATCGCCAGCGCGCTCTTTACCGTCACCGACGACCTCGCCTCCACGTTCCCCGCTGAGGGGGCGCGTCAGATCGGCTGGGGACTCGTCCCGATGATGTGCGCGCGCGAGATCCCCGTGCCGAAGAGTCTGCCGCGCGTGATCCGCGTGTTGATTCAATGGAATACTGACGCGCCGCAAAATGAAATCACCCATGTCTATCTGCGCGACGCCGTGAAGTTGCGACCCGATCTGGTAGCGGCGCAGTGAGGAAGTAAAAAGTAAACACGTAAACAGGTAAACACGTAATACGCAGTACGCAGTAACCCACACACAACCATGTCTACTTGTGTACCTGTATACAGATTTTCATCTTTAGGAGAAACCACCATGATCATCGTAATGAAACCGCACTACACCCCGCAACAACTGGAAGGAGTGGTGAGCGTCGTCAAGCAACACGGACTGACGCCGCACATCACCTACGGAGTGGAAACCGCCATCGTCGCCGCGGTGGGCGAGTTCCACATCCCGTCGCTCGACCCGTTCGAAATTCTCGATGGAGTTGAAACTGTGAAACGAATCTCGCAACCCTTCAAACTCGGCTCGCGTCAGGCGCATCCCGAAAATTCAGTGTTCCCGATTGACGGCTTCAACGTCGGCGGCGATGACATCGTCGTGATCGCGGGACCGTGCGCGGTGGAGTCGAGGAGTCAAATTTTGGAAACGGCTCACGCGGTGAGAGAAGCGGGCGCGAACGCGCTTCGAGGCGGAGTCTTCAAGCCGCGCACGTCGCCGTATTCGTTTCAAGGACTCGGCGAAGAGGGACTCGAATATCTCGCCGAGGCGCGCGAACAGACGGGCATGCCCATCGTCGTCGAGATCATGTCGCAAGTGCAACTCGAACTGATGTTGAAATATGTGGATGTCTTTCAAGTGGGCGCGCGCAACATGCAAAACTTCAATCTCTTGCGGATGCTCGGTGAAACGCGCAAAAGTGTTTTGCTCAAACGCGGACTCAGCGCCACCATCGAAGAACTGCTCATGTCTGCCGAATATCTTCTCGCGGGCGGCAACAAACAGGTTATCCTGTGCGAGCGCGGCATCCGCACGTTTGAAACGTCCACGCGCAACACGACCGACATCAACGCGATTCCCGTCTTGAAAAATTTAACGCATCTGCCTGTCATCCTCGATCCATCGCACGCCACTGGGCATTACGATTATGTCGCGCCCATCGCGCGCGCGGGCATCGCGGCGGGCGCCGACGGCATCATCGTCGAGGTGCATCCCGATCCCGCGAAAGCCGTCTCCGATGGCAAGCAATCGCTCAAGCCCGAAAAATTTGCCGAGATGGTCAAGCAAGTGAAAGCCATCGCCGAAGTGATGGGACGCCGCATCGCGCCCGTCAACAAACCCGTCGCTGTGGGCTGGTGATTATGGAGGATGGCTTTTCGCTCGAAGATTCTGTCATTGGGATTCTTGGATTGGGACTCATGGGCGGCTCGCTGGCGATGAGTCTCAAAGGGAAGTGCGCCCGCCTGATCGGATTCGACGCGCATCTTCCCACGGTTTCGCTTGCTCTCGCCGTAGGAATCGTTGATCACGCTTCGAGCGACTTGTCCTCCATGCGTCAACTCGATGTTTTGATTTTAGCGACGCCCGTCAATGTGATTCTAGACATCCTTCCGACATTGCCGTCCTTCATAAAACAACCCTGCATCTTGATGGACTTGGGTTCGACGAAAAAAGTAATCCTTGAATCGATGAATCAACTTCCCGAAAATTTCGACGTCATCGGCGCGCATCCGATCTGCGGAAAGGAACAACTCGGCTTGCAAAACGCGGACGCGGATTTATATCGAAACGCTCCGTTCGTCGTCACCCCGTCCGCACGGACTACTCCGAAAGCGATCTCTGCGGCGCGACAGATCATCTCAGCCGTCGGCGCGAACCTGATCGAAATGTCGGCTGAAGCGCATGACCTTGCTTTGGCATTCACAAGTCATTTGCCTTTCTTGCTCGCCTCCTCGCTTGCTCGCTCCACGCCTCACGAGTATGTCTCCCTGATCGGACCAGGCTTCCGCTCGACAAGCCGACTGGCAGGCACGCCCGCTCACATGATGATGGGTATCCTCCGCTCGAATCGGGAGAATACGCTGAAAGCGATCCAAACCTTCCGCGCCGCATTGGATGAAACCGAAGCCGCCCTCCGCAACGAAGAATACGCCGTATTGGATAAAATGCTTCATCAATCTCGATCCAACCACCAATCTCTAATCTCCAGTCTCTAATCTCTGGTCTCTAATCTCCAGTCTCTAATCTCTACTCTCTGGTCTCTAATTCTCCATTCCTCTAATTCTCATTTTTTCACATGCGCATCACCCCCCTCCCTCACCCCCTCAACGCCACCGTCCGCGTCCCTGGCTCAAAATCGCTGACCAACCGAGCCTTGCTCATCGCGGCTCTTGCAAACGGCAAAACAAAATTAACCAACGCGCTATTCTCCGACGATTCAAAATATTTCGCAAACGCGCTCCAATCCCTCGGCTTCGACGTTCAACTCGACGAAGCCACCTCCGAAATGACCGTCACAGGCTTGGGCGGAAAAATCCCCGCCGCGAGAGCCGAACTCTTCATCGGCAACGCAGGCACCGCCGCAAGATTTCTATCCGCGTTCCTCACGCTTGGTCATGGCGAGTTCATTTTAGACGGGGATGCTCGCATGAGAGAACGCCCCATGGATGACTTGGTTAACTCATTGACCGAACTTGGGGCAAACGTACAGCCGATCACGCGATACGTAACACGCAAGACCATTCATCTCCCCCTCAACATTATCGCGGGCGGATTGCGTGGCGGAAAAAACCAAAATCGCAGGCGACATCTCCTCCCAATTCCTCTCCGCCTCCCTCATGGTCGCTCCGTACGCCCAAACTCCCATCAAGATCGAACTCACCACCGAATTAAATTCAAAAACCTTATGTAGATATGACCCTCGCCATCATGCAAGACTTCGGCGTGGAAGTACAACGTGATGGCTACCAATCCTTCACCATCCCTCTTTCCACGTACCAATTACCCACCCCTCAATTCTCCACCCTCAAATTTCTCCAATCCCCAGTCTCCAATCTCCAGCCTCCAATCCCCAATTACCAATTACCAATTACCAACTACCCAATCGAAATGGACGCCTCCGCCGCCTCCTCTACTTTCTCGCCGCGGCGCCAGTTCATCTGCGGGACGGTCAAAGTCGAAAAACATCTCTCGAAATTCCAAGCAAGTTGCCAGATTTCTTGATATTCTCACGCAAATGGGATGCTCAGTCACCGAAACTGATAACTGTTTACTGTCACTGGTCACCTGAACTCCGCGTAATGGCGACCTCCGCGACATCCCCGACACCGCCCAAACCCTCGCGGCGATCGCGCCTTTTACTCCACCCCCACGCGCATCCGTGGCATCGCCTCCGCCCGCCACAAAGAAACGGATCGCGTCCACGCCACCTGCGCCGAACCTGCCGTACTCGGCGTCCAAGCGGACGAACACGAAGACGGTATGACGATCTATCCCGCTCCTCGAACCTGCAACCTGCAAACATCCAAACCTACAACGATCATCGCATGGCAATGGCATTCTCTCTCATCGGTCTGCGCTTTGATGGTGTTACCATCGAAAACCCATCGTGCGTATCGAAGACCTTTCCGAATTTTTTCGATGTACTTGAATCTTTGCGTTAACTCTTTCCTCTTTCTTCTTTCCTCGCCCATGCGACTTTCCACTTTCCACTATTCACTCGGTCTCATCGGCTACCCCCTCAGCCACTCCCTCTCGCCGAAGATTCATACCGCCGCGTTGAAGGCTTGCGGATTACAAGGTGAATATTCCCTATTCCCTATTCCTCTCGATAACAAACAAGGGTTGCAGAGCCTCCTCACCCGCCTCCGCACAGGCGAACTGCACGGACTCAACGTCACCATTCCGCACAAACAAAACGTCATCAAATTTCTCGACGAACTCACGCCCACGGCAAAATCCATCGGTGCGGTGAATACGATTTATTTGCGAGATAACAAACTCATCGGCGATAACACAGATGCGGCGGGATTTTTATCTGACTTGCATAGCTTCTTCGGGAATCGAAAATCGGAAATCGAAAATCATAAATCTGTATTGGTTCTCGGCGCAGGCGGCTCAGCGCGAGCGGTTGTCTATGCCCTCCTCAACGACGGCTGGAACGTAACCATCTCCGCTCGCCGCATCGAACAAGCCCAACAACTTGCAACTTCCTTTACGCAATACGCAGTCCGCAGTATGAGTTTTACCGACCTTCCACTTTCTACTTTCTACCTCATTGTCAACACCACCCCCCTTGGCATGACTCCAAACGTGAATGATTCGCCCTTGCCAAACGATGTATCATTGAAGCCAGATATGTTGATTTACGATCTGGTCTACAATCCCAGAGAAACGAAACTGGTGAAAGATGCTCGTTCACAGGGACTATCCGCCGCCACAGGACTCGGAATGCTCATCGAACAAGCCGCGCTTTCATTCGAGATTTGGACTGGTCACAACCCTCCGCGCGAAACTCTCTACGGCGCAGTCTCCAATCTCCAATCTCCAATCTCTAATTCTCCAATCCTCTAATTCTCTTGTCTCGATAAGCACGATACTTGCCATCAATTACCAATTACCAATTACCAATTACGGAGTCTTATGCCCCTACGCTTCCTCACCGCTGGCGAATCACACGGACCCTCACTCACCGCCATCCTCGACGGTATGCCTGCTGGTCTTCCTCTCACACCTGACATCATCAACAAAGAATTGACTCGCCGCCAACAAGGATATGGTTCAGGCGGGCGCATGAAGATCGAACACGACATCGTGAAAATCTTGGGCGGCGTGATGGCGGGAGAAACCACAGGCGCGCCTATCGCCATGCTCGTTGAAAACGCCGATCACATTAAATGGAAGGGCAAAGCCGTCGAGCCGATGACGAGTCCGCGCCCTGGTCACGCGGATCTAACGGGCGCGGTCAAATACGGCTACAAAGATTTACGTCCCGCGCTGGAACGCGCCTCCGCGCGAGAAACGACCATGCGCGTGGCAGTCGGCGCGGTGTGCAAACATTTTTTGAATCAATTTACCATCGTCGTCGGCGGATATGTTTCGTCCATCGGCGAAATTCAAACGGACCTCGGCGACATGCCCTACGAAGAACGCTTCCAGCGCGCGGAAGAGTCCGACGTCCGTTGCCCAGACCCAACGTCCGCGCAAAAGATGCGAGACGAGATCGAAAAAGCGATCCACGGAAAAAACACGCTCGGCGGGATCTCGAAATCGTCGCGTTGAATCTGCCTGTTGGGCTTGGAAGTTTTATGCAATGGGACAAACGCCTCGAAGCAAAACTTGCGATGGCGGTCATGTCTGTGCAAGCCATCAAAGGAGTCGAAGTCGGCGACGCGTTCGACAACGCGAAACGACTCGGCACTCAAGCGCACGACCCGATTCAATTACCAATTACCAATCACCAATTACAGCGCAGTACAAACCGCGCAGGCGGCACCGAAGGCGGAATCTCCAACGGACAGCCCATCGTCATCCGCGCCGCGATGAAACCGATCGCCACCACGCTCACGCCTCAACAAACCGTTGACCTTGCCCTCGGCGAAAACGCGCCGACAAAATACGAACGCTCCGATTTTTGCCCCGTGCCTCGCGCCGTTCCCATCCTTGAAGCGATGGTCGCGTTTGTGCTTGCGGATGCGCTCCTCGAAAAACTCGGCGGCGACTCGATGAACGAGATCAAACCGCGTTTTGAATCGTTACGCAAAGCAACACTCGATGATTTGCCGATGGATAATATCCCGCATGTGTTTTGGGAGTGAGGCACAGGCATGTTGTTCATGATGGATTTAAATGCTTTCTATATTGCGTTTGTTGTTCTCGCGCTGGTTGTCGTTGCGATATGGTTGAAAAGCAAAGACCATTTTCTAGCGTTCTTCGCTTTCGTGTTTGGCGTCTACCTGATCGGGGTTATCAGCGTCGTTGTTTTTCCCGTTCCCATCGAATACGGCGTAAGCGATTTCAAACCAAATGTAAATCTTGTACCGTTTGATTTTGGTTATTGCGATGCGTTCAGTATGGAACTTTGCATTCGGGAAATCTATCAGAATATCTTGCTCGCTATCCCCTTCGGATTTGGCGTCAACTTCATCGCGCGTATTAAGCCAAGGAATATTCTTTGGCTGGCATTAGGAGTTGGTTTTACCTTTGAATTCGTCCAACTTGCCATCTCTCTCATCGTTCGTAGCCCCTTCCGCGCTGTGGACATCAACGACCTCATCCTCAACGCCATCGGAGTTTTGATCGGCTATGGCATTTTCCGAATCTTTGGCGTAATCTATCTCCATGTTGTTCAATGGCTTCCAAGCCAGCCTCGTCACATCTTTGCTTACATCCATGATATAGTCCGCTCTCAACGCTGACCACTTTCTATTTTCAATCCTATCTTTCTTCTTTCCTCTTTCGTCAAATGACACACATCTTCCTCTACGGTCCTCCAGGCACGGGCAAATCCACGATAGGCAAGATCATTGCCCGCGCTCTCAATCTACCCTTCATTGACCTTGACCGAGTCATTGAAACAAACGCGGGCATGTCCATTCCGCAGATCATGGACCAGCAAGGCGAGTCGGCGTTTCGTGATTTGGAAACTACAGCCTTGAAAAACATTTCTAATGAAGAGAGTGTGGTTGCGTTAGGCGGCGGCGCGTTACTGCGTGACGAGAACCGTCAATTTGCGGAGAGCAATGGCAAAGTCCTATTGCTCACGGCAGAAGTTGAGACGCTTCTTGAAAGATTGAATAAAGATTCAAATCGCCGCCCATTGCTTGCGGGCGATTTGAAATCAAAACTTGCGAAATTGCTTGAAAGCCGCCGCGAACATTATTCGTCCTTCGCGTTGCAACTCGCCGTTGACGGTCAGACCGCCAATCAAAACGCGCGCCTCGCGCAAATTATTCTGGGTCGGCATCGTCTCTCCGCGATGGGCGAGTATGATGTCATTGTAGGACAAATTGGCAATTTGTCCTACGGGAACCTCGTTGTCACCGATGAAAACGTCGCAAAGCATCATCTGAAAAAATTGAACATCGAAAAATCCATCGTCATCCCCGCGGGCGAGGAACATAAAAATCTCGAAACCGTTTCTCGTTTGTGGAATGCCTTCCTCGAAAACGGACTCGACCGCAAAAGCACGGTCATTGCCCTCGGCGGCGGCGTGATCGGCGACCTGACTGGATTCGCCGCATCCACATACATGCGCGGCATTGATTGGATCGCCGTGCCGACGACTCTGCTCGCGATGGTGGATGCGTCTGTCGGAGGAAAAACTGGATTCGATTTACCCGAAGGGAAAAATCTCATCGGTTCTTTCCACCCTCCCAAACTGGTTCTGGCTGACGTCAGCCTTTTGCGCACCCTCAGCGACCGCGACCTGCGTTCTGGCATGGCGGAAGTTGTCAAGCATGGAATCATCGCCGACCCCGAATTATTCGCGTTGTGTTCAAATGGAATGGATTGGGTAAAAAATAATTTGGAGGAAATCGTCAAACGCGCGATGGCGGTGAAGATAAACATAATCGAGGAAGATCCGTACGAAAAAGGAATCCGCGCGGCGCTGAACTTGGGTCACACGGTGGGGCACGCGGTGGAACTCGTCAGCGGATTCGAGTTGAGTCATGGGGAGGCTGTTGCTATCGGGATGACGGTCGAGGCGGCGTACGCGGCTAAAGTCGGCGCGGCAAGCCGAAGTGCGGTTGAGGCGATTGAGTCCACGTTGGAAAAACTTGGGTTGCCGACTCGAATCCCCGAAGCGATGCCGCGCGAGGAGATCATCCGCGCGATGAGGGTGGATAAAAAGAAGAATGCGGAGTCCATCCGCTTTGCGTTGCCGATTGAAGTTGGTAAAGTTGAATTGGTAGACGTGACGAATTTGGAAGAAGTTCTGTAACGCGACATTTATGTCGCTTTTGCAATGCGCGACATGAATGTCGCGGTACGGAGTCAACATGAAAATCTTAATCTTGCACGGACCAAATTTGAATTTGCTCGGCACACGCGAACCTGATGTGTATGGCTCGCTGACGTTGGATGACATCAACGCGAAGTTGATCGAGTTGGGAAAAGAATTAGGCGCGGAAGTTAAATGCCTGCAATCGAATCACGAGGGCGAGTTGATTGATGCGCTACACGACGCGCGGACGTGGGCAAGCGGCGTGGTATTCAACCCCGGCGGGTACACTCACACATCGGTTGCGTTGCGCGATGCGATCAGTGCGATTCAAATCCCTGTGATCGAAGCGCATCTTTCGAATGTGTATGCGCGCGAAGAGTTTCGGCATACATCGCTGGTCTCGGCTGTGTGCAAAGGGAAGATCACCGGGCTTGGGTGGCAATCGTACGCGCTGGCTTTGCGGGCGTTGGTTGAGGGTTAGAGAATCTTTAGGTTTGCCAGACTCGCCGATAATCTTTTTATCCCCACAGATTCAAAGACCACATCCACAATTTCATCGTTATCTTGAATCTTGCTATCGAGGACGATGCCTTCGCCCCAAGTGGGATGTTTGATGCGCGTCCCAGCGCGGTACTTGGCTGGGGTGACTGAGGCAGGCTGACCCTGCGAAAGAAACGATTGCCATTTTGTCTCAGGCATCTGTCCGCGAATCGAACGTCCCGTGCGCGTTTTGCCGACGAGCAGATCCGCTGGCACGTCATCCAGATAACGCGAGGGGAAAGTTTCCTCTTGCGAGCCGCGTCCGCCGCGCTGGATCGAACGGAGGAGATAGAGTTTATCTTTGGCGCGCGTGATGCCGACGTAAAAGAGGCGGCGCTCTTCCTCCATTGATTCGGGGTTGTCAAACGAACGGCTGTGCGGGAGGATGCCGTCGTCGAGACCGACGATGAAGACCGCGCCGAATTCGAGTCCTTTCGCGGCGTGGAGGGTGAGAAGCGTTGGCACATTGCCATCCGAGATCGTGTCTTGATCGGAGATGAGCGCGATGTTCTCGAGAAACTCATCAAGCCCGCGTGTGGAATATTCATCGGCGAGGCGTTTGAGTTCGACAACGTTTTCCCAGCGGTCTTCGCCTTCCTCCGATTGATCGTCAATGTATTCTTTGAAGTTGAGGTCTTTCACGACGCGGTCAAAAAGTTCTGGCACGTTGAGCGTTTGCGCGGCGATGCGCCACGTGGCGAGCATCCCGCCGAAATCTGAAAGTGGAAGCGCGGCGCGACCCGTGAACGATTTCCAATGCGATGATTGATCGCCGCGCGCGAGGTCAATGAGGACGCTGCCAGGTTGCATCTCGTTTTGCCGCGCGACCATGTGCAACGTGGTGAGAGTCTTCTCGCCGATGCCGCGCGGCGGGACGTTGATGATGCGGTCGAGGCTGGCTTCGTCGGCGGGGTTGTGGATGAGGCGCAGAAAAGCGATGATGTCTTTGACTTCGCGGCGTCCATAAAATCTCTGCGCGCCGACGAGGCGATAGGGAAGCCGCGCTTGCAAAAACGCTTCTTCAATTAAACGCGACATGGCGTTGGTGCGATACATCACCGCGCAATCGCCTGGCTCGAATTGCCGCGAGGCGACGAGTTGCGCGATGCTGTCCACGACGAATGAGGCTTCGGCGTAATCGTCGGGCGCTTCGTAGAAAAATATCTTCTCGCCTTCGCCTCTGTCGCTGAACAATTTTTTCTTGCGGCGGTTCTGTGCGCGGTCAATGACGCCCATCGCGGCATCGAGAATATTCTGGCGCGAGCGATAATTTTGTTCGAGGAGAATGGTCTGCGCGTCGGGAAAGTCCTGCTCGAAGCGATGGATGTTGCGGTAGTCCGCGCCGCGCCAGGCGTAGATTGATTGATCGGGGTCGCCCACGCAAAACACGTTCTTATTAAAAGAAGCGAGCTCTTTTACTAGCGCATATTGGGCAAGGTTGGTGTCTTGAAACTCATCCACCAACACGTGGCGGAAACGCTGGGCGTACTTGTCGCGCACCGAAGGGTTTTCTTCAAGCAAACGCGCGGTGTAAACGAGAATGTCGTCAAAGTCCACCGCGTTGCTGGCGATGAGCCGCTTTTGATATTCGGCATACACGCGCTTCACCACCTCATCACGATACGTCAGCGTTGGGTAATCGTCCGCGCCGATAAGTTCGTTCTTGGCGCGCGAGATCGAACCATGCACGCTCGCGGGGCGATATAACTTCTCGTTGATGTTCAATTCACGGATGACATTCTTGACGATGCGCTCTTGATCGTCCGCGTCGAAGATCACGAAGTTCGATTCAATGGGGAGGTGTTCCGCCTCGCGCCGCAGAATCCGCGCGCAGATCGAGTGGAACGTGCCGAGCATGATTCCCTCAGTGGCTTGGTCGGGCAGTAATTTCTTGACGCGCTCCTGCATTTCTTTCGCGGCTTTGTTCGTGAACGTGACCGCGAGAATCTGCCACGGGCGGACTCCCTCCTCCGCGATGAGATAGGCGATCCGCTGGGTCAGCACCCGCGTCTTTCCGGACCCCGGACCTGCCACGACCAAAACGGGCCCGTTCCCCGCTGTGACGGCGGCGCGTTGTTGAGGGTTGAGTTTATCGAGGAAATCCATGAGAAGTTATCAGTTATAAGTGAACAGTGATCAGATGGCGAAGAGTGGAAAGTAGAAAGATTGCACTGAACAAAGGCGAATTGAGGAAAGATAACGTCCCGCAGAAGGTATATCAAAATCTGCGGGACGTGTGTACCTGTTTACTTGTCTACTTGTTTCCGCGCCTACAGTTGAGACGTGCAATTCGGACAGCGCTTCGCTTTGATCGAAATCGTTGTATTGCAGTAGGGGCATTCCTTCGTGGTGGGGTCTGCGGCGGGGGCGGGCTTTTTCATGTTGTTCATTGTGCGCACCAACAGGAAAATGACGAAGGCGACGATGACAAAGTCAACAATGGATTGGATGAACGCGCCATAGTTGACGACCGCATCCTTGACCGTGAAGGATAATTCGCTGAAATTGACTCCGCCAAGGAGCAGCCCAATGAGCGGCATCAGCACGTCGTTGACGAGCGAAGCGATGATCTTCCCGAACGCGCCGCCGATGATCACAGCGATGGCGAGGTCCATCACGTTGCCGCGCATGGCGAAATCTTTGAATTCTTTGAGCATGGTACGCCTCCTGGAGTTTGAGTTAAAAGCATTCTACCGTTTGGGAAAGGGGATGTCAACAAAGCCATCAACGGAAAACTGTTTCCTCATGCGAGCGCCGTTCTTTTCGAAAACAATTCTAACGGGCTATTGGACGACAGTCCTTGAGAACTGTTTTTCTGTATAGGTAGATTATTTGCCGCATTTTTTGGTATTGCCGTTGACGCCGTTGGGGAATTAGGTATAATCCGTGCGCATGGCTCGGAAGTACTATTCCAATTTCTAGAGGAATCCACATGCCGGATTATCTGCTCGACGTGCAAGGGTTGGAGACGACTTTCAAGACACCGGAAGGAATTGTCCATGCAGTTAATGGCGTTTCGTTTGGTTTGAAAGAGGGAGAAACTTTAGGGGTGGTTGGTGAAAGCGGGTGCGGTAAAAGTGTAACAATGCTTTCTGTTTTAGGGCTTATTCCCAGCCCTCCGGGGAATGTCAAATCGGGATCGGCAAAATTTTTCGGCAATGATCTATTGAAAATGTCAAAAGACGAGATTCGCGCCATTCGCGGGTCTCAAATCGGTATGGTCTTTCAAGACCCGATGACCTCGCTGAATCCGGTATTGACCGTTGGCCGCCAGTTGCGGGAACCGCTGATGCTGCATTTGGGTATGACAGTTAAGCAAGCCGAAGACCGGGCGGCTCAATTGCTAGAGATGGTGGGTATTCCAAATGCCAAAGAGCGGCTATCCGATTATCCACATCAATTTTCAGGGGGCATGCGTCAGCGCGTGATGATCGCCATGGCGCTCTCCTGCTCGCCTCAAGTTGTGATCGCCGACGAACCCACCACCGCGCTGGATGTGACGATTCAGGCGCAGATCATGGATCTGGTCAAGCGCCTCCGCGGCGAACTCGGTATGGCGATCATTTGGATTACACACGATCTAGGCGTGGTGGCTGGGCTGGCTCAGCGCGTGCTGGTGATGTATGGGGGGCTGATCATTGAAGAAGCTTCTGTCCATGAGTTATACGCAAATCCTGAACATCCATATACGCTTGGTTTAATAGGAAGCTTGCCTCGCGTTGATGAGTCGGAAAACAAACGATTGTATTCCATTGAAGGTTTGCCCCCCACGTTATACGAGAAACCTAATCATTGTCCTTTTGCGCCGCGCTGTAAGTGGGCGCAAGATCATTGTTGGCAGGAAAATCCTCCGTTGGTAGAAGTTGGACCCCAACATAATGTCGCTTGCTGGGTGGATGTCAAAACCGGGAGGCATCGCTAATGAGCGCTAAAAACGGTAACAATTCCGATGTCTTGGTCCGGGTTGATAATCTGGTAAAACACTTTCCGATCCTCAGAGGCTTGCTCCAAAAACAGGTTGGGGCTGTGCGCGCTGTGGACGGGGTCTCTTTTGAAGTGAGGCGGGGCGAAACTCTGGGCCTTGTGGGAGAATCGGGTTGCGGTAAATCCACAACCGGGCGCACAATTTTGCAGTTATTTCGCCCGACCTCCGGACAGGTATTATTCGATGGAGAGGACCTGACGAAACTTAAAGGCGAAGAACTGCGAAAGATGCGCCGCAAAATGCAGATGATCTTTCAGGATCCGTATGCCAGCCTCAACCCGCGCATGACCGTGGGCGAAATTGTCGGCGAGCCCCTGCTCATCCACAACCTCGCCAGCGAGTCAGAGGCGAATGAGCGCGTCAAGCAATTGCTTGAACTGGTCAAATTAAATCCCGCGTTTTCTACTCGCTATCCTCATGAGTTTTCCGGCGGACAACGCCAGCGTATTGGCGTTGCTCGCGCTTTGGCGTTACAACCGTCGTTCATCGTTTGCGATGAGCCGATCTCCGCTCTCGATGTATCCATTCAGGCTCAGGTTGTGAACCTGTTGGAAGAACTCCAAGAACAATTTAACCTCACATATTTGTTCATTGCTCACGATCTTTCGATGGTTCGTCACATCAGCGATCGTGTTGCTGTGATGTACCTTGGTGTGGTTGTCGAACTGGCGGAACGAGACGAACTTTATACTCGACCTCTTCACCCATACGCGCAAGCGCTGCTTTCCGCGGTTCCGATCCCGGATCCGGTTGCGGAAGCCTCACGTCAGCGGATGATCCTCGAAGGAGACGTGCCCTCGCCTGTCAACCCGCCGTCAGGATGCCGCTTCCGCACGCGCTGTCCGATCGCGGAGGCGGTCTGCGCTGAGTCGCGGCCTGAATTCCGCGAGATACGACCCGGTCATTTTGTCGCCTGTTTTTTTGCAGAACGGTTTTTATAGTTTTTTATTTTGAAAGGAGGTGGTTTGCGCCCATATATATAAAATGTACGTGCCATGTCGTATCCAAATAAAAAAATTTCTGTGAGGAGAACGAAAAATGCGTAAACTGTTTACATTAGTGAGCTTTCTGGTCGTTACCAGTATGGTGCTCACGGCTTGCGGCGGCGGAACACCTGCCGAGCCGCAGACGATTGTTCAAACCGTAGTTGTTGCGGGTACTCCCCAGGTCGTTGAAGTTACTGCCGCGGCGCCTGCGGAAGCGCCTGTTCTGAGGATCAATCTGGGCACTTACCCCGATATCATTGATCCGCAGAAGTCATCCTTCGTCAATGAAATCGCGCACCTGAAGTTGATCTATCAGGGTCTGACCACGTACGATGAGACTCTGGCAACTGTCCCGGGCGCCGCTGAATCATGGACGTACAACGATGACGCCACTGTGTTGACCTTCAAGTTGCGCGATGGTTTGGTCTATAGCGATGGTTCTGTGCTTAACGCGGAACGATTCGCTTACTCGATCAAACGCAACATTGATCCCGCCACCGCTGGCGAATATGCCCAGATCACAGACGAGATCGCCGGTGCGCCGGATTGGCGTGGCTGCGGTGACGATGCCGCCGCTTGTGAAGCCGCTGCAGCGACCGTTGCCTCGAGCGTGAAAGCCTCCCATGCCGACGGCTCTGATTGCGCCGACTATGAAGATGCCGCTTGCAACACCCTGACGCTCACCCTTTCGAAGCCTGCTCCGTATTTCCACACCGTGATGGGCTTGTGGGTGACTTACCCTGCCAAGCAAGAGAATATTGAAGAAGGTGGTCCTAACTGGTGGAACTCCTCCAAGTTCCAGGTTGGGAATGGACCTTATGTTCTTCAATCCCTCGAGCCTTTTGTCCGCGGTTACTTCACGCCCAACCCCAATTTCTGGGAAGGCGTTGGTAAAGTTGATATTGAATATAGCTACATCGTTGACTCTGCTGTTGCCTTCGAAGCCTACAAGAACAACGAATTCGATATCATCGGTTCAGCCGCTGAAGATCTGGCGACCATCAATGCCGACCCGGCGTTGAGCGCTGAGCATTTGGTCTACCCCGGTTCCTGCACGATCGCTGTCATGTTCCACCAGCTGAAGGAACCCTTCAACGACAAGAAAGTGCGCGAAGCCTTTGCGTATGCTCTTGATCGTGAAGCATGGGTGAAAGACGTGGACGGCGGTCTGTCTTCCCCGACCTTGACTTGGATTCCGAAGGGCTATCCGGGTTACAAAGACGGCGAAACCCGCTGGGGCTATGATCCCGATGCGGCTCGTCAGGCGATCGCCGAATCATCCTATGGCTCGGTCGCGGCTCTGCCTCCGATCGAAGTGACCTTCTCAGACAGCCCGCGCAACCGCACCCGCCACGAGTGGCTCGTTGCCAAGTGGCAGGAAGTGTTCGGACCGGACCTGAAGATCACCCTCAACCCGGTTGAGTCCACCACCTACACTGCTTTGACCAAAGATATTGCTACCGCTCCATTGGTCTTCCGCTTGGGTTGGTGTGCAGACTACCCCGATCCTCAGAACTGGTTGAGCGTGTACTGGAAGACCGGCGGCTTCGGTGAGCGCATCGGTTACTCGAACCCTGAGTTCGACAAACTCGTAGACGCCGCTGACGTTGAGCTGGATCCTGCCAAGCGCGCTGAACTCTATCAACAGGCGCAAGACCTGTTCATGGATGATGCCGCTGTCGCTATGATGTACAACACCATCAACCACTACTTGGTCAAGCCGTGGGTGAAGGGTATCAAGACCACCCCTCAAGACTCCGCATGGCCTGGCGATATTGACCCGATCAATATCACGATTGACACTTCGTTGATGCCGTAAGGATTAAAAATTTTCTGGCTGGCGCCGCTTTCCGGCGCCAGCCAGAAAACACGATCGTAGGAGCGCTGCTGTGTTTACATATTTCTTCCGCCGTCTTGTATGGTTTATTCCAGTATTACTGATTGTTTCGGCGATCACATTTATACTCATGCACAACGCTCCCGGGGGACCATGGGATCGCGACCTTGAAGCCCGGCAGGTTGATCCTAATACGCAGGAATTATTAAATGAATACTATGGTTTGAATAAGCCGCTCTGGCGTCAATACCTCGCGTACGTGATCGGGGATTTTGATAAGGAAGGCGAGTTCGCTTGCGGCGTCATCTGCGGCAATCTCGGTCCTTCTTATCGAGTGCGTGGAAGTACTGTGCAGGACATCCTTTTTGCGCCGCCCGAGGGGAAGACTTTTTGGTATAGCCGTTTCGGTTATTCAGCCCGTTTAGGCCTCATTGCTCTGACACTCGCGATTGCTGTAGGTATTCCAGTGGGGATGATGGCGGCGTTGGGTCAGAATACTTGGCGAGATTATTTGGGTTTGTTCATCGCCACAGGAGGTATCTCGGTTCCCAGTTTTGTAATGGGAATTTTCCTCATCCTTATTTTTGGGTCTTGGCTTCATTTGGTCAGCATCGTCCCGCGCAGCTGGGATGAGGCGAAGGTGTGGATTTTGCCGGCGCTGGTGCTAGGCTTCAATACAACCGCGTATACTGCCCGCCTCACTCGTTCATCCATGCTCGAAGTTATGCGGCAGGACTATATTCGCACCGCGCGCGCAAAAGGATTAGCCGAACGGGTCGTTATCTTTATTCACATGCTGAAGAATGCGCTGATTCCCGTTGTTACTATTTTGGGTCCTGCGCTTGCGGGCTTGGTGACTGGCTCCTTTATTATTGAAACGATGTTTGGTTTCCCGGGCATGGGCAGGGCGTATGTGCAGGCGATCACTCAACGCGATTACTCGATGATCCTTGGTACTACCCTCATTTTTGCCTTTTTGGTCGCTATCGCTAACTTGTTCGTGGATATGGTCTACGTGCTGATCGATCCCCGCATCAAACTCAATGAGTAGGAAGGCTTATTATGGCTGAAACAGTTTCCAACCAACATATAACGTCTCTGGGTCTGCCGACAACGCGGAAAAGCCGAAGTTTGGGGCGCGATGCTTGGGAACGCTTGTTACGTAATAAAGCGTCGGTGGTAGGGATGATCCTTATTGTCTTCTTCGCGTTGATCGCCATCTTCGCGTCGGTGATCGTGCCGCACAGCCCGATCCAAATACATTCGGGCAAGAATTTTTTACCGCCCGCGTGGGTCAAAGACTTCAACGGAAAGGCTGGCGATCCCGATTACTTGCTTGGCACCGATACGCTTGGACGTGACGTATTTAGCCGGGTCATCTACGGCGCTCGCGTCTCTATGGTGGTAGGTTTAATTCCCACTACCATCATTATGGTTCTGGGCACGGTCATTGGCATGATCGCAGGGTACTTTGGCGGACGAGTGGATAACCTGCTTATGCGTTTCACCGATGTGGTTTACGCTTTTCCCGACCTGCTGTTCTTTATCATTGTAATGGTCTCACTGCGCGACACATTGATCGGTCAGATGCTGAACGGTCTGCTTCTGCTCTTTATGGCGTTGGCTATCGTCAACTGGGTCGGAGTCGCGCGACTCGTTCGCGGGCAAGTGTTGTCGCTCAAGGAGAAAGAATTTGTCGAAGCCGCCCGCTGTATCGGCGCAAAGGATGCGCGCATTATGTTCCGGCATATCCTCCCCAACAGTCTTGGACCGTTGATCGTATTTGCCGCCTTTGCGTTCCCCGGCGCGATCATTACAGAAGCGATCCTTGGATATCTTGGCTTGGGGCTTCGCCCGGCGACCGATCAGGCTGCGATCTTTATCACCAGTTGGGGAGGGTTGCTCTTGGAAGGGCAGACCGCCATCAATGCGCAGCCCTTCATGCTTCTGACGCCCGCAATCTTTGTTGCAATTGTTGTGCTTGCCTTCACCTTTCTTGGTGATGGTTTACGCGATGCTCTCGATCCGCGTATGCGCGGCACGCAATAGATCTGCTTACAGGCGAGCAAAATTATTCGCTGTTCTTCACGGCGTGAAAAAAATCTTGTTTGTGAGAATTGTACAAAACCCCTCTGTAGAGGGGTTTTGTACAATTCTATAGAACCGTTATATAACAAATATTTGTTGTTTTTTTGCACTTCTGGAGTATATTGGTTGACGCTTCTATGTAATGGAGTATAATCATTTTGCTTTATTGCCTTCAGTATTTGAAAGAGAGGAGGTGTACGGTAAGGAACAACAAGTGTGTGAACGTTGAATCTAAGTTCGTAAATTCTCTATAATTCTCTGGAGGAGAAAACTATGTTTAAAAACCGTTTAATGATGGTTTTGGGCTTGCTCGTCGTAGCGAGCATGGTCCTTACAGCCTGCGGTCCGACTGCTACAGCGACTTCGGCGCCGGCTACAGAGGCGCCCGCCGTAACTGAAGCGCCGGCTACCGAAGCCCCCACAGCCGCTCCGACTGAGCCGCCTACAACCCGACACGGCGGTTGGCTCGATGAGATTGACTACTCCATTGTAGACGCTCAATCAGCCATTACGCAGATCGGCGCGGGCGCCATTGACATCTTCAGCTATGGCGTGGCGTCAGACAAACTTGCCGAAATCAAATCTGCCAATCTGTGCTATTCGCAGTCCTATGGCACCTACTATGATATGCTGTTCAATCCTTACGGCAATGAGAACCATGAATACGCCGACGGCAGATTGAATCCGTTCTCTGATCGCAAGATCCGCGAAGCGATGAACTGGGCGATTGACCGCAATTACATCAACCAGGAAATCTTCGCTGGCGGCGCGTTGCCGAAATACTTCGCCCTCACCACACAGTTGGTGGACTACACCGACCTCATTGACGTGGCTCGCGGTTTGGAAGCGAAATATGCTTACAATCTCGATAAAGCCAAAGAAGTGGTTGATGCGCAAATGACCGCCATGGGCGCCACAAAGGGAGCCGATGGCAAGTGGCAATACAAGGGCGCGCCGGTTAACGTCATTTTCCTCATCCGCAATGATGGCGACGGCACTCGCTTGCCGCAAGGCAACTACTTCGCCACTCAGTTGGAGTCGTTGGGCTTCACGGTCGAGCGCAGAGAAGGAAAATCGTCCGAACTTTCCCCGCTCTGGATCGGTTCCGATCCTACAGAAGGTCAGTGGGACGTTTACACCGCTGGCTGGGGTTCAAACGGTCTGCAACGCGACCAGCGCACCATCTTCCAAGAAATGTACCTGCCCGATAGCCCGCAAGGTATTCCTCTATTCACCGAGAACGTTGTTGATCCTGCTTTCCAACAGATCGGCGACGACTTGGCGAATGGTAACTATAAGACTCTTGAGGAACGCCACGACCTAATGGTCAAGGCTCTGCCTCTGTCGCTTGAGGATTCGCTTCAAGTATGGACCGTTGATCTTCAGACCTACGCTCCGTTCCGCTGCGACCTTCAGGTGAGCGCTGACGTTGGCGCGGGCGTGGAAACCACCTTCATGTCGCCTTACACCATGCGCTACGCGGGTCAAGAAGGCGGACAGGTTAAAGTTGGTACCACTGCTACTCTGTTCACCGATCCGTGGAACCCTGTCAACGGCGCGAACTGGGTCACCAGCGCGTATGTTCAGAATGCTACCTCCGGACGCGGCTTAATGCCCGACCCATACACCGGTTTGGCTTGGCCCCTCCGCGCTGAAAAGGCTGACCTCGTCGTTCAAACGGGAATTCCAGTTGAGTCTAATCTTGGCTGGGTCAACCTGTCCTTTGAAGATAACATTGCCGTCCCGGCAGATGCATGGGTAGACTGGGATCCTGCGACTGGAAAATTCATCACCGCCGCTGAGAAGTTCCCCGATGGCGCGACTGCAAAGAGCAAATCGGTTATTTACTATCCCGCCGACTTGTTCGACACCGTCAAATGGCATGATGGCAGCAACCTCTCTCCCGCTGACTTTGTGATGTATATGATCGAATCGTTCGATTACAGCAAAGAAGGAAGCGCGATCTTTGATGAGGATACCGCTGGCACTTTGGAAGCCTTCCTGTCGCACTTCAAGGGCGTCCAGATTCTCTCCACCGACCCGCTAACCATTGCCACCTATGATGACAACGTGTACTCGGATGCCGAGTTGAACATCACCTCTTGGTGGCCAAGCGGCACTTTAGGCGAAGCCTCCTGGCCGGTCTTAGCGATCGGTAACATGGCTGTTGCCAACAAGGAACTGGCTTGGGGAACTGGTCAGGCTGACCGCAATACGGTTGAATGGATGACTTTCATCGGTGGACCGAGCTTGGAGATTCTCGCCAAGTATCTGGATCAGGCAATCACCGACAAGACCATTCCTTATCCTGAGGTCATGAGCGCGTATCTCACCGCTGACGAAGCGGCTGCCCGCTACACCGCCCTCAAGGACTGGTACACCGCTCGTGGTCACTTCTGGGATGGAACCGGTCCGTACTACTTGGATACGGTGGATCTCAATGCAGGTGCGGCGGTTGTCAAGAACAATCCAGACTTCGCCGATCTTTCTGATCGTTGGTCCAAGTTTGGACAGGCGCCTCTAGCCGAAGCGGCTCTCGATGGTCCTGCCCAACTCAAGATCGGCGATGCGGCAGATTTCACAGCCACCTTCACCTATAAAGCCTCGGGCGATGCATATCCCACCGCCGATATCAAAGCGGTCAAGTTCCTGCTCTATGACGAGACGGGCGCGACCGTGTATGTTGGCGCTGGCGTTGCCACAGGCGACGAAGGCGTGTTCACGCTCACCATCCCTGCCGATGTCTCTGCGAAACTTGTCGCGGGGTCCGGTAGGATCGAAGTGGCTGGGGTATTGATCCCCGTCGCCATTCCGGCGTTCACGTCGCTCGATTATGTTGTTCTGCCGTAAGGCTAAGTAAGTGTAATTCCGAGGGGCAAGGGCAAGCGCCCTTGCCCCTCAATCTTATTTAATAATTCACTTTACGCAGTAAAGCCGTAATGCGAGATTTATCTCGCCTTTCAGGTTGTTCTTGAACAAAAGCGATATAAATGTCGCGTTACGGAGAACAGACTGGCTTCAATTGCGTAACATCAGTTAATAAAATGCAAGATATGTGATGAGGTCGAAATGTCCACAGAATCCTTAACCGTTACTCCGGAAAGTTCACCGATCTCCAAAAAACCTTTTGCGGACAGCACTTTTGCTCGTATCGTGAAATATACAGCCGTGCGAGTGTTAACCATGGCGGTGACCATTACGATCGGCGTTTACCTCACGATTCTGATCGCCAATATGGGCGGATATGTAGACACGATCATGCGGAACGAAATTCGCGATGGCACAACCCAAGCCATTTTGGCAAACCCTAGTTTCCGTAACCTGACCGAAGCAAAACAGAAATTAATTCAAGAAAAGATCGCATCTGATGAGAAGCGTCTGGGTCTGGATCAGCCGTTTGCAGTCCGTTCCATGAAATACTTGGTCAATGGTTAACGGTTAAATCTCGGCCGCGCGCTTCACATGACCAGCGATCACGGCTCCAAAGAAGTTCGCTCGATCATTCTCGAACGGCTTCCCGCCACGTTGCTTCTGGCTGGCACATCTCAACTCCTGTTATTTTTTGGTAGTATTCTTATTGCCCTGCCGCTCTCGAGAAAATATGGAAGTTGGTTCGATAAACTCACGATTGCGCTTTCTCCAACGTCGGCGGCTCCTGCCTGGTTTTATGGGGTTTTCTTCATCCTAATTTTTGCTGCGCTTTTTAAGATACTGCCGTTTGGCGGACTGGTCGATTCCCCGCCGCCGGACAATCCATTTGACTACGGTTTGAATGTTCTAAAGCATCTTATTCTTCCAGCCTCATCGGTGATCGTCAGTTCGATCTTTTTGAGCATTTATAATTGGAGGACGTTCTTCCTGATCTTTTCCAGCGAAGATTACGTGGAAGTGGCAAAAGCCAAAGGACTTCCGGCGCGCGATGTGGAGCGGCGCTATATTCTTCGTCCTACGCTTCCGACCATCATTACAAATTTTGCCCTTCTGGTCATTTCACTATGGACAGGATTCATTATCACCGAAACTGTCTTCGTCTGGCCCGGGCTTGGCATCACAACTTTCCGGGCAATTGGCGCCTATGATACGCCGGTCATCGTCGGCACGACGATCATCTTTGCTTATCTGTTGGCGATCACGGTATTTCTGCTTGATTTTGTGTATGCTCTGGTTGATCCCAGGGTGAAAGTGGGATCGGGGAACGCGTAATGAAAGCATTAAAAAATACATTACGCGATCTGTTCCATTACCCTTCAGCTGTTTTTGGGATGGGGATCATTCTCCTCTTGCTGGGCGTTGCAGTGTATGCGTTGGTCACGATTCCCTACGGCGAAGCGGTACGGCTTTGGCGCGGCGGGGAGGATGTTTGGTATCAAAACCCGAGGTATGCGGCTCCGGCGTGGTTCAATAATTTCTCCAATGTAAAAAGACCGGTCTCGTTTCGAGTGAATACCGCAGACGGTAGTATGACAAAGACCGTGACTGCCGCAAGCGATGACATTTCCAGCATAGAAGAAACGTACTCATTCGATTACTCCTATGATACGCCTCCGCAGGAAATGACGTTGTATTTCACAACCAAGTTTGAGACAAAACTTCCTTTTGCATCCATTGTTTGGCATACTCCGGATGGCAGGGAAATTAAAATTACCAATATGGCGGTAGACCGTAAGACAACGTATCGCTTTTCTCAGGATCCAAAACTTCAGAAAAGTTTGAAAACCGAGCAAGTGATGGCGGCGCTCTTCCAGGATCCTGAAAGCGAAACACCCAAAATATTAAAGGGACAATATCAGCTGGAGATCATCGGCGCGACCTTTGAAAACGGATCGGATATTGACGCTGAATTCGTTTTTCATGGAGATCTCTATGGCTACGCTGGCACTGATAAATATCGGCGCGATCTCTTCCTGCCCCTGTTGTATGGCACGCCGCTTGCTTTAGCCTTTGGCTTGCTCGCCGCCTTCGGGACCGCGTTCCTCACCATGATCATCGCCGCCGCCGGCGCTTGGTATGGAGGTTGGATAGATGAACTGATCCAGCGCATTACGGAAGTGAATCTTGTCCTGCCGTTCTTATCTATTTTGATCATGGTGGGAACGTTCTATTCGCGCAGTATCTGGTTGATGCTGGGTATCACCATCCTGTTGAGCATTTTCGGCGGAGCGATCAAAACCTATCGCGCTATTTTCCTGCAATCTAAAGAGGCTAGTTATATTGAGGCGGCGCGCTCCTACGGCGCATCCAGCACGCGTATCATTTTTACATATATGATTCCCCGCATGATCCCCTTGCTGATTCCCACGCTGGTCTCCTCAGTGCCGGGCTTTGTGTTCCTTGAGGCTTCGTTGGCAGTTCTTGGGTTGGGCGATCCGCTTCTGCCCACGTGGGGAAAAGTGATCAATGACGCGTTTACTGACGGCGCTCTGTATCAAGGACGTTATTACTGGGTGTTAGAGCCGGCGGCATTGCTCATGATCACAGGCTTGGGTTTTGCCATGTTTGGCTTTGCCCTTGACCGTATATTCAATCCAAGATTAAGGGATGTATGACGCATGGCGACAAACCATAAACTTCTTCGCTTGGAAGAATTAGTTTTGCATTTCAGCACCACGCAAGGCGTGGTGCAGGCGGTTGACGGGGTCAATTTCGAACTCGATTCGAATCGCGCGGTTGTCGTTCTGGGCGAATCCGGTTGTGGAAAGAGTTCGCTCGCCAAAGCCATCCTGCGCCTTCTGCCGCGTAACGTAGCCGCCTATTCCGGGCGGATTTTTCTGGGCGGCAACGATGTGATGCTGCTTGATGAAGAGGAGTTCCGGCTCAACGTCCGATGGGCGGCGATCTCGATGGTCCCTCAAGCGGCGATGAACGCCCTCAACCCGGTGATTCGTGTCGGCGATCAGGTCGCGGAACCCGCGTTGGTCCATCTTGGCGTGGATAAAGAAGGCTCAATTTCGCTGGTAAAAAAGATGTTCCAGCATGTCGGCGTCCCGGAAGATTTCATCAGCCGCTACCCGTTCGAACTGAGCGGTGGGATGCGCCAGCGCGTGGCGATCGCGATGGCTCTCGTCACCTCGCCTAACCTGATCATTCTCGACGAACCAACCTCCGCGCTGGATGTTCTCACACAAGCAAACATATTCAATGTATTGAAGCGCCTAAAGAAAGAACTGGGAATTAGCTTCATATTGATCACTCACGATATTGCCACTTCCAGTGAACTGGCTGACGATGTGGCGGTGATGTATGCGGGTCAGATCGTGGAAGTGAGCGATGCGCATCGTTTCTTCACCGACCCGCTTCACCCCTATTCCAAGAAACTGATGGCGAGCGTGCCGAGATTGCATGAGAGCAAGGAACCCGAATTCATTACCGGTAGACCCCCCAGCTTGATTAACTTGCCCAAGGGCTGTCGTTTCGCCGATCGCTGCCCCTCCCGGTTTGCGAAATGTAGTGAAGAGCCGCCGGTCTTCGAAAGAGACGGCCGCAAAGTGAAATGCTGGTTATACGAGTAAGCAGGAGCATGGTGTATGGTGACTAACCCCGAGTCGGAGATTATGGAAGAGTCGAAAACAAATAGCAACGGCAGGAAGATCGTATTATCCATTGACGATCTTCATATCTGGTTTGAGCTCCGTCGTTTTGGATTCGGCCACGCCGGCTACGTCAAAGCAGTGGACGGCGTTACTTTCGATGTGCATAGCGCGGAAACCATTGCCGTAGTTGGGGAAAGCGGATGCGGGAAATCGAGTTTGATGAAAGCCGTCCTAGGCTTGCACAAGCCGACGACCGGTAAGATCGTTTTTGAAGATAAAGACTTATCGAAACTCAGCGCCAAAGAGATGCACTGGTACCATTCGAACGTCGGCTATGTTCAGCAAGACCCGTACGGCGCGCTGCCTCCATTTATGGACATCCAAAAGATTTTGGAAGAGCCTCTGATCGTGGGCGGGGTGAAAAGCAAAGATGAGCGTGTCCAACGCGTTCGCAGCGTAATGGAAGAAGTGAAGCTCAGCCCGGTAGATGATTTTCTAAAGAAGTATCCTCACATGTTGAGCGGCGGACAACAACAGCGTGTTGTGATCGCCCGCGCCATGATCATGAACCCGCGCTTCCTCGTGGCTGATGAGCCTGTCTCCATGTTAGACGCCTCTGTGCGCGTGGAGATTCTCAAACTTCTGCGGACCTTGCAGGAAGAACGCCATCTTTCGGTGATCTACATTACGCACGACCTTTCCACCGTCAGTTACTTCTCCGAGCGGATCTTTGTGATGTACGCTGGCAATCTGGTTGAGAAGGCGAAGGTGCGCCAACTGTTGGACAATCCTCTGCATCCGTATACTGTGGCTCTCCTTACCGGCACGTCTGAACCGGATGCCAAGAATGCCGAAACGTTCAAAGAGATTCCTCCCGGCGAGCCGCCAAGCCTTGTGAAGCCTCCGCCCGGCTGCCGCTTTCACCCTCGCTGCCCGAAAGTGATCAAAGGTCTTTGCGAAGTTGAATTCCCGCCGGAGTTCGAACCGGAGCCGGGTCACTTGGTATCATGCTGGTTATATAAATGATTCGCGGAAACCCGAAACTACTGTTCGTCATCGCTGTGTTTCTGATGGTATTTGGCGTCGTGATGCCATTCTTGATGGTGATCCACCTCGTCGAGTCGACATTCTTCCTCAACTTCCTTTCGTACGGCGCTTCGATGCTCGGCTTACTTCTTGGCATCGTATCGGTCGCCATGCAGAATGTCGGGCATAATACGAAAGACAACAAAGACGATTTCTACAAACACTAAAAGACTCGCGGATTCGAAGAAGCAGTCACTTGCCTTGATTCATAAGTTACGATAGGATTCAGAGAGATCTGAATCCTTTTTGTTTGGGAAGGCGCGTATGAATCGTTCTATCTTGTTAACTTTGTTAATTCTAGGATCACTTGTCCCCGCTTGCGCGCCACAGCAGACGGAAGCCCCGGCGATTCCCGCCGCGCCGACGGAAACCCCTCCGCCTCTTCTCACGCCGACGCCTGCCCCGCGCTCGTTGACCGTGTGCCTCGGGGAGGAGCCAAACACCCTCTACCCGTACGGCAGTTTGAATTCCGCGGCGCGAAGCGTGTTATCGGCGGTCTATGACGGCCCCATGGACGTTTTTGAATATGGGTACGAGCCGGTCATCCTCGAAAAGATTCCATCACTCGAAGACGGCGACGCCCAAGTTGTCAAGCTCAAAGTCGGCGAGGGAGACGATGTGGTGAACGCCGCCGGTAACGTGGTCACGCTGACGAAGGGCGGCGAAGTCCGACCTTCCGGTTGCCGCAGCGACTCATGCAAAGTCATCTATGACGGCGTCAGCGAGATCGAAATGGATCAAATGGTGGTGACGTTCACCATGCTCGAAGGCTTGCAATGGTCCGACGGCGAACCGCTGACTTCCGACGATTCGATCTACTCCTTCGAATTGGCTTCGCACAAAGATACCCCCGTTTCCAAATTCCTGATTGACCGCACGCAATCGTACGAAGCCGCCTCCGATGGCGTGACCATTCAATGGTGGGGGATGCCCGGTTACATTGACCCCGATTACTACACAAATTTTTGGATGCCTCTTCCGCGCCACTTGTGGGCGGAACAAGCGCCAGCCGATCTCCAAAGACTCGATCTTTCTGCCCGCTACCCGGTTGGCTGGGGACCTTATCTCATCAAAGAGTGGAACGCCGGCAAAAGCATCCACCTGACGAAGAACCTGAACTACTTCCGCGCCGAAGACGGCTTGCCTCATTTCGACGACCTGACCTTTCTCATCATCCCGGATGTGAACGCCGCATTGACCGCGCTGGTGGATGGCACATGCGACTTGCTCGATCCGTCTGTGCGCCTCGATGGGCAGGTGGGATTGTTGCAAGAGATGCAATCGCAAAATCAATTGAGATTGCTCACGGCTCAAAGCATGACGATGGAATGGCTTGGCATCGGCATTGCGCCCGCTTCCTACGACGACGGGTTTAATCCTCAACGCGACCGCCCTCAACTGTTCAGCGATCCGCGCATGAGGCAGGCGCTCGCCTTGTGCCTCGACCGGCAAAAAGTGGTGGACACCGTTCTCTTCGGACTGTCTCAAGTTCCAGATAGTTATTTGCCCGCAGACCATCCGCTCCATAACGGGAATGTGCAAACGTATCCGTTCAATCCCGGTGAAGGCGCAAAAATACTTGAAAATATCGGCTGGCACGATTCGGATAACAATGCATCCACGCCGCGCGTATCTGTGGGCGTAACGAATGTTCCGCCGTTAACGCCGCTTGTCCTCAACTATTACACCTCCTCCGCAACCCAACGTCATCAAGTGGCTGAGATCCTTCGCAATTCGCTTGCCGAATGCGGCGTTGGCTTGAACACGGTGTTCTACTCTGCTGCCGATTTTTACGCGCAAGGTCCGGCAGGTCCGTTGTTCGGCAGGCAGTTCGACCTTGCTGAATATGCCATCGGCGTCAACAGTCTCGAGCCGCAGTGCAGTTGGTTCACTTCTTCGCAGATCCCAACGGATAAAAATAGCTGGGTTGGCACCAACATCAGCGGATTTAATAACCCGAACTTCGATACCGCTTGCGAGCAAGCGCTGCGATCGTTGCCCGGCGAAGTGGAATATGCATCGCATCAGGAAGCGCAGGCGATCTTCGCCTCCGACCTCCCGTCCATTCCGCTTTACGTGCGACTTAAAGTCGCCGCGTCGCGCCCCGATTTTTGCGGTTTCGCCCTCGATGCCTCTTCCAACTCTCCGCTCGCCGACATCGAATCCTTTGACTACGGCTCCCTCTGCAAACCGTGAACGTATTGACGATCGTTTGGCTCGCCATATCCAAGCCGTTTTGTTTTAAATCTTTGCTATAATGCGTTCATTCCGATCGCAGGAGTCTTCTTGATTATGAATAGCGCCCAGCCTTTGCTCGCGGTGAAGAATCTCAAAACATATTTCTATACCGAAGATGGAATCGTCCGCGCGGTGGATGGCGTGGACTTCGATGTGTATCCCGGCGAAGTGTTGGGGCTGGTGGGCGAATCGGGTTGCGGAAAAAGCGTCACGTCGCTTTCGATCATGCGGCTTGTGTCGAAGCCCGGGCGCGTGAACGGCGGGGAAATTCTGTTGAATGGCGAAAACCTGTTGGATTTCAACGAAGAAGAAATGGTCAAGATTCGCGGCAACCGCGTCTCGATGATCTTTCAACAGCCGCAGACCGCGCTGAACCCGGTCTTCAAAGTGGGCGACCAACTCGCCGAGGTGTTGAACGTCCACCAAGATTTGGGGAAAGACGCGGGTTGGAATCGCGCTGTCTCGCTGCTCAAAATGGTCGGCGTGCCAGACCCGGAGCGGCGCGCGCACGCGTATCCGCATGAACTCTCCGGCGGCATGGCTCAACGCGTGATGATCGCAATGGCGCTGGCTTGCGTGCCTGAACTTTTGATCGCAGACGAGCCGACCACTGCGTTGGATGTGACAATTCAAGCGCAGATCCTCGACCTGATGCGCGACCTGCGCCGCGACATGGGCACGTCGGTCATCCTCATCACGCACGACCTCGGCGTGGTGGCTGAAATGGCAGACCGCGTGGCGGTGATGTATGCCGGCGAGATCGTCGAGCAGGCGGATGTCAACTCGCTGTTCGATGAGCCGATGCACCCGTACACGCAAGGCTTGATCGGCTCGATCCCCATTTTGGGCGAGATCAAAGAAAAACTGGATGTGATCCCCGGCTCTGTTCCCAACCTCGTCAACCTGCCGCCGGGCTGCCGCTTTGCGCCGCGTTGTCAGGCGCGGATCAAATACGGCTTGGAAATTTGCACACAGACCGAACCTGACTTAGACGAGGCGAAACCCGGTCATCTGGTTCGCTGCTGGTTGTATCAAAATGCCGAAGGGCATACCGCGCCTTTGAAAGCCTAACCCTTTTCTTGGAGTATTCATCCATGTCAAATATCGCTGTCCAAAAAGGGGAAACGCTTGTCGAGGTCAACAATCTCGTAAAATATTTTCCGGTGCGCGCCGGGCTGTTACAGCGCGTGATCAACCACGTCAAAGCGGTGGACGATGTCAGTTTCATCGTACGGAAGGGCGAGACGCTTGGCATGGTGGGGGAATCCGGTTGCGGTAAAACGACTATCGGACGCACCATGCTCCGCCTCGTCGAGCCGACCTCAGGCTCCGCAAAATTCAACGGACAAGATGTTTTCACCATGAAACCGCGCGACTTGAAAGCCGCTCGCCGCGACATGCAGATCATCTTCCAAGACCCGTATGCTTCGCTCGATCCGCGCTTGCCCATCGGCGAATCGGTGATGGAGGGTTTGCACATCCATCGCGTCGGCACGCCCAAAGAGCGGGTGGGGATCATGCTGGAGACCCTCAAGAAGGTGGGGTTGGAAGATTATCACGCGCGGCGCTTCCCGCATGAATTCTCCGGCGGACAGCGTCAGCGCATCGGCATTGCGCGCGCGCTGGCATTGCGCCCGCAGTTCATCATCTGCGATGAGCCGGTCTCTGCGTTGGATGTTTCGATCCAATCGCAAGTCTTGAATATCTTGAAAGACTTGCAGGAAGAATTTGGTCTAACGTATCTCTTTATCGCGCATAACCTCTCGGTGGTGGAGCATGTCTCGGATCGTGTGGCGGTGATGTACCTCGGCAAGATGGTCGAGTTGACCACGCGCGAGGAATTATTCCGCAACGCTCTGCATCCGTACACGCAGGCGTTGATGTCCGCCATCCCGGTGCCGAACCCGCGTTTGCGGCGCGAGCGCGTCATTCTGAAAGGCGACGTGCCGAGCCCGCTCAACCCGCCGAAGGGATGCCGCTTCCATCCGCGCTGCCCGATCGCCATCGCAAAATGCTCGCAGGAAGAACCGCAATTCAAGGAACTCGCACCTGAACATTGGGTGGCTTGCTGGGTGGCGGAGCAGAACGCGCACTAACAATTGATATGACCACGCCTTGCGTTCTCCTCGTTGACGATCAAAAGGATATTGTCCGGCTGTTGCATTCGACCCTGCAAACGCTCGGTCATCACTTGGATATTGTGGACGCGCCTTCGGGAGAGGAAGCGCTGCTTGAAGCCTCGCGCCGCAACGTGGACCTATTGGTCGCCGACTACCTCCTGCCGGGCATCTCCGGCGTGGAGTTGATGCGCAAAGTGAAAGCGCGCAACGCGGATCTGAAAGTGATCTTCATCTCCGGTATGACCGAACGCAAAGCGCGGGATGAAATGCTGAGCGCGGGCGCGGCGGCGATCTTCGATAAACCGATCCCGCTGGCAGATTTTTTGGACGCGGTCGAACGCAGTTTGGGGCTGGTCCGCACGATCTTCCCGCCCGAGTCCACGCAGGAGGCGGAGGAGCATCGTCAGACTCTTTCCGAATTGCTGGTTGGTTTCCGCCAAAAAGTTAAAGCGGATGCGGTCTTCCTCATCAGCGACCGCGGACGCGTGCTTGCCCGCGCGGGCGATCTGTACGACAGCAGTATGGAAGTGTCTATGCTCTCGGCATTGATGGGAATTTACAGCGCGGGGTTGAAGGTCTCGCGTTTCATCCGGCAGGAACAGTTGGAAAGTTATCACGTCTTCCGCGGCGGCGACCATGATCTGATCCTCATCCCCGTCGATTCATCGCACGCGTTACTGCTGGCTGGGAAAGACCTGGCGAGCAAAGACCGCATCATCAACACGGTGGAAGGGATGTTGTTCGTGCGCGGCGACGTGGAGAACATTTTGCAGTCGCTTGGGGTGGCGGCATCAATGCCGCCGATGGCGGAACCAGCCGTCCCTGCGGAAGAGACGGGCGGATTTGTCCCGCCGTTTACCACCGAAGAGGAATCCGAACCGGAGCCGGAAGTGGACGTGGACGCGTTGTTCGCATCCGCCGGGAAAAAATCGAAGGTGAAAGATGTGGACGCGTTTTGGGATGACGCCGTGGAAAAAGCCGGCAGTATCCCGCTCAACCCGGATGTGATCTCGTTTGAAGAGGCGAACAAGTTGGGGCTGGCGCCCGGCAAAGAAGGCGCGACGATCCCGCGCCCCGTGACCGGCACGCTCAAGACCAGCGCGGCAAAAAGAAAGTAATGTTGCCCCGCGAATTCTCACTACTCAGCCAGGAAAGATTAGCGCCGATTGGCGAAGATTAGCGGATAAAAAGTTTAAAAATCAGAAATGATATTGCCCCGCGAATTTCGCTGTGATACAATGTGCGCCTTACAGGGGCGTGGTGCAACGGCAGCACACCAGCCTTTGGAGCTGTGGATCTTGGTTCGAGTCCAGGCGCCCCTGCCAAATCCCGCGAGCGCGGGGCTTCTTTTTCTAAACAGGCTTCGCAGATTGCGGTGAGCCTGTTTTATTTTGTCGAACAGACAAAATGTTTTTTCCACTAATCCACGCTAATCTCCGCGAAATTTTTTGAGATTAGCGTAGATTGGCGAAGATTAGCGGATAAATTTCAATTGAGTTGAGGAACGAATGAAAGTTACTGCTGTGTTGCTTGCGGCGGGGCAGGGGACTCGCATGAAATCGTCACTGCCGAAGGTTTTGCATCCGTTGTGCGGCAAGCCGATGGTTTGGCACGTGATGGAAGCGTTGAAGTCTGCCACGACTGATAAACCCGTTGTGGTGATCGGTCACGGCGCGGATGAAGTGAAAAAATATTTGGGGGATTTCGCCGAGTGCGTCTTGCAGGAGCCGCAACTTGGCACAGGTCACGCGGCGATGCAAGCCGAATCGTTGTTGAAGAACAAAACGGATTTAGTCATCATCACCTACGCGGACATGCCCCTTTTACGCGGCGAAACATTCGCGCGACTCGTGGAAACCCAACGCCTCAACCCCGGACCGTTCAGCCTGATCACCGTTTTCGCCGACGATCCTCACGGCTTCGGGCGGATCCTGCGAAACGCCGATGGGACGGTGTCTGCCATCGTCGAAGAATATGTCGCCACGCCGGAACAACAAAAAATCAAAGAGTTGAACGTCGGCGCGTACTGCTTCAAAGCGGATTGGCTGTGGGACGCGCTGCATCGCATCCCGAAGAACGAGAAAAAAGGCGAATATTATTTGACGGACGTGGTTGAACTGGCGGTGAAAGATAATTTGCCCGTGCAGGCTGTTGTCCATGATGATTTTAGTGAGACGATTGGCATCAACACGCGCGTCCATCTCGCCGAAGCCGAAGCCGCGATGCGGATGCGGATGTTACGAACACATGTTGAACGGCGTGAGCATGACCGATCCCGTATCTACATACATTGACGCGGGCGTGAAGATTGGCAAAGATACGACGATTCTGCCGAACACATATCTTCACGGCGCGACGGAGATCGGCGAAGGCAATGTCATCCAGACCCGAACACGATCATCCGCGATTCGAAAATTGGAGATCGCTGTAAAGTGTTGGCGTCTGTGCTGGAAGGAGCGAGGCTTGAAGACGACGTGGATATGGGTCCGTTCGCGCGGGGTGAGGAAGGGCGCGCATTTGAAGAGTCACGTCCACATGGGGAACTTCGGCGGAGTGAAAGATTCCACACTCGAAGAAGGCGTGAAGATGGGTCACTTCTCGTACATCGGCAACGCGAAGATCGGCGCGAACACCAACATCGGCGCGGGGACCGTCACCGCGAATTACGACGGCGAGAACAAACTTCCCACCGAGATCGGCGAGGATGTCTTCATCGGCGTGGACACGATGCTCGTCGCGCCGCTGGTAACTCGGCGATGGCGCGCGAGCCCGGAGCAGGCGCAATCGTAACGAAAAACGTGGCGGAAGATACGCTCGTGGTCGGAATGCCCGCGCGTCCCATCAAGAAAGTGGAAGAGAAAAGAAAAAGTAGATACACAGAGTTTTCTCTGCGACTCTGAGTCTCTGTGGCAGAATAGGCAACTTATGACAATCACTTCAAACGAAAAACAATCCCTCGACAGTCTTGCCAACGAAGCGAGGAAGCGGGCTTATGTGCCGTATTCCAAATACCCCGTCGGCGCGGCTCTGCGGACGAAGGCCCGGAAAACCTACACTGGAGTGAATGTCGAGAACGCGGCGTACCCGCAGACGATGTGCGCGGAGCGCGTGGCGATCTTCAAAGCCGTTTCGGAGGGCGAGAAAGAATTTGAAGCGATCTCCGTGGTGACCGACAATGGCGGTTCTCCCTGCGGCGGATGCCGTCAGGTCATGGCAGAAGTTCGGACTCGATACGATCGTTCTGTTGGCAGACAAAAATGGCAACCTCGTCAAAGAGACAACCGTGAATGAACTTCTGCCCGAAGCGTTTACGCCGGAGAAATTGAAAACGTAAGGCGAGATTTATCTCGCCCCTTTTATGGGCGGAAAACCCCGCCCCTACAACAACCCCCATGCCTCAACCAAAATTCCGTTCCCTGCGCGTGGATGCGGTGGTGCTTCGTCACAGCGATTATGGCGAAGCCGACCGATTGCTCACGCTGCACACGTCAACGCGGGAAGATGCGCGTCGTTGCCAAAGGCGCGCGCAAGATCGCCTCGCGCAAGGCGGGGCACATCGAGCCGTTCACGCACGTCAAATTGCAACTCGCCGCCGGGCGCGAGATGTTCATCCTCACCCAAGCCGACACGGTGGACGCCTACCTATCTCTGCGCGAAGACTTGATCCTCACCAGTCACGCCTCGTATGTGTTGGAATTATTGGATCGTTTTACTTATGAGGATGAAACTGAAAACGCGACGATCTTCCGTTTGCTGACGGAGACTCTTTCCCGCCTCGCCTCCAACGCGGACGTCTGGCTGGTCCTCCGCTTCTACGAGATGCGCCTCCTCGACCAACTCGGCTTTCGTCCCCAACTCTTCGAGTGCGTCAACTGCGGACGCGCGATTCAACCCGAAGACCAATTCTTCTCGTTCGGCGCGGGCGGAGTCATTTGTCCGCGCTGTGGGCAGGGATTGAAACATCTCCGTCCCATTTCAGTGGAAGCGTTGAAGTACCTCCGCCATTTTCAACGGAGCGGGTACGCCGAAGCCTCGCGCGCGCGTCCCGATGCCGAGGTGCAACATGAAACCGAATCGCTGATGCAGGGCTATTTCACGTATCTGCTCGAACGCGAATTGAACACGCCGGGGTTTTTGAAGAAAATAAAATCGTAGAGCGAGATACCATCTCGCTCTACTTCAGAAGACTTATGCGTACGCGCCCGTCCATGTTTCGAAGCGGCGCTCGTCGTGTTCGTTGTCTTTATAAAACGTGATATACGTGATCGCCTTGTACGGCACGAATTGTTTTTGCTTCGGGTTGTTGCGCGCGAGATCGAAGTACGTGTGCCATGTGCCGGAGTTGAAGTAGACCTGATCGCCGAGTTCCGCATTATGATCGAGCGCAACGGTCTCTTGATAGTGTGTGTGACCGTACACAAAATAGCGCGCCGACTTATCGAGGAACGCCGGTTCGAGCAGGGCGTGCTGTGCGAACGACTTGTCGCCGCGCTTCTTTCCGCCTTGCAGACGAACCGTGAGTTTGTCAATCGTCTCGAACGAAACGAGTTTGGAAAGTTTGATGCCGGCTTGCAAGGCATCTACCACGTCGAATTGATAATCTTTATCCGCTTGCTTCACAAAATCGAGTTCGAGAAATTCTTCGGCGAGACGATCCCACACTTTTTTCAATTCGTTTTCGCCGCCGCGCTTGAGCATATTTTGTTTTGCCAGCGCGGTCAGTTTTGCGTTCACCCACAACGGCGTGGCAACTGCCGGGCGGACGTTGGTGATCTCGCTTAATTGATCCACAAGCGCATCGTCGTAGCCGTCAATGTATTTCAAGGTTTCTGGAAATTTGATGACGACTTCCGTAGCGAGCGCATCGCCGAGCGTGGCGTGAGGGCGCCCTTTCTCGCGGTTGAAGTTGAACGAGTCGAACAAGTCGCCGTGACGCGCGAAGACTTTATACTCCTCGAACAACTTGCGGATCTGTGGCGCATCGTCCTCGTCCCATGGAAATTCGGCATTATATTTTCGCAAGTCAAACGGAAACGGAGTCGGCGCATTGCTCAACCCCATCGCTTGAACGATCTCGCGCCGGATCGCGTCGAACGCTTCGCCCTTCAAGCCGTAATACCAATCGTGATTGCCGATCATGTAATGAAAACGAACCTTGAGCGGAATCTTCGCGGCGTCTCGGTCGCGCTCTCCATGTTGACCGGGCGCGTCAAACTCGATGAACTCGCCGCTTGCAAGTTTTCGCAGGACTTCGAACGACGGCTCATTCTCTTTCAAGATGGCGCGTGTGACTTCCATCAACTTCGCCGCGTACAGCGGATCGCTCGGGTCGCTCCACGGGCGGACGTACTCCGCCTCGCCGGGCTGGGTCATGCGGGCGGGCTGTCCCTCGCCGAGCGGATACAGCCATCGCGCCGAACTGATCGGGTCGAGGATGTCGCCCAACAACAGCACGTCGAGTTCCTCGATGGGGCTGTACTTCCCCCGGCGCACGGAGGCGAAATGCGCGTCTTGCCGCAATCGTTTTGCAAAAAGATAGAACGCGCTCGGCGGGATGGAGGAGGCTGTCGTGCCGTCGCCCAGGTGCAGGTCGCTGATGATGATGAACATGGATGACTCCTCAATGATTAAAATGTAGTGACGACTTCAGTCGTCTCACAACGGCTAAAACGACTGAAGTCGTTACTACGCTGGTAGATAATATGAATTACCCTGAACGGATTATAGTCCCAAGCGAAATGGGCGTGTATAATTTTATGAACTCGGAGGCACTATGATTCGAAAAATACTTTCATGGCTGTTGATCGTCCTCAGCGCGGTTTCTTTGATCTTGAGCGCGGTTGGGATCGTTGCGGCGTTGGCGCTCAACGAGCCGGTCACGCGCGAGGGGTTGAAGCGGCTAGACGAGGTCGATTCAGAACTCCGCTTGGGGGAAGAGGCGTTGAAAAAATCCCACGCCGAGATCGAGCGCGCGCTGAGCATCCTAGATTCCACCGAGGCGGCGCTGAATCAATTCACAAAGAACGATCCGCAGGCGTTTTTCGCGGATGTGCAAACGCAATTGAACGATGAACTGCTTCCTGAATTGGGCACCGCGCGGGAGCGGCTCATCACCGCGCGCGACACACTGCAAGATTTGCGCCTGCTCGTTTTTGGCATCAACGTCGCGCCGTTCGTCAGCGTCAATGTTTCCGACGAGATGCTCACCGACCTGATCGATTCCGCCGACGCGCTCGAATCGCAGATCGGCGGGATTGGCGATCTTGCCGAGCAAGCGTCTGTGCTGTTGGAGGACGCGTCGCAACTTTTCGGCGGCGACCTCGAAGGGACGCGCAAAAGCCTCAAAGGATTTCTTGCCGACGTGGAAGCCTATCAACAAAAAGTGACAGGCTGGCGTGAGCAAGTGGAATATTTGCAAAAGTCTTTGCCCGTGTGGCTCGATTTCGCTTCCTTCTTTTTGATCATTTTCTTCCTCTGGTTCGGTCTTTCGCAGGTCAGCCTGTTCCTGCATGGACGCGCGATCCTGCGCGGGGAGAATCCGTGGGAGGGATTGCGGCTTCCATTTCGCCGCGCTTTATAAAATTGAAGGAATAGCGAACTCGTCTGAATCTTTGGTCCGTTTGCATCGCGTGGGTTTGTTAGCGAGAGAGAATTGGCTATGCAGTTTTTTGGTTGTATAATTGAACTGTTCAGGAGTTAAATCATGTTTACTCATATCGCTTACAACCCCGAAATTCTTAGCGGCAAACCGTATATCCTTGGCACGCGCCTAAGCATTGAATTTATTCTTGAAGCTAATGCGCCAGCGACGATTAAAAGATGATTGCTGAAATCATATCCACAGTTGACCGCCGAATCGGTGGAAGAAGCGTTGAAATATGCGGCACAATCTGTAAAGAATGATTCTTTTGGATGTAAAAAGATACACTGCGTGAAGGCTTTGGACTTCCCATTACTCGCAGATGAGAATGTCCACCCCGATGTGATCGTATTTTTGCGAGGCGGGGTTGAAGGATGTCGAAGGTCTATTTCGGAGCAGAAATGGTGAGGTCTGCCAGATGCGGATGTTTTGCAACAAGCAAACAGAGGCGAACAGGGTGGTTTTGACCCACGACAGCGACTTTGGCGGGATGGCTGTATTTGGTGCAAGATGCCGAGATCATCTATCTTCGCCCAGGTCACATTCAAGCGGACTTTACATTAAAAACATTGGAAGCCATACGAGACAACGCTCCCGAAGTGACGCCGCCTTTCATCCTCGTCGCCGAGCGGACGGGCGACACGGTAAAGATCAGAGTTCGGCAATTCTAAATTCATCCTTCATAATTCATCGTTTCGGTATCACTCAACGCAACCTTTATGGACAAACGCCCTCTCAAAGTCTTCTCTGCCACGCCTCAGCGGACAAGCCAAAGGTGCGCGAGTTGTACCCGCACTTTGAAACGGCGCGGTGTGTAACGTGGCTGGACAAGGTATAATTTGGCAAGAGAGCAGATAAATTATGACCACATTAACCATTACTTTGCCCGTTGAACGCGTCAAGAAACTACAAGAACTTGCCGAGCGTTTTCGAGTTGCGCCCAGGAATTGGTGCGTGCTAGTTTGGAAGAACTGTTAACTCGCCCATTAGATGATTTCCAAAAAATTATAGAACGTGTTTTGAGTAAAAATGCGAAGTTGTACGAACGGCTGGCGTAAATGCGTTGCCCAACGGTGGGAGAAGTATTGAAATTTACAGCCGTGTGATGGAACAATCGGGCAGTTCGGTGGGAATTCTCGATCTTGGCGCGCTGGGTCGGCAGTAGCCCAACCGCGTATGACTTTTAACGGTGGGGATTATATCAACTATTGTAGAAAGCGTCTGCCCTTGGGTTTCGTTGATTCAAAACCATCCCTTTGTTGACGGGAACAAACGCACAGGTCACGCGGCAATGGAAGCGTTCCTCATGTATAACGGCTATGAGATTTCCGCCAACATGGACGAACAAGCGGAGATCCGTTCTCGGTGTTGCTTCTGGGAAATTAAACCGTCAAGCGTTTACCGATTGGCTGAAGGCTACATTACCGAATTATCATAGCCAGATCCAGACATGCCCGACACCAAACGCCCCACTCAAAGTCTTTCTCTGCCACGCCTCCGCGGACAAGCCGAAGGTGCGCGAGTTGTACCGCACGTTGAAGCGGCGCGGAGTACAACCCGTGGCTGGATGCGGAGGATTTAATCCTGGGCAGAATTGATGGAAATCCCCAAGGCTCTGCTTTCCTCGGATGCGATTATCATTTGCCTTACCCCCAACTCGGTGGACAAAGAGGGATACGTTCAAAAAGAGATCAAGTTCGCGCTGGATAAAGCGATGGAAATGCCCGAGGGACGTATCTTCATCATCCCCGCGCGGCTGGAAGAGTGCGACCTGCCCTTTGGTTTGAAAAAATATCACGCGGTGGAGTTGTATGAAAAAGGCGGGCTACACAAAGTTGATGCAGTCGCTCAAGTTGCGCGCTTCGCAATTGGAACGCGCCACCGTGCAGTTGCCCAGAGCGGGCGAGATAACAGCCGATGTCGGGAAGATCGTCGAAGAAAGAAGCCTCCGAACCGAAAGAAGAAAAACTCGAACCCAAGACGCCAAGTCAGCGCAGGAAAAGGTTGGCGTTGGCGGCGATGTAAAAGATGACGTGATCGTTTCAGGCAGTGGCAATGTAATCAATATTGGCGAACAGAAAAAACCTGAGCCTGAAAAGCCACAGCCAAAGAAAACAAAACCACCTCGCAAGCCGAACACTGCAATCATTGTTGCTCTGATTGGATTAGCTTCAACACGATTATTGCCGCGTTATTGGGCTCGCCGATAATTGAAAAGTGGTTTTCTCCTGTGCCCACTGCAACAGAATTGGCAATGGTCACAGCCACTTTGACGAATCGCCCCGCTATTGCATCCCAAACAATTGAGCCAATTAGTACTCTTGATTTAGGCAGAACACCAACTGCAATGTTCACTCCAACGGTTTTCCTTCACCCTTAGCGAAAAAATTCGGGAAAGATTGCTTTTATTCTAAAATCAGAAATTTATGTAACGGACTCTGACGGAAGTAACCAAATGCTCTTGTCAAACATTATTGGATCGGTGCAGGGTTTTCAATGGTCTCCTGATGGTACAAAAAATAGCATTTTCTTCCACGAAAGAAAATGAACAAGGTCTTTATGTCATGAACGTAGATAATGGCAATAAAAAATTACTCGCCGCTCAAAAACGAAGCATTTATTCGAAATACTTTAGGCTGGTCTCAGATGGGAAGAAAATTGTTTATGTTGATGATGGTTTGGCAATTGTTTCTATTGACAGCGCTGAAATTTCAAAATTGACAACATTGCTTGGCATCTGGGAGGTGCATGGTCTCTAATGGTTCAAGGATTGCTTTATCGGTTAATCACCAACGGATTTATTTCTGATTGATGCTGATGGGGAAAATCAAAATTTGGTCTTTGACTTAAATGCGTGCAGGTCTTCTACAGGAAATTGTTTTATTTCAGGTTTGAGTTGGTCTCCTGATGGTTCAAGCCTATTATTTTATCCTATTGGATTATATGGTTCAGGATCTGGATTGCAGATTCTTCACTTAGATACCATGCAAGTTACTCAATTGACGAATGATCAAAACATTGATTGGGATCCAGTTTTTTCTCAGATGGTACAAAAATTGCCTTTGTCTCAACAAGATCCCAGGGGTTCCAGAAATATTTCAAATGAATTCTGATGGAACAGAAATAGCACAGTTGACAAATTTCTTTCACAATCGAGTCTCGCTATATGATATTAATTGGTCACCAGATGGAACAAAGATCGCCTTTACCTATGGAACTACAAGCTTTGGCGTTCCATGAAGACATTTATGTAATTGATTTAAGTAGCAAAAGAAATGATTAATTTATCATCTGGCGAAGAAGATAGTGCAGTATCCCTGTTTGGGTTCCTTAATATACGTTAGACAGGATGTGGGAGATGAACCACAGTCAACAGCTCTTGTAAGTGTGTCAGGTGCATGTGCGGTCAATCGTCCATCGTCTTTTCATCAGTTATAATCCCATCACTCTAAAAGCCTGATTCACTGGTCACTGATAACTTTATGTCCTCCTTCCAATCCTATCATCCTCACCATCAAGACTTCTGGGCATCGCACGGATGCCTGCATCACACAGCCCTACTACACCCAAGTCGGCGCAGGGACGATGAACCCCGCCACCTTCCTGCGCGTGCTCGGACCCGAACCGTGGAACGTGGCGTACGTCGAGCCGTCTGTCCGTCCCGATGATGGACGTTACGGCGAGAATCCGAATCGTTTTCAGAAGCACACGCAATATCAAGTCATCCTCAAGCCCGACACGGGAAATCCGCAGGAACTGTATCTCGACTCGCTGAAGGCGCTCGGCATTGACCCGCGCCAGCACGACATCCGCTTTGTGGAGGACAACTGGGAACAGCCCGCCATCGCCGCGTGGGGTTTGGGTTGGGAGGTCTGGCTCGACGGGCAGGAGATCACGCAGTTCACCTACTTCCAGCAGATGGGCGGCGTGACGCTCAACCCCGTCTCGGTCGAGATCACCTACGGGCTTGAACGCATCCTCATCGCGCTCAATAACGCCAAAGCCATCTGGGATGAAGAGTGGGGCGCGGGCGTCACCTACGGCGAGATCATCCGCCGCGAGGAGTTCGAGCACTCCAAATATTATTACGAGATCGCCGACATCGAGCGCGCCCGTCAGATGTACGATCTCTTCTCCGCCGAAGCCGACGCCTGCCTCGCGCAAGGTTTGCTCGTCCCCGCGCACGATTACGTCCTCAAGTCCTCGCACACCTTCAACATCCTCGACGCCCGCGGCGCGATCTCTGTCGCTGAAAGACAAGCGTTTTTTAGGAGAATGAGAGAATTGGCGCGTCGTGTTGCCGAGGGATATGAGGAACAGCGTAAAGAACTCGAATATCCACTGTTGAAAGTTGAAGGTTCAAAGGTTGCAAGTTCACAGGTTTCAACGTTCAAACCTTCCAACCTTCAACCTGCCAACTTCATTTTGGAAATCGGTGTCGAAGAACTCCCAGCATCAGATGTGGATATCGCCCACGAAGCCTTATCCACGCGTGTGCCGACTCTCCTCAAAGAACTTTATCTTGACCACGGCAACGTTCGCGTCTTCACTACCCCGAGGC
>JAXLVX010000023.1:0-45739 GCA_046328795.1 Anaerolineales bacterium | reverse complement strand
GCGCAGGCATTGCTTCAGCAAATGAATTAACACCCTGCCCGCAGTGCAACTGCGGGCAAAAAAGGTGTCTTCGCCGCCGAGGACTGCGGCGGGAGCAGATGCTTAAGCGGATTCGTCCCGCGTTGTATTGCCAGTGCGGAATGAGACCAACTCGCGCTTTCCGATCACCCCGCTTTTCGTCAACTCATCCAATTCACTGGATGAAAAAAATTCGCCCAGGATTTGACGGGTATGCTCGCCCAACTCCGGCGCGGGACGCGCTTCGCCGTTTCCATACGCGAAGGGCGAGTTGAGTCCGACTGGGCGGCTTTGATCTTCCCTTACGAATCCCCTCGCCCTCACCTGCGGATGCTTCAACGCCTCTTCAAATGAAAGGACAGGCTCGACGCATCCATCGCTGTCGGAGAACGCCTCGAGCCATTCCTCGAGAGTCCGCCCTTTGAAGACTGCCGCCATGTCCGCGCCGATCGCCTTGTCGAATTGACGCGGGAGGAGGTCGTTGCGTCCGGTCACTTTGCAGAAGTCGCTCCAAAAAGTGGGTTCGAGCGCGCCCAGCGAAATAAATTTCCCATCAGAAGTTTCATACACGTTGTAACATGCCAGCCCGCCCTGAAGCGGAAGCGTGCCGCCGGTGACCGGGATGCCCTTGAAATACGCCGCGCCCGCCATTGGAATCATCCACGAGAGGATGCCGTCTAACAATGCGACATCGAGATACGCACCTTCGCTATTTTTTTGCCTGCCCACGATCGCGCCGAGGATCGCCAAGCCCGCCATCATCGCGCCGCTGAGATCGGCGACGGTCACGCCGTACACTTGCGGCGGCTTGCCCTCCGTTGCGTTGAGCGATAACGCGCCGCTGATCGCCGCATAATTGAGATCATGCCCGGCGCGTTTGGCATACGGACCCGTTTGCCCATAACCGGATAATGCGCAATAAATTAGATCGGGTTTGATGGCTTGCAATGTTTGATAGTCTATTTTCATTCGTTCGGCTGTGCCGGGGCGAAAACTTTCGATGACCACATCGGCTGTGGCGGCAAGTTTCAAGAACGCGTCGCGCCCGCGCGGGTTGCGATAGTTGACCGCGATGCTTTTCTTTCCCTGATTGATCATTTCGAAGAGACCGCCCAATCCCATTTCGGGCGGGGCGAGGCGCGCGTAATCGCCGGCGGTGGGAGTTTCCACTTTAATTACCTCGGCGCCCATGTCGGCAAGTAATTGCGTAATGAACGGACCCGGCAAGAGTCGCGTGAGGTCGAGGATTCGGATTCCTTGCAAGGGCTGAATCATGGTTCGCTCCAAATCATAAATAATGTAACAGCGAGATAATTGCAGATTAGCAATTAACCCGAACAATCCTTCCGCTTCATTTTGAACCACGGAGACACTGAGCCACGGAGTTTTTTAAATTGCTTTTCTCTGTGTCTTCGTGTCTCAGCGGTTCGGTCTTTGCTCGATTAATTTAGAAAAGAGCAAATATCTCGCTCAACGATTGCTATCAAATATTTCAACTCGTGACCTTGTCTTGAAAACCGCCCTGCCTGTTTCAAATCAATTTGAATCTTTGCTTTCCCCGCCAGCCTCCGCGCTTTCTTTGCGCGAACGCAGCCATCCCGCGAGGCTGATGCTGATGACGCGCTCAGTGCCGGCAAAGACCTTTTGAATGTTCGGGCGCAATGCCCAGATCAAGATCAACTCGGCGATCAGCCCGTAAATGACATTCACCCACGGCATCAGATCCATCGAAGCGCGGACCGCAAAGAGAACGATGATCGCCAAGCCCACTGTCAATGTTGCTACCGAAGCCATCCCTATCGTGAACAAGACCAACGCGCCGGCTACAAAAACGATGGGGAACGTCCACGCCCAGAGACCGACTGCGCCGCCTAGCGCGGGCATGGCTCCAGCGCCGCCGCGCAAACGCAGACGACCTTTGTCATCGCGTTCCGCCAGGAAAATGGAGTAGTTGTGACCGAGAATCGCGGCAAGCCCAGCCAACACATGAACGATATTCGCATCTGGAATTAATGCGCGCGCGATCCACACGGCGACCGCCGCTTTAGCAGTATCTAACAATGCGGTGGCAAGCCCAACGCCAAACCCCGCCGCGCGGAACGCGTTCGTGCCGCCGGTGCGTCCGCTGGCTACTTCGCGCAGGTCTTTGCCGGTTGTGGCTTTCACGATCAATAATCCCACCGGGATGGAACCCATCAAATAGCCTAAGATCACTGCGATAATTTCGAGAAAACTTTGCATGGTATTCCTCCGGGGTTTGGTCTGAAATAGAAAACACTCAATCGGATTGCAGGTTGCTCGATTTTACACTGCGAGCGGGGATGCAGTGCAACTGCATCCCTGTTCAGAGTAACTCATATTACCTGACAGCGTAGTAGCGACTCCGCGAAGCGCCCTGTGGGTCAGTCGCTTTTTAGCCGTAACAAGACGACTAAAGTCGTCACTACGTTTCAACCATTCAGGGTTATTCTGAATAACAGGGTCTTGCAAGATTTAGCGCAGAAAGACCGCCAAGCCCCAGCACAACGCGATGGCGACCAGCGGTCCGAGAATGGCGCGGCGCGTGGGGAGTTCCTCGTTCAAATTGACGGCGAGATTCGTCAGCCCATATAACGGCCCGATCAGCATCAACGCGAATTGAATGGGTGTGAGCGGCAGATAATGCAAGCCAGCCGCGATCTGCGCGCAAACGAATGCGATGCCAAACGACCACGCGTATTCCCAATTGCTCAGCCTCAAGCGCAAAATGCGCAGACTTGCAAACGCGGCGGATAAAAACAACGCGGGGAGTGTTTGGTACAGGCGCAAGTCTCCGTAACGCAATGCCACGGCGAGGATGAAGAAGAGCGCGTATGAGATGGCGGTGAGGCCGGCAAGCGAGAGATCGTAGTTCGGAGCGCCGGGGTCAACTACGATGTATTCGGCGAGGAACACGAGAAGAAGGAAGAGTCCGCCGACGGCGAAGCCGAGCGACCAAGCCAACCCGTCGGGGAGAACCGAGAGGAAGACGCTGACGACGAAGGCGGTGAGAGTCGGCAAAATCCACCATTGCAATGTGGGTCTGCCATTCAAGGAGGGATGCCCGCGCAGGAGCCAGTCCATGCCGGTGGCGGTGAGTCCCGCTGTGAGCAGGCTCATCATGGTGGTCAGGGTGAGCGGCACGGAGAGAAAAAAGCCGGGCAGTTGCATTTCGAGGTTGAACTCCGGCGCGCGGACGATGCGCGTGAGCGCCAGCGCTAACAACACGGTGGAGGTAAGCACGCCGATGCGATTCGTGTCTGGAAAATGGGCTTGCGCGTCCATGGTTGTATTCTAACCCGCGTGAGGGAAGCCTGCCAATGCAAATCCGTATGGTAGAATCAAGCGATTATGAACGCTGAAAAGTTGGAAAAATTACCGCCGCCACCGGGCATTATCGCTTCACTGCGCTCGGGGTTCGATATCGTTTCGACGCACGTGGCGCTGATCATCCCGCCGATCCTTTTGGATGTTTTTCTGTGGCTGGGAACGCGCGTGAGCGCGGGAAAATTGTACTCTTCGCTGGTGACGGGAGTGATCGAAACGTTGAAATCGCGCCCGGTGCCGGCAGACCAGATCAAAAGCCTCAGCGATTCGGTTGACGTTTTCAGCCGCTTCAACTGGCTGAGTTGGATCCGCACATTCCCGGTTGGGATTCCCAGTTTGGATGCTTTTGCCATTCGAGCGGATTCGGCCGCGCGGACGCCTCTCGGCATCATCGAGGTGACGTCTCTCGACTCCGTTTGGGCTTTGCTCGCGCTGACCGGCGTACTCATCCTTGCGGGCTGGGTCTGCGGAAGCATTTATTTCCGATGGGTGGCGATCACCGTGTTGGGCGACTCGGATGCAAAGATCGGAATCGCGCGGGCGGTCGTTCAAACGGTCGTTTTATCCGTGATATGGATGGTCTGCCTGATAACGATCGTGATGCCTATCGTGGTGGTCGTCAGTCTCGTCGGTTATTTCAACGTCACACTGGCGAACGGTCTGCTCTTCATCATCTTGTTTTTCTCGTACTGGCTGATCATTCCGTTTTTCTTCATGCCGCATGGAATCTTTGCGCGTCGGCAGAATGCCTTGTATTCATTGTATTCCAGCCTGCGCATGACGCGCTTTACTCTTCCCACCAGCGGATTGTTCGTCTTCACCTCCTTTTTGCTGGCGGAGGGATTGAATTTTCTGTGGAACGTTCCCGAAAGCGATTCGTGGGTGCGGCTCGTCGGCATCGCGGGTCACGCATTCATCAGCACAACGCTTCTGGCGGCTAGTTTTGTTTTTTACCGCGACATGAACGTATGGCTGCAAACTGTCTTCGCGCAGATGCAGCAGAAACAAAGTTTACCGACGCAACAAGCGTAGGCATGTATTTCACAAGTTGTTGTTCATGACACAGTTAAACTGCGTCATGAACGGGATCATCGTTTGGCAAATATTTGGAGGCAGTAGTGGCAAAGCAAAAAGACAGCGGATACGGCGTAGGATCCATTCAAGCGCTCGAAGGAATCGAGCATGTGCGCAAACGCCCAGGCATGTACGTGGGCGGCACCGACATCAAAGCCTTGCACCATCTCGTCTATGAAGTGGTGGATAATGCGATTGATGAAGCGCTGGCGGGATTCTGCACCTCGATCAATATCACGATTCACGCAGACAGCAGTGTCACCGTCGAAGATAACGGACGCGGCATCCCGGTTGGTCCGCATCCTTCCAAGAAAGACGCGAAGGGCAAGCCGATGGAAACTGTGGACGTGGTGATGACGGTCATCGGCGCGGGCGGCAAATTCGGCGGCGGCGGTTACAAAGTCTCCGGCGGTTTGCATGGCGTGGGCGTCAGCGCGGTGAACGCGCTCTCAGAATGGATGACCACCGAGATCCGGCGCGACGGGAAATTGTGGCGGCAGGAATATAAGCGCGGCGTGCCGCAGGGCGCGATCAAACAAGCGGGCAAAGTTGATAAGGACGAAAGCGGCACCAAACAGACGTTCCGATTCGACAAGCAGATCTTCACCGAAGATATTGATTATCGCTTCGATACGCTCGTTCAGCGCCTCCGCGAAATGGCGTTCGTGACGCGCGGCGTGACCATCAAGTTTGTAGATGAACGCAACGACCGCGAGATGTCTTTCTACTTTGAAGGCGGCATCACGTCGTTCGTCCGCTATTTGAATCGCAACCGTGAGAATCTTCATCCCGTTGTGTATGTGGAAAAAGAGATCGAGAATATCGGCGTCGAGGCGGCGATCCAATACACGGATGCGTTCACCGAGTCGGTGTATTCGTTCGCCAACACGATCAACACCATTGACGGCGGGACTCACCTCACCGGTCTGCGTTCCTCGCTGACGCGCGTGATCAACGATTACGCCCGCAAAAGCGGATTGCTCAAAGATTCCGACCCGAACTTCTCCGGCGACGACACGCGCGAAGGGTTGACTGCGATCGTTTCGGTCAAGCATCCGAGTCCGCAATTCGAATCGCAGACGAAGGTCAAGTTGATGAACCCCGAAGTGCAGACGTACGTCACGCAAGTTGTCGGTGATGCGTTCGGCACGTTCCTCGAAGAGAATCCGCAAGCGGCGAGAGCCATCGTTGCCAAGTGTCTCACCTCAGCGCGGGCGCGTGACGCGGCGCGAAAGGCGCGCGATCTCGTCATCCGCAAGTCCGCGCTTGAGTCGCTGACCCTGCCCGGTAAACTCGCGGATTGCTCCGAGCGCGATTCGTCGAAGACCGAGTTGTACATCGTGGAAGGCGATTCGGCAGGCGGGTCAGCCAAACAGGGGCGTGACCGGCATTTCCAAGCCATCCTCCCGTTGCGCGGAAAGATCATGAACACCGAACGCGCGCGCCTCGACAAAATTTTATCGAGTAACGAGATCAAGGCGCTCATCTCCGCGCTGGGCACCGGAATTGGTGATAACTTCGACATCGAAGGTCTGCGCTATGGGCGCGTGATCATCATGACCGACGCCGACGTGGACGGTAGTCACATCCGCACGCTGCTGCTCACATTCTTCTTCCGCTATATGCCGAAGTTGATCGAAGACGGGCATTTGTACATTGCCCAGCCGCCTCTCTATCGAGTGGCGTACAAAAACCAAGTGAAGTATGCCTACTCCGACAAAGAAAAAGACAAACTTATCAAGGAGATTGGCGAGAAGGCGAACCTTCAACGGTATAAAGGTCTCGGCGAGATGAACCCCGCGCAATTGTGGGAAACGACGATGAACCCCGAAAACCGCACACTGCTCCTCGTCACCATCGAGGATGCGGCAGAATCGGATCGCACGTTCGATATGCTGATGGGCGACGCGGTGGACCCCCGCCGCAAGTTCATCCAGACCCACGCGAAGGCGGTTCGAAACTTGGATATTTGATCGAAGGGCGCGGCGCACTATGCCGCGCCTTTCTTCTTTGTTATGAAAGTACCATAGATTCAGGGGGTAGGTGGAGTAAAATTTCATACTCGCATGAATACGCGTTTGAACTCCAATTCGCTCATCGGTAGAATGCCCGAATTGCTTGTCTTGTTCTATCAAGGCATTGCGGTGGCGGCTTTTGCGTTCTCGATCTACTTTGGGTTGAGGTGGTTGAGCCTGCCGTTCATCGGGGGCTTCCTCGAACATTCCATGGTCTTGAACGACTCAAGCAAGAATGATCCTGCATGGGCTTTATATTCAAACGGTTTTGTGTTCAAAGACCAACTCATCTCTATTGACGGAACCTCAATTACAAACTCGGATGAGTTGAGGGCTTTCCTCTCTTCGGCAAAAGTCGGGCAAACTGTTCAAGTCGAGATGGACAACCCGAGCGTGGGGCGGAAGTCCGCAGAAATAACCCTGATCGAATTCCCTGCCAAAGACCGTTTCGCCTATTTCATCCTCCCAACCATCATCGGCGCAGTATTCATCCTGATCGGACTTTGGATCTTCGGATTCCGCCGCACCGAACCGGCGGGACGCGCCTTCTCTATCCTCGCCTCTTCTCTCGGAATTGCGATCGGCACGCTCTTCAACCTCTACACTACTCACCAATTCACGCACTTGTGGACGTTCTCCGTAGCAATGGCTGGCGGCGCGTTGATTGACCTCGCGCTCGTCTTCCCGCAAGAGGCGCGGGCGGTCATCGGTCGTCCTTACCTGCGCTATGCTGGGTTCGTTGGCTCTATCTTCTTTGCATTCAATGCCTTCGGCACGCTCTTTAATCTTGAACGTCCTAGAGACTACATCTTTGCGTGGCAGTTGATATATCTGTTCACCGGATTATCCGCATTATTCTATTTCTCAGTTCTCTTCTACCGGGGATATCGTTCCAACTCGCCTATTGTGAAAAGTCAGGCGCGTACGATCCTTTTCGGTTCGCTAGTCGGTTTTGGTCCCATCACGGTTTGGTTAATATTTGCACAGCTGAATATTTTCCCGCCATTCAACCCATACCTGCTCTTATTCCTGATCGCCTTCCCCGTCGCCAACGGATTCGTCATCCTGCGCTATCGTCTCATCCGCACAGATTACTTCCTCAGGCAGGGCATCGTCTATTTTGTTTTGACCGGGCTCGTCATTGCGATCTACGGGTTGATGGTCAGCGGGCTGGGATTGCTCTTCGCGGAGGCAATGCCGTCGGATAACCCATTCCTCATCGGCGCGTTAGTGTTCCTTGTTGCCGTCTTCCTCGACCCGGCTCGAACGCGCTTGCAGACCTTCGTGGATGGCACATTCTTTCGCGGCTCGCGCGCCTACGAAGAGCGACTGCGCACCTTCAGCCACGATCTCACCAGCGCGCTCGAATTGGAATCGATCGGCAGCGCCTTGAGACAGCAGATCGCAAGCAGTCTCATGCCCGATCGGATTCACATCTTCACCTACGATTCGCTGAACGATCAATACGCGGCTCTCCCGGACGCCGACCGTCGTCCCACGAGCGACATTCGCTTCACCTCGAACAGCCCGCTCGTTCGATATTTCCAGCAGGAAAAAATTCCGCTCTATCTCGATTCGATCAACCCGTCGCCCGCGTTCAAAAGCGATGAATCGCGTCTTACGCTTCTAGCCTCGCGCCTTTTTGTCGCGTTGCCCGGCGAGGGCAAACCCGTCGGCTGGATGGCGCTCGGCGCGCCGCTTTCCGGTAACGCGTATGCGCCGCGCGATCTGGAGTTCCTCGAAAACCTCGCCGATCAGGCGTCTGTCGCCATCGCGCGCGTGCAGACCGTGCTCGACCTCGAGCGCCGCGTGCAGGAAATGAACGCGTTGACGCGCGTCTCGCAAGGCGTGAACGTCACTCTCACGTTTGACGACGTGCTTGAACTGATCTTCGCGCAAGCGACGCAGATCATTCCCTCCACGCACTTCCACATTACTTTATATAACAAAGCCGCAAATTATTTTTATTTCGGCTTCTGCGTAGATGAACGCGAGCGCGTTCCCAGCCGCGAGAACAAACCGCTTGCCTCCAATTTTGGGTTGGGACAGGAGATCATACGCCGCGGACGAACGATCCTCACGCAAGATTACATCCGCGAATGTCAGGCGCGGAACATCACGCCGTCATCGCCGGGCATCTACGCGTGGATGGGCGTGCCGCTCAACGCCGGCGCGGACACCATCGGCGCGTTGAGCGTGGGAAGCCGCGATGCTTCCGTGACCTACACGCGCGCGCAACTCGACCTCCTGCAAGCCATCGCCGACCAAACCGTCGGCGCGATCGTGAAAGCCCGCCTGCTTCAAGAAACGCAACAACGCGCGTATCAACTCACCACGTTGAACGAGATCACGCGGCAGTTAACCTCCACGCTCGAACAGGAACCCCTGCTTCAATACATCCTCGATAACTCGGTCAGCATTTTGAACTGCGAAGCCGGGACGTTGTTCCTCATGGACGACCAGACCGGCGACCTCGAATTCCGCGTCACGGTCGGACCTGTGGCTGGCAACCTGCTCGGTCAGCGGATTCCCGCCGGAAGCGGAATCGTCGGACGCGCCGTGCAGACTCGCGCGCCGGTCATCGAAAACGACGGTCAGCGTTCTACGGTGCGCTTCGACGCCGCCGATAAACAAACCGGTTTCATCTCGCGCTCATTGCTCGCCGTGCCGATGCAGATCAAAGACCGCGTGCTGGGCGTGATCGAAGTGATCAACCGCAAGGATGGGCTTCCGTTCGTGATGGACGATCAGAACCTGTTGACCGCGTTTGCCGGTCAAGCGGCGGTTGCCATCGAGAACGCGCGTTTGCTCGCGCTGACCGACCAGGAACTTTCTGCCCGCGTGGAAGAACTTTCGATCATGGGCCGCATCGTGCGCGAATTGAACGCCAGCCTCGAAGTGGACCGCGCCATGCACATCACGTTGGAATGGGCGATGAGACAATCCGGCGCGGAAGCGGGGTTGATCGGCATGTTGGAAGAAGACGAATTGCGCATCATGGCGCAGGACGGATACGACGACTTGCTTGCGAACACATCAGCGGGGAGCAGACCGCTGGATTTCCCGGCGGTCAAAGCGGCGATCCAGAGCGGACAGCCGAGTCAGGTCTCCCTGTTGGGAGGCGGGAACCGGGGCATCATCCACAACGCGCACACGCAGATCATCGTCCCCATCCGGCGCGAGGCGGGCGTCATCGGCTTGATCTTGCTCGAGACGATGAGCGACTCGCAGGGCAACCTCGGCTTCCTCAACCGTCTCAGCGACAATGCCGCCATCGCCATTTACAACGCGCAGTTGTACGATGAAATACAAAAAGCGAATAGCGCGAAGAGCGAATTTGTTTCGCTCGTGGCGCACGAATTGAAAAACCCGATGACCTCCATCAAAGGCTATTCCGAACTGCTTGCCTCCGGCACCGTTGGGCAGATCAACGAAATGCAATCGAACTTCCTCGGCACGATCCGCTCGAACGTGGAGCGCATGTCGGCGCTGGTGTCGGACCTCAACGATCAGGCGAAGATCGAAGCGGGGCGTTTGCGGCTCGATTTCGCCCCGGTAGATCTGCGCGACGTGGTGGAGGATGTCATCCGTTCGACGAAGCGGCAAGTGGAGGAAAAACATCAAGAGGTGGAACTTGCCATGCCAACAGAATTGCCGAAAGTGTGGGCAGACCGCATCCGCGTGGGGCAAGTGCTTACCAACCTCGTGAGCAATGCGAACAAGTACACCCAAGAGGGCGGGCGTATCGTTGTCAATGCGGCGTTATCTTCGAACCACTGGGATTCGGAAGGCGCGAAACAAGTTGTGCATCTTTGGGTGCAGGATAACGGCATCGGCATCAGCGCGGAAGACCAGACGAAGATCTTCGTGAAATTTTTCCGCTCCGACGATATGAAGGCGCGCGAATCGCCCGGCACCGGCTTGGGCTTGAACATCACCAAGAGTCTCGTCGAAATGCAGGGCGGGCGCATCTGGTTCGAAAGCGAGTTCCGGAAAGGCACTGCCTTCCATTTCACCGTTCCCATTGCGGAAGGAATTTCGTAACCATGATCTTCGCGCCTTCTCTACAGCTTGGAATTTTTAACGAATTACACGAATTGGGCGAATTGAAGAAGAGATCTGGACGCTGATTCACGCAGAAAACCTCAGCCACGGATTTTCACGGATCCCTACAGATTGACCCAAAAATCTGCGTGAAAATCAGTGTCAATCTGTGGCAAAAATCTGCATGGTGGAATCCCGCCAGAAACGGAGCCGATAAACCAAATACCACAAGGTAATCGCGTTATGACCCTCCAAGCGGCATTTGGGCAGGCGCAGGCGTTGAACGGACGCGAAGCCGGGTTGCAGGCAACTCATCAGGCGTTGAACCGGTTGGGAGCGGTCACGCCGGGGTTCGGCATCGTCATTGCGTCGCATCAATACACGGCGCGCGAGATCGTCAGCGGCGTTTCGGGCTTGCTCGGCGATACTCCGCTGATCGGCGTGAGCAGTCCGGTGGGGCTGACGTCCGACGGCGCGCATCCCAATTCGGTGATCGTCATTTTGTTCGCCGGGGATATTCAGGCAGAGACTCATTGGCTGCCCGGCTACGCTCAAAGCGCGCGCGAGACCGGCGCAAAAATTTTACGCGCCGCCTCCGATCATAAAGATAACCGCGCGATGCTCTTTTTTGCCGACGGCTTCAACGGCGACGCCGACCAACTCTGCAACACGCTCTCAGACCTCGGGCTGACTCTCGCCGGGGCGCTTTCTTCCGGGGATCTGCATACGGGTCATTCCTACCAGCTAGCGGGTCCGCAGGCGGGAGCCGGGGCGCTCACTGCGGCATTTTTGCGCGGCGATTTTCGCATCGGCATCGGCGCGGCGCACGGCTGGAACCCGGTCGGAAGTCAGTTCCGCATCACGCGCTCGCGCGGCTTCTGGCTGCGCACGTTAGACGGCAGACCCGCGTCGGAATCGTACGCGCAGTTGTTCGGATATCCGGCGCGCGAATGGGCGTTCCCTCCGCTGAGTCATTTGGCGCGGCTGTATCCGCTGGGGGTGGAGCAAGGCGACCAATTGGTGATCCGCTCGCCCATCCGAGTGGAAGCGGACGGCAGTTTCCGTCTCAACGCTCCCGTGCGCGACGGCGTGGACGCGTTCCTGCTGGTGGGGAGCCGCGTGTCGTGCGAGACTGCCGCTCAGTCTGCCGCGCAACAGGCGTTGAAGGCGCTCGGCGGCGCGAAGCCGGTCTTTGCGCTGACGTTCGTGGACATTGCGTGGGAGATGCTGCTCAAATCGCACCCCGGCGCGGAGATCGCCGCGATGCGCGAGATCCTCGGCGCGGAGGTTCCGATCGCGGGCGGTTATTCGCTTGGGCAGATCGTGCCGGGAAAAAGTTCGCCCGCGCCGCAATTGTTGAACCAGCACATGGTCGTCGTCCTCTTCGGCGAGCCGCAGGAAGAAAACCGCGTATGCGGTTTGTTGAAAATATTTCTATGAATCTATTCACAAACGGACAAGGCGCAGTGACGCTCGCAAGTCCTATCAACCGTATGGAGAGACGCTTTCGAGCGCGGAATGGCTCAAGTCCCTTCGCGTTTACGGGCGAGCAGACGGATGTCAGCGGGTTGACGTATCTCCGCGCGCGTTACTACTCAAGCGGCACAGGTTCCTACCCGCGATACATGGATGGGAGATCCGTCCGCTGTCGTTGAATGGTGGGCGTATGTGAGGGTGGCAATATGCTGATTCCTCGGGTTATGTGTGCCGGGCGAACCTCCGTGTCTCCTCAAAATGGCGCAGTCCCTGATTGGTGGATAAACAAAAACAGATATACGAAGGATTTGATTTTTTGACCCAGGCACGTTGGAAGAGTTGGGATAGTGCGGAGTGGTTTATCCAAGAAATTGAAGCAGCACTGACAAGCGACAGTCATGGCTCTATGGTACCTAGCTCGTGCATGGTCAGACGATCGTTACTGGGTCGATTACGCTGTGTCTTCAAATATTGACAAGGAGACAAGGAGGAAGTGTACGGTATAGCCTATGGAATGTTCATGGACTTTGAACGTGGCTATGAAGGATCAAGACAGTGGTTGGTCGAATTGGTCCGGAATGGGTTTTAGCGGGATTGGCTTTCAGGATTTTCTCCTTCAGATTTACCGTCTGATCATCTTGGTTTGGGCATATAGAGCGGATACGAACGGGACGAATTGCCAACGCTGTTGCGATGTTTAGAGCTGAAGTGTATCATCAGCAATTCGGGCGGCTATATTATTGACTCTACTGGCATTCAAGATCCGAATTTTTACGATGATACGGAAACTGTGCGTTTGGGACAGGAGACAGTTACTAGAACGAAAAACATACCTTGCAGCATTTTTGGAATTCAGCCGATTCCAAGAGGATCGAATACATGGCAAGTACTGAATAGGAGTTATCCGTGAAAAAGATTAGGTTTTGTTGTTATTGTTGGTTATTATGCTTGCTTGTGTCTTCGCTATGTGGGCAGCAAATTCCCCGTTGTATATGATTATGAATATTTATGACCGTGACACTGAACAGATTTGGTCTTTGCATTTGCAACTGCCCTGCGATAAATCATCCTGAAGCTTATGAAATGATTGACCAACCGAAGCTCGACTTGACGAATGGATGAATACCATCAAAGCAAGAAATGTGAATATAGACCCGATTTTTTCATGAGTGGGACTGGTACGATGCAGGGACACAGAACTAGTTTCAGTTGTTTTGGATACATGAACGATACACTTTGAAGTTGATAATATTGTCATCAAGGACATGAAAGTGATTGATTGGGGTGAAGTAAGAAGGAGATTGATCAAGGTATCTTACAGTGATTCCGTCAATCACCTCTATACCGCTGATAATCGCCCAAGTGAACGCTTCCCACTGATCACTGATTACCACTTGACTGACCCCTGCCACCTCACCAACGGACAAGGCGCGGTGACGCTCGCCAAGTCCTATCAACCGCATGGAGAGACGCTTTCGAGCGCGGGGAATGGCTCAAGTCCCTTCGCGTTCACGGGTGAGCAGACGGATGTCAGCGGGGAAAAATTTATTCCAGTGAAGTCAGGCAACGTATCAAACCGCTAGCGGAATCGCTTCGCTGGAAATATTCTGATACAACCCCGCTCGAATCTCACGCATATATTGCCAACGCGCCGCGCCGATCACGCGCGCATCGAGCAGAACGTCGTACTGCAATGAAACGTCCGCGCTGAACTTGCAAATCTCGTCCCTGACCTGCCACGTTTCATCCGCAACGATCACCGCAACGTCAATATCTGAGTCGGCGGTCGCTTCTCCGCGGGCTTTCGAGCCGAAGAGCATTGCCTGTTGAAGTTGGCTACCGTAGGTCGAACGGAGGCGCGCTAAAAATTCCGAAATCGCTTTTTGTTCAATCTCAGATAAGTTTTTTACAACAAGTTTTGTTTCCGCAACCATGCTTCGACCTCCTCGACAAAAGCGCTCGCGTCGTTCACGTCATTGACTGCCTGCGCTCGCTCGATTCTCAGATTTATATCGTAATCCCCCGATTGACGATGTGCCATGATGCGCTAGTATATCTCGCTCCATTTCACATCCAACTCGCCCGTTTTGATAAAGTGCTGACGAAATGCCGAGAGTACCGCGCTGTGTTTTCCAAACGACATGCCTTTTGCGAACAATAACGCGCTGGCGGCATAGAAGACCGCATAATATGCCCGGTTGCACGCCGAGCCGTAAAAATCGTTCCCAAGATTTAACCTTGCAACCTCCAACACCTCGCGGGCGTTTTCCATGTACAGGCGAAGATTGTCTTTAGGATCGGGCATGAGCAAAGTATAATCGAAAACTGAATCCCCAAAATGAACACCTCCACACTGATTACTGCTCACTGATTACCGCTCACTGTTCACTTCCCCTCAACACCCCCAATCTCCAGCCCTCCCCAAACGAGAAGTGGTAAGATAGACCGTAGAAATCCTTCTCAGGAGCCGCATTGAATGGAATCCATCGGACAGAACGTTTACATCGAAGATAAATATCTCGGCGTCACGCTGGGCGTCATCAGCCAGCCGCGCGGACTGGTGTTGATAGACGCGCCGCCCTCGCCCGAAGACAGCCGCATGTGGCGCGCCTCGCTCATGGGCATGGGCAATGGCCCCGAACGCCTGCTCGTCAATTTGGATTCTCATCCCGACCGCACCCTCGGCGCGCGCGCCATGGACTGTACGGTCATCGCGCACGAGAAAACTGCTTTCGCTTTCCGCAACCGTCCCAACACCTTCAAAGCCCAAGGCGACGAGACCGGCGCAAACTGGGAGGCGATCCCCGGCTTGGGGAGCGTGCGTTGGGCGCCGCCGGAGATTTCGTTCACGCATCAACTATCACTGCGATGGGGTGAAACGCCGATCCTGCTCGAAAGTCATCCGGGTCCCACGCGCGGCGCGGTCTGGGCGATTCTGCCGGAGCAGAAGATCGTCTTCGTCGGCGACGCGGTCTTGAAGGGACAACCCCCCTTCCTAGCGCACGCCGACCTGCCCGCGTGGATCGAAGCGCTTGGCGTCCTCCAAAGCGAGTACAAAGGCTTCACCGTCGTCAGCGGACGCGGAGGCGTGGTCACTTCGCAGATCGTCAAACATCAAGCCGACGTGTTGAAGCGGATGCGCGACAAACTCGATAAACTCGGCAAGAAGCGTTCGGCGGTCGCCTCGGCAGATAAACTCGCCGAACAAATGCTCAAAGATTTCAAAGCGCCCGCCGCGCGCCAGAAACAATACACACAACGCCTGCGGTATGGGATTCATCACTATTACGTCCGCCATTATCAATCCTCATCGCGTCACGTGTTGGATGAATGATGAACAACCATCGCTCAGCGCAGCCTCTCCTCGAACTCACGCGCGGCAATCTCGTCGAATCGATTCACTACGGTTCGATTGCCGTTGTTAATGCAAACGGACAATTGCTTGCATCCTATGGCGACCCTCACACGGTCGCTTTTTTGCGCTCCAGCGCCAAGCCGTTCCAAGCGCTCCCATTCGTCGAACATGGCGGCGCGGAGCATTTCAACTTCACCGAACGCGAACTCGCCATCTCGTGCGCCTCGCACGTCGGCAGCGACATGCACGTGCAAACTGTCGAAGCCATGCAAAAGAAGATCGGCATTGACGAAACCTATCTGCATTGCGGCTCGCACATGCCCGAAGACGTCCCCGCGTTCAAGAGTCTGATCGTTCACAACCAATCGCCAACGCCGAACCGCAACAACTGTTCGGGCAAACACACCATGATGCTGGCGACGGCGAAGATGCGCGGACTCCCGCTCGAGAATTATCTCGACCTCGATCATCCGATCCAGCGCGACATCCTCGCTTCTTTCTCCGACTTCTGCCATGTGCCCACTCATGAGATCTCTCTCGGCGTGGACGGCTGTTCCGCTCCGAACTTTGCCATCCCGCTGTTCAATGCCGCGCTTGGCATAGCCCGTCTGTGCGACCCGCGCGAGTTAAGCGATGCGCGCGCAACCGCGTGCAAAAAGATCACGAGCGCCATGACTTCGCACCCTGAAATGATCAGCGGCTATGGCGAATTCGATTGTGAATTGATGAAGGCTGGCGAGGGAAAGATCATCTGCAAGCGCGGCGCGGAAGGGTTTCAGATCGTCGGCTTGCTCCCCGGCGCGTTGAGCGAAGATTCGCCGGGCATCGGCATTGCATTGAAGGTGGTGGACGGCGACGCAACTCGCACGAAAGCGAATCTCGAATCGTACAGCCGTGTCCGCCCGGTGGTGATGCTTGAAGTGTTGCGTCAGTTGGGCGCGTTGTCTGCAAAACAGGAGCAATCTTTATCCGCGTTCGGACCTGGTCTTCCGCTCAAAAATTTGCGAGGGATCGAGACCGGTCATTCGCGCCCGGTGTTTGAGTTGTAACTTCTTAAACACGAAGGACACGAAGTCCACAAAGGAAAATCTTTTAAAAGACCTTCGTGACCTTTGTGTCCTTTGTGGTAAGAGCTTTTATTCCATCAACGCTTCGATGATGTTATTGCTATCCGTGAGTCTCTCCGCGAGCAGGCGCACGATCCATTCGTGGAACTGGGCGGCGATCTGCGGGTCTTTCTCTTGCATCTCTTTCAACGCTTGACCGGTGAGGCGATACACCGCGCTGTTGCGCGAGGCGATCACCGACGCGGTGCGAGTCTCGCGCAGATATAACCCAATCTCGCCGACCGTCGCGCCGCCGCGAATGCTCCGCAATCTCATGCGTTTGCCGTTAGGGAGTTCCAATTCGATGGTGACCAGCCCAGACTCGATAAAATACATTTCCTCGGCTTCATCGCCTTGCTTGATAAGCATCTCGCCTTCGCGCAGTTCTTTTTTCTCCAGATAGTTCAACAATCGCTCAACATCCTGCAAGCCGGGAAACACGCGCTTGAGTTGATGCTCAAAGCGTTCGATGAACCCGGTCAGGTCGTTCATTCCCTGCTTGGCAAGGATGCGGTTCTCGCACCACTCCACGCCTTCATCCAACGTGGGCTTGATGATGAAGGTGTCGTCGGTGGCGTCGTGCAGACCGCCGCGTTCGAGATTCTTCACCATGGCGGGCGCGACCTCTGTCCACACCATGAGGATGTTGTTCGCCTCGGCGACTTGTTTGAGGCGGGTAATGCCGAAGACCGCAGACGAATCAAGATGGGTGACGCGGCGAAAGTCGAGGACGATGTACCCAAGCCGCCCCTGCGAATGATCCGCGATGCGCGCGCGCAGTTTGTCCAGAATCCCCTGAATCGTCCCGAAGAAAATGAATCCCTGCAAACTCATGATGAAAATTTCCGCGCCGTGTTGATGCAGGATGTCGCGGTGAATTTTTGGGCGATCCACTTTGCTGTGGTAGACCGAACCGCTCAGCGTGTTTTTGATCACGCTCACGCGCGAATAACTGATGACGAACAACGCGGCGGCGATGAAGATCCCCGCGGCGATGCCTTCGAGAAAACCAACCGAGGCGATGATGAAAAGGATGACCCACACGAGCAGATAATCGAGAAGCGGAAGCGATTTGCGCGCGTCAATGAGCCAATCCACGAGGAACGACAAGCCGAGGTAGAGCAACATGCCGCCCAAGACTGGTTTCGGAAAAAATGAAATGACAGACGCGCCGAAAAACAATGCGAGCCCGCACAGCGTTGCGGAGATGAGGTTCGCCAACCGACTCTTTGCGCCGAGCCGATGCGCGAGCGATGACATGCCCAATGTTTGATACCCCACCGGGCTTCCGCCCAATCCGCCAACGAGATTTGCCCAGCCCGCGCTTTGCAATTCGCGGTTGAGATCAATATCTTGTTTCACTGTCACTTCGAGCGCGCTGGCGTTGAGCAGTAATGCGATCACGCTCAGCGCGAGGATGGTTGCGATCTTGCCGAAGTTTTGAAGGATGGCGCTCCAATCAATGAGGGCGAGAGAAGCGGGCGTGAGCGGTTGGTACAGACCGCCTGAGGGGAACGGGCCGAGAAGCCAACCGCGCGAGGAAGCCTCCGCAACCGGAATCCCTGCGACGAGCAAGTAGCCGTAAAACAACGCGGTGGCGATGATCAACGCGCCGGGGGTGATCAAGAAATGATTCGAACGGCGAAGGATGAGTAGGAGCGCAACGGCAAAGACCGCGCCGGGCACCCAACTGGCGAGGTTGTTTGTTGAAAATAAATTCGAGATCGAAAGTGTGCCGCTCACCATCATGCCGAACGCGCCGAGGCTCAGCAGCCAGCCTGTGCCTGCGAGAAATCCGCCAACTACAGGATAGGGAATGTAGCGGACGAATCCGCTGGCGTTGAATCGCCCAAGAAGCAAAAAGAAAATGCCGGTCAAGATCGAAGTGATGGATATCGCGGCTAGCACGGTTGCGTAGACGGCGTTTGGCTCCGCGCCTTTCATCGCAAGCGCGACCGCCGCGCCGATCAACCCGACGATGGCGGCTGGCGTATCCTGTGGGACGCCGATCATGCCGGGCAGGGATGTGGTGAGCGCGATGACAATTCCCATGGCGAACGCGCCGAAGAGCATGAGCCCGATCCCGCCGGGCAGGAATTGGCTGAGGTCGCCGGAAAAAATGAGCGCCGCCAGCGAGATCTCCATGCTGATGGTGACGATGGCGGCGATCAGCCCGGCGGTGATGCTGGGAAGCAGGATCTTGGGCTGGAATTCCTGTTTAAATTCGGTGAGATTCATGTTGTTGCCTTCGATGTGTAAGGAAGTTGAAATGAAGAGGGGCTTCCGCGAGTATAGCATGACAATGACAGGATTTGCCACAAACTGCGGCGGGGTGTAAAATTCCTGCCACGTAATTGATCACTGACCGGGAAGAAGATATTTCTCATATCATGCCAAAAACTGACCTGATCCTGCTCGCACTCGACGAATCGCCAGCGCTGAAATTGTTGGATAACGTCGTGCATGTGAAGTATCAAACGGCGATCTCGAAAGATACCCAAGGGTTGAGCAGGCTGTTGCAAGAGAATAGCCCGGAACTGTTGTTATTGGGGGAGCGGTTTGACGGTCACGACGGGATGAAGATCGCGAAAGAATTGTTGGAACGTTTCCCAACCCTGCCCATTCTGATCTATAGCGAGAAACCAACCTCCCAACTGATCAAAGGCATTTTCCGCTTAGGTCTCAGCGGTTACATTGCCCCCCCATTAACTACAAGCGATATTGTGGAGGCTGTGGAGAACAGTCTGCGCAACGCGGCTCGCTCTGGCGATTGGCTGCGCCGCGAAATAAAACGCACCACCGCCTCGCTAAAACAAAAGGCGCAGATCTCCGATGCCGAACGCGCGCGGCTCGAATCGGTGTTCAATAATATCCATGACAGCGTGATGATCCTCGATGAAGAGAAAAAGATTCTGCTGATCAACCCCGCCATGTGCCGCTTGCTTGGTTTGAATCCTAAAACGGTTGTAGGCAAGCCGGTGATGGATGTAGTAACTCACCCGGACATGATCGCCCTGATGACGCGCAAGAACGGCAATGATCCGCTCCAATATTATGAGGTGAGTTTCCCCGATGGGAGGGTGGGCAACGCGCAATTTACCGCGATCCAAAATGTTGGATACGCCGTCACCATGCAAGACATCACTTACCTCAAGGAAATGGATCGCGTGCGGAGCGAATTCGTCCACACCGTTTCACATGACCTGCGTTCGCCTCTCACGTCGGTCATTGGCTACACCGAATTGGTGGAACGCGCCGGGGAGTTGAACGAAAACCAACGCGATTTTCTCAAGCGGATTCAAGACAGCGTGCAACACATTACCTCGCTCATCAACGATCTGCTCGACCTCGGCAGTGTGGAGGCGGGCTTCGATACGCGCCGCGAGCATGTTCAATTGGAAGCGATCCTGCGTTACACATTGGATATGCTTCAGGGACAGGTTAAATCGCGGAAGCTCAAAGTGCAGACCGATATTGCGCCGTCCATTCCTCCGATCCGCGCGAACCCCATCCGCTTGCGTCAGTTGCTGGACAATGTGGTTGGCAACGCGATCAAATATTCATACAACGGCGGCGAGGTGTTCGTTTCAATCCGCTCGGAAGGGGATCAGATCATCCTCAACGTCCGCGATAACGGGCCCGGTATCCCCGCCGAAGATCAGGCGCACATCTTCGACAAGTTCTATCGCGGCAGGAACATCACCGACAGCGTCACCGGTTCGGGGCTTGGGCTTGCTATCGTCAAGACCATCGTGGACAATCATCAGGGGCGCATTTGGGTAGAGTCGGCGGAGGGCAAGGGGAGTTCGTTCTTCATCGTCCTGCCGATCCAAGCAGACCCAGTTCAGGCTGGGAAAAAACCTTCATAAAAAATCTCCGTTTCACAACGGAGATTTTCATTTCTGAGATAAGCGCGAAAGGATCGAGTCGCTTGGTCTGCGCTTGGCGGGTTCGGGGTCTGTGCCAGTGCGCATACTTTCCATCTCGGAACTGAATCGCATCCAATCATCCACGAGAAGAACGATGTGCGGAGTTTTATCCTTGAAAAAATACCGCGAGAGGAAAAACTCGAGGACTTTGCGCGGGATGGGATAACTTTTCAGGTCTATCACCAGCGCGGTCTTTGTAGCGAGAGGAATATCGCGTTCATTGAGCCCGAGGATATCGAGCCACGCGCCCAAGCCCTTTGGCTTGAAGTCGAACAGCAACTTCATCTCTGTTGTGGTCGTGCGGACGATACGTTTGTATGAAATGTTTAACCGTAAGAAGGGGGTAATGAGTTTGAGGTGATCGGGATACGGCTGGACGTATGCCAGATAACGAAAGATGAAGAATAGCATTCCAACGAAGATGCCGAGTATCCCGATTGCCGCGGGCAACATCCAACGCCATGCGAGGAATTGACCCAGCCCGATGTATTCGCTGTACGCGATGATGAGCATGACCAGCCCGATCGCCAGCGTGGGGGTCCACCAGCGATTGAGCATGAGACGATATGCAACCAGCGGATATCGTTTACCGGCTCGCCTTGCCATGTTTCGCTTACTCGTCCTCGTTCATGCGGATGGACAAGCCTTTGTCTTCCCCATCTTCATCCAGCCCGCCGTTCAGTTGACCGCTCAGTTTGCGGATCGCTTGCGTGAGGTCTTCGCCGCGCAGGCTGAAGGTCACGTCGCCGCGCGTCTTTTCGATGATGCCTCGCGCCAGATCGGTTTGGCGGCGCAGACCGTTGGTGATCGCGTCGGGGTAATCAATCGTCACCAGCACGGAATAAATTTCATCCATGTGGCTGAGCAATCGTTCGGCTTCTTGCGAATATCCCGAACGGAGGATGTCCAGCGTGCGGCGGCGCAATTCGCCGACGACCTCCGCCAGCCCGTTGAGATAGGTCGAGTTTTCAACGTCCAGTTCGCCCGGCGTTTGAAGCGGTCGGTTCTGGATCAACGCGCACGTGACGTTCGCCTCCACAAATTCCTTGAGCGCGTCTTGTGTGTATCCCGCGTAATACAGATCGGGATGTTTGGCGAGGTCGCCGCGTAATTTATCCGCCAGTTCATGCGCTTCGTTGAGGTGTTCTTCCATTTCCTCTTGGGCGCTTCGATGCACCGCGCGGATGGCGAGCGAACAGGCGCGAGTGAGTTGGCGCGTGAGGGCAAGCGCTTCGTCGCGCATCTTTGTGCGAACGTCGAAACTCTTGCGGATATCGTCGGCGATCTTTTCGAGTTTGTGCATGATCATTCTTTCGGCGGTTCCGGCGGGTGCAAATTGCGGAAGAGATTATCAGCCAGCGAGTTGCCGCTGGGAATTTTGACCTCGCCGAACGCGGATTCGTAACGGGCAAGGTTTTCGTTGAGAGCTCGAAGTAGAAGTTTCGCGCTGAGCGGAGTCATCACCACACGCGCGTTGATGCTTGCTGTCGGCTCGCCCGGAATCATGTGACCGAAGTCAATCACAAATTCGGTGGGCGAGTGCGAGATGCGCGCGAGGTTGGCATACGCAGGCTCAAGCCCGTCTTTCACTTTGAGTTTTGGTCCCGCTGGCTGCGCCAAAATGGCGGGCGGCTTTGCCGATTGAGGATCAGGTGTGGTCATAATTTTGATCGAACGTCCCGCAGGTTGGGGGGAAGGCGGCGTGGTTGGCGATGAAACCTGCGGGACGATCCGCTAGAACGGAATATCATCCTCAGCAGGCATTTCAGCGTGTTCCATGCCGCCGGACATTGGGGCTTCGCCGCCGCCATCCGCGCGCGAGAGGAAGCGGACCGTGTTGGCTGTCACCTCGAACGATGCGCCGGCAGAGCCGTCTTGTTTGGTCCAAATGCGTGGTCCGCCGGTGGTTTTGTCCGGTGTGAGGCGTCCCTCAATGAGAACCTTCATGCCTTTCTTCACGTATTGGTTGCATGTTTCGGCGGTCTTGCCCCACGTGGAAACGCGGAACCAGATCGTCTCTTTCACCTGTTCGCCGTTGCCGGTGGTGTATTGGCGATTCGTGGCGACCGAAAACGATGTGACCGCCTGACCCGATGGCGTGTAACGCATCTCGGGGTCTTTACCGACGTTGCCTGCGATGATGAGGGTGTGATACATTGGGAAATCTCCTTGTGTTGAGGTACCCGCCGAATCTGCGGCGGGGAAAATAGACAATTCGTATTGTACTCCAACATGATTTAACGACAAAGAGAAAAGTGAGTATACTGCCGTAACGCCGACTTAAGTCGGCGCTACAAAGGACGCACATGACCATCACCTACCGCCCAGGCACACTCGAAGATTCGCACGCCGTGTTTCAAATATTCGTCAAAACCATCATGGATTACAGCGAGCGCATGAACGTGATGGGCATCACAGGCGGGGAGAATCCCGAGGTGATGAAATCACTTTGGGAACAACGCAAGCCGATGTTCGAATTTCTCGCGCAGACGTCTCCACACTTCTGGGTCGCAGAGCAGGATGGGGAGATCGTCGCGTACGCCCGCTCGATGGAACATGGCGGATTGATCGAGCTGACCGAGTTCTTCGTCAGCCCGCTTCATCAATCGGGCGGGCTGGGTCGCCAGTTGTTAGCGCGTGCCCTCCCCCCAACGGATTCGCCCCTCCGCACCATCATCGCCACCCTCGACGAACGCGCGTTAGCTCGTTATTTGAAAGCGGGCGTGTACGCGCGTTTCCCGATTAAATATATGTATCGCCAAGCCGAAAAAGTGGATTTCAAGACCGACCTCTCCATCGAGCCGATGCAACAAACGATTCACATTGAAACGATGAATCAAATTGACAAACAGATCATCGGTCATTCGCGTCCCGCCGTCCACGAATGGATCGCCACCACGCGCGACGGCTTCGTCTACAAGCGCGGCGGCGAGATCGTCGGCTATGGCTACGCTGGTTCGAGTTCGGGCCCGTTTGCGGTGTTGGATGAAAACGATTTCCCTGCCGTGCTGGCACACGCGGAAAGTTTCGTCGCAGAAACAGGCGGCGAGTTCGGCGTGGAGACTCCGCTCATCAACAAAAAAGCGATCCAATATTTTTTGGATCGCAAATTCAAAATTGACTCGTTCACCGCGCTCTTCATGAGCAACGTCCCGTTTGGGGAGTTCGAGAATTACTTGTGCTTTAGCCCAGAGTTTTTTATGTGAACATCATCCTCGCCGCCCTTCGCCCGATCTCCACTGCGAAGTTCGTGCCGCGATCCCAGGGGTAGACTTGGCTCATCGAAGCGAAATACAATCCTTCGATGGGGGTTTGAATGGCGGGAATATTCTTGGAATGATTTACCAGCGGCACAGGCTGGGCGTAATTCGTTTTGTTCACCCACACTTTCTTCACCCAATCTTTTTCAAACGCGGGATTGATCCGTTTGAAGGCGGGGATAAATCGCTCCAATAATTCCTCGTCGCTCAATGAAAAATATTCGTGACCCAGTTCAAGATAATCGCCTGCGTAGATAATGTGATCGCCGCCAAAATGTTCTTTTGAAACAAAGTTCGTATGCTCCACCAGCGCGAGCAATGGAAAGCCCGCTTCTTTGGGGAGACTGAACCAGTAATAACCCTGCTCCGATAATTGATGTTTGAGCGACAGCGTCATTACCACCGCGCCCATTGACTTTAATTCAAGCAGTCCCTTCAAATAATTTTCAGGAAGATCGGGACACATCTTTGCGATGAGAGATGGGGAGGTGGTGACTAAAACTTTATCGAATGATTCGACATCCACGTTCAATCCGCCTGCCTGATTCTGTTTAATGAACTTGATCGGCGCCCCCAGCCGAATCTCCACGCCCATGTTGCGAAGTTGCTCGGCGAATAGATCGGAGAAGCGTTGAAAGCCGCCCTCGAAGGTACCCAGCCGCGTTGTCCGCGCTTTGATGCGCGCCCACATCCACGCCATGTTGACATCTTTATAGAAGGGACCAAACTTCCCGATCAGCAACGGCTTCCACATCTGCTCATAAACTTGTTTGCCCGCCCATTTCAACATCCACGCGTCGGCGGTTACTTTTTCGAGCGCGCGCCAGTTGTTCGTGAGGCGGAGGAACAGCCCGACGAATCCGAAGCGGATCTTGTTGAGTCCAAACCCAAGTCCGGGAAAGCGAAGCGCGTTGAGGATCGAGTCGAAGGGATAGAATTTTCCGTTGTAGTACATCACGGTCAGCGGGCGCGGGAAGATGACTTTATCCCGTAGCCCCAACTCTTGAATCAACCCCATCATCGAATCGTCCGATTGAAACCAATGGTGATAGAACTTCTCCACCGACCAATCCCAATGCGGCTCTTTGAATCCGCTTGCGAGCCCGCCGACATAATTTGCCGATTCAAAAACGGTTACTTCATGCCCCGCTTTTCTCAAGTCATACGCGGCGGCAAGCCCGCCGTATCCCGCTCCGATGATCGCAATCTTCATAAATTGTTGGGTCTCCAATATCCAAGGGCTTTATCAAGTTCCTTAACTGCCTCTCGAATATCTTTATCTACTTTCAATTTTTTAGGAAAGTCTGTCTTTTGAAATTTAAACAGTGTCAGCTGCAATGCACCAAGTAATTCCCCAGGTATAACACTGATTGACAGTGCGTTTTTAAATTCAGATATCCAGTAATCTTCGTTGATTTTCTTTAGTTCTTCAATCAAGAAATTAATGAATTGAAACAAGTCGGAATTGCTTGAAAATTTTCTGGTCATTGGCTTTTGTTGTTGCTAATCCGTCTTATCGTTTTGTTCTCTGCTCAAGTTTCCCTGCAAGGACTTTAAGTCTGCTCCATTTTTGGCGCACGACGTAGATCATGGCGAGAGTTTGCAGCCAGCGCTGCTCACACTGCGGGTTCAGCGCCAACTGCTCGAACACTTCCATTGCCTGATCGTCCGTGCGGCGTGTCTTGGCATATTCGGTTGCTAGTTGAACGAGAAAGACTTCGCGCTGTTTGCGGACCTGCGTATCTTGCATGATCCTTTGTTGCGCCTGCTCCACGCGCGCGCGCACTTTGTTGATTGCTTCTTCGAGTTCATCCCCGGTAAACGGCTTGACGAGATATTCCTGCACACCGACCGAGATCGCCGTGCGGAAGGTCGCCGCATCTTTTTCCGCTGAGATGATGATGCAACCCGTTTCAGGGCGGACTTTTGCGATCTCACGGTAGGCGGTCAGCCCGTCCATTTCAGGCATGTTGATGTCGAGCAGGACGATGTCGGGGCGATGTTCCTTCGCAAATTGGACGGCTTGCAAACCGTTCGACGCGATGGCGACCACCTCGACATCGTCAATCGTGGCGAGCATCAGACGGGTATTGCGCCGCGTCTCTTGGACGTCGTCGGCGATCAACACCTTCAATCTTTTTCTGCTGTGGAGGTCTGGTTGCGCCATTTCCTTGCCTTGTTTCTTGGTTCTCGGATGAGCATTCCCAAGTATAACTCACCGAAAAGATACAATTCACAACTTTTCCGTTTCAGCTCGGAGCGAATCGCTCCAGTGAATCCCTTCTTTTGCCAGAAAATACGCGCCCAGCAATGTGATGGGAAGCCACAACGCGACATGCAAGGTGAGCGTGTACCCGGCGGCTGTGGCTTGATCCACGCCGTAGGCAGTGAGAACGGCGATGCCGGGCGCATCGAAGGTGCCGATGTAGCCCGGTGCGGAGGGGATGGTCGTGGCGAGATTCACAATTCCGTTCATCAGCATGAGCGCGAAGAACGAGACCGTGAAATCGAAGGCGTGCATCACGAACCAGTATTTTCCCGTTTCCAACAGCCAGATGATGACCGAGGTGAAGAAGACCATCAACACGTTCCATGGCGAGCGGAGGGAGGCGAGACCATCGAGAAATTTGTTCATCAGGCTGATGATGCGTTCGTGCAATCGCTTCGGCGTGAGGCGGTGAATGAACCACAGCCCGATCTTTGCCGTTGTGTGGGGGAACATCGCCGCCACGAGGAAAACGATCAACGCGCCGATAAAGATCGCGGCGCCGATCATCGCCACTTGTTGAATGTTGCCGACAAAGCCCGAAGCGCTGGTCAACTTTGCCAACTCGGGGAGGTTGACGAAGACGAATCCCAGCATCACCACGCCGTCGAAGATGCGCTCAACGATGATTGTGGCAAGCGACGCGGAAACCGACACGCCCTCTTTACGTTTGAGGATCACCGCGCGTAATACTTCGCCCGCGCGCGCGGGATAAATATTATTTCCCATGTAGCCGATGGTGGTGATGGGGAACATGGTCTTGGTGGGAATCTCTTTGATGGGTTTGAGGAGGTAATGCCACCTCCACGCGCGGACCCATACGCCGACGAAGTACACGCCGATACCGGGGATCAGCCAAACATAATTTGCATCTTGAACCGCTTTCCAAAACTCATTCAGTTGTAAGCCGCGCAGGGCGAGCCAGATGAAGAGGACGCTGATAAGCACGCCAAGCCAGAATTGCCATTTTTTCATGCGGCGGATTTTATCATGAGGGGCGCGCCAGCCGTCCACGGGCGAGGCAGGCTGAAAGTCGGGATGAGGCGGGCGGGTCATCATCCGTGAAATTTGATAGAATAAAACCATGCCCATCGAACTTTCGGCGCGAATCGCTTTCTTGAAGAAGATCCATCTTTTTTTTGGGTTGAAAGATGAAGAGATCATGGGTTTGGCGCAGGAGATGGATGAGCTTTTGGTGGAAAAAGACGGCATTGTCGTCAAACAGGATGCCCCAGCCGATAGTTTTTATATGATCTTTGGCGGGAGCGTGCGTATCGTGCGCCGGCGGGACGGAAAAGATATTCAACTCGCGCATTTGGTGAAGGACGATTATTTCGGCGAGATGGCGCTGGTTTCGAACCGGCGGCGTTCGGCGACTGTGACCGCGCTGGAGGATACATCTCTGCTCATTCTTTCGCGCGACGATTTCAAGAAATTATTCCGCGAACATCACAACCTGCAATACAACCTCGAGGTGGCGGTGCGGAGCCGTCAGTTAGCGCAGCAGTTGCGCTTCAAGTGGTTAAACCCTAACGAAGTGGTGTATTTTTTGGCGCGCAAACATGTGATCGCGCTCTTTCCAAAAATTCTGGCGCCGTTTGCGCTTCTGGTGGTTCCTATTTTCTTCGGGTATGCGTATCTCAGAATTTTTTCTCATCCGATCGTTGCGACGGCGGCATTGGGTTCGTTGTTCGCGGCGGCGGCTTGGTTTGGCTGGCTGGTCCTTGATTGGAGCAACGATTATTATGTCGTCACCGACCGGCGTGTGGTCTGGCTCGAGAAAGTGATCTTGCTGTACGATAGCAGGCAGGAAGCGCCGCTTTCTAACATCCTTGCAGTGGATGTAGACACCGAACAACTTGGGCGCATTCTGGACTTTGGTAATGTTGTGATGCGCACGTATGTAGGCAAGATCACTTTCGATCGCGTGAGGCATCCTGAGCAGGCGGCGCATATGATCGAGGAATATTGGGAGCGCACCAAGGCACATGCTGGCGTGGTGGAAAAAGAGGCGATGAAAGACGCGATTCGCAAACGACTCGGGATTCAGATACCGGTGAAGCCAAAAGCGGAGTCTGAAATAAAACCCGCCGCCCCGCTTGGGCGCGGAGCAATGTCTATTTTGCGGATCCTTGGCGCGAATACGCTGAAAGTTCGCTTTGAACAAGGGGAAAATGTCATTTATCGGAAGCATTGGTTCGTCTTGTTAAAAAAAGTTCTAACCCCGCTCGCTTGTATCGCGGGCATCTTGGCGTTGTTGCTCGTACGAGGTTATCAACTTCTTGTGTCTCCTACCGAGGCTCTGATCCAGATCGTAAACGGCGAGGTGAAGGGCGATGCGTATTTTCCGGCGTTGCTCATAGCCCTAGCGCCTTTTGTGATCTGGGTTATTTATCAGGTACTCGATTGGGGGAATGATAGGTTTGAAGTTACCGGCGAGCAGATCATTGATATTGACCGCAAACCTTTTGGCACCGAGTCTCGGAATGCCGCCCAGCTTGAGAGCATTTTGAGCACCAACTACGAGCGCAGGGGTTTTTGGGGTTACGTTCTCAATTTTGGAACTGTGCATATTACTGTCGGAGGCGCAAAGCTCGCCTTTGAAGACGTTATGGACCCTGCCGCTGTCCAGTCGGATATTGATCGCCGGCGCACGGCGCGCAAATCAAGGCAGGATCAAGCCAAAGCAGCCGGGGAACGCGAACGCATGGCGGAATGGCTTGCCACGTACCATCGTAACGCCGAAGAATTTAGAAAAGCGGAAGAAGAAAAGAGGAATCAGAATAATGGCTCTGCGTAACATCGTCACGCTCCCCGATCCTATGCTGAAACGCAAGGCTCATTTTGTGACAAAATTTGATAAAAATTTGCAAACCTTGCTGAACGACATGGTGGAGACCATGCGCAAGGCGCCGGGCGTGGGTCTCGCCGCGCCGCAGATCGGGTTATCCGAACGGATCGTGGTCATCGAATATTTTGAGAAACCCGAAGATGAGGAAAAGGAAGACGCGCCGAAGAAAGTGTGGATGGTGGTGAATCCTGAGATCGTGAAAGCATCGCCAGAAATGACAATGGGCGTGGAAGGCTGTCTTTCGATCCCCGGCTTTGTCGGGGAGGTGGAGCGCCACGCCGAAATCCATGTGAAGGCGTTGAACCGTCATGGTCAGCCGGTGAAGATCAAAGCCAAAGGCTGGCTGGCGCGCATCTTTCAGCATGAGATTGACCACTTGAACGGGATTCTTTTCACAGAGCGTGCCATCCGTGTTTGGCAGCCGCAACAGGAAGTGGATGTGGAGCAGGAAGTGTGAGGAAATGCAAATAGGTACACAGGTAAACACGTAGACAAGTAAACAAGTAGACAAGTAGACAAGGAATTCGGAACACGCGATACGCAATACGCAACAGTCTCTAGTCTCCAATCTCTAATCTCTACTTACCAATTACCAATTACTATTTACCCACCTCAATTCTCCACTCCCAATTCTCTCTTACAATGCGCCTCCACCACCTCTCCCTCACCAACTTCCGCAAATTCACACGGCTTGATCTGGATTTTCCGCAACGCCCCGTTTTGCTTACGGGCGCGAACGCGCAGGGCAAGACCACCGTGCTCGAAGCCATTTATTTTCTCGCGGCATTCACGTCGTTTCAAACCAACACCGACCGTCAACTTATCAACTTCATCGAAGCCGATAAAAAAGATGCGTCCGCCGTTGCGCGTCTCATTGCGGACTATCAACGCGGCGTTCGTAAACATCGCATCGAAGCGCGACTCATCCTCGAACCTGTTGGCGTGTTGAACGGTCAGCGGCTTCGCAAAGAGGTGTTGCTCGATGGCGTGAAGAAACCGCTCAACGATGTCATCGGTCAATTCAACGCGGTTGTCTTCGTGCCGCAAATGTCGCAGATCATCGAAGGCGCGCCCGAAGAACGCCGCCGTTATTTGAATCTCGCGCTGGCGCAATCCACGCCTGCGTATGCGCGCGCGCTCGGCGAATATGGGCAAGTCGTCACACAGCGGAACGCGTTGCTCAAAACGTTGAGTGAACGCGGGGGGAATAGCGACCAACTCGAAGTCTGGGATGAAGCGTTGGCGCGTCTCGGATCGCAGATCATTTTGTGGCGCATCGAAGCCGTCCAGCAGATTCAGACACTCGCTTCGCGCGTCCATTTCGAGCTGACTCACGGAACCGAGACTCTGCGCCTCTCGTACGAACCCGCGTACGATCCGCTTCCACAACCGACGGGGCAGTTGGGTTTGAAAATGGATACGGTCGTTGACCGTTCGGGGTTGACGTTGAACGAAATTGAAAACGGATTCCGCGCACGCCTGCGCGAACTTCGCAACGATGAGATCGCGCGCGGCGTGACGACGATCGGTCCGCATCGCGACGAGTTGCGTTTTTTTGCCAATGGAATTGATCTCGGCAATTACGGTTCGCGCGGACAAGTGCGCACCGCGTTGCTCGCGCTCAAACTCGCCGAAGTGAATTGGATGAAAGAACGCACAGGCGAGTGGCCCGTGATCCTGCTCGATGAGGTGATGGCAGAGTTGGATTTGCAACGCCGCGCCGATCTGTTGAAGTATGTCGGCGAGAGCGAGCAGGTGTTGTTTACGACCACTGATTTGAAATTGTTCGCGCCTGAATTTGTGGAGGGGGCGGATGTGTGGAAGGTGGGTAGTGGGAAGGTGGAAAGTGATGTCGTTGCGGAGGGGCGAAGCCCGACGAAGCAACTTCCTAGTGTGCGAGGGGTTGCTTCGCGCTACGCTCGCAACGACATGCCATTATCTGACTCATTCATCCAATCAATCATCGAAAAAATTGATTCACCCGACGTTCTCGGCGTTGGCATCGTGGGCAGTTATGCGCGCGGACGGAATCAAAATACAGCGACGTGGACTTCGACATCTTCGTCAGCAAATTGCCCGAAAGTAAATCTGATCAATACACGTTGAAATATTTGGAGGGCAAACTTATTAGCGGGAAATATGCCTTGCTTGATGACGAACGCGCCGCGTTGACAGACACGCCGCGCGATTTGGGCTGTGCCTGGATTGTGGTAAAGATCGTGTTGGATAAAACTGGCGAACTGACGAAGTTGCAGAAAGATGCTGCGGGTTTTGATTTTTTCCTTGCAATCCGCCGCCGATGAATTCGCCGCCGAACAGGTCATGGGTTGTGCCGAGGAAGTTCACAAAATCTTGAACGGTCTCGCGCGTGGACTGCGAGTCAACGGTGTTGTATTCGGTGTGGGGATTGGTGAAGAATATGCTCGAAGCGGTGGCTGTGCAGAGAGGCGTGATGATCGTCAGCAGAGATCGCTACTTTGATCTCATTCAAGAATCCGTCGGGCGCGAATCGAAATGGGTGAGCGCTTTACGCAAAGCATGGACCCCGACGCGAATGCGTCGCAATATCAATCGCGCGGCGCGGCGGCGCTCACGTTGTATCGTCTGAGCGCGGTGATGTTCGATGAATTCATCCCTGAAAAACATCGTGACGTGGTGAACAACACGCTGCGACTCATCAAGGAAGCTGGTTACGCATGAACCCTTTGGCAAAACGCGCGGTGAAAGTTCACGAAAAATTAATTGAGTTTTATGGCGAACCAATTTGGCGCGATCCGATGCCACGGTTCCCGAACTGGTTTGCACCATCCTTTCGCAGAACACAAATGACGTGAACCGTGACCGTGCTTTCAACTTGTTGCGAGAAAATTCCCAACGTGGGAAGAAGTCCGCGATGCGAAAACAAAAAAGATGTGATCGAAGCGATCCGCCCCGCAGGCTTGGCCAGATCAAGTCGCCGCGCATTCAACAGGTGTTGAAAGCCATCACCGAAGAGCGCGGCAACCTTGATCTATCGTTTCTCAAAAAAATGCCTGTGGATGAAGCACGGGCTTGGTTGACCAAATTCAACGGCGTGGGACCGAAGACCGCCGCCATCGTGCTGTGTTTTTCGCTGGGCATGCCCGCCTTCCCTGTGGATACGCACGTCTACCGCGTGACGGGGCGAATCGGACTCCGCCCTGAGAAGATGACCGTCGAGCAGGCGCATCCGCATTTGGAATCGTTATTCCCGCCCGAGACCTACTACGCCGCGCACTTGAACATCATCCGTTTGGGACGCGAAATCTGCACCGCGCGTAAAGCGATGTGTGAGAAGTGTCCGCTTGTGAAGTTGTGTGATTATGGAAGAAACGTCATGTCATTGCGAGGGCGGAGCCCGAAGCAATCTCCTCGCTAATCAGAAGATTGCTTCGTCGCAAAGAACGCTCCTCGCAATGACATTGGCTAGCGATTATCCCCATCCCCTTTGATTTTCCCTCGTTCCAATCTATCCAACAATTTAGCGATATTCGCTTCGGCGATCTCGTCCAGCGACAGATCCAACTCAGTCGCGACCTGTGAGATGTACCACAACACATCGCCGAGTTCGGCTTTGAGCGCCTCGCGCGTCTCTGTGCTGATCTCGCCATCTTTGTCGCGAAACACCTTCTTGATCTTGCCTGCCACTTCCCCCGCCTCGTTGACGAGTCCCAGCGTGGGGTAGATCACTCCATGCTCGATGACGGGGTATTTTGCCGTGGCGCGTGATTTGTTTTGGTAGTCGGTGAAGTTCATTTACATCTCCAGGTTTAATCCAACTGCTTTATTGATCATGATACTGACATATTTTTGCAAAGGCGCTATTGATGGTCTGCGGATGTTTACACTTATTTGCAACAGCGTGTTCCATGTAATTAAAAAGCCGTGCACTATCGAAGATAAGCGCACGGCATCCCTAATTTGTGTGGTTTTATTTCAAAGTATCCCGAATGGATGTGATCAGATAGAAGATAAAATCCGAAGATCCTTCCGGGGATGGAGAAGCTGTGAACTTGTCCCATTTTGCTTTAAGTGAGGCGTTGTTTGCGTCTTTCACCAACGTATCAACTTTAAATATATCTGATGCGCTTTTGGCGGTGGTAAAGGTATAAAGGATATCCGATAGTTTTTTAGCTTTGCTGATCTTGGCGTCGAGAGCCTTGATTTCTTCCTGGGATTTTGCCAGATCAGTTTGTGCTGTTGCTAAGTCGGTGTTTGTCTTATCCAAGTTAGATTTGGATTGGGTAAGGTCTGCGTCCAGTTTTTTCTTTTCACTTGTGAGCGCCGCATAATCTGCTTGGAGCGTACTGTGCTCTCCCTGCAGGGCAGTCAACTCTTGTTGGGCTGCGGTGAGTTTGGTGTTCAGTGAGAATGCCCAAAATCCCAGCCCAGCAACGGCAAGCAACAGGATAAACGCGAATAAGCCCAGAATGATGGCCGCTATATTGCGCTTTGGCTGTTTCTTTACTTGTGCAGGAGCAGGTATGGATGGCGGCGCTTCATGCATGGGGGGTGGTTCGGGCTGTTTATCATCTTGCTGAGGGGAGCCGAGATCTGGTTGCATATTTTCCTCCGTTAAACCGAACTAGATATGAGAATTGATTTGGGTAACCCCGCTCTAATCAGGGATCACTCAGCGCGTCTGAAAGCATTATACCTAGTTCAAATCAAGAGTCAATTATTTGGGGCTGAGTTGTAACATTCCATCGCTGACGAGTCTCAGCATCGGGTAAATCACTCTATGCCAAATGACGGATGATTTCGCTGTGGCGTGTGATCTGCTCTGATAGTCGGCGAAGTTCATGTATGTTCTCAAGAAATCTTGATGTATTAGGGAGGTGATTGGGATAGTAATAAGAGATACTGAGGAGAACTGGTCAGTTCAAAGGTTGCAGCGTTTTCAGATGTAAGCGCGCTTATTTCTCCCAGCATTGATACTACCTCTGTGCTGTTGCCGGATAAAGGTAAGGAAATTGTATGGTTTGCGCCGCTTGTCCAAGAAACCAAAATCGATTCATTACCCTTGCTAAATAAAAGAAGATAATCGTTCGGATTCGCGGTGGCAATCCGACGCGTAAACTGATAGCCGTTCAATGTGTGGATTAATGTTTTGGCGGCTAGATACGCTGGTTTAGGCTGGGATTGATAATCAATCAATCCAAAATTACACTCCGCATTACTCTCATCGGAGCAATTGTTTTGCCAGTCATACCAAATGCTAAGGTTAATATCATTGGATAGATTGACCAACCAGGAACGGGTTAAATATTCCGCTTGTTTAATCTCATTTTGACCAAGCCGAACGCTTGAATATCCCCATTCTCCTGAATAAATCGGCAATTCTTTGTCTGGGCTGTATTTGTCTAATAGCTGTCGTAAATGGACGTAATCTGCCTCTGCCGATTCGGGCGACTCGAGTCGGTATGGGTGGACAGTAATTGCATCGAATTGACTCAATATACCTGATTTGCCAAGCTCCTCGATGAAATGCCAACTATCTTCGCCAAAACAACAAACTGCGGGACCTATCACCAGAGCGGATGGATCCGCCTGTCGTATGGCTTTAATAGTTTGTTCAACTAACAATGAATAATCCCGCGCATTTGATTGAGGTTTCCAGAAGCGGTCCAGATTTGGCTCATTCCAAATCTCCCATAAGATTCCTTTGCCCGTGTAGCGCTTTGCTGCGGCGGCGGCGAATTGAGCAAATGCGGCTCGCCCGTCGTCTGTATAGGGAGCCAACCCTTCATCGTAGAGGGTGTTACCGTAATCTAAAATAAACATGATTTGGATGCCGCGTTTGTGCATCGTTCTTACTAAGGAATCGTAAACGGTAAAGTCGTATTTTCCTTTTGACGACTCAACAACATCCCATGCAAGATCCACTCGCACATAGTTGATGTTTGCGTCTTCTAGTAAGTCTAATTGCTCCGAGTCGGTAGCTAAAAAATGGATATTTACGCCAAGCCCTTCTGGAATAACAGAACTAGGCAATGTCATGATGGGCGTAGGAGTTGGGGTTCGAGAAGCATAGTCTGATACTGGAACAAGGAATTCAAGGGATATCAATGTAACGCTTGAATTTGCCCCGCTGGATAAGGCTACCTCTAAAATTTGGTTGTCCGGAAAAAGCCCATTGGGAAAATTGCCGATCATTGTTACAGGTATTTGTAGGATGATCTTGTTATCGTATTGGATCTCAATATTCCTTGCTTGCTCGTCTAAAACCAATGTTATCTCGCCGGTTGTGATGTCATTGGAACTCAATGGAAGCAAAACTTGTTTGTTGTAAATCGGTTCTTCCTGAGATCCGTCTCGTAAAAACAGGTTCAATAACCCACTTTCAAAGAATAGCTCTAATCGTTTATGACCGTTCCACCATGGAGTTCCAGATTCCGTTGCCATGAGAAGAAGCCCGTTGACTCCGGTTGATTCCATATTTATTTTGATTTGAAAACCATTGGAAAACTGTATGCCTTCTGCCAATATTGTTTCCATCCAGTCGTTGGCAGGATTATTCTGTTGAACAGGATTGTCTTTACTGGCAATGATTTCTGTGGTTTTCCACACTTCTGATGTCGGCGTTGAAATGGGGGCTGATGTTGGAGTGAGAGCAGATGATGCGGCAGGTTGTGGCGGCGTCGGCGCGCATCCAACTATCAAAAGGATAGATATAAGGAACATTCCCAACTTGTTCATTTGATATTGTTCCTCACCGACATAACAGAAACCAAGAGTTTATGCTTTATGCTCATGGAAGAAACTTGCGAATCCTTCCCCCGCCTCGTTGACAGGTCCCAGCGTAGGGTAGATCACTCCATGCCTGATGACGGGGTATTTCGCCGTGGCGCGTGCTTTGGTTTGGTAGTCGGTGAAGTTCATTTGTTTCCTCAATGATAGGCAAAATCTACAAAAAATAAGCGTGTAGATAATTCAACTCCTTGAATTTAGCCAAAAACAAGGAGAGGGACTCCTTGTTTTTAGGATAATCCAACGAGTCCCAGCGTGGGGTAGATCGATCCATGCCCGATGATAGGGTATTTTGCTGTGGCGCGCGCTTTGGTTTGGTGGTCGGTGAAGTTCATGAAGTATCCTGTTGATTTTCTTCTGAGTGAAAGTCTGTAGAAAATCCTTTTGGCAAATTAGCGCCATCTATTGATTTGGCTTTTTGCAGTTGCTTTTTCGTCAATTGCCCCTGTTAAATTAGCTCCCCGAAGGTCGGTATCCGTAAGATCGGCGCTTTTCAAGATTTGCAAAACTCAAATCTGAATCCACCATATTGGCTCTTGATAAATTTGCACCATATAGAAAGCTGTTTTGCAAAAGCGAGCCAGAAAGATCTGAATTTTGTAAGTTTGCATAATACAAATTGGTTCCATTAAGATTTATTTCGCTTAAGTAAGCAGCAGACAAATTTACATAACTCAAATCGCTTGCGATAAGTTGAACTTTTACTTCTTCATCGTTTCCTTGAACGAGAGTTGCTTCATGTAAAAACTTGACAACCAACCCTTTTCTATCCGCATCCAATCCCCGCAAAACTGTCATTGTCCTTGTGCGAGCCATATGACGCTCTTCGCTGTTTTTATTTGACAACCCGTGCTGATCATCTAATAACAATTCCGTCATTTTATCTAAATATTGTTGGAAGGCATTTTCTCTAGAAATTTCTTCAGTTTTAATTTGATCGCTTAATTTTTGTCCTTGATTTAACAGGAAAATACCAAATGATATTACAACTGGAATAATTAATAGTTCTAGCCAATCCCAAAGCGTCTTTTGCTGAAAGCCTGTCCATTGTGGCCATGTTAAATTAATAATATTTAGGAAAGACCAGGCAATAATAACTAAAACAATAACCCAAGTTGCGATTCGAAATATTTTTGTTCGTCGTTTTTTACGAATTAAACTTTTTATGTTGCTGTGAAAAATCAGAAATTGATAGTTGAATCCGCTTGTTACTTCTGCGCTAGATAAAGGAGAATCTGTAATTGAGTTTCTGATTACAAGAATAATCTTTCCTATAATTCTAAAATGACTTGGCAAGATGAAATCTTTGGCCTTTGTAAGCGGCTTTGCAGGTTGAAGTTTATACTGATCTTTACCCTTGAAAAAATATCCGAATTTAGTTTGATCATCATATTGACAAGCTACGAAGTCCCCGTTTTTTGGCTGTCCGTCTAATTTTATTAAAACTACCAAGTCTGCAAATAACAGTAATGCATCTTTTGCTGTATCGTCCTTAATGCTGATTGCAAATATATCATCGCGCTGGTGCAAATAATTTGAAATCAGGCTCTCAGGTATTTCAATCGTTTGGAACTCTTCACTTTGATCAAATTCATGAGTAGTATTCTCATAAGCAAGAGGGATCTTGATTAATTTATCCATTGAAGATTCTTCCCTCTCGTATAAACTTTTTCAGATTTTTAGCCAGCCCTCTCCACCACCCATCCCTCTCTCCCGCCACAAAGGGACTGTATAGCGTCAGCCGATCCGCAATTCCCTCATAGCGTTTCTTCAATTCTCCAGCCAACTTGCTTTCATCCGTTACCAAGCAAAACTCGCTCAACATCTCATCCGTGATGAGCATCGGCATCTCAGCCCATTCGCTCTTCGCCGCATGCGCGGACAATGTCTCCGCGACGCCGCTCCAGCCGTGCAAATCCATGACGGGGCGGTAGGATGGCGTGGATGCGTAGAACGAGATCTGCGCGCGCGCAAAGTTCATCTCTTCAGGTGTCGTTGCAACGAACGCTGTTACGGAAACCGACACATCTGTCCTCTTTCGTCTTTCCTTTTCCGCTCCATCCTCAATTGCTGGCAACATCACCTCTATCAAATAACGCGGACTATGAAACGGATGCACATGGAATCCATCACAAATTTCACCTGCGAGTTTGGCAAGACCAGTGTTGACGCCAGCAATATAAATCGGAATATTTGGATGTTCAATCGCTCCCGCATTGAAGAAAGGAGACATGAGAGTTATCTTGTAATACTCCCCTCGATAATTCAACTTCGTGCCATTCTGCCAGCAATCCCAAAACGCGCGGATGACCTCAATCTGCTCGCGCAACTTCTTCACAGGCGACTCGGGCCACGGCTGACCGAATCTCCGCTCGATGTGCGCCTTCACTTGCGTGCCAAGCCCGAGGATGAATCGTCCGCCCGATTGCGCGGCTAAGTCCCAGGCGGTGTAGGCGAGGTTGGCGGGAGAACGCGCGAAGGAAACTGCGATAGCCGTCCCGAAGTTGAGACGCGTCGTGTGGTCGGCGATCAACGCGCAAGGCAAGAACGGATCGTGTTGAGTCTCCTGAGTCCACAGCGCGTCGAATCCAATTTCCTCCGCGGCTTTCGCGATCGCAGGAACGTCTTTCAATCCAGTGGGAGGTAATGCGGCATCGAGTTTCATAAAATCTTTATGTCATTGCGAGGAGCGATAGCGACGAAGCAATCTCCTGTTATCAAGAGTGCTCTTGTTAGAGGAGATTGCTTCGTCGGACTTCGTCCTCCTCGCAACGACATCAATCAAGCAGATACGCCAAAATCCAATTCGTCGTCGCGTTCAATCCATCCATGTGCGCGCGCTCGTAATTGTGCGACGCGTCAATGCCAGGCCCGATCAACGCCAGCGCAACATCGCCGCCCGCGCGCCAGAACGCTTCGCCGTCCGAACCGTAAAACGGATACACATCGGTCTTATACGCGATGCCATATTTTTCGGCGAGCCCGCGCATCTTTTTATTCAAACCCTCGTGATACACGCCGCCGCTGTCCTTGATACACAACGTCGCGCTGAACTCATCCGACTCCTGCCCCGCGCCGACGACCGCCATATCCACCGTGACCAACTCCGCCACGTCAGATGGGATTCCCGCCGACGCGCCGTGACCCACCTCCTCATAATTGGAGATGTGGAAGTACACGCTTCTTTTCGGACTTCGGCCTGATTCGGCTAGCGACTTGATCGCCGCCGCGAGATTCGCCACGCACGCCTTGTCGTCGAGGAACCTCGAGCGGATGAATCCATTCGTTACTTCCACACGCGGATCGAACGCCACGCAATCGCCGACGTTGATCCCCAACTCGCGCGTTTCTTTTTCGGATGTCGTGCGCGCGTCGAGTCTCACTTCCATGTGATCGTCGTTGCGCGGAGTGTCTGTCGGTCCGAAAATATGACCCGACGCATTGTCAATCAACACCGAGCCGCGAATCTTCTCGCCCTTCGACGTGAACACCCACACGCCTTCCGTTTCGATCGTGGGCCACTGCACCCCGCCAATGCGACTCAACTTGAGCCGTCCGCTTGATTTAATTTCTTTCACCACCGCGCCGAGAGTATCCACATGCGCGGTCAACGCAACGGGAGGCAAATCACTTTCTACTTTCCACTTCGCCACTAACGCGCCCTTGCGAGTTCTCGACAATTCCAATTGCTTGAATTGCGACAACTCCTTTTCGACGAACGCAATCGCAGGTTCGGCGAATCCCGTCGGCGAGGGGATGTTCAATAACTTCACGAGAAAGTCAACGAAATATTCCTGATTGATAGTGGGTAACGGCATGGTTTCCTCATTTCAATTATGCTCGCTGGTTGAGTAGGGCGGAGCGATCTTTGCGAAGCCCGTATCGAAACCAGCAGGTTTCAAGTGTAATTTTGTAACAATAATTTCTTTGCTTACTTGGTGGTTTCGATACGCCCCGCGAACTGCACGCGGGACTACTCAACCACCGAACTTTCCAACTTTCAAGCCTTCAAACTTTCAAACTCAACGATCTTCTCCCTCCACTCCTGCGGAACGGAGATCGTCTTCTCGGCACGATAATCATACGTCACCATCACCACTTCCCCTTTGGCAATTTCCTTGCCCGACTCAACATCCACGATATTCTGCTTCCACGTCATGGACTTATTCCCCAACTTCGCCACATGGACTCCCGTCTTGATCTTCTGCCCGAAGTAAATCGGCTCAAGATACGTGATGTGAACGTCGGCAAGAATCACGCCGATCTCCATAAAGGACTGGTCTTTCGTGAACAATCCCAACTCGACCAAGTAAGCGATCCGCGCCTGCTCGAAATACGTGAGATGTTTCGCGTTGTTGACGTGTCCCTGCGGATCCAAATCCCCGTAGCGGACTTCGATGGGATGATAAAAACGGAAAGTCATAACGCAGATTATACCGTTTTGCTCAAAAGGATATACGATATAATACCCAAAAGTCGAGGCACGAATGAGCATCCAGAATCTCGAACCGCAGATTTCCCGTCTGAGCCGCGCCGAAAAAGCGGAATTGTTGCAGCGACTCGCTCAAGAAGTGGGCAATACGTGGGCGGGCATCGAAAAAACCGCTGACGTCTCGGGGGGCGAAGCGTGTATCGTGCGGACGCGCATCCCTGTTTGGACTCTCGATAACTATCGCCGCCTCGGGTGGACGGAAGTTGCCATCCTTGAAAATTTCCCCTCTCTGCGTGCGGCGGACCTGGTCAACGCCTGGGCATATGCAGATTCGCACGAAGATGAAATAGAACAAGCTATTCGGGCGAATGAGGAAGCCTGATGGCGTCCTTCTACACCAACGAAAACTTTCCCGTCAAAATAGCCGAATACTTGCGCGAAATGGGGCATGACGTCTTAACGTCATTTGAAGCGGGAAACGCAAATCAACGAATCCCCGATGTCGAAGTTTTGAGTTTTGCTTCGAGATCGGGGAGAATTTTATTGACCATCAACCGCCGCGATTTTATCGAACTGCATGAGAAATCAGACCGACACGCGGGCATCATCGTTTGCACCCAGAATGTTGACTTGCGTGAACAGGCAGAACAAATTCATCAAGTCGTTCAAGAGGCGGGAGATATGACAGGGAAATTGATTCGGATCAATCGAAAACAAAAGTAAGAGCTAAATCAAAATCGGATAGCCCAACCTCGCGGACTATCCGACTACCAAACTACGAAACTACCAAACTACCTGCAATACCTCGCCAACCCATCCCCATCTTTGATCGCAATCCTCCCATCGGCATCGTCAATCAATCCCTGTTCCTTGAACATCACCATCGCCTGATTGACTCTCTTCCGCGACGCGCCGACCAAGTCGGCGATATCGCCCTGCGTCAGCGCAATGCGGATTTGCGTCACGCCGTCTTTGTCATGCCCATACTTTTCAGCGAACGCCAGCAATTGACGCGCCACCCGTCCGTTCACATCCAATGTTGCGAGGGCTTGGATCAATTGATCAGATAGCCTGACGCGAGAAGATAATATCTTCACCAAGTTCCGCGCCACAGGCGGGAAGTTATCGAGAATGTGCGTGAACGTGGTCTTGTCCATCCACAACATCAAACTGCTTTCCAACGTCACCGCGCTGGCAGAACGCCCGATGCTGTCAATGAGACTCATCTCGCCGAGCAAGTCGCCGCTTCCCAAGATCGAAAGGATCACATCCCGTTCGCCCTGCTCGATGTGAATCTTCACCGTGCCATGCAAGATGATGTACACCGCCTCGCCAGGCTGTTCGATGGTGATCACGTTGCGTCCCGCCTCAAAGATGCGGCGATGCGCGCGCTGGGCGACCCAATCCAATTGAGTCGGCGTCAGCCCCGCGAACAGTTCAATGTCCGCCAGCAAATTGCGCGTGTTATCTTTCCTGATCTCATCCATTTTTAGCATATTGTACCGCCTTCCATTCCCCTCTCCTTTTAGGAGAGGGGTTAGGGGTGAGGTCAATCTCCAGCCCCTCATACGCCGCAACCGAATCTTCAAACAGACTCTTCGCCGTCCGTTCCATGCCCGCGATCATCGCGTCGTCATACGACGGATCGTGATGGAACAACACCAGCTTATCCACCTCCGCCGCCGCGGCAACTTCGCACGCCATCGTCACCGTCGAATGTCCATATCCCTGCGTAGACGGGAAGCCCACCAACTGTCCGCGATAATGTTCCTCCAAATATTGCGCGTCGTGGATCAGCACATCCGCATTCCGCGCGAACTGCACAAGTTTGCGATCCGTGCCGATATACCCTTCGGTGTCCGTCGCATACACCACAGATTTTCCGCGCCAAGTGATTCGGTAGACGTAGACCCCGCCAGGATGCGCGTACGATTTGTGAATGCGGATGACAACCGCTTCTTCTCCGACGGGTGAGCCTGACTCAACCGCGCGGACTCCCTCGGCATCCCAAACGATGACCTGCGACTCGCGCACCGCTTGAATATCCTTCGACGAAGCCATGTCGCGCAGACTCACGAAGAACGTTTCAGACGATTGATTCCGCTCCGGCATTCTTCAACGATGGTGCGTGCCATCAGGTCCACGTGAATGTGCAACTTCGCACTCGGCATGTACGCAGGCACAAAGAATGGAAATCCCTGCGTGTGATCGTGATGCAAATGGCTAAACAGCAACAGGATTTCGCTTTACCGCTTCATCCGCGCCAACTCGCGCCCCAACGGGATGATTCCCGTCCCCGCGTCGAGGATGATCGTCCGCTCGCCCGCGCGGATCTCAACGCTGGCTGTGTTCCCTCCATACTTGATCGTCCCCGCGCCGGGGTCGGATAACTCCGCGCGCTCCCAAAATTTGACTCTCAATTCGTTAGGCATCTCTGCATCTCCATTGTTTTGCGTAGGGCGCATTCTCTGAATGCGCGTTGTCGGCATCCGTCGGCGCAAGAGAGCGCCAACTACTCAGATCAATTTCTACCTGTATTATCCTCACGGACAAGAATCGCTCAAGGAAAGTTTTCGCCAAGCAGGTGAGAAGTTTGTCACAAGGGAGGTTACAACCCAGAGGGAGTACATAATTCTTTGATGTTGACGTCAGTTGAAGCCAGACCTGATCTCCGTAACGCGACATTAACATGTCGCTTTTGCTCAGGACTAAACTGAAATGCGAGACGCTTAACTAGCCTCACTCTACCGCCAAAGAAAAATTAGAAAATTTGTGCTATACTCCCCCTGTGGCTGTCATCCGCTCATCCGATATCGGGAACTACCTCTACTGCCGCCGCGCGTGGTGGTACAAGAAGCAGGGAGTCGAATCCGAGAACCAAGCCGAAATGGCGACAGGCCGGAAGAACTCCACCGCCAGCACGGACGCAAAGTCCGCCATATCCACCCTCGCGCGGACGGTTGGCTTGATCCTTCCTAATGCTCGCGCTAATTCTGCTCGTCGCCTATTGCACAGCAGAATCATCTAATTCTCCAATTCTCTAATCCTCCACCCATCCAATTACGATTTACCAATTACCAATTACTCCTTATGCTCTACCTCTCCCTCTTCCTCATCCTCCTCGCCTTCCTCTTCTTCTGGCAATCCAACCGCCAGCGGAGCGAAGCAGGCTTGCCAGGCGGACGCGTCATCTACACCGACACGCGCGGCTGGAGCAAATTGGAGAAGCCGCTCTTCTACGCCGCGTTGGAGTTGACAGGTAAACCTGATTACCTCGTTGAACAAAATGGAAAGGTCATCCCCGTCGAAGTGAAATCGGGACGCGCGCCCGAAGCGCCGTACGACTCGCACATCTATCAACTGGCATCGTATTGTTTATTGGTCGAGAAAACGTACGGCAAACGTCCGCCGTATGGGATCGTTCATTACGAGGACAAAGATTTTTCAGTGGAGTACACTCACGAGTTGGAACAATCCCTGTTGGAGTTGATCACCGAAATGAAACGCGATGGGATGAAGAAAGAAGTCGCACGGTCGCACGAGCAGGCAGCCCGTTGTAAGAGATGCGGGTTTAAATCCGTATGCGATCAGAGTTTGGCGTAGGAGAAGTAAACACGTAGACAAGGAAACACGTAAACAGGTCGTGACTCGTATCTCGTAACCTGTATCTTGTAACTCGCAACTTGTTTACCTCTTTACTTTATAATACCCCCATGCCCGCGAACTTCATTCCCAAGCGACCTGTCGTCACCGCTCATCAGAAGATGCCCGAAGCCGTGACCGAAGCGGAAGCGATGTCTGCGTACTTGAAAAGCAAAGGCGTGGACGCTCCATGCGGCTCGATCTACGATGAGGATTTGCGCAAGCGCGTGCGCGGCGGCGAGTTCGATATGTTGGTCATCGCTGGCGGAGATGGGAGCGTTTTGCGAGCGGGTCATCTCTGCGCCCCAAGCGGAGTGCCGATCCTCGGCGTCAATTTGGGCAGGCTCGGTTTCCTCATTCAAGTGAACCGCAATGAGTGGCGCGAGCACTTCGACAAGTTATTTAACGGCGAAGCGTGGATCGAAAATCGCATGATGCTCCGCGCCGAACATATCCGCGCGGGCGAAACGCTCGGCGACTGGCGCGCGTTGAATGAAGTTGTGGTCGGGCGCGGCGCGAATCTGCGCCCCGTGCATCTCACCGCTTCTGTGGATGGAAGCCCGCTCACCAGCTATCTCGCGGATGGACTCATCGCTTCGACTCCGACGGGTTCAACTGCCTACGCCCTCGCGGCGGGCGGACCCATCCTGCCGCCGAAGTTGCGCAATATTTTGCTCGTGCCGATCGCGCCTCATCTTTCAGTGGATCGCGCCGTTGTGTTGGCTGAAGGCTCGACGGTGAGCATGATCCCGAAAAGCGAGAATGCCGTGTTGAGTGTAGACGGGCAAGCGCCGATCACGTTGATGGAAGACGATCACATTGACGTGCGCGCGGCGGACATCAACGCCCAATTCGTCCGCTTCGGGGATCCTGGATATTTTTATCGCAACCTCACCGCGCACATGAACGAGAATTCGTTGGGTATGCCGAGATGATTTTCTAAACACGAAGGACACGAAGAACACTAAGGTTGAGCCAACAACGAGCGAATAGCCGTTCCACAGATTTTCCCTTTGTGTACTCCGTGGTAAAAAATAAAAAAAACTAGATGACAGAAACTACCGAAACTCTTTATTGCTACAACCATCCGACCCGCGAAACATCGTTGCGATGCAACAATTGCAATCGCCCTATCTGCGCGTCGTGCGCGGTCCGCACGCCGACGGGCTATCGCTGCAAAGAGTGTGTGCGCGAGCGGCAGAAAACCTTCGACACCTCCGAATGGTACGACTACATCGTTGGCTTCATCGTTGCGAGCGTGCTTTCAGGGGTTGCGTCATTTCTTGTCACGTTCATTGACCAGATCGGTTTCATCGGCTGGTTTCTCATCATCGCGGGCGCGCCGACGGCAGGCGCGGCAATCGCGGAAGGTGTGCGCGCCGTTACGCGGAAGCGGCGTTCGAAAAGTTTATTCATCACCGTTGCTGTCGGCGTCGTGGTTGGCGCGATCCCGATGATCTTGTTGCAGGTCATCACACTTCAGGTTTTTGGAATTCTCTTTCAAGTGATCTATCTCGTACTTGCCACTCCTGTTGTATACACTCGTCTTTCTGGAATCCAATTGTTCAGATAAAAGTTAACCATGCTAACCGAACTTCACATCCACAACTTTGCGATCATAGATAAACTCGACCTGCGCTTCGGTCCCGGTCTCATCATCCTCACGGGTGAAACGGGCGCGGGCAAGTCCATCATCCTCGATGCCGTCGTCATGCTCATCGGTGGCAAAGCGGACACGACCTTCGTGCGCACCGATTCAGATGCCGCGTTCGTCGAGGGTGTGTTCCAGCTCAAAGGTCCGGAAAGAGAAGCGGTGCACGACATCCTAAACCGCGAAGAATTGATGGACGATCCGAATTATGTTGTGCTGATGCGCGAAGTCCGAAAAGAGGGACGAAGCGTGGCGCGCGTCAACGGGCGGACGGTGAGCGTTTCTCTCTTAAAAGAAATTGGATCGCTGGTCGTGGATATTCACGGGCAAGCGGAACATTTATCGCTTCTCGATTCGCGCGCCCATTTGGGTCTGCTTGACCGCTTCGCGGAAGTTTCGCGTCCCCTCAGCGACTATCGTCAGACGTATCACGCGTTGCTTGGCGTGCGGCATGAGTTAAATGAATTGCGAAAAGCGCAAGCGGATGCGGATCGTCGCGTGGAGTTT
>JAXLVX010000022.1:0-49362 GCA_046328795.1 Anaerolineales bacterium | reverse complement strand
GAGTATGGGAACCGCTTACGCCGGGTTGACTTTGCTGGGTTTTACTCTTCTAGTGGGCGCGATCCATGTGTTACGTTCGCGTCCCAACCCCCTTTCTAGTGACTTGACTCGCGACGCCGGGATTATGGCGACAATTGTCAGCGTTGTCCATGTGGGCGTAGGCTTATTCGTTCACTTAGGAAACCCGTTGTATTATTTTATCTTCCCGCCCGAGGAGGCGCGCCTGATCCCTTTACGCTATGATCCATTTGGTCTTACCAATTGGGTGGGTTTGGCAGGCACGCTTATTTTGATTCTCTTGTTTGCTACATCGAACGACTACTCCTTGAGAAAGTTGGGGAAAACTCGTTGGAAAACGCTTCAGCGCAGTAATTACATCTTATTTGGGTTTGTGGCGTTACACGGCATCGTGTATCAACTGTTAGAAAAACGGACCGTTCCCTTCATTATTTTGCTCCTAATAATGATAGGGGTAGTTACGATATTACAGTTAGCAGGCTTTCGGTTACGGCGCTTGGAAAAGGCAAGAAAGATGCCGAATGAAGACTTGGATATCTAAGCGGCGGCTTCTGCTGTTTATCGTCTTGGTGAGCGCGTGTTCCGGTCCGACGCCTGCTGTAAATTTGCCGACGCCCACTCAAACGGAACGTGTCATTCCAACTTCTACGCCGCACGCGCAAACGCCGACAACTCTTCCTGCGCATTCGACCGTAGATCTTGCAACTGCTACGCCAGTTGGTCTTCCTTCATCCGCAAAGATTCTAGTTAATATAGATGCAAGCATTACACACCAAACCATGGATGGATTTGGAGCGACGCATCTTCCGCTGGTATACGAAAGCATGGGAGACGTTCTCACTCCGAAACTCCGGAGCGAAGCGATTGATGCGGTGTATCGTCAGGTGCGGTTAAATTTGGGAGGACTGGATGGCGCCCTGTTGGAAAGCCCGGGGAATTACGAACAACGCGCAAACGATAATGACGACCCATTGACAATCAACTGGAATGGCTTTCAAACCTTTTCTGCCGACGCCATATATTCAAACGTGGTCGTTCAAGCCGCTCCCCTTGGCTTCACTGACTATTCTCTCAGCCAGAAGATAAATATCCGTTGGGCGAGCCCGTGGCTTGAAAACATTCGAAGTACGAATTATCCTTTGTATTTGGAAGAAGCCGCAGAGCAAGTGGTTGCGCAAGCCGAATACTGGCGCGATCAACATGGATCGCTCCCGCCCTACATTGTGTTGTTCAATGAACCTCTCAGCGGCAACGGGGAATTGTTGAGCGGCGACACCAAGGAAGTGATTGACTTGATTAAAACGGCGGGTTCGCGCTTGGAGCAAGAAGGTTTTGCTGATGTGAAGTTTATCGTCACGAACGAGGAAACACCTGCCAAATCTCTTGAAGTTGCCACTGCCATCTTAAACGATGCCGAGGCTCGCAAATACGTTGGCGTAATTGGATATCACGCCTATCCGTATGATTCGATCTATTCCAGTGTTCCGAATATTTTGAATACGTCGGGTGTGGGAGTCCCGGATGCCGAGGCTGTAGCGGTCCGCAAGCAACTTCAGTTGTTGAGCGAGGAATACGGCGTGCCGATGTGGATGACAGAGGTTTCACATGGAGATGTGGATCCGCTTTCTTACGAAGACTTTCGCGGGCGTGCGATTCACATCCATGACGAACTGGTCTACGCAAACGCCTCCGCGTACTTCGGCATGAACAACATGTGGGACACCACGTCGCAACAATTACATTTTGGCGACAAGAATCTTTTCGATTATTCCAATGAAGGGAATATCGTTTTGATAGATAATGATGAGCAGAAAATGTACATTACCGGTATGGGATATGCCATTGGGCATTATGCTCGTTGGATAAAACCAGGATCTGTTCGCGTGGAAGCCGTTAGCGAGGACCCGCTGGTGCAGATCACCGCATTTATTTCGCCAGATTCGAGCCAACTCATACTTGTTTTGATCAATAACAATATGTTTCCCCGAGAGATCAACCTCAACCTGAAATCTGCTGAGTTGGCTGGAGACGTTTCGGGAGAACAATCTACTCCCGACCAGTATTGGAGTCCGGTCGCGGGAGTTGAAGCCTCATCGGATGGCTTTGCGGTAACTTTGCCGGCAGAGAGCGTCACTACCTATATGTTTCCTTTGGTTCCATAGACCAATGGGAATGAAGCCGCTGCTTTCCATCATCATAGCTAATGCAAACGGGCAGCCAGAAATTTTCTCTTGCCTCGCCGCGCTGGAAAAACAAATGACCGATGACCGCGTAGAGGTCATTGTTGCCGAGACGGCTGATTCGGCGATAGCGGAATCTCTGCACAAGCAATTTTCGCGGGTTCGATTCGTTCCGTCGGATCGAAATGCGGGCATTCCTCAGATGTTGGTGAACGGGCTGGCGCACAGTCAGGGAGAGGTGATCGCAGTTTTGGAAGATCACGAGATCGTTCAATCCGGTTGGTGCGAGGCGGCGCTTGCCGCTCACGCAAAGCACCCAGAGGCGGCTGCCATAGCGGGTCCAATTGATAACGGTTGTGTTGATCGAGTCCTTGATTGGGCGACGTTCTTTTGCGAGTACTGTAAATTTATGTCTCCGATCCATGCGGGCGAAGTCGAGTTCCTTCCGGGGCATAACGTATCTTACAAGCGGGACGCGCTGAAAGCGGGTTCGCTCGAAGCCATGGCAAACGGTTTTTGGGATGGCACACTGCATCCAGAGTTGCGAAAGCGCGGGTTTCAATTTCGCATGGAGCCGAGGCTAAGAGTTTTGCATCAAAAACACATCGAGTTCGTTGAATTCATTAGACAACGATTTCTTTACAGCCGTTATTACGCAGGCGTGCGCGCATCCAATTTGAACTTTCTATACCGGGCAGGGTATTCAATCGCTTGTTTCGCCTTGCCTGTGATCTTGTTATACCGCATCCTTTCTTGCGGATTTTCCAAGCGGACATTTCAAAGAGAACTCTTGCTTTCGACTCCATATTTGTTGATCTTCGCCATCGTTTGGGCTTTCGGAGAAATGGTCGGCTCTTTGTTTGGACGGGGCGACAGCCTCGCTTCGATTCGATGAATTCATCACCCTTCAGCCAAACCCAGGAACTTGTCGATGAAGCGATTCCGCTCCTGCATATTGCCGCGCCTCAACGGGTGGCGGTAGACGCTACGTGTTGGCAAAATAACCGGGGATATGGCCGCCATGCCCGCAACCTGCTCACTGCGCTTACCCGCGTAGATGTGGAAAATCGCTACACATTCTTTGTTGACGCGAAAGAAACTTTAGAATCGATTCCGTCCAACGTTGAATCTGTTCTCGTCAACACGACCAAGCCCACAGCCGAAGCCGCATCGTCGGAAGGACGCAGATCGTTTTCCGATATGATGCGCATGAGCAAGGCGCTTTCACAGCCCGATTTCGATCTCGTCCTTTTCCCTACAGTGTATAGTTACGTCCCGGTGTTCAGCCGCGCCCATAAAATGGTTTTTATTCATGATGTGATCGCGGAAAAATTTCCCGAACTCACGTTGCCGAGTTTATCGGCGCGGCTTGCGTGGAATCTCAAGGTGAAGACCGCGCTGTATCAGGCGGGAACGATCGTCACGGTTTCGGAGTATTCCAAGCTTGGGATCATGGATGTGTTCAAGGTTGGCGCTGACAATGTGAAGGTTGTCGGCGAAGCGCCCGGTGACGCGTTCAAAAAGTTGGAAGAGCGGCGACCAGCTCTCCCGTCGGAAGGGAAGCGAGTGGGGGCGCGTCAAGTTGTATACGTCGGCGGATTCGGTCCGCATAAGAATTTATCCCGCTTGTTGGAAGTCTTCGCTCATTTAGTCGCGCGCGATGAATTCGCGGATGTTTCACTGATCATGGTGGGCGAATATCAAAGCGAAGTTTTTCATTCGGAGTACGCCGAACTTCGTGGAAAGATCGAAGCGTTGGGAATCGAAAAACAGGTTGAGTTTACGGGATATCTTTCGGACGAGGCGTTGGTGGTTTTGCTCAACCGGGCTCACGTGCTTGTTTTGCCATCGTTGATGGAAGGGTTTGGCTTGCCCGCTGTGGAGGCGGCGGCGTGTGGTTGTCCTGTGATCGCCACAAATTCTAGCCCGCTCCCGGCTCTTTTGGGAGATGGAGCGATTTATTTCGACCCATATAATAGCGACGAGTTGGAAGAAGCGTTGACGCGAGTGCTTGCTTCTGAATCTCTGCGCCGCGCAATGAGTCTTGCTGGATTGAGGGCGGTGGAAAAATTGACATGGGAAAGCGCCGCGCTTGCCTTGAAGGAATTGATCGGTTCGATCCGTCCGCAATGAAACGCCCCTTGAATTTTCTTCACCTGACGACGTTCTATCCTCCCTACAGCTTCGGCGGAGACGCGATGTATATTTATCGCCTCACGCACGCGTTGGGTGATGAGGGGCATCATGTGGATGTGGTGCATTGCGTAGATTCATATCATCTGTTTCATCGAGGCGAGCCAGAAATTTCTTTTCAGGAACATCCCAACGTAACCCGCCATGAATTGCGCAGTCCTTATCATTGGCTTTCTCCTTTGTTGACCCAACAAACAGGACTGCCTTTGTTGAAAAATCGGAAGATCGTTGAAGTCCTTAATAGCAAGCCGTATGACGTGATCCATTTTCACAATATTTCATTGCTGGGACCTCAGATCATGACCATTCAATCCTCGCATGGCAGGGCGGTGAAGATTTATACAACGCATGAGCATTGGCTTATCTGCCCGACTCATGTGTTGTGGAAGTTTGATCGTCAGCCTTGCGACAAGCCGCAGTGCTTGCAATGCGCTTTGGCGAGCGGGCGACCTCCGCAGTTATGGCGATATTTTGGTATGATGGAAAAAGCCGCCCAGCATGTTGACCTCTTTGTTTCGCCCAGCCGATTCACCGCTCAGATGCATGCCGCGAGAGGCTTCCCGCAGCCGATCGCTCACTTGCCTCATTTCATAGAGAAAAAAGATTCAGACTGGCAGAATCCGCTCCCGCGCCCTCAGGAAAAACCTTATTTTCTGTTTGTCGGTCGGTTGGAGAAGATCAAAGGTCTTCATACCCTGATCAATGTTTGGAAGCAGATTCCAGAGTATGACCTGCTCGTGGCGGGGACGGGGGATCAATTCGACGAATTAAGAAGTCTGGCATCCGATCAACCGCAGGTAAAATTCCTCGGCGCGTTGACACAGCAAGAGTTGGGGAATTATTACTTTCACGCTCTGGCGACGATTGTGCCTTCGATTACGTACGAAACCTTCGGCATGGTTATTCTTGAATCTTTTGCCCGAAAGACGCCGGTCATTGTCCGCGATTTGGGCGCTCTACCGGAAGTAGTGCAAGACAGCGGCGGCGGAAGAATTTATCGCACGGATGCAGAACTATTGCAGGCGATAGAACAAATCGCAAACGAGCCGGGATTGCGCGGCAATCTCGGCGAGATGGGTTATCAAGCCTTGATCCGCAATTGGACTCGCGGACCGCATCTTGAAAAGTATTTTGGCTTTCTAGAAGAAGTTGCAAGAAAGAATTTTGGTCACGTGCCATGGGAACTTTCGAATACGAGAGCGACCGTTCCTGCTAGCGAAAACTGGAGATAATTTAATGCTGAAAAAGTTTGCGACCGTAAGAACTGCTTTGTTTGTTATGACAGTCTTTCAATTACTGTGGCTCGCGGGGATTTGGATCACGCGCGCCACAGAAAACTGGCAAAAACTAGCCCTGGTCGGCGTGATAGCTGCCTTGGCGTATCTTGCGACATTTGTTTTCCGCGAATCTTTTTTTGAGAGGATTGGGAACAGGATCAATTGGCTGGCGGAAAACCAACGTTCCTTCCTGATCTTGCTAGCGGTTGTTGTAGCGGTGATCGGCGTAGCGTACGCAAGCGTTCAGCGCGTTTGGCCCTTCGATGAAGTTGAGAATTTTTACGCGTCTAACATTATCGCTTCGCAAGGATACAAAGAGTTTTTTGCGCAATATGCGTTGGAAAATTATCTGTCCAATCGCCATCCTCCTTTGATTTTCATGATCAATGGATTGGCGGTATCAATCTTTGGAAGCCACTTGATCGTGATACGGATCGTATCCCTTATTTTTGGATATGGCATGTTGGTCGCTAGTTATTTTCTGGCGTCGAGCCTGTATGGGAAAAGAACGGGGGTCCTGACCGTCCTGATCCTCCTCTGTTTTCCTTTGATCATACGGGAAAGCACAGCCGGCTTGCTGGATGTACAAGCCACCATGTTTTTTACCTTAACCCTCTTGTTGGCTTTGAAGCTGGTGGAAAAACCCTTGTGGACGGTAGGACTGGCTTTGGGGTTGTGTTTGGGATTGGGGCTGGTGGCTAAATACATGGTTATGTTTGTCATCCCTGTCTTGCTCGTGTTTTTTGTGATTCGACGTAACTACCGCGCAACGGCTATCCCCGTGTTTCTGTCGTTTTTACTTGCAGGAGTGATTTTTTTGGCGTGGACTTGGTATGGAAGCACGATCGGCGTGCGAGTTCCTTCGGTGGCGGGTTTTAGCCCATCCGATCTTTTTGCCGTAAAAGCGATCCCGGCTGACGTGCTGGCACAGGATGGCGATGTTGTAGATGAAATCTCAGTCGGGTTGGGATACTTTTTAACTTCAGAGTGGGGGCGTAGTTTTCTTCTCAACGCGCTGACAACCAAACTGCCGTCCGGGCTTGGAGCGTATGCCATACCTTTGATCCTGATCGGGTTGTTTGTGATGATACGCCAGAAAACCTCCAGCGACTTGTTTGTAGCGCTGTGGATAGGCATCGTGTCTATCTTGCTGATCTTGACTCTTCCCGATCACCGATACTTTATGGTTATCTTTCCCGCATTAGCAATGCTTGGCGCGCGGTGGGGCGAATTATTGCCTGCAAAAGACATGGGACGAATGGCGTGGTTGTTGTTGATCTTTCAGATCGGCGCTTTATATATTTTTGTGGACTGGAGCCGGGAATCTGAGCTTTTTACCGGCAGCTAGCCTTGCGGTATAAAAAGTTGTAGTCGGAACATTGCAGAAGGAGTTATCAAACGTCATGGCAGTTTCAGAAACGCGCAACGATTCACGGTTCATCATCATCGGAGGCGGACCCGCCGGGTTGGCGGCCGCATACGAGTTGACCTGCCGCGGATATGAGCCGGTGGTTTTTGAGAAATACGATAAGGTCGGCGGGATCGCTCGCACGGAAGAATACAAAGGCTACTACTTCGACATGGGTGGCCATCGTTTTTTCACAAAGTCCGAAGAGGTCAATCAAATGTGGCGGGAGGTGATGGGAGACGATTTCTTGCGCCGACCCCGCTTATCTCGCATCTACTACAAGCACAAGTTTTTTAATTATCCGCTGAAACCCATCAATGCTTTGCGGGGTCTGGGGATATGGGAAAGCATCTTGATCGGTTTTAGTTATCTGCGTTGGCAGATATTCCCGTATAAACAGGAAAACAATTTCGAAGAATGGGTGACGAATCGCTTCGGTAAACGTCTGTTCCAGATATTCTTCAAATCGTATACCGAGAAGGTATGGGGCATCTCTACTTCCGAGTTGAGCGCCGAATGGGCGGCACAGCGCATTAAGGACCTGGACTTGAAGGCGGCGATCCTTAGTATGTTCGTAAAGCCGAAGCAGACCATCAAAACCCTGATCGAGCAGTTCGATTATCCGCGTCGCGGGCCGGGCATGTTGTGGCAAACCGTACAGCGCAAAGTAGAAGAGCGAGGCGGACAAGTTCATCTTAATTCAGAGATCGTAAAGATTCTGCATGAGGATAGCCGCATCACGGGTGTGGTAGTAAAAAAGGGAGATCAGATCGAAACAGTGAAGGGTGCTAATTTTATTTCCAGCATGGCGGTCACTGAGTTTATTCGGGCTTTGGACCCGCCGCCTTCTCAGGAGATTCTGGAATCAGCGAGCCGCCTCGGCTATCGTGACTTTCTCACTGTTTGCCTGGTGGTCAACCAGCCTAATCTTTTCGACGATAATTGGATCTACATCCATGAGCCCAATGTCAAGGTTGGGCGTATTCAGAACTTCAAGAATTGGAGCCCAGACATGGTGCCGGACGAGAAAATGTCTAGCTTGGGGTTGGAATATTTCTGCAACGTCGGCGATGAGTTATGGAACGCGCCCGATTCTGAACTTGTGGAGCTGGGGAAGCGGGAACTGGATGCCATCGGTTTAGCTCGTTCAAGTGATATCGTAGACGGCAGCGTGTTCCGTGTTGAGAAGGCTTACCCTGTCTACGATTCAACCTATCAAGAACATCTCGATGTCATAAAAGTGTATATTGCCGGTTTCAGCAACTTCCAAACCATTGGGCGGAATGGACTGCATCGGTACAATAACCAGGACCATGCCATGCTGACTGGAATGTACGCCGTCCGTAATATGATCAATGGCGAAAACCATAACCTTTGGAAGATCAACGCGGAACAGGATTATCACGAGGAGATCCGCGATGAAAAGGACGAAGTCGCTGAAAGAGTTATCAACCGTGTCTTCCCTGAGATATTTACCAAACTGGAACCGCTGGCATTTGGAGTTGCAGTCGGTGTTGTTGCGGCTGTTTCTTTGATGACGGTTACAGCGTGGGTGGCTTTGAAAGACTTGATCGTCGCTTCCCACCGGTTGAGCTTGCTTGGTCAATACCTGCCCGGCTACGAAGTTTCCATATTCCCCGGCGCGTTGTTAGGCGTGGTATACGGCTTTATTCTGGGGTTTGCATCCGGATGGCTGGTGGCGTTCCTTCGCAACGCTGTGATGCGTTTGTACTTTTATAATTTACTCTGGCGAGCGGAAGCGGAAAATTACGTTGAGTCTTCGTCTGGAAATTGACCTGATAAAGGAAATGAACCATGTCAAAAGATATATCTGAGCAAGAGAAGAAGTTGGAAAAGATCGTAATGACGCGCTTGGTGCGACTCAGCGCCACGGTCTATGGAATTGTGTTTGGGCTGGTGCTGGGGCTGGGCGTTTTTGTCGCCACCCTCTGGCTGGTGATTCGCGGCGGACCGGTGGTGGGTCCTAACCTTGCCCTTCTTGGTCAATTCTTTTTTGGTTACACGGTCACATATTTGGGGAGCGTGATCGGGTTTGCCTACGGCTTTGTCACCGGCTTTGTGATCGGGTACTCGATCTCTACGATCTACAATTGGATCGTAAGCCGGATGGCGAAGGAATAAAGATAACATTCGGACTCTTCGGCGGCTGATTTCGGTTAATGGCGAACTCGTCCACTCTTCCGATTCTGATGTACCACGGCGTGGATGCGCTCCCGTCTGTGGTCACTCTTCATCCAGATCGTTTTCGCTGGCAGATGGAATGGCTCCATCGTCACGGATACAGCGGCATTTCTTTGGGTGAGCTTGTTCGTTGTATGATCGCGGGCGAATCGTTTCCGGAGCGATCCGTTGTGTTGACCTTTGACGATGGTTACCAGAGTCTATACACCGAGGCGTTTCCTGTCTTGATTCAATACGGCTTCTCGGCGACGGTTTTTCTGGTGGCGGGTTTTTGCGACAAGGATAATCGTTGGGGCAGTCAACCTCACAACATTCCGACGATGAAGTTGTTGACGTGGGAACAGATTGATGAAATGGCGCGCTTTGGCATTGAATTCGGTTCCCATACTGTCAATCATCCATATTTGGATCAATTGCCGCCCGACGCCCTCCATGACGAGATCGTTTTACCAAAGATGATCTTGGAAGATAAATTGAGCCGCCCAGTAACTGTTTTTGCGTATCCATACGGCAGATATTCAAAATCGGCAAAAGACTTGGTGTCCAGCGCGTATGAAGCGGCTTGCAGTACGCGGCAGGGATTGACGCATCCCAACAGCGACCGTTATATGCTTGAAAGAGTAGAGATCAGTTATCTCTCACATCCTTGGGCATTCCAATCATTGTTTCATTCGATCTTTCCTTACTATTTGTCAATTCGCAAGGCGGGGCGGGCGCTTCGCTCGGCGGCTTTTCAGATGGCTGGGAAATAGTTTCTTCATTTCACAACTGGCTGGCGTTCTTTTCATGCGGATGACAAGCGTCATCCGCTTTTTGTTGCAATCAAACTTTAAGTTTCAAATCCTTGACGGTGGGGCGGAGGCGATTAAAATAGAACGCATGTTCTGTTCAAAGGAGGACGCATGACCTCAACCAATCGTCAGTTCTCGCTCGCGTTGGACGCGCTGGCTGAACTCAAAGCGGAAGTGGAAACGCCTCTTCCGCAACTGATGCCTGCCGCGCCCGCGCTGAGTTCGATCCTCGTCGAACTTGGCGCGCTCCCGCGCGAAGCGCTTTTCCTCGGCATGGCTTCGGATGGATTACCGGTATTATTGAACTTGCACGATCCAGTTCCGGGACCGGCGCTCATTGTTGGCGATGGCGGCGCGGGCAAGACAGCTTTCTTGAAAAATATCGCGCGCGCAGTTGCGCTTACGAACAATCCTTCGGAAGTGAAATTTGGCGTTATCACAAGTCACACAGACGAATGGGATGAGATTCGGAACTCCTCGCATTCTCTGGGAATCTTCTCTTCGCATGACTCCGGCGGGCAGGATTTTCTGCTCTCGCTTGCTTCTTGGGCGCATCAGAATACTCATGCTGGGCAGTCCATGTTGCTTTTTGTTGACGATCTCGAAGCGGCGGCGGCGTTCGACTTTAACGCTTTACAAACCCTGCGCTGGCTTCTCACGCGCGGATCTTCGCGCCGCGTCTGGCTCTTCGTTACGCTCAACGCGCCTCGCTATGGGCAGGTCATATCTTGGATTCCGAACTTCCGCACGCGCATCTTCGGGAAGATTCAAGACGCGCGGGTGGCTGGCGCGTTGGGAGGCGATCCGGCTGGGGCGTTGAGTTCGCTGAGAGGGGGCGTCCAATTTGCCCTGCGTGAGAACGGAAGTTGGCTCCGTTTTTGGCTCCCGTCGTCATAGTCCGCAAATCGAGTTTGTGCTACAATCGAGGCGTGCGTTGCATGAAGAATGGCGGTCCGACAATCAGAGGGAATACACATTCGCTTCCTGGCACCTGGGTGTCTGCGATCCCTAGAGTCATGCACAGTCGATTCGTATCGCTTCGGCGGTTGCTTCTCTGCCGAAGCCCACACTCAGGAGAATAGAAATCCATGGAAGCGAAACTCTATGTTGGCAACCTGCCTTTCAGCATCACCGACGCTGATCTGCAGGACATGTTCGCTCGGGCAGGCACGGTGAAATCCGCGCAGGTCATCAAAGATCGAGCAAGCGGTCGGTCGAAAGGCTTTGGTTTTGTGGAGATGGGGTCGTCGGATGAAGCGCAAGGCGCGATCTCGATGTTCCACGGCAAAGACTTTAACGGACGCGCGCTCACGGTGAACATCGCTCGCCCGCGCGAGGAACGTCCCGGCGGTTTCCGTGGCGGAGACCGCAACCGCGAACGCCGCCGCGACTACTAAGCCATCAGGTTGTTCTACTTTTGAGCCAAATGGGCGGTGCCAGCCATTTGGCTCAATTTATTTTACGGAATGGCGAGGTGAGTTGTATGTTGGGTCGCGCAATCATTCGTGAGTTTCGCGCAGAGGATTTCGATGCTGTGACCATCCTTTGGCGGGTGGCGCGCGAGAAGTCGCTCCCGGAGTTTCAACGGCTTAAGGGTCACTTTTTCTTTGAAGATCGCGATTATTTCCAAAACAGGATTTTGAAGTCGAATAAGGTCTGGGTCGCTGAATTCGAGAAGCGCCTTTTGGGTTTTATGGCTATCGAAAAGGATTTCATTGATCATCTGTACATTGATCCCGATTCGTGGCGGCAGGGAATTGGTAAAGCAATGCTCGATCACGCGAAGGGACTTTCCCCTTCTCATCTTTGGTTATATACGCTGCAAATTAATGTGAACGCTCGCGCCTTCTACGAGAAGAACGGATTTATCGCCGAGAAGTTTGGCGTCAGTCCCGCGCCGGAAAGCGAACCGGATGTGGAATATCATTGGCGCGGCGATCGAAAATAAGATATGCGACCTACTTTTTTACAAGTTAACCTTTCCCAACTCGAGAAAAATCTTTCTGCAATCCGCTCCCATGTTTCACCCGCAAAAGTGATGCCGATGGTAAAAGCCAACGCGTACGGTCACGGCGTGGACGGCGTTGCTCCGTTCATCGAACCGTTCGTGGATTATTTCGGCGTTGCCACAGTGGAGGAGGGGATTCGCTTGCGGACGGAACTTCACATCACAAAGCCGATCCTCGTCGCGGGCGGAATCCTGGTCGAGCAAGTCCCTTTGTTTGCTGAATATGATTTGACCTTGACGGGTTCGTCCATAGAATTGCTTGAAGCGGCGGAAGAGATTTCACGCCAGACCGGCAAGCGAATCAAAACCCATTTGAAATTCGATACCGGTATGGAGCGCATCGGTTTGCATGAATACGAAGCCGAACCGCTGATCGAGTATTCGCTAAAATTGAAGCAGGTTGAGATCGAGGGGATTTACACACATCTTGCCAACTCCGAACTTGCCGACCGAAGCTATTCAAAGTTGCAACTCGAACGGTTTCTTGAAATTTTGAGTATCTATGAAAAAAGAAACGAGCCTGCTCCTGCCCTGCGGCACATCAACAATTCCGCTGGGATATTGAATCTGCCCGAAGCGAATTTTGACATGGTCCGCGCGGGCATCTTGTTTTACGGAGTCTATCCCGGTGATGAAGCGGATCGGGTGATCGAGGTCAAGCCCGCGCTTACATGGCGGTCGCGCGTGGCGTATTCCAAGATCACAAAGCCGGGGCGGCCGATCGGCTACGGGTCGTTGTGGCAGGCTGAACGGGAGACTCGAATCGTCACCGTCCCGTGCGGTTATGCCGACGGGTACTTCCGCCGTATGACGAATCAAGCGCAGGTGTTGATCGGCGGCAAGAAATATCCGCAGGTGGGGCGAATCTGCATGGATCAATTCATGGTGAATGTTGGCGACGATGACGTGAAAGTCGGCGACGATGTGATCTTGTTGGGCGGCGAGGTTTGCGCGCGCGATCTTGCCGACTGGGCTGGTACGAATGAATATGAAACGCTGACCAGCATCAGCGCGCGCGTGCCGCGCGTGTTCACCGCGGAGTGATGATAGAATGATGTCAATCGTAATACCGACTTAAGTCGGTACTACGAATTACCAGAGGTGAAACTTGAAACGTGTGTTTGAAACGTATGGATTGTTAATTGTGGTCGCGGGCGTTCTCATCGCGCTCGACCAGTGGACAAAATGGTTGGTTCGCACAAACTTGCCGCTCAGCGGAACGTGGCTTCCTGATTCGCTTGAATGGCTTAGCCCGTATGCGCGGATCGTTCATTGGCAAAACACAGGCGCGGCGTTCGGCATGTTCCAAAATGGAAGCATGATCTTTGCGGCGTTTGCGTTTATCGTGATCGGCGCGATCGTTTATTATTTCCCGCAAGTGGAAAAACACGATTGGTCTTTGCGGCTTGCGATGAGCATGCAGTTGGCTGGCGCGGCTGGCAATTTAATTGACCGCCTTTTGCACGACGGGCGCGTGACCGATTTTATTTCCGTCGGCACATTCCCCGTGTTCAACGTCGCCGATGCGAGCATCAGCGTCGGCACCGTCATTCTCTTGCTGGGCGTCTATTTGCAAGAACGCGCCGCCAAAAAAGAGCAAGCGGGTCTCGGCGGATCGCAACAAACCTCGTGAAGCAACAAGTGGGTGAGCGAGTTCTTCACTTCCGATTTGAAAAACCAACGAGCGAGCGGCTGGATAAATTCCTGGTCGAATCTCTGCCGGAGTTTTCGCGTTCGCGGATTCAGGGATTGATCGCGGCTGGATGCGTGGACGTGAACGGTCGAGTCGCAGGGAAGGCTGGTCAGCCGTTGGATGCCGGCGCCACACTGACGGTTCGCATCCCGCCTCCCGCGCAGACCGAGATCATCGCTGAGCAAATTCCCCTCGACGTAATTTTTGAAAATGACGACTTGCTGGTTGTGAATAAACCTGCCGGGATGGTGGTGCATCCCGCCGCGGGTCATTCCTCCGGCACATTGGTCAACGCGGTGTTGGGCTACGACGCGGAGATCGAAGGCATCGGCGGCGAGGAACGTCCCGGCGTGGTGCATCGCTTGGACAAAGATACATCGGGCTTGATCCTGCTTGCCAAGAACGAACGCGCTCATCGCTGGCTGCAAGATCAATTCCGCTTGCGGAAAGTGGAGAAGACATACCTCGCGCTGGTGGACGGTAAGCCGCCGACTCCCTCCGGTCGCGTGGAGACATTCATCGGCAGAGACCCGAAGAATCGAAAGCGCATGGCGAACGTCTCTGCGAGCAAGGGGCGCGAGGCGGTCTCGGAATATAAAACGCTTGAAAGTTTTGAGAAGCACACCCTGCTTGAATTTCATCCGCAGACCGGGCGCACGCACCAGATCCGCTTGCATTGCGCGTTGTTGAAATGCCCGATCGCTGGCGATGAAGTGTATGGGAGGAAAACATCAACAATTTCGCTCTCGCGTCATTTTTTGCACGCGGCGAAGCTCAAAATAGTTTTGCCCGGCGAAACCGAAGAGAGAATGTTCGAGGCGCCTTTGCCGAACGAATTAAACGAAGCATTGGGGCGGTTACGAAAGGAAAACTAAAATGAACTTTATTGACCTTCGTTCCGATACAGTGACCAAGCCTACGCCTGAAATGCGCGAGGCGATGGCGGAAGCCGAAGTGGGAGACGATGTCTACCGCGACGACCCAACCGTCAATCGGCTTGAGGCGCTTGCCGCATCCATGCTTGGCAAAGAGGCTTCGGTGTTTGTCCCTTCCGGGACGATGGGGAATCTGATCGCTTTACTCGTTCACTGCCAGCGCGGAGACGAGGTGATCGTTGGAAACAAATCGCATATTTATTTGAATGAAGCGGGCGGCATGTCTGCGTTGGGAGGGATTCAACCCAACCCGGTGCAGAATCAAAAAGATGGGACGCTCGCGCTGGATGATATCCGCGCGGGGATTCGGACGGAAGACGTGCATCACCCGATCACACGATTAATTTGTCTCGAAAATACACAAAATGTATGCGGCGGAGTCGCGTTGACGGCTGGGTATACTCGCCAAGTCGGTGACCTCGCGCGAGAAAACGGTTTATCCCTGCACATTGACGGCGCGCGAATTTTCAACGCCGCCGCAGTTCAAAACATGGACGTGAAGGAACTCGTCGCACCGGCCGACTCGGTGATGTTCTGTTTGAGTAAAGGGCTTGCTTCACCGGTCGGTTCGATGCTTGTAGGTGGACAGAAATTTATCGCGCGGGCGCGGCACATCCGCAAGATGTTGGGCGGAGGGATGCGGCAGGTGGGCATTCTCGCTTCGGCGGGATTGATCTCGCTCGAAACGATGACGAGACGAATTGCCGAGGATCATCGCCGCGCGAAAATGCTTGCCGATGGTTTGCGCGGCATTTCTGGAATCGTATTGGATGAAAACACGCCGCAGACCAACATGATCTACTTCAACCTTGCGGATCGCATCGCGTTGAACGAGAACGATGTGGTCGCTGAGATGTTGAAACATAACATCCAAGTGGATTGGGCAGACAAGAGGCGATTCCGTCTCGTCACGCATTATGAAATTGACGATGAAGCGGTGGAGAAAACGATACGGGCTTTCGGAAAAGTCTTGCGCTAGGCGCTCAATTTTTCCCAGTTGCCGTCTTCGGTCAAGTTTTGGTAGGGGAGCCGCGTGAGCGCCTCGACAATTTCGGGGTCGAATAAAATTCCGCTTTGGTCTTCCATGAACTTTAATGCTTCGTCTGGTGACGATTTATCTCGATATTTTCGTTTGCTCGTCAGCGCATCGAACACATCGGCGACCGCGAAGATACGCGCCTGAGTCGGGATTTCCCTTTCGCGCAACCCGACGGGATACCCGCTTCCATCCCAGCGTTCGTGGTGATAGCGGATCACCGACACAGTCTCTTTCAGGAAGGGGATGCCCTCCACGATCCGCGCGCCGATGTCCGGATGGACGCGCATGATCTTCCATTCTTCGTCGGTGAGTTTGTCGGGTTTATGCAGAATCGTATCGCTGATGCCGATCTTGCCGATGTCGTGAAGCAACGCGCCTCGTTCAAGCGATTTGATCTGTCTTTCGGTCCAGCCGATCTCGGCGGCGAGCATGCACGCAAGCCGGCTGACGCGCACGCTATGACCTTCCGTTTCGCGGTCTCGCGCGTCGAGCGCCGACATCAACGATTTGAGCGTGCGGTCATACGTGACCTCCAACTCGGCGTACGCTTCTTTGAGTTCTTCCGCCTGCCGCCGCGATTCCGCCAGCAGGATGGCGCGTTCAAGCGCGATGGCGGCTTGATTCGCCAGCGTCTGCAGATTCGCAAAATTCTGCCCTCGGCTTTCGGGGATGTTCATCCACAACGCGCCGTACGTTCCGCCTCGCGTGAGCAAGGGATAACACACCAGCGACCCCGTGTCGCTCGAAACGATGATGCTTTGACTCGTTTGGATCGCCTGCTCGATCGTTGCCTGCGGGCGTTCGCGCCGCGAGTGGAAACCGTTCACGTCCATTTCCACATCCGCTTCGACAGCGCCTTGTTTTGAAAGCAACACGATGCCGGTCTGTGTTGAATTCGTAAGTTTGTGCGCGGCTTGGCTGATCAACTCCGCCGCGTCGCTCAATTCCTCGACTTGGATAACATCCACGCTGAGTTGGTAGAGCATGGAAGTTGTGTTTAACGTGTTGCGCAGTTCCTGATACAACCACGAGCTTTCAATTGCCGCCGCCGCTTGGGAGGATAACAAATCGGCGAGCGATTCATCGTCCTCTGAAAATGACACGCCGTCTTGCTTGCCGAACGCGAGGATCGCGCCGATGCTCAAACGATGCAGGCGGATGGGGATCGCGATCGCGCTCCTCAAGCCGGGACTGTCAATTTCCAATTTGCTGGCTTGCGTGTATTTCCTCGCGTCGCGGATGCGGAACGGGCGCGCGGCATTCAGCGCCGCTTTCAATATCGCTTCATTGTCTGAATAAGATTTGAGCCCTTCAAGCAATTTGGGCGCGTCGCCGGTGGATGCGATCCGCGAGAAGTTTCCCTGCTGGTCGAGCAGGGTGACGAAGACCACGCGCGCTTCGAGCGTTTTCCGCGCGATCATGGCGACCTCTTGCACGGCGGCTTGCGGGTCGAGCAGGGTGGTGAGCGAAATGCCGGCTTGAATTAATTCTTTCAGCCGCTGGTGGTAACTGCCGCGTTCCCACGCGCGGGTCAGTTCGGTTGCCACGTCTTCTGCAATGGACGTGTCGGCGCTGGTGAAAGCATTTGGTTTGTCGGACCCGATCTCGATCACGCTCCTGATCTTATTGTGTTGAAGAATAGGAACGCTGATCATTGAAAGAACAGGACTCTGTTTGCTGATCGGCATGAAGTCGGAGTCGAGGCGAGTGTCGTTCACGGTTTGCGATTTTTTCAGTCTTGTCGTCCTGCCGAGCAAACCTTTGTCCGATTCTTGCTGATAGCCCGGCGGGATGTTGGCTGAATCTTTTCCCGCGGAGGTGAGTACCACGAAACGCTGTCGCTCTGGCTCGTGCCACATGAGCGTGACGACCGTGCAGTCAATGGCGTGTTCGAGCGTGTTGACGGCGAGTTGCGCGGCCACCTCTGGTTCGAGTTCGGCTTCGAGTTGCTTGCTCAGTTCGTTGAGGTAGGTCAATTGCGCGGTACGGCGCTTTTCCGCGCTCAGGCGTTGGGCTAGGATCTCCACCTGCCCTTTGAGTGAATCGGCATTCAGTTCTATTTTCTCATCGCTGTCAACGAAAAGGGTTTGCGCCGGTTGAAGCGCGAGGAGAATGCCGAAGGCGGTTAGAAGGGTGATACTGCCGCTGAGGGCGAACCAAGCCTCCCCTGCGTTTGAACCGATTCCTTTTGTCAAAAGAATCACGCCGGCGGCTGTGATTCCCTGAGTCCCCAAGAATATCCACGCTTGTTTGTTGGTGGTAATGCTTTGCCGTATCGCGGCGATGTATAAGAATCCAGCAAGAAAAAGGAGGACGATGGCTGGGATGTTGTTGCCAAGCGTGGAGAGGTATTTGAGGAGCGGCTCGAAAATGCGCGGCGCGAGAGCGAAACCTTGCCCGGTGAGAGAAACAACGGCGGCGAGGAATAGCAGGATCTTGCCTTGTATGGAGAGCGATTCGATTTTCATTCTGAGAGTGCGGCTCTGTTCGTTATTGTACTTCAAGCCTGCCTAATCTGATATAATTTTTCCGCAAGGGTAGATCAAAATAAAAAAAATTACTTGAAAAGAAGAACATGCCATGACAATGTTTGTGACTCTCGAACAAATTGATCAAGCGGCGGACTTTGTCCGTTCGCGCACTTCGCATCGCCCCCGTGTTGGGTTGATCCTCGGCTCGGGGCTGAACAGCCTTGCGGATTCGGTTCAGAAAGCGGATGTGATCCCCTTCGGCGAAGTTCCCAATTGGCCCGTTTCGACCGTGCAAGGACACGTCGGCAGGCTGGTGATCGGCGAACTGGAGGGGCAGATCGTGATGGTAATGCAAGGACGTATTCATTTCTATGAAGGTTACAGCATTTCACAAATTGCCCTGCCAGTGCGAGTGATGACCCGCCTCGGGCTTGAAATGATGTTCGTCACCAACGCGGCGGGAGGGGTGAACCCGCAGTTCACGCCGGGCGATGTGATGTTGATCACCGACAACTTGAACATCATGGGCATGGCTGGCGCGAACCCGTTGATGGGACCCAACATTGACGAACTGGGTCCGCGCTTCCCGGATATGAGTCAGGCATACGATCACAAGTTGATGGCGCTGGCGAGAAAAGCCGCGTCGGAGAATCAAGTTCAATTGCAGGAAGGCGTGTATTGCGGGCTGAGCGGGCCCTCGTTTGAAAGCCCGGCGGATCTGCGCTTCTTGAAACTTGCAGGCGCAGACGCGGTGGGAATGTCTACCGTACCGGAGGTGATCGTGGCGCGGCATGGCGGGTTGCGCGTGTTGGGCTTTTCGGGCATCAGCAACAAAGCCAATCTCGATGGTTCGACCGTCACCACGCATGAGGAAGTGATGGAGGCTGGCAAGGTAATCACTCCGAAGATCGAAAAGATCATCCGCGGCGTGTTGCGCGCGCTTTAACGTTCGTTCGAATGAATGCTTTTTATCGTTTGCTCGCCGCGAACGAGCCGCTGATCTACATTGCGCTGGTGGTCTGGGCGCTGTTCGTCGTCCGCGCGATGATTCGCGCGTGGCTCGAATGGCGCAACTCGGTATATGCGCTTGAACGCGAATTTTCTTTGCGGCGTTTGATCCGCTCGACGATCTACGGATTGCTCGTGCTGGGATTGATCTTCTCGGAATTTTTCATCGCGACGTTCGTCGTCCCCGCGCTTCCCGCCTCGGACATTCTGCCGACTCCCACGCTCGACTTGCTCGTCACCCCGGCAAATACCCTCGCGCCCGATGCGGCAACCCAAGCGGCGTTGAATCCTACGGCGGTATCGGTTCCCAGCGGCATGAGCGGATGCGACCCGAAAACCATCATGTTAGATAACCCCAAGCCGGGCGACCCGGTGAGCGGAATCATTGAATTGTCCGGCACGGCAAATATTCCGAACTTTGCGTTTTATAAGTATGAAATCTCCGCGATGGGAACGAACATCTGGGCGACGATCTCTGCCGGAGATAAAGTTGTGACGAAAGCAAAATTAGGCGACTGGGACACCACCACGCTCGCCAACGGAGATTATTTTCTGCAACTGGTCGTGATTGACAATGCCGGTAAAACGCATGATCCATGCGTGATCGCCGTGCGAGTAGCTAACCCTTGATCAGTAGTAACGACTTGATTTAAATGCTCTCGTCGCCGTCCTCGGCGGCGGGGACGCCGCCGAGAGCCCTCTTTGGTAGTAACGACTTCAGTCGTTCGATAATATTTTAGGAGCAGATGTGTTTGAAATTCGCCCCGCTGTTGCAACCGACATACCGCGCTTGATGGCGCTGGATCATAAATCGTTAAGCGATTACGTCTGGCAAATGGATCTGAAGCGCGAGACCGGTCAAGCCTCGGCGAGTTTTCGCGAGGTGCGTTTGCCTCGCGCGGTGGAGGTGGCGTATCCGCGCAACCCGTTCGCGCTCGCCGACGATTGGACTCGCCGCGACCTCACGCTGGTTGCGTCGGATAAAAAATCGCTAGTGGGGTATCTGTGTGCGCGCGAGGATAAAACATCCTCCGCGGCATGGGTGACGGATCTGGTCGTGGACGCCGCGTCGAGGCGCCGAGGAGCCGCATCCGCTCTCTTACTGGCGGCGCAGGCTTGGGCGTCCGAAAGAGGCGCGCGGCGTCTCATCCTTGAAATGCAGACGAAGAATCAGAACGGCATCCGCCTCGCGCAAAAATTCGGGTATGAGTTCAGCGGGTATAATGACCAATATTACGCCACACAAGATGTGGTTTTATTTTTTGCGAAGGCGATCAAGTAGAGTTGACGGATGTTTGACGGTTGGCTGGATTGGCTGCTCACGGCGCTGATAACGCTGAACAATATTTTGACGGCGGGCATCGCGATCACCGCGTTCTCGCTGTTCATGTACGCCCTTTCATTTAATTTGCGCGACCGCGTAGCGCGGTCGTTTGCGATTATCTTGTTGTGCGTGGTGGTGGTTTTCACTACCGAGGCTCTGCAAAACAAGACAGTGCCAAATTGGGGGATCGAGTTTCTGCTGGAACTTCAATGGATCGGAATCATCTTTTTACCTCCCGCATATTTGCATCTATCGGATGCGTTGCTCGTTACGGCGGGACGTCCCTCGCGCGGACGGCGCAGGCTGGCTGTGCGACTCGTGTATGCGCTCGCTGTGATCTTCGTCGTGTTGCTGGCGCTGGGAGTCCTTGTCGGGCCACTCGTGCCGAACGGAATCCCCGCGCCGCATTTGCATCCCACCGTATGGACTCAAGCGTTCACGGTTTTTTATCTTGCGATCATCGCGTGGGCTGGCTACAACTTCATCCGCGCGTACTCGCGCATGTTGACGCGCTCCGGCAGGCGCAGGATGTTTTACCTGATCGCCGGAGCCACCGCGCCCGCGCTCGGTTCGTATCCGTATTTGTTGTTCGGTTCGGGGATCGCGGCGGAATATCCCATTTTGTTTTGGGGCGTCGCGTTCATCAATAACTTGCTCGTCGCGGTGTTGGTCATCGTGATGGCATACGCGGTGGCGTTCTTCGGAGTTTCGTGGCCCGATCGCGTGGTGAAAAGCCGTTTGTTCAAATGGCTCCTGCGCGGACCAGTGACCGCCTCGCTCGCGTTGACCATGATGACCCTCGTCCGCCGCGCGGGACAATTTTTCGGCGGCGAACCCTATTCGGGATTTGTGCCGCTGGTGGTGGTCGCTACGGTTCTGTTGTTCGAACATGCCGTGACGTTGTTCTCCCCTCTGTGGGAGCGATTGCTTTTCTACGGGCGCGACCGGCAGGAACTTCAACTCTTGCAGAATATCGAAGAGCGGTTGCTCACACGAGGCGACCTGCAACAATTTCTTGAAACCGTCCTTGCCGCCGTGCGCGACCATTTGCAATCGCCGTGCGCGTTCGTCGCCGCGTTGGACGGGGAGGAGTTGACGTTGAGCGTTATTGTGGGCAATCGTTCATTGTTGGAAGACGAGAAACTAGACGAAGCCTTGAAGGTCATTCATTTGAACGGCTCGGGATACCGGCACGAATACACGTGGGGAGATTTCTGGATTCTTCCGCTTCGTAAACGAAAAGAGATCGGCGACCGCGATGAAATCCCGCCGCTGTTGGGTCTGCTGGGAATCGCCCGCAAGCCCGATCATCTCATGGACGGCGACCAACGCGACGCGTTGTGGCTTCTCGCCGACCGCGCCGCGCTCGCGCTCGAAGACCGGCTCCTGCAACAGCGCGTTTTCCTTTCGTTGGAAAATTTACAACCGCAGATCGAACTCATTCAGCGAATGCGCGCCGCGAGCCGCTACGATACTCATGCCGCCCTTCTCGATGTGCCTCTGCCGAACGAATCGGAACTTGCCGACTGGGTGAAAGACGCGCTCACGCATTACTGGGGCGGACCGAAACTCACGAACAGCCCGTTGATGAAATTGCGCATCGTGAAAACGCTGGTCGAAGAATATGACGGCAACGCGCAAAACGCGCTCCGCGCCCTGCTCCGCAAAGCGGTGGATCAAGTGAAGCCCGAAGGCGAGCGTCACTTCACCAGCGAATGGATTTTGTATAACATCCTCGAAATGAAATTCATCGAAGGCAGAAAAGTGCGCGAGGTGGCGGGCAGGCTTGCCATGTCGGAGGCTGACCTCTATCGCAAACAACGCGTGGCGGTCGAGGCTGTGGCGCGCGCCATCCTTGAGATGGAACACAGCGAAGGGGTTGGGTAATCCGCGCGATGCAACGACAACCTCACACGCAACCCGAACCGGAACCGCGAAACAATTGGCTCGACCGCCTCGCGCGGCTCGACGATCATTTCGGCAAATACGCGCGCGATGCGTTCGGCGTGTTCATGCTCGCCGCCGCGTTGATGACCTTCCTCGCGCTCGGCAAATTCACCGAAGGCTGGATCCTCACGCCCTGGGCAGACATGCTCTCGCTATGGCTCGGCTGGGGCGCGTATCTCGTTGTGATCGCTTTTGGATATGTCGGCTTCGTGAGCCTCTATCGCAATTCGGCTCGACTCGGCTGGGGAAGAGTTTTCGCCCTTGAGCTCGCCTCTCTTCTGACGTTGGGACTGCTCGCCGCCATCGGAGGCGGATCGCTCACTCGAGCCGAAGCCGGCGCGGACGGTGGGCGAATCGGCTGGGGATTGATCACGCTGTTTTGGCGAATCGACCGGTTGTGGGGAACATTGCTTTTGCTGGTCTTGTGGATTCTCTCGTTGATGACCGGCTTCGGAATTTGGGCGCTGATCGAACGCTGGCTTTTGAAAGTGGCTGGGGAGGAAACGCCGGTCGAAGTTCAGGCGACCCAGCTTGAATTGGCGAAAGAAGCGGAGGCTGAAAAGCCGGCGCGTCAGCCGCGGAAGAAGACATCCCCGGCTCTGCCTCCCGAATTTAGAAAATCCCTCCGCGCGGCTGAACAAGGCGACAAGAAACCGTCCGCGCCGCGCAACCGCGATGAACGCTTGCCGTCGTTGAACATTTTGCTCGCCGACCAAAACACGCGCCCCGACGAGCGCACGATCAATCAAGTTGCCGGCATGATCGAGAAAACGTTGGCAGAGTTTGGCATCGCCACGACCGTGATCGGTTTTCGCGTAGGCCCGACGGTGACTCAATTTGCAGTTCAGCCCGGTTTTATGAAGAAGCCCGGCGCGACGGAAGAGGAAGCGCAACAGATGAAAGTGCGCGTGGCGCAGATCGCGTCGCTGCAAAAAGACCTCGCGCTTGCGCTATCTGCCGAACGTTTGCGAATCGAAGCGCCGGTGCCGGGCAAACCGTATGTGGGAATCGAAGTGCCGAACACGCACAGTTCGGTTGTGAGGATGCGTTCTATTTTAGAGACGGATGCGTTTCATAAAGTTGGCGCTCCGCTGGCGATGGCGTTGGGGCGCGACGTGTCGGGTCAGCCGCTGGTTGCCGATCTCGCGCGTATGCCGCATGTGCTGATCGCTGGCGCGACCGGCTCCGGTAAGTCTGTTTGCATCACCGCGCTGGCGGCGTGTCTTGCGATGAATAATCCGCCCGAAGACCTGCGGATGGTGATGATTGATTCAAAGATGGTCGAGTTGTTGCGCTTCAACGGTCTGCCGCATTTGTACGGCAAAGTTGAAACGAATGTTGAACGTATTCTCGGCGTGCTTCGCTGGGTGGTCGTTGAAATGGAACATCGCTATCGTTTGCTTGAAGGCGCGAACGCCCGCGATCTGGAAGCGTACAACCGCAGGCTCTCGCGCAAAAAGTGCGCCCCTGCGCTCGCATTGTTGTGTTGATTGACGAACTCGCCGACTTGATGATGTCCGCGCCCGATCAAACGGAACACAACCTCCGTCCGCCTCGCCCAGATGGCGCGCGCCGCGGCATTCATTTGATCGTCGCTACCCAACGCCCATCCACGGACGTTGTCACCGGCTTGATCAAAGCAAACTTCCCTTCACGGCTGGCGTTCGCGGTCGCTTCGGGCGTGGATAGCCGCGTCATCCTCGATACGGCCCGGCGCGGAAACTTTGCTCGGTCGCGGCGATATGCTGTTCTTGAATCCGAAGTCGGTTCGCGGTGCGGCGCGCAAGGCGTGATGATCACCGACATGGAGATCGAGCGGCTCATCGCGCATTGGAAGAAGGCGGCTGATGAAGTAGACGATGCGCCGCCGTGGGAGAAACTGCTCTCGAGCCGGAAGAAAATGAAGATGAGAGTCAGATCGAAAAGGCGGTCGTGATCGTGCGTCAGAGCCAGCGGGCATCCGCTTCGTTGTTGCAGAGACGGCTGAGAATCGGGTATCCGCGCGCGGCGCGTTTGCTGGATCAACTCGAAGAGATGGGCGTGGTCGGGCCATCGCAGGGCGGCGGCAAGGAGCGCGATGTGCTAGTCTCGCCGTTGGATGAAGATGAGTTGGGCGAGAATGGCGCGTGAAGCCTGATATGATTGACGCAAAAGAACCTTTCACCACAAAGGATACGAAGTACACAAAGAAAAAAGAAAGATTGACTTTGTGATAGTTCTTCCATTCGAGAGGTTTAGTGAAAATCTTTGCGACCTTCGCGCGCTTCGCGGTAAGAAGAGTTTTCTGTAATCACGGTAAAGCCAGAAAAGTTAACCCACAAAAGGATTGATATGGAAAAGCCCGCCGCTGAGTTACCGGCTCGAAAAACTTTTACGGATTATCTGCGCCTCTGGTTCAAGTGGGTGTTGGATCCGCTGGGGAATTTTTTCAACCGCCTCGGTCTCACGCCGAACATGATGACCGTCATCGGCATGATCGGCAACTGCATCGGCGCGTATTTTCTCGCGCGGGGCGAATTCCTCACCGGCGGTTTGTTCGTGCTGATCATGACTCCCGTTGACGCGCTGGATGGAACGATGGCGCGTTTGCGCGGCGAGCCCGGCGATTTCGGCGCGTTCGTTGACTCGGTCAGCGACCGGTACTCTGAATTGATTATCTACGGTGGGCTGTTGTATCACTTCCTGTCCATCGGCGAACCGCTCGGAGGCATGTTGACCTTTATTGCCGCGGCAGGCTCTGTCCTCGTCTCGTATGTGAAAGCGCGCGCGGAAGGACTTGGCTATGGCGCAAAGGTTGGCTTGTTGACGCGTGTGGAAAGATATTTAGTTCTAGCCCCCTCGCTGGTTTTTGGAAAACTGTACATCGGCTTGGGTATTATTGCCGTGTTTGCGAACATCACGGCGTTTCAGCGCATCTGGCACGTCCGCGCGCAGGCGCATGCAAAGATGCAGATGGCGAAAAAGAAAGGTTCTGCATAATGCCATTTTTTCAATTCGATGGAATGCACTTTTTCTTATTCGGTGATTACCGCACCATTCATTGGTATGGAATCATCCTCATGCTTGGCGCGGCGGCGGGCGCGTGGCTTGCCACAAGATCAGCGAAGCAACGCGGATACGATCCTGAGATCGTTTGGGATTTGTTGACGTATCTCTTGATCGGCGGAATCGTCGGCGCGCGGCTGTGGCACATCTTCACGCCTTCGCCCTCCGTGATGGTTCCCGATCCTGCGACGGGCGAGTTGGTCAACCCGTATTTTGTCGGCGGCACCATTCAAATTTTGGATATCCTGTCCATTTGGAAGGGAGGCTTGGGGATTCCCGGCGCGGTCATCGGCGGAGCGATCGTTTTGTTTTTCTACACTCGCAAGCGCGGACTCAGTTTCGCAGAGTGGGCAGACATCGCCGCTCCGAGTCTTCCGCTGGGGCAGGCGATCGGTCGCTGGGGAAACTTTTTCAATCAGGAACTGTACGGCGCGCCGACGAATCTTCCGTGGGCGATACGGATTGACCCGCAGAATCGCGTGCCGGGCTATCAACAGTACGAAACATATCATCCTCTGTTTTTCTATGAATCGGTTTTGAATCTTGCCAACATGTTCTTCCTGCTTTGGCTCTCGCGCCGATACGCGGACAGATTGAAGAACGGCGATATTTTCCTTGCGTATCTCGTGACCTACCCTTTGATTCGATTCTGCCTCGACTTTTTGCGGCTCGACGCGTCGCTGGTGGCGGGTATTAATGTCAACCAGACTTTTATGGCGGTGATCGCTTTGTGCGCCGGCGCGGCGTTCGCTTCGTCATCGAAACGACTCCGCCAGCAAGGAACTATTTCATAACTCACCTTGCCGCAGTAGCGCGAGATTTATCTCGCAAAACGGGCGACAGTTTGCAGGTTAGAAATCACTGAGCAATCGGAAATCGCCCAAAGACCCCGAAGGGGTCAAATGATTATCGTACTGAATGACATATCATATTCAACCCCGAAAGGGAGGTTGCAAAACTGGCGCATCATCCTTCGATTTGAAGACCGTTTGCCGTTTTTAGATCCTATCATCCCTTCGGATTGGCTTTATGGCAAAATTCCAGATCTGGTTTATTGCTTGATTTATTGGATAATTTGCAAAATGTCGTGTTGCTGAGAAATAAGAAACATTTTCTAAGACTTTCAATTCTGCAGGGGGACTGTTGTCTTATTGACTGTAAAATTGACGCTGGCTATGCTGGACATCGGTTAGAGGAAAAAGGTCTCGAATGATCGAAACAAATGAGTTGAGCAACACTTCAACGACAGTTTCTGGGCTGTGGAAGACGTTTCATTGAACGTACAGCGGGCAAATTCTCGCGCTGCTCGGTCAGAACGGCGCGGGAAGACGACCACGGTCCGCATGTTGACCGCGCTGTTGATCCGACTCGCGGCTCGGCGCGCGTGGCTGGCTACGATGTGGTCAAGAATCCGCAGGAGGTGCGCGCGAATGTGGGCGTGCTGACCGAGCAACACGGTTTGTACATGCGCATGACCCGGTGATGAATATCTAGATTATTTTGGAAGATCTACGGGCTGGGCGCGAATACGAGAAAAACACGCGCCGATTATCTCCTGGAGTATTTTGGTCTTGCCGAAGCCTCGAAGCGCCGCGCTGGAGAATATTCAAAAGGGATGAAACAAAAACTCGCGCTGGCGCGCGTTGATGCACGACCCGTCCGTGTTGCTGTTGGACGAGCCGACCTCCGCGATGGATCCCAGATCGTCGCGGCTGGTGCGGGATGAGATCAGCGGTTGAAATCGTCGAAGCGGACGATCATTATCTGCACGCACAATCTCGCTGAAGCCGAAGCGTTGGCGGATCATATTGCGATCATCTATCGCGGAAAAATTCTTTTGAACGGCACGTTGGACGAGTTGAAGAGTCGCGTGTTGGGACCCGTTGAATTCGAAGCGGAGTTTGCCGAGCCGTACGACGCTGGCGATCTTGAACTGCCCGAAGGGGTGGCGGTCACCGCCCGAAGCGCGACCAGCCTCAAGTTCCGGGTTGAATCGCCGCCGAAGGCGAATCCAAAGTTGGTGCATGCGCTCACGTCTCGTAATGCGCCGTTAGTTTCGTTCCATGAAGTCCCAAGAAAATTGGAGCAGGTGTATTTGAAGACCATGGCAGACGCGCAGGGGTTGGCATATGCGGCGTAATTGGGATGCGATCTGGATGGTGGCGCGGCGCGAGTTCATTGACCAGTTCCGCGATTGGCGCATCGTTTTGCCGATGCTGTTGTTGATCACGCTCTTTCCATTTGTTGCGGACGATACGACGCGACAGGCAATCGAGTTTATGAATCGCAACGGGGGCGATCTGATCTTGGATAGACTCGTGCCGTTCATGGTGCTGGTGATCGGATTCTTTCCGCTATCGTTCACGCTGGTGGTCGCGCTTGAATCGTTCGTGGGCGAAAAAGAACGCGGCACGATCGAACCGTTATTGAGTTCGCCGCTTGAAGACGCGCATTTGTATTTGGGTAAATTGCTGGTGGGGATCACAACCCCGCTTGTTTTCAGTTATGCGTCCATCGTGATTTATCTTTTGCTTATTTCGCGCAGGGATATTGCGCTTCCCGATGGGTACATTCTCTCGCTTGTGTTGTTGCTGACCTTTGCGCACGCGGTGTTGATGGTGAGTTCGGCGATCATCATCTCAGTGCAAGCGACGACGATCCGCGCGGCGAATTTACTTGCCTCGTTCGTGGTTGTGCCGGTTGCGTTCATCCTGCAGGGCGAAACCATTCTGATCTTTTGGGGAGACGAAGAAGTGTTGTGGTTCGCCATTGCGGCAGTGACTCTCCTTTCGGTATTGATCGTGCGGCTAGGACTTTCGCACTTCCGCCGCGAATATCTGCTGGGGCGCGAGATTGACACGCTTAACTTTAAACACATGTTCCGCGTGTTCAAAGATCGGTTCACCGGCGAAGCGAGCGGCGTCTTTGATTGGTATCTTCTGGAATTGCCGAAAACATTGCGTCAATTGCGGAAGCCGTTGATGATCGTGTTCATTCTTGGGGCGGCGTCTATCCTTGCGAGTTATTTGTGGGTAGTTATTGAAGTTCCCGCATTTATTACACTCACTCCAGAGCGGGCGGATCGCATTCGCACTTACGTGGCGGGAAACCTTTCTCTTCTGGAAAACATAAGCAGCGATCTGCCTGCCCCGGTCTTGTTCTATCACAACGCGCGCGCGACCGTGGTCACGTTTCTTCTAGGGCTGGTCTCGTTCGGCACACTCGGCTTGACGTTTTTCATCGTCAACATGGGGCTGATCGGCGGAGTATTGGGCGGCGCAAATATTATCGGCTTTAATCCTGTGTTGACTTTTGTTGTCGGAGTTCTGCCTCACGGTGTCTTTGAGTTGAGCGCGTTCTTCCTTGCCACCGCCGCCATGTTGAAAGCGGGAGCGCAATTGGTGACGCCGCAGCCCGACAAAAGTTTGGGAGAGATCTTGTTGGTTTCCATGGCAGATTGGTTCCGCGTGTTCATTGGAATTTCCCTGCCCTTGCTTGCGATCGCGGCGGTGATCGAAATCTACGTTACTCCTCATCTGATTCGAATGGCTTTCGGGATCTAACAACAACGAGGCATCCATGCCAAAAGTTATCATCCTTGGTTCGTCTAACGCAGTTCCGTCAAAGGATCATGAAAATACTCATCTTGTGATCGTCGGCAAGAAGCGCACGATCCTTGTGGACTGCGTGAGCACGCCGGTCGTCCGCTTGGAGCAGGCGGGTGTGGATTTCAACTCGCTCACCGATATTGTCGTCACGCATTTCCATCCCGATCACGTGGCGGGCATTCCGCTCCTGCTTATGGATATGTGGCTGATGGGGCGCACTACGCCGGTCAACATCTATGGTTTGCACTACACCATGGATCGCCTCGAAGACCTCATGGGATTTTACGGATGGGATGAATGGCCCAACTTTTTCCCCGTCGGCTTTTATCGTCTGCCCGAAGCGGAAATGGCGACCGTGTTGGATTGCGACGAGTTCAGCGTCAAGTCGTCGCCGGTGCATCACATGATTCCCACGATTGGATTAAGAGTGGAATGTCTCACAAATCGCAAGGTGTTCGCCTATTCTTGCGACACTGAGCCGTGCGAGCAAACGGTTCGTCTCGCGGAAGGGGCGGACGTGCTTGTCCATGAGGCGGCGGGCGCCACCTTCGGGCATTCCTCCGCTGAGCAGGCGGGTGAGATCGCTTCGAAAGCGGAAGTCCGCAAACTCTATCTCATCCATTATCCAACCGGGCGTTTTGCCAGCGGCGACATCGCCGCCGAAGCCCGCAAGACGTATCAGGGCGAGATCGTTGTGGCAAAAGATTTCATGACGATTGAAATTTAAACACGATTATAGAATGCTTTCGGTGGCGTCCCCGCCGCGGAGGACGGCGACGGGAGCATGGACGATCAAAATATAAAAGTGGCGGTCATCTTCAAGATGACCGCCACTTTTTCTACCAGCCTGAAATGTATGGTTCCCACTCGCGGTATTCGCTCAAGTGCTTGCCGAAAATATACGCCGCATTTGCTGGCGGCTCTCTCGGCGGGAGCGACAAGCGCATGTGAGCCTCTTCCACTTTGCGCCCGCCCTTGCGATGATTACAGGATGGGCAAGCGGCAACCACGTTCGTCCAAATGTGCGCGCCGCCGAGATGACGGGGAATCACATGGTCAACCGTGAGTCCGCCTTCGCGCTTGCCGCAATACTGGCAGGTATAATTATCGCGTCGAAAGACCTCGCGCCGGGTCAACTTGACGTGCGGGCGCGGCCGATGGATCTGGCTCTCAAGCCGAATGACCGAAGGACGCGGGATCAACTCCCTGACAGTGCGAATATACCCGCGGCCGTTCATCACCATATCGGCTTTGCCAGCCAAAAGCAAACCTATCGCGCGTCTCGTGTTGCAGACGTTGATCGGTTCGAAATTTGCGTTCAGTACCAGCACAGGGTCATACATTCGGTCTCCGTATAACAGGCACGATTATACTGCCGAATTTTTGTTTCGTTAAAGGAGCGTCCATGAAAAGATTGATATTGTTATTGAGCATTTTTGTCTCAGGGTGTTCATCACTGGGTGAGCCGCAGGGATTCGCCCAACCACTTCCCACCGCGTTCATTGATTCATCCTATCCAACGGTTGAGTCCGCGCCAGCCGCGCCGGTTCAATCCTCCAGCGGCATAAACGTCAGCATCGCTCGCGCATGGCGCGACGGCAAAGATGTGAATGCTGAAGTCTGCTTCACATTGATCGGTCCCGCCGATTGGTCTATTTGGAGCGCCAGCCTGCAATACGGCGAGAATGTTGTTTTCGATTTTGCCTCGACCATGCTCAGCCTGCAACCGCCTGTCGAAGGGCAGTCCGGTCAGCGGTGTGACACGTTGTCATTTTTCAACGTGCCGCCCGATGCGGACCTCTCCAGCGTGACGATCACTGTGGATGCCATCGGCGCATCTCCGCGCCCGGAGGATTATTGCAACATCTACATGCCGAAGATCCAGCAGACCCTCGATTCTCGCGGCGCGGGCATCGTCTTGGGTTGCGTAGATTTGAACGGAACGCAGGTGATGCAGATTTTGGCTAAGCCCGATACCATGTCGCAGGAGGAAGCGGAGCAGATCGTCTTCAGCGACGAGTTCTATACGATACGCGGGCCGTGGTCGTTCACTTTCAATCTAGGTCAGTAATGATGTCCGCAGGGCGGCTTCGCTGGTATAATCGGCGCATGTCTGATCTTAAAGTTTTCGGGAACTACTATTATCGCCTTTCGTGAAAAACGCAATGGCGACTTGAACGCGCGGCGCCAGCGTGCCGCGCGTTTTTATTTGCATGAGCTGTTGCAGGAGGAAGCATGAATTTAGATGAGCAAGTTGAAATTTTGATGCAAGGCACCGACTACGGTGATGAAGAACTCAAGAAGGCGATGACCGCAGAACTCCGCGCGCGTCTTTCGGACGGGCGTCCTTTGCGCGTCTACTGCGGCTACGATCCCACTTCGACCGACTTGCATCTGGGGCATACGATCACGATGCGGAAGTTGCGCCAGTTTCAGGATTTGGGTCACGAAGTAACATTTTTGATCGGCAGTTACACCGCGCTTGTCGGCGACCCTTCCGATAAAAACAAGGCGCGCCCGATTCTCACGCAAGAGCAGGTGGGAGAAAACGCAAAGACGTATGCCGAGCAGGCGTTCCGCGTGCTGGATAAAACAAAAACAAAAGTTCGCTACAACGGCGAATGGTTGAGCGAGTTGTCGTTGGTGGATTTGATCCGACTCGGACAGAATTTCACCGTGCAACAGTTTTTGGCGCGTGAGAATTTTGCAAATCGCTTGGAGAAAGGCGAGCCAATCTTCCTCCACGAAACTTTTTACGCGCTGATGCAAGGCTACGACGCGGTCGCCATGCAAACCGATATTCAAGTCGGCGGAACGGATCAGCTGTTCAACATCATCGTTGCGGGAAGAAAATTACAAGAGGCGTTGGGGCAAAAACCTCTGGTGGGCATCATCACCGGGATTTTGCCGGGCACTGACGGCGTGCAACGGATGTCCAAATCCACCGGCAATATTGTGCCGATCAACACCGGCGCTGAGGATATGTATGGCAAGTTGATGTCCATCCCCGATTTTGCGATGGGAAAATACATGCGTCTTGTCACGCGCTGGAGTCCGCATGAGATTGAAGCGCTGGAAAAGGAACTCGCTGATGGGAAAGCGCATCCGCGCGACGCGAAGATGAAGTTGGCTCGGGAGATTGTGTCCATTTTCTACGGCGAGACAGACGCCCAGTCCGCGCAAGAGGCGTTCGTCAAGTTGTTCCAGCAAAAGGAAATGCCAGACGATATGCCGGAATTCCAATCTCAGCCGAGTCAATCGGTATTGGATATCCTGCTTGCCGCGAAGTTGGTGACGAGCAAGTCAGAGGCGCGGCGTTTGTTCGAGCAAAAAGGGGTGCGGCTGGATGGCGCAACAATTGAAAATGGGAATGAAGCGCTTCCGCATCCCGGCGTGTTGCAGGTGGGGAAGAGGAAATTTCTGCGCGTACTTTGATAAAACGGGATAGCGATCGCTATCCCGTTTTGTTATCGTCCTCTTTGATCATTTTCAGAAATATTTGGACGATGGTGGGATCGAGGATATTCCCAGCGCCCGCTTGGATATATTCAATGACTTTATCGGTGGGCCATGCTTCGCGATAAGGGCGGTTGGAGCGCAGGGCGTCCCAAACATCTACGACAGAAAAAATTCTAGCCGAAAGCGGGATCTGCTCGCCCTTTAAACCGCGCGGATAGCCGCTCCCATCCCAGTGTTCGTGGTGACAATACGGGATGTCGAGAGACGCGCGAAGATAACTAATGGGCGAAAGCAGATCGTACGCGTATTGGGGATGACGGCGCATCTCATCCCACTCGGTTTCAGTGAGCGGACCGGTCTTTTTGAGGATCTGGTCTGGCACGCCCATCTTGCCAATATCGTGCAGGAGCACTCCGCGATAGATGTTCACTAGCTCTTCGTCGTTGATGCCCATGGTTTTTGCAAGCCGCATCGTTAATTCCGTGACGCGCCGGGTGTGACCTTCTGTTTCGCGGTCGCGTAACTCGAGCGCGCGCGCCCAGCCCTCCAAAGTAATATCGTACGCCTGGGTTAATTCCTGATTTGATTTTTGCAAGTTGTCGAAGAGTTGGACGTTGTCAATGGCGATGGCGGCTTGCCCGGCGAGAGTCTGGAGGAATTGCATCCAGTCTGCGGTGGGTGAGAGCGTAGACCGGTGGAAAACCTCGAATACTCCTTTGATCTGGCCTTTCACGACCAACGGAACGCCCACATAGGTAACAAATCCTTCACGCGCTAATAGGGGATCGCGCCTTGCTTCCACGGAATTGCTCAGATTGATCACATGATCGATTCTTCCCTTCATAAGAACCTGCCCTGCCAGCCCTTCGCCGATTCGCATCAGCGGGCGGGTGGGTGATGGCGTTTTGAATCCCGCGTTAAAGAGCATGTGGAGGCTTTGGAGTTCCGGGCGATAGATGAGAATGTCCATCGCGTCCACTTTCAAGTGCCTGAGCGTGTGTTCGCCGAGGATGTTGAAAGTTACTCGTAGATCGGTGGATGATGCGATAGCGGAATCCACGTCACGAAGCGATGTTAGCCTGCGGATCTGTTCTTGACTATGATCGAACAACTCGGCGCGGTGAATGGCGTTGCCGATGATTTCTGCCAGCGTGACGAGCAAGTTGACGTAACTAGAGATCTGGCGACCCGGAGCCATCTGAATAAAAAGCGTCCCCAGAGTCCCTGCAGTGGATTTGATCGGTAGACAGACGCCCCCATAGCCGGGAAGGACTACATTGATGTGAGGTTTATATATGACCGGATCGTTCATCAGATCTGGCGAGATGTAGACTTCTCCCGTTTGGAATACTTGAGCGACAATCCCTTCGTTAACGCTCATGTGCTTTTGTTTGATGTTTCTCGGAGCGCCGCGCGTCGCTTGTTGGACGAGTTTGTTGTAGGCGTATTCATACAACCACACTGATCCGTTTTCTTCACCCAAGAGCGCGAGCGTTTCATCGAGAAATATTTCGATCATTTCAGACCGCGAACTGGTTTTGCGCAGAGAAGACGACAGTCGGTTAATCGTTTCCATTTCGCGGATGCGGTTTTGCGTCTCGTTGAACAGCCGCGCATTTTCGATGGCGGTGGCGGCATGTGTGGCTAGCATTTCGAGGAGCGCTTGCTCCTCTACGCTGTAGGCGTTTGACACATGCGCCTGCGCTGAAATTGTCCCAATGACGAACTCGTTAATCCGCATGGGAACGATAATTGCTGAATGGACGCGTTGATTCAAGCCGAAGCGCGCCGCGCCGCTCCTTTCGATCTCATCATCGTTCCTTAGGATGATACTTTTGCCGGTTCTTATGATCTGAGAAGTAAGCCCGGCGCTCGAAGCCATGCTTTCGAACGGATACCGATGGTTCCCTTCAACGCGATATACAAAATCATTCGCGTCCTTTTCATCGTTTCGCAGTGAAATCGTAAATACATCGCATGGCATCAACTTACCTGCGGCTTCGTGGATCGCAGTATAGACTTGTTCGGAATCCTTTGAAAATCGTACAACATCCTGGCTGATCTGGTGCAGAACAGCCCGGCGTTCAGCGGCGCGGAGCGCGTCACGGTACAGGCGGGCATTTCCGATCGCGATAGCGGCAGAATTGGCAAAGGTTTGGACGATGGTGGCTTCCTGTTCGGTGAACTTATTCGCCTGATGGCTATCCAGGTTGATAAATCCGATAACCTGCCCTTGCGCGATCATTGGGACGCCCAGCCAGCCGCGTATCCCTCCTTCGTAACCTTCCCATTGTTCGAAACGCGGATCGGTTTGCGCGTCTGCCAGAATGAGTGGGTTACGACTCGCTTCCAACTCTCGCCACTTGCCGCTTTTGTCCAGTTTTCTTCCCACGATGTTTCCAGGGTTGATAAAGCCTCTTGCTGCAACAAACTCCATCTCGCTGTTTTCGTATTCAAGGATGATAGACGCGCTGTCATAGCCAACCAGTTTTGCCAGCGAGTCTAAAATTATTTCGTAGAGCGATTTAATATCAAGCGTTGTGGATAATGCCGCGATGACCTTTTGCAGAGTCTCGGCGTGCTCGCGGCGCGCCAACTCGGATTTGTAAGACTCCGCTGCTCGTTGAGATTCTGCTCTAACAAGACGTAGTCTTTCCAGGGCGGTGCCAAGCCCTCCGGCGATCGTGTTGATGAACTGTTCGTCATTATCGTCGAACGCGTTGATGGTCTTGCTTTCCACGTTGAACACGCCGATGATGCGAGTGTTGACGCGAAACGGGACGCATAATTCTGACCGCATGTCTGATGCGATTTCAATAAATGACTGATCTTGTGAAACGTCTCCCAATCGCAACGTTTTCCCCAGTCTTACCGCTCTGCCCGTTACGCCTTCAGCAATTGAAATGCCGTCCCTCCAATTCGAGACGTCGGCGCCAATGTAGGAAGGGTGCGGCGTGAGAGTATCTTGATTCTCGTTCAGCAGAAGGATGCCGCAAACCTCATCGTATACCCGCGAAACGATTTGCACAACTCGTTGAATGATCTCATCCTCCGAATTACTTTCGGTGCCGGCTACAGTGATCGCATGGAGTACGGTTAGCTGTTCTAATTGCCTTTGTAGAGCCGCTTCATTCTGTTTGTCCCTCGTGATATCGAACAGGACGCCTTGCCAATATAAAGGATCGCCGTTTTCGCTTTTGATCAAGTTGGAGTCTTCTTTGACCCAAATCACGCTCCCGTCCCGCCGAACGATTCGGTACTCTTCGGTAAAAGGCAGGTTGTTTTCGTGGGAGAGTTGAAACGCCTTTGCGATCCTTTCCTGATCGTCGCCGTGGATCAAGCGGTCCCATAATTTTGTATTGTCAAGCCATTCGGAGGGGGAATAGCCGGTCAATTCTTCGACACGCGGACTGATATAGATCCCCGTTTCACTTTCGTCGGCTTTGTCAAGAAATACAACGGCAGGTGTCTGTTCAACCAGCGACTGATACTTGATTTCCGCCTCGCGTAACGCCGCCTCTCCGCGTGCCAGCCGATTCTGTGCGACCGCGTTGGTCAAGACTACGGGAAGGCGATGGAGGTAATCGGTCTGCTTGACAAGGTAGTCTGCAGCGCCTGCTTTGAGCGCAGAGACTGCCGCTTGTTCATCTCCTTGCCCAGTGACTAGCACAACAGCTGGGGGTGATTTGCGGCTATTCACTTGGGCAAGCAGATCCATGCCGCTTCCATCAGGCAGGCGAAGATCAGAGAGAATCAGGTCAAGGTCCGGGTTTGATTCTAGAAAGTTGAGGGCGTCGGCGATTGTTTCCGCGTGAAGTAACTCGAACCGTTGGTTCGGAGCGTCTTCGAGTACCCGGCGGGTGAGCGCGACATGTGCAGGGTCGTCTTCTACGTAAAGAAATTTCATCTGGTCTCGTTCATTGTGAATCACCCTCATTTTGATGATTCGTTATGGCATTATATGACGAAGTTTGCCAGCCTGCCTAGCAATTCCCTTTCAGACATCAGGCAACAAAAAACGCCTTGCGGCGTCAGTTGAACATCCTCAATTCTAAATTGTCAGAGGCGTCGACGGGATTTGAACCCGTGGTGAGGGTTTTGCAGACCCTTGCCTTACCACTTGGCCACGACGCCGTGAGAAAAAACTGAGCGGGCGATGGGATTCGAACCCACGACCTTCTCCTTGGCAAGGAGACGTACTACCACTGTACTACGCCCGCATTCGGTTAACTTCCACCGAAAGTGCCGAGACACAGAATCGAACTGTGGACACCGCGATTTTCAGTCGCGTGCTCTACCAACTGAGCTATCTCGGCGATATCCAGTTATTAAGCGTGCGGAATTTTACTTTGGGTGAGAGGGATTGTCAAGCAAGGTAATCTTTTTGAATGTGTTACGTGGATTTTTTTTCTTTCGGTAATACATTTGGTAAACAACGCAGTTTGTAATCCTCAAGATGATAGTCTGCAGGCGTTTGACTTACAGCGCATGAAGGTCAAGTTGAGATTCTTTTTGCGATTGTTGCACTTCGCCAAAGATATGAATGGATGACCATGAAATATACCGACGAATTCTTATGTGGCAGCATGCTGACGGCTTGACTTTTTATTGGGGAGTCAGTACAATGAGTTTGTTAGTCCAGTGAATTTACAAAGTCGTTAAGTCTAAAGTCTTCGTGTAGTAACAGAAATTCTCTTTGAAGGAAATTTGGTGAAAAAGGCTACACACCAACAGACGAAGCAGCACAACAGAGACTTAGTTCTCAGAACTGTCTTTGCCAATGATTCGATCAGCCGCGCGGAGATTGCCCGAGTAACTCGCCTGACTCGAACAACGGTTTCTGATGTGGTCTCTGGCTTGCTTGCCGAAGGTTTAGTGGATGAGGTGGGGCGTGGGGAATCAATAGGAGGTAAATCCCCAATTTTGTTGAGCGTGATCGCAGATTCGAGATATTTGATCGGGCTAAATCTTGCGCAGGATAAATTTATTGGCGCAGTAGTTAATTTGCGGGGAGAGATCAAAGAGGTTGCTGAAGTGGAAGTTCGCGATGATAACGGGGAAAAAGCCCTTCAACTTGTTTATCAGATACTGGACCAGCTAATACGAAAAAAATATAAACCACTTGTCGGAATTGGTGTTGGCGCGCCGGGTTTGATCAATACTCGCGAGGGAATTGTGTTGAATGCGGTAAACCTGGGATGGGAAAATCTTCCTCTCGGATCCCTGCTCCAAAAAAAGTATAAACTTCCAGTTCTTATTCTAAATGACAGCCAGGCAACGGCGGTGGGGGAATATGTTTACGGCAACAAGCATGAACCTGATGAAAACTTGATTGTTGTTAACGTGAAATATGGTATCGGCGCAGGCATATTGTTGAACGGGCAATTGTTTCAGGGCGACGGCGGAGGCGCAGGGGAGATTGGGCATGTTGTGGTTCAAGAGAATGGCGAGTTATGTCGGTGCGGCAAGCGCGGATGTCTTGAAACGGTTTCCAGCGCCCGCGCAGTGATGCGACACTTGAAAATGAAGTCGCTCGATGCGGTCTATTCTGCGTTTGAGTCTGGCGATTCTAAAGTAACTGAAACGATTGACCGGGCAGCTCACTATTTAGGTGTTTCTCTCGCAAACCTGATTGGCACTTTGAATATTCAAAAAATAGTGCTCACCGGCGATATGACCCGATTCGGCGCGTCATGGTTCGAATCTGTTAACGATTCGATGCAGAACGCGGCGCTGACGCGCATGTCTGACCGCACGCAACTTGAATTAGGCGCATTGGATTATCGCGCCTGCATACTTGGCGCGTCCGCGTTTCTATTGCAAGACGGATACTCGCCTTTGTTTGGAGGGGAGAGTCAATGAGTTTTCCTTTGATTCCCCCAAGCGTTTTGCCTCCATTGGATGAAGGCTTTCGCCCGGCAGCCTCAGCATGGCGCGCTTTTCAGCGCTCAGCGGATTCTGTTGGGGAAAAATTGGTGATCGGTCTTGAAAGAAACAATGGGGAATTCTCTCGGATCGAAGTGAAGGTGTTCCCTGAGACACATCCGAGCTTTGATTCAAACTATCAATTCGTTGAGCGCACTGTCAAATTTCTTCTTTGGCAGCGCGGTGGATTTAGAGTTTATATCGGTGGTTCGCGGAAAATTGCCGAATATATTCGAAACTGTTACTCCGCTGATGGCGCGCGGAAGTTTGACTCCCATTTTATGGGAGAACAAGTTTACGAGCGCGCCTTCGATGTAATTTCATGCGATGCAGATGATGTGCCTGATTCGCAAGAGACGGGGAAATTGCTTGGGCGAAACTTACAAGGCTACCGCATCGGTTTCGATCTAGGCGCATCCGATCGAAAGGTCAGCGCGGTAGTAGATGGAGCGCCGATCTTTAGCGAAGAGGTTGTTTGGGAGCCACGCAAACACTCCGACCCCGAATATCACTATAACGAGATCATGCAAGCGTTGAAGTCTGCTGCAAGCCAAATGCCGCGAGTGGATGCGATTGGCGGAAGTTCGGCAGGCATCTATGTAGAAAACCGCCCCATGGTGGCTTCTTTGTTCCGCGGAATTCCGCAGGAACGATTTGGTGAAATAAAAAACATGTTTCAGCGGATCGCGGACGAAATGAATGTGCCTTTGGTGGTGATCAACGACGGGGATGTTACCGCGCTTGCAGGCTCGATGTCTATTGAAGATAACGGAATTTTGGGAATCGCCTTAGGCTCTAGTGAGGCGGCAGGGTATGTGAATCGTGAAGGCCGCATTATGGGCTGGCTGAATGAATTGGCTTTTGCCCCGATTGATTACAGTCCAAGCGCTCCAATCGAAGAGTGGTCGGGCGATCAAGGCTGCGGCGCATCGTATTTTTCCCAACAATGTGTTTTCAGGCTTGCGCCAAAAGCGGGCATTGAACTTCCAGGCGATGTGACGGATGCCGAGAAGTTGAAATATGTTCAAATGAAATTGGAAGAGGGTCATGAAGGCGCGCTCAAAATTTGGCAGACGATGGGCGTTTATTTGGGATATGGCGTTGCTCATTACGCAGACTTTTACGATCTCAACCATGTTTTGATTTTGGGTCGTTGTACATCCGGTAAAGGCGGTACTTTGTTGATGGAAGGCATGAAGAAAGTGTTTGAAGCGGAATTTCCAGAGCTGTTGCAAAAGATAGAAATCCATTTGCCTAATGAGAAACTGCGCCGTGTGGGTCAGTCTATTGCGGCGGCAAGTTTGCCGGTGATTGAAAAGGTGCAGGCATGAAATTTTATCTGGATACAGCCGAGGTTTACATCCCGGATGGTGTGAGCGAGGAACAAGCCTTATCGCGCACGACGCATTTGTGCATTGCCGCGCATCAGGACGATATTGAGATTATGGCAGCAGAGCCTATTTTGAACTGTTTTCAACGCGATGATCAATGGTTTACCGGCGTTGTAGTAACGGATGGACGCGGCTCGCCGCGTGATGGCATTTATAAAGATTATACCGACGACGAAATGCGCTCGGTTCGTTTTCTTGAACAGCGAAAAGCGGCGTTCGTAGGCGAGTTCTCGGCGCAAGTGATGTTGGATTTCCCAAGCAAGATCGTCAAGGATGGAACCAGGACCGAGCCTGTCGAAGATTTTGTCGAACTGCTGCGAGCGACGAAGCCGCAGTATGTTTACACACACAACCTAACCGATAAGCACGATACTCACGTGGGAATCGCGCTGAGGGTGATAGACGCTATCCGAAGACTGGATCAGGCTGAACGTCCTGAAAGACTCGTAGGGTGTGAAGTCTGGCGTTCGCTCGACTGGATGATTGATCCCGATAAAGTGCTGATGAATGTCTCGGATCGTGAAAATCTCCAGCTTGCTTTGTTGGGTGTCTTTGATTCGCAAATCATCGGCGGGAAGCGGTACGACCTCGCTTCGATGGGGCGCCGTCGCGCCAATGCTACTTATTTTGAATCGCATGGCGTGGATGTAACGAATGGGCTGTCTTACGCGGTGGATATGACTCCTTTGATCGTTGATTCAAGCAGAGACCCTGTGGTCTTTGCGCAGGAGTTTATCCAACGCTTTGCGCGGGATGTTGAAGATCGTATTCGCCGGATGAACTAACTATTCGCGCCGCTCTTTCATTCATGCGGCAGAAAGGAGAGTGATACTAGAGCAAGATACGATAATTAAATTCGACAACCGATATTCGAAAAATATACAAGGAGAAGAAACAAATGAATAAGAAACTGTTTGGATTGCTTTCTGTTCTGGTGCTTGTCAGTATGGTCTTGACCGCCTGCGGAGGCGGGAAAACCGCAACAGAAGCGCCGGCTGCCACCGCTGTGGCTGAAGCAAAAACGTTGAAGATTTACTTGCTCGATTACACTCCCGATACGATCGCGTGGCTGAAGAGCGATATTAACCCCGCGTTTGAGAAGGCTCACCCGGGCGTGACCGTTGAGATCACCGAAGGTTCATGGACCGGTTGGGATACGACATTTGCCGGCTTCTTTGCCGCTGGCGAAGGTCCTGACATCATCAACCTTGGTTCTGAAATGAATACATTGTATGGCGCAAGCCTTGCCGACATGGATTCATACCTCGGCGCTGGCGCATGGGATGAAATCAGCAACTTTGGTCCCGCGCTCGAAAACGCCAAGTATGAAGGCAAGCTGCGCGGTCTGCCGATCTTTACGGCTCCTCGCTACGTTTTCTGCCGCACCGATCTCGCGAAGGGTACTCTGCCTCAGAAGGGCTTTGCCGATTGGGTCACTTTCGCCAAAGATAACTCCGTGATTGACCCGGCGACAAACTCGCTGACCCAACAAGCCCTTGTGCCGGTGGATGCCGCCTCGATGGCTGACTGGCAGTGGTGGTTGCTCGTGTTCTATTCGCTTGGCGGTCAACTGTACAAAGCGGATGGCACGCCGAACTTCGATTCACCTGAAGCGCTGGCGACGACCAAGTTCTTGCTTGACATGCGCCAGGCGACCTACGGTCCTGCGGCTGACGCGGTCGGCACTCTTCCGACCGGTCAAGGCTCTGTGATTGATGTGGACGATGCGACCGGCAAGAGCAACGGGGCGGTCTGCCTCGCGCACTCCGGCTGGGCGGCGCCTGCGTTCGATCGCCCGATCTGGAAGGATATCTCCATCGAGCCGTTCTATGGCGATCCTGCCAACTTCCCCAACAGCAAACCGGTCGTGCTTGCGTTCAATGACTGGCTGGCGGTTGCCGACTATAGCCCGAACAAGGAACTTGCGGCTGAGTGGTTGAAGCTTGCGTTCAGCAAGGAAGCCAACAACAAGTGGAACGAGACGATGGGTCTCATCCCTGCCCGCAACGACTCGCAATACGGCTACGTGACCGAATCCCCGCAGTTGAAGCGCGAAGCCGAATTGGCGGCGCAATACGGCGTGGGCTTTGCCGGTATCAAAGAAGCCGCAAAACTTTCCACCATCATGCAAGACGCGCTGGGCAAGTTGATCACGGAAGAACTCACTCCTGAGCAAGTCAATCAGAAGATTCAGGACGAGTACATCTCCGCGCTCAAGTAAGGTTCGTTTCAATAACACTCTGGATGGGAGCAATCCCATCCAGAGTGTCTCGATTTTTCAGGAGTGTGCCACATGCTAGCGAATCCATATATTAATGTGATTATCGCCGCTCTATTGACCGTTGCATTCATTATTGCCGGCAGTTATGGATTGGGATTCGCCGCCCGCCAGATTGTAAAAGCGCGCGGCGGGACATTGAAGAGACAGGAGAACACGTTCGCTGGGTATTTCTTCTCCGCGCCGTGGATCATCGGTTTTGTGATCTTTGTGGTCATCCCTCTGGCATTCTCGCTGTATTGGAGTTTTACCGATTATCGAATCGCGTCTCCTGAACCGACCAAGTGGGTCTGGTTTGAGAATTACAAAGAACTGCTGTTCAAAGACGCTACGTTTCGAGCTTCCATAGTCAATACGCTTTATCTGACAGTTCTCGGACTCCCCTTGCAGATGGGAGCGGCGTTGTTCCTTGCCGTGCTGTTGAACCAAAAAATGAGAGGCGAACGCATCTTCCGCATGGCGTTCTATCTTCCGGTGATCCTGGGCTTTAATACCGCCGTGCTTCTTTGCTGGCGCTTGATGTTAAATACCGGCACAGGCATAGTGAACCAGATGATACGCGGCGCTTCGCTCGCTTTTTCATGGTTCAGTTATCTCAACCGCGGCGTAATTTTTGCGCAAGAAATTGTTGCCTCTTTCTTTTTGGGAATCAATAATAGCAACTTTGCTCAATTGACCAAAATTTTCGAAGCGGGCTTTCCGGCAGATAACCGCGTTCCGCTTTGGATCCAGAGTCCGTTGTGGACGAAAATGTCGGTGATCTTGCTTATGGTATGGGGATGCGGCACGATGATGCTTGTTTTCCTCGCGGGATTGAATAACATCCCCAAAGTGCTGCATGAAGCCGCCGAGGTGGACGGCGCAACCGGCTGGCAGAAGTTTTGGAAAATATCGTTCCCATTGCTGACCCCATACATTTTCTACAACCTCGTCGTCGGCATGATCGGCGCGTTGCAAATTTTCGAACCGATCTTTGTCCTCTATCGAGATAACCAGCCAATCGTCTCTTCAACGATCTCGATGGTGTATTACCTGTGGCAGAAAAGTTTCAGCCATTTCGAGATCGGGTACGGCTCTGCGATTTCGTGGGTTGTTCTCGTTATTATTCTTATCATTACGGTGATCCAGTTCAGGTTGCAGGATCGCTGGGTAACCTATGATGTTTATTAGGAGGACGCGATGAAAAATTATTGGCACATCGTCAAGCGTATCATCCTTTACTTCCTCCTCACTGGCGCGACTGTCTTGATGAGTTTTCCTTTGTTTTGGATGATTTCTTCCTCCCTCAAGACTCTCAGCGAGACGAACTCGCCCGGTATTACTTGGATCCCAGCCAAACCAACATTGGAAGCCTATTCCAACATTTTCAACAATCATGATTTTATCCGCTCGTATTTCAATTCGGCGTTTTATGTCACCCTCGCGCTTGCTGGCACGCTTCTTTCGATTGCGGTAGTGGCATACGCGTTCAGTCGAATCGAATGGCCCGGACGCAACATCGTTTTCTTCTTGATGATCTCCACGATGTTGATTCCGCCTCAGGCGTTGATCGTGCCGCAGTATGTTTTCTTCAACGCACTAGATTGGATCGGCACCTTCAACCCGCTCATCATTCCAGGCTACTTTGCGGGCGGCGCGGCGATGGTCTTTCTACTGCGCCAGGCGATGGCGCAGATCCCTAAAGAATTGGACGAATCCGCGTTTGTGGACGGGGCGAGCCACCTTCAAGTTTGGTGGGAGATCGTCATGCCGCTGGTCAAGGCGCCGCTTGCCACCATTGCGACGTTCCTGTTCGTTGGTATGTGGAATAACCTGCTAAGCCCATTGATGTATTTGCAAACGATTGACCTCTATACACTGCCGGTGTACGTCACGACGTTGTACAACATCAATAATACGGTACAACAGTGGCCCACTATTATGACCGCGGCGGTACTGACCACCGCGCCATTGTTCATCGTCTTCTTCTTCGCGCAACGATATATTCTTGAAAGCGTGGTTGTCTCGGGTTTCAAGGGATGAGGTAAGTTCCGAACGCAAATTTGATCAAAGATCACTTCAAGCCTTGTGGCAAATCGTTGTTGTTGGAACTTGTTTCTGTTGCCGCGGTGGAGTTTTCTCCTTATAAAGTTGAACATCAGATTTTCTCGAAAATAAACGGATTGATCAATTCGCTTGCGTGCGCGTATTCGGATATGGAAGAGGCGCGAGCCCTGAATACGCTGAATCGTGGACGAGGTTCTGCTTGACGGTCTACCTCACATAGTGAAAGTGACTCTCTACCGAACGATGTGGAGAAAGAGTTTACAACGTTCGCGTGGGAGTTCATTCGGCGCTTTGTCGCAGGGAGCGGAGGAATGATCTGAACGGAAGTGTTCGTTTCTTCGGACGAAAGGAGTTTTATCGCACTAACTATCTCTTGAAATCCTACATGTAAGAAGTTTCAAAACCTATGAGGAGCATAAAAAAGATGAAAAGCAAACTGTACGTTGTGTTGTCTGTTTTGATTTTGGCGAGTCTCGCGCTCTCGGCTTGCGGTGCGCCTACACCCGCTGCTACTGAAGCGCCCGCCACCGCGGCACCCGCTACCGAAGCGCCCGCTACTGCGGCGCCTGCTACAGAAGCGCCCACTGCCGAACCGATCACCTTAACTCTCGGCTCATGGCGCGTAGACGATGTTGCTGCTTGGGAAGCGATCAACGCAGCCTTTCACGAGGAATATCCTAACATCACTGTCAAATTCGACCCGACCAACCCGCCTGATTACAACGCGACGCTTCGCACCCAGTTGGAAACCGGCACCGGCCCCGATCTCTTCTTCGTCCGTTCGTTTGCCACGGGCCGCGAATTGTTCGACGCGGGGTACATTGCGTCTCTAAAAGACTTGCCCGGAATTAATGACGCCTTCACCGAAGCGTCCCGCGCGCCGTGGGCGACCGATAGCGGCGAGCCCTATGCTGTGCCGATCATTGCAGTTTCGCATGGCATTTACTACAATAAAGATATCTTCGCCGCGAACGGTATTGAAATTCCGAAGACTTGGGAAGAATTGATGGCTGCCGCCAAGAAGCTTCAAGATGCAGGCATTACGCCCTTCTCCAATGGAACCAAGGATGCTTGGGACATCAACGAAGTTGTGATGATGCAGTTGATCCCTAGCGACATCGGCGGATACGAAGGACGCATGGGCTATTTGGACGGCAAGAGTTGCTTTAACAGCGACGACATGGTTGCCGCCTTCCAGCAAATTGCCGACCTCAAACCTTATCTCCCCAACGGGTTTGAAGCCGTCAGCTACTATGACGCGGAACAGCTCTTCGCTCAAGGTCAAGCCGCTATGATGTTCGACGGTTCCTGGAGCATTGGCGTGTTTGAGAAAGATGCCACCGACTTCCAATGGGGCGTGTTCTATCCGCCCGCCCTTGAAGGCAAAGACACCTATGTGACTTTCCATACGGATGCCGCCATCGGCGCGAACGCCGCTTCTCCGAACCTCGAGGCTGCGAAGACCTTCCTCGAATGGCTTGAGTCTTCCGCCTTTTCGGAATTGCTCGGCAACAACTTACCTGGTTTCTTCCCGCTCGCCAAAGATGCTCCCACTCTGAGTGACCCGATCGCCAACGACTTCATGTCGTTCAACAGCGCCGCTAAAGGCGTGGACATTCGCTTCGTGTGGGAAAAACTCCTCGCCGCTCCTTCCGGCAGCGTGGATGCATACAACTCGCTGAACAACAATGTGATCGCTGTGTTGAAGGGAGAGAAAACCCCGAAGGAAGCCGCAGACGCTTTCAATTCAGATGTGGCGGCTTGGTATCCGCCTGCCGCAGGCTGTAAGTAGTAGTTTGTTTGTAATGCCCCTAAAGGTCGTTATGACCTTTAGGGGCTCTACAAAATGAGGAGAGGCGATGATGAGCCAGGCGACTGTCTTGAAAAAGAAAACAGGAAAGGCAGGATTCACCGGGAGCGAAAACCGCCGTACGATCACATGGATTTTGTTTCTGCTTCCCGCATTGTTTGTGTATATAACATTCATGGCGGGACCTCTGTTTGACTCGATGCGCCTCAGTCTGTATCAAGGGGAAGGATACACGCCGACAACCTTCGTCGGGTTTCAGAACTATATTGATCTTTTTACTAACCCCCTTTGGTGGGGAAAATTTTCGGGGGCAGTGGCGCATACCAGCATTTTTTTCGCCATCCACATGACCGTGCAAAACAGCCTTGGTTTATTGTTCGCCAATCTGTTGGCATCCGATTTCAGGGGCAGAAATTTTTTTCGAACGCTTATTTTCACGCCCGCTACGCTCTCGGTTCTGGTGGTCGGGTTTTTATGGACGCTGATCTTGAACCCGCAGTGGGGCGCGGTCAATAAAACGTTGATAGCCTTGAATCTAAAGGAATGGGCGTTGCCATGGCTAGGGCGCGAGACTCTTGCCCTGCCTGTCATTTCGCTTGTTTCAGCCTGGCAATGGGTAGGTATGCCAACGGTGATGTTCCTTGCCGGGTTGATGGGCATCTCTGACGAACTGCTCGAAGCGGCTCGCATAGACGGCGCCTCGGAATGGAATATTTTCTGGAAGATCAAATTCCCATTGCTCAAGCCCGTCATCGGCATCGTCGCCATCCTGACGTTTGTGGATAACTTCAATGCCTTTGACGTGATCTACTCCATGGCGGGCGCAAAGGGCGATCCCTCGTATTCGGCTGACCTGTTAGCAACTCTTTTCTATCGTACTGGTATTGCGGGCGAGCATCCCGTCGGCATTCCGAACATGGGCATGGGCGCGGCGATCGCCACGGTCACCTTCCTGATCTTGATGATTGGCGTGCTGTTGTGGCTGTATTTGTCGCGCCGCCAAGGGGAAGAATAGGATTCGGGTGGCTGAGATGCGCGGAATAAAATTCAACCAACTTATCACATATATTGTTCTAACCGCATGGTCTCTGATCGTGCTTTTCCCGCTTTGGACGTTGATCGTCAATTCATTCAAGCCGCAGAAAGAAATTTTCAAAGATCCGTTTGGGCTTCCCGATACATTCACTCTAGACGGATACAAAGCCGTTTGGAGTTCGGGACGTTTTGACCTGTACTTCATCAACTCTTTGATCGTCACGATTCTCTCTCTGACCTTGATCCTGTTCGTCGGCTCGATGGCAGCCTACGCTCTGGCAAAGTGGAGATCGCGCGCGTCGAATTTTCTTTATGTCTTTTTTATCGCCGGGTTGATGATCCCCATCCGCTTGGGAACGATTGACCTCGTGCGCCTCATCAAAGCCCTGAACCTGCAAGATACCATCTGGAGCCTCATACCGGTCTACGTGGCGATGGGGATGCCGATCGCCACCTTCGTATTGACAGCCTTTATCAAGGAACTGCCCAACGAAATGTTTGATGCCGCCAAAGTGGACGGCGCCTCTGAATGGCAGGTGTACAGCATTATTGTCCTGCCGCTAATGCGCCCCGCATTGGCTACGGTGGCGATCTTCAACATGATCAAGATCTGGAACGACTTTTGGTTTCCGCTGGTGTTTATCCGCGCGGAGGAATCGCGCACGGTGGCTCTAGGCGTTTCGCTGCTGTTTGGTCAATATCGTACCGACTGGACGCGCGCGCTGGCTGTGCTTTCGCTGGCGGCGATCCCGTTGCTGGTCTTATATGTTTTGCTTGCCCGCGAATTCATCAAAGGTCTGACAGCTGGCGCGGTAAAAGGATAGCCTGGATGAACGGACGAGAACGCATGGCGCTGGCAATGCAACATAAAGAAGCCGACCGGGTGCCGGTGATGTGCCAGCTGGCTTTAGGGCATTATTTTCTAAACGCCGATCTTGCCCCTCATGAGATTTGGTTTACCAGCGAAGGCTTTGCTGAGGCTCTCACGCGGATGCAGAGGCGGTATCACTTCGACGGCATTCTCATCAACCTGCCGGGACGACCGCGTAATATCTTGAACGAGATCCAGAAAATAGAAAAGACTAAAAAGGGAGAAGTGGTCACGTGGAAGAATGGACATGTGACTTTGATCCCCTGGAACGATAACGCGCAATATGTTTACTCCGCTCGCCCCGATCTGACAACGCCGCGCGCCGATCTGGCAACGCTCGACCCCGATCACATGGATCATGTGGATGAATTCACTGGCTACATTTGGAACACGTATCATATCCCTTGGCTCGAGGATAAGAGCGATTCGGGTCTGTTGAGCGAAGTTCCCGATTATTTTTACAATACGATTGATCTGGTAAAAGAAAAGACCAACGGGGAAGTGTCTATTCATGGCGAAGTGTTCTCGCCGTTTACGCAATATCTTGAATTGATCGGCTATCAAAATGCGATCATTGGATTGGTCAAGAGCAAAGAGAAGGTCAAGGCTGTGTTAGAACGGCTAACTGATGCAGCCATTGCATGGGCTGTGGCTCAAGTGCGGCGCGGGGTTGACGCGGTGCTGATCTCTTCCGCTTTTGCGGGCGGCGGATTTATATCCCCAAAAATGTATATTGAGTATGTCGTTCCATACGAGCGCAGGCTAGCAGAAGCGATTAAGGAACATGGCGCGCCTGTGTATACTCATACTTGTGGAAAGATCGGCGACCGACTTGACTTGATGGAGCGAACCGGCACAATGGGCATTGACACGCTCGACCCGCATCCGCTGGGCAATGTGGAACTTGCCGATGCCAAAAACGGAGTGGGTCAGCGATTGTTTTTGAAGGGCAACCTGAATTCGGTATCTCTGCTCGACTATACAGCCAAGGAGCAGGTGATTGCCGAAGCCTCCGAGAGGATTCAGATCGGAAAACCCGGTGGCGGCTATATTTTGAGTTCGGCTTGTTCTATTGCTCCGCATGTGGAACCGTGGAAGATCGAACTGCTTGCGCCGCTTGCCGAGGAGATTGGACGCTACAACTAATGACACTTTTTTCTGAGATCAACGAACAGCCTGAGCGAATTAGCCATTTACTTACTTCGCAAAGAAGGCATATCGACCAGGTTGCGGCTATGCTGCGAGACCGAAATATTGAGTATGTCTTTCTCGCCGCGCGCGGGACCTCGGATAACGCGGGCAGGTACGCCAATTATTTGCTGGGCGCAATGAACGGACTGCCGCTCGCGCTGGCGACGCCGTCGTTGTTCACCTATTACAATCGCCCGCCGAAGTTGAAG